>CAVQWS010000025.1:0-376967 GCA_963717725.1 uncultured Actinomycetes bacterium
CGCTCGCGCTCGTAGCCTCGAGGCGTGCTGGAAGGCAAGCGCGTGTCGGTCGTCGTCCCCGCGCACAACGAGGAGAAGCTGATCGCGGAGACGATCCGCGGGATCCCGCAGTTCGTCGACCGCATCTACGTCGTCGACGACCGCTCGACCGACGGCACGGTCGAGCGGTGCGCGCTCTGGCCGACCCGCGCGTCGAGCTGATCGAGCACGAGCGCAACCTCGGCGTCGGCGGCGCGATCATCACGGGCTACAAGCAGGCGCGCGACGACAAGATCGACGTCACCGCGGTGATGGCGGCCGATGCGCAGATGGATCCCGACGACCTCGAGATGCTGACGGGCGCGGTCGCGCGCGGCGACGTCGACTACGCCAAGGCGAACCGGCTCTTCACCGGCCAGGCGTGGGAGGTGATCCCGCGCTACCGCTACCTCGGCAACGCGGTGCTCTCGCTGCTGACGAAGATCGCGTCCGGCTACTGGCACGTGGCCGACTCGCAGTCCGGCTACACCGCGATCTCGCTGCCGTACCTGCAGCTGCTCGACCTCGACCGGATCTACCAGCGCTACGGCTTCCCGAACGACCTGCTCGTGCACCTGAACGTCTGGAACGCGCGGGTGCGCGACTACCCGTCACGGCCGATCTACGGCGTCGGCGAGCGCTCCGGGATCCGGCTGCGGAAGGTCGTGCCGACGATCTCGTGGCTGCTGGTGAAGGGCTTCTTCTGGCGGATGCGCGAGAAGTACGTGATCCGCGACTTCCACCCGCTGGTCTTCTTCTACGCGCTCGGCTTCCTGGCGACGCTAATCGGCCTGGCCCTCGGGATCGCCGAGCTCGTCCTGCGGATCATGGGCAATGCGATCACGCCGGCGACGATCGTGCTGGTCGCGCTGCTGCTGATCTCGGGCTCGCAGTTCACGCTCTTCGCGATGTGGTTCGATATGGAATCGAACAGAGACCTGGTGGCCGCGGCAGTCGTAGAACGGACTAAGTGCCTGTTTCAGCAGTATCCGCTCTCGTGCGGTTGAGGCGAAAGGATCTTGGATGACTTGTTTGGCTCCCGGGCACGGTGAACCTGAAGATTTCCGCATCTAGAGGCCGTCGGGCGCCCGCTGAGCTTCCTGATCCGGGCTTGAGCTTCGCGCAGTTCACGCGGTGTGAGTTGACTTCCGCGATCACGTTCTTGAGGGCCCGGTAGGACGGCTTCGGCGTCCAGTCCGCGAAGAGGATGCCCGACTGCCAGCCGTGCAGGCTGGCCTCGTCGGCAAGCACGAAGTTGAAGAAGCCGCCGACGGCCGGCGGCAGTAGGCGAGCCTGATCGCGTCGGTCAGCTGCGAAGCCAGGTCGACCTTCCCTCCGAGACGCGCGACGACGGCGCGGTCGGTCTCGGCGCTTCCGTAAAAGGATCGCTTGCCTCCGACGCCCGTTTCGAAGCCGTCCTCCAGATACGAGATGCGGACGTCCTTCTTGCCCGGCACCGGCTGGCGCGTGCCTCCGAAGGCGCTCGTTAGATAGGACAGGAGCCGGAGGCTAGTCACCCTCGCCGATGTCGAGGCGGTGATGTGCCCAGGGGCGCTCCTTCGAGGTCGAGCCGTGACCGTTCGCTCGCCAGGCATCGAAGATGCGACGCTCGGCGGTGCGAACTGCGGTACGCCTTCCCGCATCCCCTCGAGGAAGTTCCGCGCGGAGCGCGAGATGTTCGAGCGGGCACGGGGGTTGTCGTTGCCGCGCGGGGAGATCGAGGTGATCACCCGGACCGAGGGGTGCGAGCGTCGATCGTGTCGAGCAGCGGGCCATCAGGCGCCTCGAAGGCGGCAGGCGCGGCGCTCGAGCCGTTGCGATTGATGCGCTTCCAGAAGTGGCTCAGGTTGGCTCCGTTCCAGATGTTGACGGCTGCGATCTGCGGAACACGGTCTAGGAGCGAGGAGACGAAGCCGCAGTACGCGGCCCGCGAGGAAGCGCTCGCGGTGCCGGTATCCGGGCTCCCGAACACGCTCAGGACGATCTTCTGGGAGCCGGCGTTGGCAACCGCTGCGTTGATCGAGGCGACGTCCGATCGCTCGGTTGTGTCTGTCCCGGTTGCCAACCCTGGGTCACCCGGCAGATAGCCAAGCCCGAGGTCGTTCGCGATCGAAGAGATCCCCGGATGCCACTTGACCGCGTCGTCGTTGACGCCGACGACGAGGCTCCGTCGCGGGCAGCCGCGCGCCGCCCCTGAGGCGGCGAGCACGAGAACGAGGCTGAGAACGGCGGCGAAGCGCAAGCGTGGTTTGTTACTGGTCGCAGGAACGGCTCCGCGAACGTAGCTCGCGACCCCGTGGCGCGCAACTCGGCGAGAGAGGCAGCGGCCGTGAAATGTAAATCTCGTCACCCGCCTGACGCTTGGCGTCGGGGCTGGACCTTCTCGAGCACTGCGACGAAGCGCACCGGATCTTCCGCGCGGCCGTGCGGCGAGCAGCCTGCGTCGTCATCTCGTCCAATGCGCGATGCTCGGCGGCTGCGCTCGGTCTTGGGCGGGTCAGACGAGGCTCATGACGTAATGCTTTCGCCTTGTGATTCCGATGTGGTCTTGGCAGATGAACAAGCGCGGAAACCCGACGAGCCTTGTCGCCGCCCATCCAGGCAATCTGAATGCGGTCAAGCAGGGCGTTCATTCACCGCGCCTGATCCAGACACGCGCGGTCGAGATCGCGAGTGAGCTTGCAGAGTCGTCCGCTTTCGTCACCAGCAGACCGGCTCGCGGTACATGAGGCCGCACGCTGTATCGCCATCCTCGAAGCGATCGATCGCGACCTCGACGAACGAGGTCTGTTGACAAGGCGGGCGAGCCCCGTTACCTGCTCAACCACCGTGCGCGCATTTCGCGCCAGCTGGAGCAGTGGCTAACGAAGATTTCCGCCGCTATCGAGCGGCACTCGGCGCGCGAGCAACCTCCGCCGCGTGGAGAGTTCGGCGACTACGTGCAGGCTTTGCAACGGATAGCGCTGGGCCTAGACCCAACTGGGACTGCGCGCGACAGGCTCGCCGCGCTCAAAGAGCTCCTCAGGCTTGGGCTACGCGGTAGGACGAGCTACCTCGAGTTGGGTGAAGAGCCTGACTTGGCGCGCCGCTCGCAAGCTGTCCAGGTGGCCGAACGCAAGCGCGAACTCAGAAGGCAGGAGCGCGAACTCGGGATAGGCAACTAGGTTTGTCTCGTTAAGCTCAAACGGACGCTGTTAGACGATGGCGGGAACCACTCGAGCGGCTGAGGATCAGCCTGGCAGGAATCCGCCAATCACCTCGGCCGCTTCGCGCTGCATGCTCGGGATGCAGTGTGAGTACGTGTCCAGGGTGATCGCGACTGTCGAGTGGCCTAGCCGCTCGCTGACGATTTTCGGGTGCACATGCGCCCGAAGAGCGAGCGTCGCGTGAGTGTGGCGAAGGTCGTGGAAGCGAATTCGCGGAACCTGGGCGGCCGCGACCCGCCGGCCGAAGATCTGAGAGAAGCACCCCGGATGGATGGGTGATCCATCATCGTGCGCAAACACGAACTCATCCGGAGCAAGCTTGGCGCCCCGCGCTTCGTCTCTTTGCTTCTTCGCGCCCGCTTGTGCTCGGCCAGCACGGCGATCGTCTTGGCGTCGAGTGCGATCATCCGTCGACTCCGCTCGCTCTTCGGCGGCCCTACGCGCACCGCGTGCGCCACCTCGATCACGCACTGGACGACCGAGAGCTGTTGGCCCTCGAGATCGACGATCGCACCACCGTAACCCGAGCACCTCGCCGCGACGCATGCCGGACGCAGCCGCGAGGTAGAAGGCGGCATAGAACTGATCCTCTCGAACCGACTCGAGGAAACGCCGGAGATCGTCCGGACTCCACGTCTGAAATTGCCGTGGCCTCGCAGCCCGCGCGCTCGGAGGATCAGCGGCGAGCGACGGATTGGACTCCAGGTACCCAAGCCGCACGGCGTCAGCGAAGGCCTTGCGGAGGATCGAGTGCGCGTAACGCACGGTCCGGGGTGAAAGGCCACCGCGGCCATCGGCTCGACCGTCCCTGAGCAGACTTCGATAGAGCGTCGTTCAGATCGAGCGGCCTGATGCTCTCGAGCCGAAGCCCGGCCAAGATTCGGAACGATCGTCGTTCGAACTGTCGCGCGATAACTGGCGATCGAGGCAGGCCGAAGACCGCGTCCTTCACATAGCTCGAGCCATGACGCGAGGTACTCCGCGAGAGTGAGCGAGCGGTCGCGATCGTGATCCGACAAGCGGGCTTTGAGAGGGCGCCGTTGTTGCCACTAGTTGGCGAAGATCATAGCGGATCTATGACCTGTTTTTGTGTCAACCATGCGATTGAACCGGCGTTCTTCCGAAATGTAAAGCTCCATGTCGAACCACATCGCGAAGAGCGTGAACTGCGAGCCCGAGATCAGGAGCAGCGCGACGAGCACGATCGTCGCCGGCGTGATCGCATTGCCCATGATCCGCAGGACGAGCTCGGCGATCCCGAGGGCCAGGCCGATCAGCGTCGCCAGGAAGCCGAGCGCGTAGAAGAAGACCAGCGGGTGGAAGTCGCGGATCACGTACTTCTCGCGCATCCGCCAGAAGAAGCCCTTCACCAGCAGCCACGAGATCGTCGGCACGACCTTCCGCAGCCGGATCCCGGAGCGCTCGCCGACGCCGTAGATCGGCCGTGACGGGTAGTCGCGCACCCGCGCGTTCCAGACGTTCAGGTGCACGAGCAGGTCGTTCGGGAAGCCGTAGCGCTGGTAGATCCGGTCGAGGTCGAGCAGCTGGAGGTACGGCAGCGAGATCGCGGTGTAGCCGGACTGCGAGTCGGCCACGTGCCAGTAGCCGGAGGCGATCTTCGTCAGCAGCGAGAGCACCGCGTTGCCGAGGTAGCGGTAGCGCGGGATCACCTCCCACGCCTGGCCCGTGAAGAGCCGGTTCGCCTTGGCGTAGTCGACGTCGCCGCGCGCGACCGCGCCCGTCAGCATCTCGAGGTCGTCGGGATCCATCTGCGCGTCGGCCGCCATCACGGCGGTGACGTCGATCTTGTCGTCGCGCGCCTGCTTGTAGCCCGTGATGATCGCGCCGCCGACGCCGAGGTTGCGCTCGTGCTCGATCAGCTCGACGCGCGGGTCGGCCAGCGTGCGCACCGCCTCGACGGTGCCGTCGGTCGAGCGGTCGTCGACGACGTAGATGCGGTCGACGAACTGCGGGATCCCGCGGATCGTCTCCGCGATCAGCTTCTCCTCGTTGTGCGCGGGGACGACGACCGACACCCGCTTTCCGTCGAGCACGCTAGGAGGCTACGAGCGCGAGCGGACGGCCCGCGCGGCCGGCTCGTACAGGAGCGCCGCGACGATGCCGAGGATCAGGCCGATCAGCCCCGCGACCAGCACGGTGTTGCGACGGCTGCGCGCGGTGGTCTTGGTCGCCGCGGCCAGGGTCGTGATCTCCGGCGCCTCGACGTCCTTGGCCAGCGCGAGCTGCTGCTGGTTGGTGGTGAGCTGGTCGGTCGTCGTCAAGAGCTGAGCCTGCAAGCCGTTGAGCTGGCCGAGCGCGATCAGCCGCTCGCTCGTCGAGAGACCGGAACTGTCCTTGAGCGCTGCCTGTTGCGCCTTCAGGTTGGCGTTCAGCGTGCTCAGCGTCACCTTCTCCTGGTCGACCTGCTGCTGCAGGTTGGCGATCTTCGTCTTCGAATAGTTCGCCAGCGCGTCCGAGAAGACGACCGTGCGCGCCAGGTCGTTCGCGGCGCGCGCAACCGGCCGGCGGGCGTGCCCGGTGACCGTGATCGCGACGAGCGGGTTCTGGC
Organism: uncultured Actinomycetes bacterium; assembly: GCA_963717725.1. Lineage (GTDB taxonomy): Bacteria > Actinomycetota > Thermoleophilia > Gaiellales > Gaiellaceae > AC-32. The sequence goes on from CAVQWS010000025.1 coordinate 5,794, forward strand.
CGAGGCGCGAGATGTTCCCGGAGACCGCCTGTGTCGAGATGTGCCCGCGCAGCTGGCCTGGCCGCAGGCCGGCGTCGCGGGCAACTCTCCCGATCGTCGACTCGGCGGTCACGATCTCCTTCACGGTCGAAGGGTTCGTCGCCTGGCTCTGCACCTGCACGCCGCCCTGCGAGAGCGGCTGGCCGAGGTAGACGACCGCCTTCGCCTTGTAGACCTGCGCCGCGCCGAGCGAGATCAGGTAGCCGACGATGATCCCGGCTGCGAGGCCGCCGAGCACGATCCACCAGTGGCGCGTGATCGTGTCCCAGTGGCGGCGCAGGTCGACGTCCTGCTCGGCGTCGAGATCGGGTGCGTCGGTCGGCATCGGCGGGTGAGCCTACTAGCGCAGCCTCGGAGCGAGGGCGAAGATCCGCGCGTAGCCGACGAGGTAGAGCCGCCTGCGGTCGGAGACGACGGCCGCGTAGGAGCCGCGCCGGAACGACCAGAGCAGCTTGCCCGTACGCGGGTCGAGGCCGTAGGTGCGGCCCTTCAGCGAGGAGACGTAGACGACGCCGTTGATCACGATCGGCGAGCCCGAGATCGGCCCGTTCGTGCGGTACTTCCAGCGCACGTCGCCCGTGGCCGCGTCGAAGCAGTAGAGGTCGCCGGTGAACGAGCCGGCGTAGACGCGCTGCTCGAAGACGGCCGGCGAGGAGTAGACGTAGCCGCCGGTCCCGTGCGACCAGCGCAGCTTCCCGCTGGTGGCGCCGAAGGAGTAGACCTTGCCGTCGGTCGAGCCGATGTAGACGCGGTTGTAGGCGACCGCGGGCGTCGAGTAGAAGGTGCCGCGGTTGCCCAGGCGCTGCTGGGCCGCTGTTTTCCAGACGAGCTTCCCGGTGCGCGCGTTCAACGCGTAGACGTGGTGGTCGTAGGAGCCGAAGTAGACGCGGCCGCCCGAATAGGCGATCGCGTCCTTGACCTTGTCGCCGGTCTGGAAGGTCCAGCGGGTCGCGCCCGAGGCCGCGCTGAGCGCGTAGACGCGGCCGTTCCAGTCGCCGACGTAGACGACCCCGTCGAGCACGAGCGGCGAGGACTCGGTCGGGCCGATCTTCAGGCGCCAGCGAAGCTTGCCGGTGTCGGCGTTGAGCGCCACGACCTCGCCGTCGAGCCCGGAGCGGGTCGCGTTGCAGGGCGGCTTGTTCAGGAAGGTCATGTAGACGGTGTGGTTGTCCACCGCCGGCGAGGCGGCCGTGCAGCGGTGGGCGCGGTAGGCCCAGACCGTCCGCACGCGCTTCGTCTCGACGGCGAACAGCACTCCCTTCGCGTTGGCGAAGTAGAGGCGCCCGTAGGCGACCGCCGGGGGGAACTCGAGCAGCGAGCCGGCCCGGAAGAACCAGAGCGGCTTGTACGGCGGCTGGACGAGCATCTTCTCCGCGTTGCCCTGGCGCGTCGGGTCGAAGCGGTACATCGGCCAGCGGATCTTCGCGGTCGGCGGCGGCGGCTTCGGCGCGGCCTGCGTGGTCACGAACTCCTCGGTCGAAGAGCCGCGGACGTCGTGGCCCTGGTGCTTGCGGTAGAGGCCGAACGCGACCAGCCCGGCGACGACCAGGAGCACGACGCCGGCGGCGCCGAGCAGCAGCTTCTTCATCGCTGCCGGCTCTTCGGCGCCATCGCGTAGAGCCGCGAGAAGCCGTGCAGGAGCAGGAGGCGCCCGTTGCCCGCGACCGGCACGAAGGCGCCGTCGGGCCAGCGGGTGACCTGCCTGCCGGTGCGCGCGTTCAGCGCGTAGATCCGGTGCTGCCGGTTGGCGAAGTAGACGACCCCGTCCACGACCGTCGCCGCGCCGCCGATCGAGCCGCCGGTGTCGAAGCGCCAGAGCGTCGAGCCGGTCGCGGCGGAGAGGCAGTAGAGCGTGCCGTTGTAGGAGCCGATGTAGACGCGCCCGTTCCAGACGGCCGGCGACGAGTAGACGTACGAGCCGGTGCCGAGCGACCAGAGGCGCGAGCCATTCGTCGAGAACGCGGTCAGCGAGCCGCCCGTCGAGCTCGGGACGAAGACGCGCCCGTTCGCCGTCGCCGGGGTGCCGTAGACGCGGCCGTTGACCGAGCCCGACCAGCGCAGGCCGCCGTTGCGGGCCGAGAGCGCGAGCAGGCGGCCGCCGTAGTCCCCGATGAAGACCGTCCCGCCCGCGTAGGAGGCGCTCGACGTGATCTTCGTGCCGGCGTTGTAGGTCCAGCGGGCGCGATGCGTCTTCAGGTCGAGCGCGTAGACCGTCCCGGCCCAGGTGCCGAAGTAGTCGACGCCGTTCAGCACCAGCGGCGACGACTCGATCGGCGCGCCGGTCGTGTAGCTCCAGCGCACCTTGCCGTTGTGCCGGTCGAGCACGTAGACGTGGCCGTTCATCGCGTGGACGATCACGTCCTCGCCGTGCACCGCGGGCGAGGAGGCCATGATCCCGCCGAAGTCGCGGCGCCAGGCGCGCTTGCCGTTGCGCATCGAGTAGGCGCGGACGCTCGCGTGGTAGTTGGCGACGAAGGCGACGTCAGCGTCGACCACGGCCGGGAACTCCATCAGCCCGCCGACGGCCGTGCTCCAGACGACCCGGAAGGGCGGCCGCACACGGATCTCGTCATGCGACTGCGTCCGGCCCGGGTTGGCACCGTAGAGCGGCCACTGCAGCTTCGCCTGGTAGACGCGCACGCCGACCTTGGGCCGGTTGCGGAACTGGAGGCGCTGTTTGAAGCCGTCGTAGCCGCGCTTGGCGACCTTGACCTGCAGGCGCGAATGGCGCGCGATCCGGATCTTGGCCACGCCCGCGCTGTCCGTGCGGCCGGCGAAGCGCCCGACCTGGACGCGGGCCTTGGCCACCGGCTTACCGGTGTCGCCGTCGAAGACGATCACGTGCACCTTCGAGCGCTTCTTTGGCGGTGCCGGCGGCGGATTCAGGTCCGCGGGAACGGCATGCGTGGTCGTCGGCGCCGACTGCTGCTCCGACGAACAACCGGCGGCGAGCAGCACGAATGCGAACAACACGGCGAGCACGCGCACCCGCCTCAGGCTAGAGACCCCTACGGTTGCCATGCGAGCTCTAGCGGGTGCCCTCCGCCTTCTCCCACATCAGCGGCGCGCCCTCGCGCAGATAGCGCACGAGCGCGGCCATCGTGGCGGCCGTCATCAACAGGTAGTACCAGGCGATCCCGGCGCCCGGCACGCGGATCCGGAGCTTGCCCGCGGCCGCGAGCAGCAGCCAGAGCGCCTGCGCGGCCAGCGCGGCCTGGTAGATCCAGCCCTCGCCGACGAGCGCGATGCTGGTCGCCAGCAGGCCGACGTGCAGGAAACCACTCGCGTAGCGCAGCACCCGGTGCGAGAGGAGCTCGAAGAGGTACATCGGCGGGACGCCGCGCAGCGGGCCCGCCTCGAACAGGTACCGCCACGACCACGGCAGCATCCGCACCTTGCGCCGGAACTCGTCCTCGTTGTGGCGGGAGGGCTTCTCGAACGCCAGCGCCTCGGGCTCGTAGACCGCGCGGCGGCCCTTCTGCACCATCAGGTTCGGGAAGCCCTGGTCGTGCCCGAACGGCCATTCGACGTAGTCGGAGCGCCGCACCGCGTAGATGGCGCCGTTGCCCCCGGTGATCGAGCCGAGCGCGGACTCGCTCTCGCGCAGCCACATCTCGTAGCGCCAGTAGAGGCCCTCCTGGTTCGTGCCGTCGTCGCGCTGGAAGCGGACCTGGCCGCAGACGTAGGCGACGTCCGGGTCGGCGAAGTTGCGCACGAGCTTGCGCAGCGCGTCTGGCGACCAGGTCGCGTTCGCGTCGCCGAAGGCGAGGATCTCGCTCTCGGTCTCGCGGACCGCGCGGTTCATCGTCGGCAGCTTCCCGCTCCGCTCGGCTTCGAGCAGGCGCACGCCGTCGTAGCCGCTGACGATCTCGTGCGTGCGGTCGGTCGAGCCGTCGGAGGCGACGACGAGCTGGAGCTTGTCGGCCGGGTAGTCGAGCTCGAGCAGGTTCTCGACGCGGCGGCCGATCACGTCCTCCTCGTCGTGGGCGGGGACGATCAGCGTCACAGTCGGCTCGATCTCCTCCTTGCGCACGGGCCGCTCGCGCACGCGCCGCAGCGCCGCCGCGGCGACGGGATAGCCGACGTGCGTCCAGGCCAGTCCGGCCGCGCTTGCCCAGAAGATCGCCTTCAAGATCACCGCCACGAAGCTACCCGTTGGAGCGGCGATAAGCAGGGAAGAAGCCCTCGTAGCCGCTCTCGCCGCCGCTCAGCTCACGGTAGGCGTCCTGGTCGTGAATCGCCTTGCCGACGGCCGCCTCGACCAGACCCTCTGGGTCGAAGCGCGCCTTGAAGTGATGCAGCGAGTCGGCCTTGCCGCCGAGGCCGCCGCCGAGGTGGAAGCGCTCGTAGCCGTTCGCCTGCGCCCAGCGGGCGGCCTCGAGCAGGACGAGCGTCGAGGAGCCGGTCTCGCGTCCCTTGTCGGTCGTGCCACTGAGGTGGTAGTGCAGCCACGGCTGGCTCGGCAGGCAGAGCGCGCTGGCGACCACCTCGCCGTCGATAGCGGCGTCGAAGCGGACGAGCGGCAGCTCGCCGAGGCGCTCCCAGTAGGCGGGCTCGAACAGGTAGAAGGGGTCGGCGTCGATCCGGCGCATCGTGTCCTCGTAGAGCGGCACGAACTCGCCCAGGCCGCCGTGCTGTTCCACACTCGCGCCGGCGTTCTCGGCCTTGCGCACCTTGTTGCGGTGCTTGAAGTGCAGGCCGGCGAGCAGGTCGCGCTCGGGTTCGACGCGCCAGGCAACGGTGGGCGCGAGCTGCTCGACGTGGATCGGGGCGCCCTGCTGGTTCTCCAGCAGCGGGTGAAAGCGGACGAAGGTCGAGACCACGCCGCGTTCGCGCGCCCACTCCTCGTACGGCTCCCAGAAGCCCGGACCGGTCGGCCCGCCGTAGCCGTAGGGACTGACCACGTCACGCGGGCCGTCACGCTCGATCCCGGCGAAGAAGGCGCCGTCGTGCTCGAGCAGGAACGGCCGCCCGCCGTCCAGCAGCGCCGCGCTTTCGACGTAGGGCCGCCGGTAGTACGCGTCGAGCTCGAGCCCGTCCCACTCGGCGGGCGCGACCTCCCTCACTCGCCGCTCCGCTTGGCGCGCTCGATGTTGAGCGTGTCCTCGACCGGCGCCGGCTCGGGACGGCCGAGCTGCGTGAAGGTCATCAGCACGATCCGCGCGTCGAGCCAGAGCGACCAGTTGTCGACGTACCAGGCGTCGAGCCGGAAGCGCTCCTCCCAGGGAATCTCGTCGCGGCCGAGCACCTGCGCCCAGCCGGTGATCCCGGGCTTGACGTCCAGGCGCCGCCGGTCGGCGGGCTCGTAGTTCGCGACCTGTTCGACGAGGTCCGGGCGCGGGCCGACGATGCTCATCTGTCCGCGCAGCACATTCCAGAGCTGCGGCAGCTCGTCGAGGCTCGTGCGCCGCAGGAAGCGGCCGCTGCGGGTGATCCGCGGGTCGTTCGGGAGCAGGCCGAAGGGATCGTCGCTGAGCTTCAGCTCCCGGCCGAGCTCGACGGCGTTCGGCACCATCGTGCGGAACTTCAGCATCGAGAACGGCTTCGCGCCCTTGCCCGCTCGGCGCTGGCGGAAGATCACCGGCCGGCCCGACTCGAGCACGATCCAGAGCGCGAGCCCGGCGAAGAGCGGCGAGAGCAGCACCAGCCCGAGGAATGACAGCAGCCGGTCGAGCATTTCCTTGACGACCCTCATCCGGCCACCTCGCGGTAGACGGCCTCGTGCGCCGCGGCGGCCGCGTCCCAGGTCAGCGCCCGGCGAGCGGCTTCTGCTCCTTCAAAGGCGTTCGCCAGCTCGCCCTCTACGAGCAGCTCCCGCAGCGCGGCGGCGAAAGCCTGGGGATCCTCGGGCGGGACGACGCGGCCGGCGCGGAACTCTCGGATCGCGTCGGGGAGGCCGCCGACATCGGTCACCACCGCCGGCCGGCCGTGGCCGAGCGCGGTCGCGAGCACGCCGGAGCTGTCGATCTTGCGGTACGGCAAGGCCACGAGCGTAGCTTCGGACATCAGCAGCGGAACCGCCTCGTCGGGCAGGAAGCCGAGCCGCCACTCGACGCGGTCGGCGAGCCCGAGCCCGGCTGCTAGGCGCTGCAACGGCTCGACCGGGTCGAGCGGGTCGCCGACGACGACGAGGCGCGCGCCGGGAACCTCGGCCAACGCGCGCAGGAGCACGTCGAGGCCCTTGTACTCGCGGATCAGGCCGAAGAAAAGGATCGTCCGGCCGCTCGGCGGCGTTGGCTCGAGGCCGCTCTCGAAGACCGGATGCTGGATGCGCACGAGCTTCTCGCGCGGGACGCCGGTCGCCGCCAGCTGCTCGACCGCGCGCTCCGACTGAACGATCACCCGCGCCGCCAGGGCCAGCGCCTCGCTCCAGGCGGCGGCGTTGCGCTCGCGCCGCGGGAGCACGTCGTGGGCCGTGAGCACGAACGGCGCCCGCAGGCGGCGTAGCCAATGCACGTCGTAGCGCGGGATCGCGAGCCACTGGACGTGCGCCACGTCCGGGTCGAGCTTCCGTACCCGCCGCAGCAGGCGCGCCGCGCTCGGCGCGTACTCGAGCCCCTTCAGCAGAAGCCGGACGCGTGAGCGAGGCGAGCGCCGGACGAGCCGCGACGAGACGGGCAGGAAGATCTCCTCGCGCCGGTAGCCCTCGGGCTCGGGCACGTCGCCGTGGGTGAAGGGCGCGGTCAGCAGCGTGATGTCGTGGCCGCGCCGGGCGAGCGCCGAGGCGAGCGCGTGGTCGTAGGGCACCGTGAAGCTTGGCGGGTCGAGCAGCGCGATCCGCATCAGGTGATCTTCGAGCGCGCGTAGGCGGGCACGCCCAGCGCCGGCAGCGGGTCGTCCGCCGCGAACACGCCGCGCACCTTGTGCCGCTGGAGATACGGGCGCGCCCAGCCGGCGGGCGTCAGCTCGCGCCGCCTCGCCATCTGCAGCGAGACAGAGAGGTCCTTGGCGAAGAACGCCCACCAGAGCTCCTGCTGCAGGTCGACGGGCTCCGGCTCAGGCCTGCCGCAGAGATCGTCGTACGCGATCCGGGCGATGTCGAAGTGACGGGTCATCGCGACCCCGGCCCACATGGGCACGCGGGTGTTCACCTCGAGCAACTTGTAGTCGCCGTCACGCCGGTCGTAGGCGAACTCGACCTGAGCGAAGCCCTTGTAGCCGGCGCTCTCGAGCAGGCGCAGCCCGAGCTCGCGCACGCGTGGCCGCGGAGTCGTCCGGAAGACGGCGCTCGTCCCGAAGTGGAGCGGGCCCTGGCGCACCTTCACGCCGGTCGCCGTGGCCAGCGGGCGGCCGCTCCGGCCGAGGTAGGCGAACAGCGACCAGATCCCGTCCTCGGAGTCGGGCACGAGCTCCTGGACGACGGTGTCGAAACCGCGCTCCTTCGCCCGCTTCCACTGGGCGACCAGCTCGTCCGGCGTCTGCGCGACCAGCACCTTCTCGCCGAAGGAGCCGGCAAAGTGCTGGCCCTCGACCGGCTTGAGCAGAAACGGCGGCCGCAGGTCGAGCGAGCGCAGCGTGTCGATCGACTCCGCCGCAACGGTGCGCGGCGCGTCGACGCCGGCCCGCTCGGCTTCCTGCGGAAGTGTCGCCTTGTGCCGCAGGCGACGCGCGGCGTCGGGGTCGTCGGGCAGCGGCAGCTCGTACAGCTCGCCGACCTCGTCCCAGTGGCGCAGGACGAGCTCGACGTGGTCGTCGCGCTCGGGCAGCAGCACCGGCTTGACGTCGCCCTGCGCATGGGCTCGCAGGGCCTTCAGCACCGCCTCGTCGCCGTGGGCGCGCGAGACGTCGCGCAGGTAGCGCGAGCGCGCCCCGAACTCGTGCGGGTGCATCGTGATCCCCGTCACGGGCACGCCTCGGCGGCCGAGGCTGCGCGCGAACGAGAGCCCGGCCCAGAGCAGGCCGAGCACGACTGCGGGCCGCTCAGCCGGCAAGCGCGTCCTCGTAGGCCTGGATCGTCAGGTCGGTGACCGCCGGCCAGGTGAAGTGCTCGCGGATCCGCTCGCGGCCCGCCGCACCCATCCGGCCGCGCAGCTCGGCATCGCCGAGCAGGCGCTCGAGCGCAGCCCGCAGCGCGCCGACGTTGCGCGGCGGCACGAGCAGCCCGGTCTCGCCGTCGACGACCAGGTCGAGCAGCCCGCCGACCGCGCTAGCGACCACAGGCCGGCCGGCGGCCATCGCCTCCGCGCAGGCGACGCCGAAGCCCTCGCGGTGGGACGGCACCGCGACCACGGCCGCCCGCTCGTACAGCGGCGGCAGCTCGTGATGCGGCACGAACCCGAGCGCTCCGGGCACCTGCGCCCGCAGCGGCCCGTCGCCCGCGACCGTCAGTTTCATCCCCTCGGCGGCCTGCACCAGCTCGAGGATGCCCTTCTCCGGCGAGAGCCGTCCGACGTACAGCACCTCCGGCGGCTCGGCCGGCTCGCCCACCTGTTCGGGCAGCTCGACCGCGCTCGGGATCACGCGCACCTCGCGCGCGCCGAGCTCGCGGGCCGCCTCGGCGAGCGCGTTCGAGGCGCAGATCGTGAGCCGCGCCCGCGAGAGCACGCGGCGAGCGACGCCGCGCATCCGCCGCGCCAGCTCGACGTCGGTCCCCCAGAGCTGCACCACGAACGGCTTGCCCGTCGCCAGCGCGACCGCGCCCGAGGGCAGCCAGTGCGCGTGCACGAGGTCGGCGTCGCGCGACGCGCGGTGAGCCGCCTGCGCGAACGAGCCGAGCATCGCCGGCACGAGCGCCGCCTTCCACGGCGAGCGCTTGAGGTTGCCCATCACGCCCGAGCCGTACGCGATCCCGAAGTGGCGGAACGACGCCGGCGAGACCACGTCGACCTCGACCCCGCGCTCGCGCAGCTGCTCGACCGCGTCGGCGACGAAGTTCCCGGCCGGGTCGCCCTCGTAGCGCGGGTACGAGGTCGTCAGCACGACGACCTTCATCGCTGCGAGAAAACCGCAGGGGTCGCCAGCACGAGCATCACGAAGACGTAGAAGTAGAGGAACGGAATCGTCAGGTAGAAGGCGTTCGAGGCCAGCGTCCCGACGAGCGCGGCGGTCATCCCCCACGCCAGCGGCCGCAGCCGCGCGGCCAGCGGATCGCCCGCCGCCGCGAGGGCCTGGCCGAGCCGCCGGGCCACGCTCAAGCGCACGAACAGCCACCAGAGGAAGACCGCGAACAGCGCCGCCCCGACGAGCCCGCCCTCGACGATCAGCATCACGTAGTAGGAGTGCGGCCCCCAGTTCGTCTTGCCGGTGACGAACTCGTAGTAGACCGAGAAGTTGTTGAAGCCGAGCCCGAACAACGGGTGCTGGTGCAGCACTTGCGGGATGAAGTCGTAGACGCCGAGGTGCGCGCTGGTCGAGCTGCCGCCGGTCTGGATCCGCGAGCGGATCACGACGCTGAAGAAGTGCCGCCGGTGGTAGAGCTCGAACACGACCGGGATCGCAACCAGGCCGAGCGGCAGCAGCGCGAGCCGTGAGAAGAGCAGGCGCCGGTACGGGACGAGCAGCACGATCGTCCCGAAGATCAGGCCGAGCAGGCCGCTGCGCGAGAGCGTCGCCAGCTCGGCGAGGAGCAGGAAGCCGATCAGCACCGCGAGCGGCGTCCGCAGCCGGTGGCCGCGCTCGAGCCGCAGGTAGAGAGGCGAGAGGATCAGGATCGGCAGCAGCAGCTCGATCGCCAGGTGGTTCGGATCGCCGGTGAGCGCGTTCGGCCGGTAGACGCTCGAGCCGTTGACCGCGCCGTAGATGTTGATCTGGCTCGCGCCGTGAGTAAGCGGTTCCAGCACGACCGAGTCGAGGTTGTGCCCGGCCTGCGCGGCGAGCAGCTGCAGGATCCCGTAGGCGCCGTTGAAGGCGATCCCGCCGAGGAACCAGGCAAGCGTGCGCCAGTAGAAGTCGAGCGGCTTCCGCGCCAGGTAGATGACGCCGACGATCAGGAAGCCGAAGTGCAGCAGCCACTTCGTCAGGCCCTTGACGAACTGGTCGAGCGCCTGGCCGGTCTCGAGGTTGAAGAAGCCGATCAGGTAGACGAGCAGGAACGCCGCCAGGAAGGCGAGCAGCACCGCGGCCGTGCGCGGCGCCGGCCGGCCACCGCGGCCAAGCCGGTCGAGCCCGTAGAAGAGCAGGAAGCCGCCGGCGGTCAGGTCGGCCAGGAAGACCGAGCCCGCGGCGTTCCACTGCACCTTGGCGAACGTGCACGTGAACACGGCCGCTAGGAAGAAGAACGGGACGAGCCTGCTCTCACGCTGGGCGGTCACTCGAGGCTCCAGAGCAGCTCGGCCAGCTCCTCGACTCGGGTCGTGCGCGAGAGCTGCTTGCGCTGCTCGTCGCTCAGGTAGCCGTTCGCCAGCCGGCCGGCCTTCCACCGCGCATGCAGGCCGACGAGCGCCTCGCGCAGGCCGTCCTCGTCGTCGGGCGCGACAACGACGCCCGCACCGGTCTCCCGCACGAGCTGCGCCGCGACGCCGTCGGTCGGCACCGCGGCCAGGATCGGCCGCTCGGCCGCGAGGTACTCGAAGATCTTCCCGCTCGGCACGACCTTGCCCCGACCGGCGGCGTCGGGCAGCAAGAGCAGGTTCGCCTCCGAGTCGCGCTGCAGCTCAAGCGCGCGGCGGTGCGGCAGGTAGTCGAGCAACTCGAGCCGGTCGCCGAGATCGAGCTCCTGCACCCACTCGCGGTCGACCGAGCGGAAGTCGCCGACGAAGCGGGCGACCACGTCCTCGAGCCCGGAGGAGGCAAGTGCCGAGAGGAACGCGCGCGGATTGCGCTTGCCGAAGAAGCTGCCCGTGTGCGTGATCCGGAAGCGGTCAGCCGGGTGGTACTCGAGTCCGACGAAGTCGTCGAAGTCGCTCCCGTTCGGGATCACGCGCACCGGGCCTGCGGGGTCGTAGGCGCGGATCTCGTCCGCGATCGCGTCCGAGACGGCGACGATCCCGTCGGCCCTGTTGGCGACGAGGCGCACCACGCGCTCGAGCGCCTTCTCCTTCGCCTGGACGGACTTGCGCTCGAAGCGGCGGTCGGCGTTCTGGATGAGCGAGTCGCGCTGGTCTGCGACCCACGGGACGCCGGTCAGCCGTTTGACCGCAGCGCCGATCAGGTTCATGGAGAGCGGCGGGCTCGTCGTGATCACGGCGTCGATGCCTTCGCTCTTGACGAGGCGCACGGCAGCCGGGATCGCGGTCGGCGCCCAGGTGACGCTCGCGTCCGGGAGCAGCAGCCCCCGTCCCAGCACCCGCGCCTTGGCCAGCGCGAGGTCGAACCCTTCCAGCGTGCGCAGCTCTTCCGAGGGGAGCCGCGCCTTCGGCCCGAGATAGCGCGCGCGGTGGACGAAAGCCTGCGTCGGCGGCCGCAGCTCGTCGTCCCGGTGCAGCCACTTCGGGTCGTCAGGCGCGAGCACGTGCGTCTCGATCCCGAGCGCGGGCAGGTGCGTCGCCAGCTTCAGCGGGCGCTGGACGCCGCCACCGCCGGCGGGCGGGAAGTACATGGTGATGAGCAGGACTTTCACGGGATCTTGTAGAGAACGTACCGCGACCCCGAGTACACACGCGGCAGGCGGAACGAGACCCGGCCGACGCGGGCGCGGTCGACCAGCAGCCAGTGCGCGCCGTAGCGGCGGGCGAGCGAGAGCGGGCCTTGGTCGCGGAAGAAGATCAGGGCGTCCTTGCGGCGCGCCGCCGGCCGGTTGGCCTTCGTGTCGGCGACGTGCGTCGTCGGAGCCGCGTTGATGTAGACCGGCGCGAAGGCCGCGAGTTCGTAGGCGGTCAGCGGGTCGGAGAAGACCACGTCGCCGCGCGGCACCTCGCGGCGGACGGCGGAGACCAACTTCTCCGGCAGCCCGAGCCGCGCGCTCGAGGGTCGTGTCCAGTGCGAGTAGCCGTGCACCGCCACCGGCAGCAGGAAGAGCGCCACCGCGCCCGCTGCCACGGGCGGCAGCCCCTCGACCTGCGGGATCCGGCGGCCGAAGATCGCGGCTGCGACCAGCGCAGCCGCCGTCGCGCCGAAGCTGACCCACGTCAGCCAGCCCGGCGAGCCGTCCACCAGCCGGTAGGGCACGCCGAAGTCGCCCGGAAAGGCCAGCTGCAGGCCGATTCCCGCGGCGAGCGCTACCGGCAGCACCCAGAGGCGCAGGAAGCCCGCGAGCACCAGCATCCCGCCGACGAGCACGAACGGCCGCGGCGCGAAGCCGATGATCCTTCGGGCCTGGGAGATCGAGATTGCGTCGGCGAAGTGCGGGAAGACGAACGGCAGCAGCGTGACCGCGAAGGTCGCGAGCATCGAGCCGAGCACGAAGGCGGCCCACATCCGCCGGTGCGCGAAGACCGCCAGCGGCAGCAGCAGGAGCGAGGCGACGGCGATCGCGCCCGCGCGGCCGTAGAGCTCGGGGGCAAGCCGGTAGCTGTGCCGGCTGAAGACATCCAGCTCGTTCCCGTAGGCTGCGAAGGCGCGGTTCAGCTCGACCCGCGACGGGCTGTGCGAGGCGGTCTCGCGCACGATCGGCAGGAGCCACGCGACCACGAGCCCCGCCGGGACGACGATCGCGGCCAGAGCGGCGCCGATGTGCTTGACGTCGTGCCGCTGGTCGAGCAGCGCGCGCACGGCCAGGAAGCCGACTAGGCCGATCGCGACGAGCACCGAGTAGCTCGGGTGGACGAGGGTCATCGCCAGCGAGGCGGCCGCGACCGAGGCGAGCCGCGCGCCCGACGGCTCGCGGACGTAGAGGAAGACGAGCGCCAGCAGCGCCGGCAGGATCAGCGTCCGCGAAGCGGTCGCCGGCAAGGCCATCGACTCGTACGCCCCGCCGTGGCCGGACGCGAGCCCGAGCAGCGCGAACTCGGCGAGCGCGGTCGCGACGCCGGCCCAGCGCGAGGCGAACAGCGCCGTCCCGGCCTCGTAGACGAGCACGAACGAGAGCGGCAGCAGCACGGTCGGCAGGTGCAGGAAGGCGGACGGCGCGCCGACGCCCGCGAGCTTCGCGATCACGGCCACGGCCGCGTGCCAGAGCGGGAAGGCGTAGCCCGGGTGCAGGCCGCCGTCCTTGAACTCGTCCACCGAGCGCAGCGAGAGGTCGTGCAGGGCGAGCAGCTTCTGGACGCGAGCGAGGTGGAAGAAGGCGTCGCCGTCGTAGCCCGAGACCCACCAGAGCGTGATCCCGGCCACCAGGCCGGCCACGATCATCCAGAACGTCCAGAACGAGCTGCCGCCCTTCCGCCGCGCGGCGAACGGCGCGGCCGCGAGCGCGGCGACGAGCAGCAGCACCAGCGTCAGCCAGAGCGACGCGTGCACGGCGAACGTCACCGCCGTCGCGCCGAAGAGGATCGCCATCGTCCAGGCCAGCGCGCCGGAGAACCCGCGCACTCCGAGCGCCCGGCTCAGGAACGCGCCGGGGATGAGGAAGACGAGCGTCGCCGCGCCCAGCCGCAGGCCGAGGCCGAAGCCGCTGGCGGGCAGCAGCCGGGAGAGCGCCAGCAGTGCCGGCGCGAACAGCCAGGCGCGTAGCTTCACCGGCGCAGGAGGCGCGCGACCTGGACGAGCGCGGGCTTGAGGTCGTCGCGCGCGAAGACGGCGTCGACGTAGGGCGGCCGCTGCGGCGCCGGCGACTCGCCCGGCAGGAAGGTGATGGCCCAGCGCTTGTGCGACCCGTTGGCCGAGACCGGCTCGACGCGCTCGCCGGTCAAGTCGCGGTAGGCGATCAGCGGCAGGTCGACCCCGCACGCCGCCGCCAGTCCGTGCCACTGGAAGAGCCGCGGGTTGACCTCCATCAGCTTGAAGGCGCCGTCGCGCGGGTCGCGCTTGAGCTCGACCTGCGAGAGCCCGTGGAAGGAGAGCGCACGCAGCAGCGTCAGGCCCTGGTCGACGACCTCGTCCACCCAGAGCGCCTCGCCGACGCGGCACGTGCCGACGCCCGGCGGCGTCTGGCGCAGCTTGCGGCCGGAGAAGAGCCCGAGCGCCTCCCCGTCCTCGCGCAGGTACGAGCCGAGCGTGTAGAGCTCGTCGTCCCCACCCGGGATCACCTCCTGCACCATCGGCTCGTACGGCTCCGCCTGCTCAAACGCTTCTTCGACCTCGGCCGCGGTCTCGCAGCGGAACGCCTGGCGCTTGAAGCGCCGCTTGAAGCCCTCGGTCGACGACGGCTTGACGAGCACCGGGAAGCCGAGCTCCTCCGCGGCCGCGCGCGCCTCTGCCGCCGAGGCGGGATACGCGGTGCGTGGGACCGGGATGCCCGCCGCCTCGGCCGCCTCGAGCTGTCCGCGCTTGGTCTGGATCCGCGAGAGCACGTCCCAACGTGGAAACGGGTAGAGGAACTTGCCGCCTAGCCTGTCGGCCGCCCGCGCGATCGCGTTCAGCGGCTCGTCATGGGTGGCGAAGACCGGCGCGCCCTCGACGTCGAGCGCGGCCAGGAAGTCGACGAACGCCTCCTCGTCCTGCGGGTCGGGCGTCAGCAGCGGCTCCGCGTAGCGCGAGCGGAAGCCGAGCGCGCTCGGGCGGTGGTCGAGCGCCAGCACGCGGATCCCGGCGCGCCCGAGCGAGCGCACGGCGGCGAGGCCGTTCACCCAGCCGACGTCGACCACGACGGCGGGCCTCATCCGGCCAGCAGCTCCTCGACCGACGAGCCGGCCAGCCAGCGCGCGGTGTCCGCGTAGGTGCGGCCGCGCTGGCCGGGGAAGAGCCCAGCCGCGCAGGCGCAGCGAGACGAGCAGCAGGCGCCGCGCCCGCTCGGCCTCGCGCCGCCCGTGGTGCTTGTCCAGGAAGCGGATGTGGCCGCGCACCTGCTCACGGAACATCGGGCCCCAGCTCTGCTTCGTCGTCGCCCCGCCCACGTGCACGAACTCCGCGTCAGGCGTGAAGAGCACCTTCCAGCCCGCCTGGCGGAAGCGGTAGAGCCAATCCGTCTCCTCGCTGAACATGAAGAAGTCCTCGTCGAAGAGGCCAACCGTATCGGCGGCCTCGCGCCGGACGAGCAGGACCGAGCCCATCAGGAACTCCGCCTCGTACGGCTCGTCGTGGTTGAAGCCGTTGCCGTAGAAGGCGTTGAAGGCCCGCGAGCGCGGCGCGAGCTTGCGCAGGAAGAGGTACTCGGTCGCGAGCCGCCAGAGGGTCGGGAAGCCGCGCACCGAGCGCTGCAGCGAGCCGTCGGGGTAGCGCAGCTTCGGGCCGACGACCGCCGCCTCGGGATGCGCCTCGCCGAAGGCCACCAGCCGCTCGAGCGCGCCTTCGGTCGCCCAGGCGTCCGAGTTCAGGAGCAGGAACCAGTCGCCGGACGCGACCCGCATGCCCGCGTTCGAGCCGCCGCCGAGGCCCTTGTTCTCCTGTTCGATCACGCGCGCCTCGGGGAAGCGCTCGCGCACCAGCTCGAGTGTGCCGTCGGTCGAGCCGTGGTCGACGACGATCGTCTCGTGGCCGCGCACGCTCTCGAGTGCCTGCTCCACCCAGGGCAGCGCGTTGTAGGTGACGACGACGACCGAGACGTCAGCCATTTTCGGGCGTCGCGCGCGTGAAGCCCCGCAGGCTCTGGTACGCCAGCAGCACCGCGCCGGGCGCCGACAGGCAGAGCGTCACGACGAAGAACAGAAAGCCGGTCGCAAAGGCCTTGTCCGCATCCACGCCGAGCTTGCCGAGGAAGCTGACGAAGAAGGACTCGCGCACGGCGATCCCGTTGACCGAGATCGGCAGGAGCAGGACGAGGAAGAGCAACGGCCCCATCACGTAGTAGGGCCGCGGCGAGAGGTCGACGCCGACCGCGCGGCCGGCAAGCCAGATCGCCAGCACGCGGATCGTCTGGACTACGAGCGTGAGCGTGAAGACGCCCAAGAGCAGGCCGGGATGGTCACGGTAGGCGTGAATGCCCTCGTAGGCCGCGCGAATCGGGCGCTCCACCCGGATCAGGCGCAGGAACGGCACCGTCTTCGCCAGCAGCGGCCGGACGCGCCGCGAGAAGAGCGCGACCGCGAGCACGATCGTCCCGAGCACGAAGAAGCCCTCGATCCAGAGGTAGGCGCCGACGTCGTAGTGGCCGAGCGCGAGCGCGAAGCCGACCCCCGCGAGCGCGAGCGTGGCCGCCCCGCCGAGCGCCCGCTCGAGCAGCACTGACCCTGCAACCGGGCCGCCCTGGCCGGGGTGCCGGCGAGCGGTCTCGTAGATCCGCACCGCGTCGCCGCCGACCGCGGTCGGCAGCAGCTGGCCCGCCGTGTACGCGACGAAGTACGCACGCGTCAGCCAGGAGAGCCGCTCGTGGATCCCGCGCACGTCGAGCAGCTGCTGCCAGCGCCAGGCCATCGGCCAGACGGTGCCGATCATGATCGCCACCGCGCCCAGGAAGTAGGCGATGTTCGCGTGCGCCAGGAGGTGCAGCGTCTGCGAGAGGTCGATCTTCCAGATCAGGTAGGCGGTGCAGAGACCCGTGACGGCGAGGGTTCCTGCGAGCCGGAGGTACCGGTTTCTCACAGCTATTCAGGCAACTTGGGCATCGGCGGTGCCGAAGCGTACGTACTCGGCCGCGGCGGGCCGCCCGAGAGCCGCGTCGAGCGCGAGCGCGTGCACGTCGATCCCGAGCAGCAGCCGGCAGAGCTCGACTTCGCGGTCGCTCACGTCGGTGCGCAGCTCGACCACGCGCGGGCCGCCGAGCCCGAGCCGGAGGCGCGTCGAGGTGAGCCCGTGCTCGACGCCGAGCGCGTCGGCGGCGCTGGCCGCGAGGCTCGCTGCGACGTCACCGCCGAGCAGCGGCGTGAAGGCGCCGTCGCCCGACCAGGCGGTGACTGTCACCTCTGCCCCGCCGGTCGCCTCCTCGGCCAGCCGGCGGCCCTTGCGGTCGAGCGGCCCGATCACGGCGGGGAAACCCGGCTCGGTGTCGCCGTGCAGGACCGCCCAGCGTGTCTGCGGGACGCGCGCCTCCGCGAGCCGCGCGCGCTGGCGCAGGCGCGAGGTGACGAGCACGCCGGTCTCGGGCGAGATCGGGTGCGGGAGCCGGAAGCGGGCTGCCAGGCGCGCGGCGACCGCGGTCGTCGCACCGGTGCCGACGATGCCGTCGATGCGACCGCTGGCCGCGAGCCGTTCGAGCGCGACCTCGTCGTCTGGCTCGAGGATCGCGCGCCGGTGTGCGAGCCGGAACCCCGGAGCGCCCGGGTCGCGGTCGACCGCGATCACGTGGCAGCCGCGCGCGCGGGCGGCTGCGAGCAGCCCGGTCTGCCGCGCGCCGAGCACGAGCAGCCTCACCAGAGCCGCCCGTACAATGGCCGCGTGACGTCGATCTTGGGGGAGCGGGTCGCTGAGTTGCGAGCCGACCGCGAGCACGGCGCGAGCTGGATGGCGCGCCGGGCGGTCGAGGCCCTGGCCGAGACGGCGATGGAACCGGCGGGCTCGGGCGAGGAGCTGCTCACCCGTCTCGTCGTGGCCGGGCGCGAGCTGGCAGACAGCCGACCGGGAGTCGGCGCGATCGCCGGCGCGGTCGGGAGGCTACTGGCAGCGGCCTCGGCACACGTGCAGCTCGACGTGCCCGACCTGCAGCAGTTGGTCGGCGAGGAGGCAAAGTCGCTCGTGAACGGACGGGAGCGGGCAGGCGCGTCGATCGCGATCCAGCTGCGGGAGCGCCTCGAGGACGCCGTCGTGCTCACACACTCCGCTTCGGCAACGGTGCGGGAAGCCCTGCTTCACACTCCGCCGGCCCACGTCATCTGCACGGCCTCCTCGCCGCAGGACGAGGGCCGCGCCTTCGCCGAGGAGCTGCGCTCGAACGGGCTCGAGATCGAGCTGGTCGAGGACGACGAGGCGCCCGCCCGGCTCGAGTGGGCCTCGCTGCTGCTGCTCGGCGCCGACACGGTCTTCCACGACGGCACGCTCTGCAACAAGACCGGCACGCACGTCCTGGCCGAGGCGGCGGCCGGCGACAGCGTTCCGGTCGTCGTCGCGTGCGAGGTGATCAAGCTGGCCCCGATCGACGCCGGCGACGCGCCGGCCCTCACCGCCGAGGAGTTCGAGCTGACCCCGTCCGCGCTGGTCGACTGCGTCGTGACCGAGGAGGGCACCGTCTCGCCGGACGAGATCGGCGCCCTCGTCGACCGGACGCCCTTCCTGCGCGAGGGCTACGCGCTACTCAGTCGCTAGCGCGC
This sequence comes from uncultured Actinomycetes bacterium, assembly GCA_963717725.1. Classification (GTDB taxonomy): domain Bacteria; phylum Actinomycetota; class Thermoleophilia; order Gaiellales; family Gaiellaceae; genus AC-32. The sequence continues at coordinate 23,928 of CAVQWS010000025.1, forward strand.
GCGCCGGAGCTTCCTGCTCCTGCCGGCGCACCTTGCGCGCGATCCCGAGCGCGGCCACGGCCCCCGCGGCCACGAAGCCGGCGCCGACGTAGAGCGCCGGGATCAGCCCGTCCACGAAGGTCTGCCCAGTGCGGTAGCCACCGTAGTGGGCGAACACGGAGGCGAGCACGGCCACGCCGAAGACCCCGCCGAGCTCGCGGATCGCGTTGTTGGCGCCCGAGGCCTGGCCCTCCTCCTCCGGCCGCACCGACGAGAGCACGACGTTCGCGACCGGCGCGAAGTAGAGCGCCATCCCGACGCCGGAGAGGATGAACGGCACGACGAGCGCCGAGTAGGCGACCGTCGGCGTCGAGACCGCCGCGATCCACGCGAGCCCGGCCGCCTGCAGCCCGAGCCCCGTGACCATCAGCGGCCGGCCGCCGATCCGGTCCGAGAGCGCGCCGGCGATCGGAGCGACGAAGATCGGCATCGCCGTCCACGGGAGGATCCTGAGGCCCGCCTGCAGCGGCGAGTAGCCCTGCACGGTCTGGAAGAACTGCGCCAGCAGGAAGATCGAGCCGAACATTCCGAAGAACATCAGCAGCGAGGCCACGTTGGCGGCGGTGAAGGTGCGGTTGCGGAAGAAGCGCAGCGGCAGCATCGGCTCCTTGGTCCGCAGCTCCCAGAGCACGAACAGCGCGAGGACGACGGTTCCCGCAACGAGCGCGAACACGATCTCGGCGCTCCCCCAGCCGACCTGGTTCCCGCGCACGAGGCCCCAGACGATCCCGAACAGGCCCACGCTGGCGAGGCCGACACCGGGCAGGTCGAGCGAGTCGTTCGGGCCACGGCTCTCCTGCAGGCGCAGCCGGGCGAGCGGGATCAGCGCAAGGCCGATCGGCACGTTCAGCCAGAAAATCCACTGCCACGAGATGCCCTGGACGACGGCGCCGCCGACCAGCGGGCCGATCGCGACCGCCAGGCCGCTGATGCCGCCCCACGCGCCAAGCGCGAGGCCTCGCTTCTCGGCGGGCACGGCCGCGCTCAGGATCGTCAGCGTCAACGGCAGCACCATCGCCCCGCCGAAGCCCTGCACCGCGCGCGCGATGATCAGCGCCTCGATCGAGGGCGCAAGCGCCGCGGCGGCGGAGCCGGCGGTGAAGATCGCGAGGCCGATCACGAGCATGCGGCGGCGGCCGAAGCGGTCGCCGAGGGCGGCGCCCGTGATCAGGAAGACCGCGAAGGTGAGCGTGTAGGCGTTGACCGTCCATTCGAGCCCGCTCAGGCTCGCGTGCAGGTCGCGGTGGATGACCGGCAGGGCGGTCGTGACGACGAGGTTGTCGAGCGTCGTCATGAAGAGCGCGACCGAGGTGATCGCGAAGGTCCAGATGGTGGCGGTGCGGCGACTCACGGCGACTCCTCTCCAAGGCAGCTTTCGAGCAACTGCTTCGCCCACGACGCCGGGTGGTCGAGCAGGTCCATCGAGGCAAAGACGTTCAGCAGCATCCCGAACGCGAAGAAGTCGCGGATCCGCTCGGGCTCGGCGCCTGACACGCGCTCGACGTAGTCCACGAGCCGGCCGTAGCCCTCGCGCACGACCTCGCGCACGTCGTCGTCGTCGCAGTCCGCGTAGGCCTGCATCTGCGCGCGCAGGCGCGTGCGGTCCGCAAGCAGGCCGCGGTACGCCTGGCCGATCGCTTTCAATGCCTCCTCCCCGCGCTTGCCCTCAGCGGCCTCCTGGAAGAGCTCCAGCGTCTGGCGCAGGCAGCGCCGCACGGTCTCGAGGTAGAGCTCCTTCTTCGTACCGAAGAGCCGGAAGAGGTAGGGCTGCGAGATCCCGGCCTTGCGCGCGATCGTGTCGGTCGAAGTGCCGTCGAGCCCGTGTTCGCCGAACTCCTCCAGCGCGACGGCGATGATCTCCTCGCGCCGCACCTCGGCTGTCTTGCGCGTCGTGGTCGCTGCGTTCACGCGTTGGAAGTTATCACTCACTCACAACCACGTCAAACGGCTTGTTACCAGCGCCGCGCGCCACCGCCGAGGTACTGCGCGTAGCCCCTCAGCGACGCGGCCGAGGTCAGCACCTGGTAGACGAGCAGGTAGCCGGCGAACCCGCGCGCGTCCTTGCCGACCTCGACGCCGAGGCGACGGAACACGTGCCGTTCCTGCCAGCGGCGCAGGAACCCGAAGATCAGAAGGGTGATCGGAAGGAGAAGCATCGACCACCAGCCGAAGATCAGCGGGTAGCCGAACAGGAAGAGGATCACGCCGGGCACCCAGAAGAAGATCAGCCCGATGTCCAGGAACGGCACCAGATAGTCGATCCCGGCGACGAACTTCGCGAGCACGCGCGGCTGGCGAGGCGGCGGGTGGGTGCGAAGGCCTTCGAGCATCCCACGGGCCCAGCGCGAGCGCTGGCTCAGCAGCTGCCCGAGCCGCTCGGGCACGTGCGTGAAGCCCAGCGCCACCGGCTCGTACTGCACGATCCCGCGCGTTCCCAACAGCGCCCACGTCAGCACGATGTCCTCCCCGATCGCGTCCGGCCAGCCGCCCACCGCGCGTAGATCGTCCGTCCAGTACGCCGAGAACGCCCCTTGCGCGACGAGGGCCGTGTTGTACGAGGCCTGCATCCGCTTCACGCCGTTGATCCCGAGCCGGTAGTCCCACTGTTGCATACGCGTCATGAAGCGCAGGAGCGGGTTCTGGGCGACGAGCGCACCGGCGCACGCACAGGTGTGCTGGCCCTGCGGCGCGGTCGTCAGCCGGGCGACGAGGTACGTCATCGACTCGGGGTGCAGCATCGTGTCGGCGTCGACCGTGACCACGATCGGCGTCGTCACCGTGGCGAGAGCCCTGTTGAGCGCCTTGTGCTTCCCGGGCTGCCTGCTCGAACGACCCGCCGATAGTCGAGCCCGAGGCGCCGTGCGGTCTCTTCACCGAGCTCCGCGGTCGGTCGGTCGAACCGTTGTCGGCGAGCACGACCTCGACCGGCCCCGGGATAGGTGAGCCCGGCGATCTCCTCGAGCGTCGGCACGATCGCTTCGGCTTCGTTTCGGGCCGCGCATCAGAGACCGTCGACAGCGCTGGCCAGGATCCGGCGGGCGGAACGAGCTCCAGCTCGCGGTACGGGTTGACGAGCAGCGTGAAGAGCATGAAGCCGATCACGAGGGCGGGGACGTACGCGAGCAGGATCGGGATCACCCAGCCCAGCACAGGCCCGAGAGCAGCCTCGAGCTCGCCACGCCAAGGGCCGGAGGCCCAGACCGCGAAGCCGACCCAGGCCAGCGTGAGGGAGCCGGCGAGCGCGAACAACACCGTCGGCCGGAGACCCGCCTCCGGCCCGCGCGCCGCGTCAGCCCGCCGAGAACCCGGGTGGGCGTCGGGGCCTGCTCCGTCACGGATGGATCACCACCTGCGTCCCGAGCGGAACGACGGCGCATCAGGCGGCGCAGGACGGACCTCGGTCGCATGAAGGCAGCCGTTCGACGTCGCAGCACCGATCCCGCCGCCGCCGTGGATCGCGATCCGGTCCCCACCGGGCCAGCCCGGCGGCAGGTGCGTCTGATGGGCCGAGAGCGCGAGGATGCAGCAGCCGTAGGCGGCTGGATTGAGACGGGTGAGCTTGTCGGTGACGCCGAAGCGGCCGATCGGCGTGGGAGTGCCGGCGGCTCCGACCCCCACGGCGGCGCGGAGCACGACGTCCCGCGCCGCCAGACCCGCAGCAGGCGTCCGGAGAGGTCGACGTCGATCGCGAGCGGGCTCCAGGTCACCTGCACCTGCCAGCGCCGAACGAATCCGTACACGCCGTTTCGCAGATTCGTCGAGATCACCTTGAGCCACCCACGACCTGCGGCCGACGACTGGCAGCGACGTCCTCGAGCCAAACTCCGTTCGGCTGGCGATCGTCGCCGAGACCTGCGGCGACCCTGGTGCGGGGTGAAGCGCCACGCTGCCCTCCTTCAGCCAGGCGACCTGGCTGCCGTGCCGCAGCGCTGCGCTACCAACCACCGTCCCTCCCGGGGCGGCGAGGACTGCGGAAACCGCGGCCGCTACGGCGCCCGCAGCGTAGGCGGCGTAGCTGCGGCGCATAGTGCGGTTGGTTACGTTTTGGTCGCAGCACGGTAGCCCCGCCCTCCGCGGGTGTCAAAAGCTCAGCTCACGCTGTCCTCCGGGAGCGGGATCAGGCGGGCACGGTCGCGAATGTCCTGCAGGACGGTCAGACCTGCTCTGGCCGTATCGACTCGGAGCGGTTCCACCGCACGGTCAGTACGCGCATGCATGCGCGGGAGCGCGGCCAGGGCGCCCTCCCGCGCGCCGAAGCGCCGTCACAAGCAGCTGCTTCGCGCATGCGCCGTCTCGCCTGTCGCGCGGTCGCGCCGAAGCGATGCGAGCGAGCGCACGACGATCTTCCGGATAGGCGCTCGCGCGGAACTCGGAGCTCGGTCTGCGAGAGCCGGCCGAGCCGCCAGTCGCGGAACGCGAGCTCGTACGCGGTCATCGCCGCAGCTGACCGGCTCGTAGTCGCGCACGAGGCGCTGGTGCTCGCGGTCGAGCGCGACGAACGAGAGCTTCGGTGCGGCGGCTGCGGCTCCGTGCGGCGCTTGCCGTGCTCGCAGCCGCAGAGCAGCACGACCGCCAGGAGCGCGCAGGCGCGCCAGTAGACTCGGCGGCCATGAAGGTGCTGCTCACAGGCGCTTCCGGGTTCGTCGGCCGCACGCTTCAGGACGAGCTTCGTCACGGCGACGGACCCTACGAGGTCCACCTGCTCGGGCGGGCTGACGGCGACCTCGCCGACGAGGGCGTCGCCGAGGCGGCGGTCGCCGAGACGCGGCCCGACGTTGTCGTCCACGCGGCCGCGCGGATCGGCGTCGTGCGCTGCGACGAGGCGCCCGAGCTCGCGCTGAGCTCGAACGTGCTCGCCACGACGCTCGTCGCCCGGGCCGCGGCGACGCACGGCGCCCGTCTCGTCTACCTATCGACTTCGGACGTGTATGGCTCGGCCGTCGAGGCCGACGAGCAGACCCCGCCGGCGCCCGAGAGCTTCTACGCGCTGACGAAGCTCTGGGGCGAGCAGGCTGCCACGCTCTGCGCGCCCGAGGGCCTGGCGATCCTGCGCCTCGCCAACCCGTACGGGCCCGGCGTCGACGCCGGCCAGGCGAAGGGCGCGGTGCCGACGATGCTGCGGCAGGCCGACGCGCGCGAGCCGATTCCGGTCTTCCGCGGCGAGGCGCGGACGTTCTGCTGGATCGGCGACGTCGTGCGCGCGATCCGGCTCGTGCTCGAGTCCGGCGAGGAGGGCGCGTTCAACATCGGCGCCGACGGGCAGGCAGTCGCGCTCGCGGACGTCGCGCGGCTCGCGTGCGAGCTGACCGGCGCGCCGCACGAGCTGATCGAGGAGGTCGAGCCGCCGCCCGGCCGGGTGATGACGCGGATCTCGACCCAGCGCCTCCGGGCGCTCGGCTGGCGTCCGGAGGTCCCGCTCGACGAAGGCATGCGCCTGTTGCTCGAATCGTTGCGCGCCGCAGCGCCTGCCTAGATGCCGCGCGCGTTCGTCCTCACCGGCGGGTCACGCTCGCAGCTCGGGCTGCTCGAGCAGGCGCGTGCGCTCGGCCACGAGGTCTGCGTCGTCGACGGCTCGCCGGATGCGCCGCTGCTGGCCGAGGCCGAGCACCGGATCGTCAGGAGCTTCACCGACGTCGGCGGCGTGCTCGGCGACCTCGAGGCGCAGGGGATCGAGCCGGTCGCCGTGGCGACGATGGGCTCCGACCAGGCCGTCCTTCCGACCGCGCAACTCGCCGAGCGCCTTGGGCTCCCGGGTCTGCCGGTCGAGACGGCCCGCACGGTCGCCGACAAGCGGCGGATGCGCGCGGCCTTCGAGAAGCGCAAGGTGCGCTGCCCGAAGGGACGCGAGGCGGCGAGCTTCGAGGAGGCCGAGCAGGCGTTCCATCAGCTCGGCGCGCCCGTCGTCGTCAAGCCGGTCGACGGCTCCGCGCAGCGCGGTGTCACCGAGGTGCGGGCCGAGAGTGAGCTCGCAGAGGCGGTCGACCGCGCGCTCGCGGCCTCGCGTGCCGGCGCGATCGTGCTCGAGCAGTACCTCGACGGCGACGAGTACACGGTCAACGGCTTCCTGCTCGAGCGCGAGTACTTCCCGATGAGCGTCACCCGGCGGCTGCTGTACCCGCCGCCTCCCGCTCGGCGTCTGCATCGCGCACCGCTACCCCTCGTTGCTCGCGAACGAGGAGCCGCTGTTCGAGCTGGCGCACAAGGCGAGCTTGGCCGTGGGGCTCGAGACCGGGCCCTCGTACGTGCAGGTACGGATGCGCGACGGCCAGCCGTGGGCGATCGAGGTCGGCGCACGGCTCGGCGGCGGAAAGGACGCGGAGCTCGCCAAGCTCGTGACCGGCTTCGACGCGGTGCGCGCAAACGTGCTCTGGGTGCTCGGCGAGCTGGCCCGAGACGACCTGCAGCCCGGCGAGCCGACCGCCCCGGTCGGCCAGGTGCGCTTCGTGGTCGCGGAGCCGGGGCGCATCGTCCGGCTCGAGCACGGCTCCCGCCTTGGCGCTCGACGGCGTCCACGAGGCGGGCTGGTACTGGCGAGAGGGGATGACGCTGCCGCCGATCACCTCCGGCGCCGAGCGCCTCGGCTACCTGCTGCTGAGCGCAGGCGACGAGGACGAGCTCGACGCGCTCACCGAGAGGGCGCTCGCCGCGCTGGACATCGAGATCGCCGCCGAAGCCCCGGTCGCTTGAGGGTTCTGCATTCGCCGATCAACGTCGCGGGCGGGCCGGGCGCGATCTCGGCCGGGCTGCGCGAGATCGGCGTCGAGAGCAGGCTGCTCGTCTTCAACGAGCGGCCGTTCCAGCGCGGCTTCGACGTCAACCTCGAGCTGCGCGACACGAGCAAGCTCGGGTCGATCCCGTACAACCTGCCCAAGCAGCTGCGAGCGCTCAACTGGGCGGTGCGGAACTTCGACGTCTTCCACTTCCACGCCGGCCTGACGCTCGCGCCGCGCCGGGTCACGCTGCCGCTGCTGAAGGCGCGCCGCAAGGGGATCGTCTTCCAGTCCTGGGGCTCCGACCTGCGGAACCGCAGCGCCTCGGACGTCTCGTACCTGCGCGACGCGGGCGCGGTGATCGTCGGCAGCTACCTGACTCGCCGCCTCGCCCCGCGCGGAGCACTGGCCCAAGTACGACGTTGTCCCGCCGGCGCTGGTGCTCGACGACTGGAAGCCCTCGCCGACCGAGCCCGGCGAGACGCTGCGGATCGCGCACGCGCCGAGCAAGCGCGCGGTCAAGGGCACCGAAGCCGTCCTCGCCGCCGTCGAGTCGCTGCGCGCGAAGGGCGCGCCGGTGGAGCTCGACCTGATCGAAGGCCTCCCGAACGCGGAAGCACGCCTGCGCTACGCGGCCGCCGACGTGGTCGTCGACCAGCTGCGGATCGGCTGGTACGGGATGTTCGCGATCGAGTCGATGGCGCTCGCGAAGCCGGTTGTCGTCCACCTCGACGCCGAGGCAGCCGCCGAGACCGAGGAGGCCTTCGGGCTGGAGCTGCCGCTGGTCCGCGCGGACGAACGCAACCTCGAGGACGTGCTCGCCGGCCTCGTCGAGACGCGGGCGGAGCTGCCGGCGCTCGGCCGCCGCAGCCGCGAGTACGTCGAGCGGGTGCACGCGCATACCGCCGTCGCGCAGCGCGTGCTCGAGATCTACGAGCGCGTCATGCCCAGCAGCTCGTAGAGGCCGATCGGCGACCACGAGAAGCCGTGCACGCCCGGCGCGAGCGAGAAGCTGTCGCCGCCGAAGTAGAGGGGGACGGCCGGCACGCCATCGTGCAGCTTCTCGACTAGCTTGCGCTCGATCTGCCAGCGCTCCTCGTCGTCGAGCGTGCGAACCGCCTCGCGCATTCCGGCGTCGTAGGACGGGTTGCACCAGCGGGCGACGTTGAAGGCGCTCCCGCACGTGAACTGGTCGAGCTGGTTGTACGGGTCGAAGACCTTTGAGCTCCAGCCGAGCAGGATCAGGTCGGCATCCTGGGCCTCGAGGTCGGCCACCGTCGGCACCGGCCGGAAGCTGAGGAAGAGCTCGAACTGGCGCAGCCGCGCGGCGTGGCGGCGCAGGATGGCCGCGATCTTCGAGGCGCCCAGGTCCTGCTCGGCCCAGCTGAGCGTGAGCCGCAGCGGCTGCGGCGCGCTCTGCAACACCACGGACTCATGCGAGTTGACGACGCTCGCGCCGGGCATCGCGGGCGGCACGAACGAGACCGGCTTCGTGCCAAGGTCGAGGTGGGTGATCACCCACGCGACGTACCGGCGAGAGAGGAGGTCGGAGAGCGGCGTCCCGCGCGTGACGAGCCAGAGCTGGCCGGTGGCGAGCAGCTCCAGCTCGTCGGCGCTCGGCGCCGCCGGGCCGGCCGTGTCGATCCAGGGCAGCCCCGGCCCGGCGAGCTGGCGCGGCAAAACGGCGTCGGCGCCCTTCATATCGGTGCCGAGGACAATCCGGCTCGGCTTCACCTCGCCCGCGTTCCAGTAGTTGAAGTTCCGCTCGAGCGTTAGCTTGCCGCCGGCGCGGGAGACGATCCTGAACGGACCGCTGTAGAGGGTCGGCCTCGGCGGCACCGGCGCGGCGACCGGGAACGCGGCCAGCTCGTCGAACCAGGGCACCGGGTGCTGCAGCGTGACCCGCAGGGTGCGGTCGTCGAGCAACTGGACGCCGATCGAGCCGTTGCCGGTCGCGTGCAGGTGCCGCGCCCCGCGGACGATCCCGAGCTCCGGGCCTGCGTAGGGCGCGTTCGTGCTCGGCGCGAGCGCCCGCAGCCAGGAGCGCTTGAAGTCCGCCGCCGTGATGGGCGTGTCGTCGCTCCACTGGATCCCCTTGCGCAGGTGGAACGTCCAGACGAGCCCGCCCTCGCCGACGTCCCACGACTCGGCCAGGTCCGGCTCGACGCCGGTCTCCGAGAAGCGCGTCAGGCCCGCGTAGAGCTCGTGCGAGACGTTCAGCGACGGCAGGTCGCTCGCCTTCGCCGGGTCGAGCACCGTCGGCACGAGCGGCAGCGCGAGCCGCAGCGTCTGAGGCTTCGCCGTCTTCGAGCCGCCGCACCCGGCTAGCGCGAGGACGACGGCGAGAGCTAGCCCACGAGCTTTGCCCATACGTTGTCGAGCAGCTTGTAGGTGATCCCGCGGCCCATGCGCAGGAAGGTGTAGTTGCCGGTCGCGAACACCTGGCCGCGGCCGGCGCGCGACCAGGTCATGGCCGCGTGGATCACGCCGAACTTGCCGCGCATGATCGCCTGGCCCGCCATCACGTGGTCGCGCGGGCTGAGGCCAGGATCGACGCGGTCGCTCTCGGAGTTGGCGACGCCGAAGGCCTGGCCGGGCCCGATGCCGGTCCCGCGGAACAGCCAGCGGACACGGTCGTAGTCCCGCCCGGTCGCGGCCACATACGGCTCGGCGCGCACCTTGGGGAAGCAGCAGCCGTCGTAGCCGACGCCGGTGAGCTCGAAGTCGGATCGCCCCTCACGGGCGTCGTAGTCCGTCATCACGACGGCGTTGCGTCCGGGATCGACCCGCACCTGCCGGTAGAAGGGGTTCGCCTGCAGAAAGACGAGGTTGCCGCCGTCATCGCGGTACCGCTCGAGCAGGTCGTAGGTCGCCGGCTCGTAGTACTCGCTGTGGCCGGGGAAGACAATCGCGGAGTACTTGCGCAAGCGTCGAGAGGGGCAGCCGGCCAAGCTCGACGTCGGTGATCTGCTGCGTGCGCACCGGGCGCGAGCAGAGCCAGCGTGAGAACGGCAGCGCCGCCCTGTGGTCGTCCTCGAGCCCGCCGCGCAGCAGCGGGCCCTTCAGCGAGACGCGCCGCTGGCGCCAGAACTGGTACCAGCTGTCCGGGATCCCGTTCAGATCGGCGTCGTAGGCGCTGTAGGCCCGCCAGGTCAGGTACGGCCAGACGACGAGCGCGGTGTGCGACGCCGGCTTGTCGAGCGGCCAGGCCCGAGCGGACGACGACGGGCGCGAGGAACCGGTCGCCTGCCGGGTCGGTGGCAACGGCGTGGTAGAGGCCCGGACGCTCGGCGAGGGGCACGTGCAAGCCGCCGCCGTCGCCGAAGCTGAGCTCTGCCTCGCTCGCACCCGCGCAGTCGCGCTCGAGGCCAAGCGAGTACTTGCCCTCGTCCGCCGAGACAACCAGCGGGATCTGGTCGCCGCCGTGGAAGCTGCGGGTCGAGTCCACGAACGCCGCGAGGCGCTCGACCCGCACCGGGTGCGCGGGCGCGCAGCCGGTAGTCCGCCACGGCGGGCGGCGCACGCTCGCCTCCGCCAGGCCGGGCCGTACGACCCCACGCGCAGCGAGCGGCCGGCCGGCATCCTTGTAACAGACTGTTACTTGGTAGGTCCCGTCGCCGAGCGCGCCGCCCGTGGCAGTCGTGCCGCTCCAGGTCAGGTCCGGCGTGGTCGAGGAGACCCCGGTGCGGATTCGCTTCCAGCCCGAGAGCCGGCCGCCCCACGCGTAGACGCGCAGGCCGAGCAGCGTGCCGGGCGCGGCGTTCGTCCGTACAGTCAGCGTGTCGTTGACGCCGTTGCCGTTCGGGCTGAAGACGGGGCGGTCGAGCGAGATCCGCAGCGCCGGCGCCTGCCGCGCCGCCGCTCCCGGGACGGCCGCGAGGAGCACGACCGCCGCGGCGAGCGCCCAGACGCCGTGGTTCCGACCGCTGACGTGTCGACCGGTCATTTCCGACGGCTGCGTGAGCAAAGCCCACGCAGCCTGAAGCGACGCCGCAAGCGGCGTCTCGTCACCGCGAAGGAGCCAGGCTCTGCACGGGCTGTCGCTCGCGGTACCACGCGATCGTGCGGGCGAGCCCGTCGTCCAGGTCGACGCGCGGCTCCCACTCGAGCAGCTTCAGCGCCTTGTCCACGTTCGGGATCCGCATCTCGACGTCGGTGTAGTGCAGCGGCTTGAAGACGATCTCCGAGTCCGACTCCGCCAGCCGCTTGATCCGCGTCGCGAGGTCGAAGACCGTCACCACCGAGCGCGGGTTGCCGACGTTGAACACCTGGCCGACGGCCTCCTCGCGCTCGAGCATCGCCAGCAGCGCCTCGACCACGTCGTCGACGAAGCACCAGGCACGGATCTGCGAGCCGTCGCCGTGGATGACCAGCTCGTCGCCGGCGAGCGCGCGCACCGTGAAGTGGTGGATCGCACCGCTGCCGAGCTGGCCCGGCCCGTAGACGTTGAACGGCCGGATCGTCGTGGACGGCAGCTTGTACTCGTCGAAGTACGAGTGCGCGAGGTACTCGCCCGCGAGCTTCGAGACGGCGTACGTCCAGCGCGCCTCGCCGACCGAGCCCTGCGAGGTGACGTGCGTCTCCTCGACCTTGTAGGCGTGCGTGCCGAAGACCTCGCTGGTCGAGAAGTCGATCAGCCGCTCGAGCGACTCCGGCCTCGTGCGCCGCCTCGAGCACGTTCGAGGTGCCGATCAGGTTGACCCGCATCGTCCGCACCGGGCTCTTCAGCACCGAGTCGACGCCCGCGATCGCGGCGAGGTGGACGACGTGCGTGGCGCGCGCGCTCAGCTCGCGCAGCAGCGGCAGGTCAAGCACGTCGCCCTGGACGAAGCGCAGGTTCTCGTGCTCGGCAAGATCGGTGCCGGTCAGCGAGTCGCGGTGCAGGTTGTCGAGCACGACGATCTCGTTCTCGGCCACGAGCCGCCGCGCGAGCGCGGTGCCGATGAAGCCCGCGCCGCCCGTCATCAGGATCTTCTTGCCGCTCAGAGCCACGATCGGCCAGTCTATCCGTGCGATTCAGCCACACTGAGGCAGTGATCGCGCAACAGCTCGGGCGGCTTGCCAAGCACTCGGCCATCTACGGGATGGGCGCCGTCGTCTCGCGGTTGATCGGCGTCTTCCTGCTGCCGGTGGTGACGCGCTATCTGACGCGCGCCGATGTCGGCGCGGTCGAGACGCTGATCTCGCTGACGGTCGTGCTCGTGATCGTCCTGCGGATGGGCATCTCGATGGCGTTCTTCCGCTTCTACTTCGACGCCGAGGACGACCGCGGCCGGACGACGGTCGTCCGCACCTCTTTCTGGTTCACGATGGTGATGGCGACCTTCGGGCTCGTCGTCGGCTCGATCTTCGCGACGCAGATCTCGCACATCCTGTTCGCGACCGACTCGCGCGCGAACCTCGTCCGGGCCGCGCTCGTGCTGCTCTGGGCGCAGATGAACTACGAGCAGCTGACCGCGCTCTTCCGCGTCGAGGAGCGCTCGGTCTCGTACGTCGCCGCCACGCTCGCGAACGTGATCATCACCGTCGCCGCGACGATCCTGCTCGTGGCCGTCTGGCACAAGGGCGCGATCGGCGTGATCGCCGGCAACTTCACCGGCACGCTCGTCGTCTACTTCGTCCTGCTCGCCTACCGCCGCTTCCAGCTCGGGCTCGAGTTCGACCGCGGCCTTTTCCGCCAGATGCAGCGCTTCGGCCTGCCGCTCGTGCCGTCGGGGCTCGCGCTCTGGGTGATCGACCTCTCCGACCGCTTCTTCCTCGTGCACATGAAGGGGCTCGGCGAGACCGGCGTCTACTCGGTTGGCGTCCGGATCTCGACCGCGCTCCTGCTCGTGCTGATCGCGCTGCGGACCGCCTGGCCGGCCTTCGCCTTCTCGATCAAGGACGACGACGAGGCCAAGCGCACCTACGGCTACGTGCTCACCTACGTGCTCTACCTCTGCTCCTGGCTCTCGCTGGCGCTGTCGCTGCTCGCGCCGTGGCTCGTGCGCCTGCTGGCGACGCCGAGGTTCTACCGGGCGCAGGAGGTCGTGCCGCTGCTCGTCTTCGGCGGAACGGCCTTCATCGCCTTCAACGTGATGTCGATCGGGATCGGCCGGGCCAAGAAGACGCAGTTCAACTGGGTGATCACCGGCGGAGCGGCGCTCGTCAATATCGGGCTCAACGTCGTCCTGATCCCGCCGTACGGGATGATCGGCGCGGCGGTCTCGACGCTGATCGCGTACCTGGTGATGTTCTTCGGGATGACGATCCGCGCGCAGCAGGTCTTCCCGGTGCCGTATCAGTGGCGGCGGATCGCGCTCGCGGTGGGCGCTGCCGTGGGGCTAACGGTGCTCGGGAAGAGCCTCGACGTCCCGCTCGGCGGTGCCTTGCTGCTGAGCGCCGTCTACCCGCTGGTCCTGCTGCCGCTCGGGTTCTACCTGCCGGTCGAGCGCCGGCGACTCCGTGGCCGCCTCCGGCCGGCGCGGCAGCGCGGCGGCCAGGCCGATCGCGGCCCAGACAGTCGGGTCCTCGAAGAACGCGTTGTAGAAGAGGCTGTGGACGGCAACGGCCGCGATCACGAGGCCGAACGTCAGCGCCGCGAGGCCCGGCAGGTCGCGCGCGAAGCGGCGGAACGCGAGACCTAGCGCGGCCACGAGCAGCCAGACGTAGAGCGCGAAGCCGACGATCCCGCCCTCAGCGGCGACCGTCACCGGCGTCGTGTGCGACGCGGCCGCGGCCGGCTCCTTGCCCTTCAGGCCCGCGAGCTCGGCATAGGCGTGCTTGAAGCCGCCGATCCCGACGCCCGCGACCGGGTGGTGGACGGCGATGTGCACGCCGCGCCGCACGAGCGTGCCGCGGCCGCTGGTCGAGCTCTTCGTGTTGTGGCCGAAGACGTCGTGCCGCACGCTCGGCACCGCGAAGGCGGCGGCCAGGACGATGACGCCGGCGACGATCGCGAGGATCAACCCACGCCGGCCCCACGCGAACACGGCCGCCAGCACGACCCCGGCGGCGAGCGCGGCGAAGCTCGACTGCGAGTACGAGAAGTAGAGCCCGGCCCAGATCGCGGCGATCGCGGCCGTCGCCCCGAGCATCACCCGCAGGTCGCGCGTGAACAGCACCGCCACGAGCAGGGCGAGGATCGCTACCACGAGGAAGCGCCCGTAGATGGACGGGTCCCAGAAGACCGAGTTGACCCGGTAGAAAGGCGCGAAGGCGTTCGAGACGAGCAGCTTCGGGTTCCAGAAGACGTCGCGCGTCTCGTACTGGTAGATCCCGATCGCCGCGAAGACGAGCGCCATCGCGGTCAGCTCGACGAGCAGGCCGATTGCGATCAGGCGGCTCCAGGCAAGACGCGCGAGCACGATCGCTAGCAGCCCGAACGGGAGATAGAAGAAGAGCAGGTCGATCGAGCCCTGACGCACGTCCTGCGTCCAGAGGATCGAGAGCCCCGACCAGGCGACGAACGCCGCGAGCGGCCAGGCGGCGGGCCCGAGCTCACGCGCGCGGGTGTCGCCCTGGAGCAGCTCCCACGCGAGCAGCAGCGCCGCCGCCGCGACGACCGCGTACATCGGCACGAGCAGGTTCGCCTCGGTCGAGCCGACGTGGACGTGGATCCGCGCCGCGATGCAGGCCAGCACCGCGAACGGGAGCACGAACAGCCAGCGGCGGATGACGAACGCGCCGGCCGCGGCGAGCAGTAGGCCGACAACCGCCAAGCCACCGAGCAGCGGCCGGTGCCCGTGCGGGGCGAGGTAGACGGCGAGCAGGGTCGCACCGAGCGCCCAGGCACCGAGACCTACGAGCCGCTGGACGCGCGACGGCGCGACGAGCAGCAGCGCGAGCCCGAGGCTGCCGACGACGCCTCCGGCGTGGCCGGTCACGGCGTCACCGTCACGACCGCCCTCGCGACGTGCCCGTGCTCGTTCACGCGCAGCACGTAACGCCCGGGCGCGGCCGCGCGCAGGATCAGCAGCTTGCCGCTCCGCCGTGCGTGCAGCGAGCCGAGGTGTACCGAGTAGCGCTTCGCGTCGGTGAGGACGCGGAAGCCGAAGCGCCGGCCCGTCTTCACCCGCAGCGCGTGCGGCCGCAGCTCGATGTAGCGCACGAACACCGGCAGGGCCCGGCTCGGCGGCCCGAGGTTCGTGAAGAGGTCGAGGGCGCGCAACCTGATCAAGTGCCTGCCGGGGCCGAGGGGGCGCCGGCCTCGCGGCCAGTCGATCTTGCCGGCCCGCAGAAAGTCGTGGACGAAGGTCCGAGGCTCGCCGTCGACGTAGAGCTGCACGCGGGCCTTCTCGCTGGTCTGGTACCTGATCCTGACGTGGTCCCTGACGGAGTCGCCGTCGGGCGAGATCACCCCTGGCGTGACAGAGACCAGTCGTACGAACGGCGCCGTCGCATCCATCGTGATCGGGTTCGGGAGCACGATCGTCTTGTGGGCATCCGCCAGATGGACGCGCGGACGGTAGACGCCGTCGGGCACGACCTCGCGATTGTCACCGCGCCCGTTCCAGATGAACTGCAGGGCGCCGCTGGGCTCCCGGCGCGAGCGCGCGAGCGTGCGCACCACGTCGCCGTTGCCGTTCACGAGCTCGACAGTCACACGATCCGGCTTGCGCAGCTGGAGCCCGATCGGGACGGTCTTGTACGACAGCGAGCCGGGCGCCACCTTCTTGCCGACGTGGGTGTTCGAGACTGGGCTGTGCTCGAGCTTCAGCCCCTCGGTGACCGCGAACGCCGCGGCCGTGCAGCCGAGGAGAGCCAGCACGACCACGATCGGCAGGACACGCGCCACGGGAGCGCGAGTCTAGATGGACCTAGGCTGGCGTCTCGACGCTACGGCGACGGCCCGAGCGGTACATGAGCCCCCACGCCGCGAACCCGGACAGGACGCCGAACGCGGCGACCACGAGCACGACGTCGTTGTGCGGGAAGTCGAGCAGCTTGATCCCGCTCAGCAGCAGCACCGACGCGAGCGCGGCGCGCAGCGCCCGCTCCGGCATCCGTACCGTGAACTGGCTCGAGAACAAGACGCCGGGAATCGAGCCGATCAGCAGCCAGCCGACTGCGCCCATGTCGACGTTGCCGGCGATGAAGTGCCCGAAGCCGGCGACCCAGAGCAGCGCGGCCGCGTGGAAGATGTCGGTGCCGACCACCTTCGCGGCGCGCAGCGGGAAGACGATCAGCATCGTCAGCCCGAAGAAGACCCCGGTGCCGACCGAGGTCAGACCGACGATGAAGCCGCCGAAGAAGCCGATCGCGAGCGCGGCCAGGCGGTCGCGCCGGGTCAGCAGGAACGGCTCGTCGCTGCGCTCGGTGTAGTGGAGGAAGCTCTTCGCGAACAGGCCTGCGGCGCCGAGCAGCAGCGCGACTCCGAGCACCCGGCCCATCACCGACTCCGCGCTGTCACCGTAGGCGTGCTCGAGGCGGGTCGCGGTCCAGACGCCGACGAGCGACATCGGCGCGCTGGTCAGGAACATCCATCCGCTCAACCGCGCGTGCACTGTTCCCAGCCGCCGGTGGCGAGCAGCGCCGACGCTCTTGAAGATCGCGCCGTGCAGGATGTCCGTCCCGATCGCGGTCGTCGGGTTGAAGCCGAAGACGATCACGAGCAGGGGCGTCATCAGCGAGCCGCCGCCCATCCCGGTCAGGCCGACGAGGCCGCCGACGAGGAAGCCGCTGAGGACGAGCTGCCAGCTCATGTGCCGGCCAGGACGAGCGCCAGCGTGGCGATCCCGAGCACGATCCCGCAGGCGGCGAAGATCAGCGCCGCCCGGTCGGCGAGCGGCGCGTAGTCACCGCGCGCCAGCGCCTCGTCGACCTGCTTCTGGCGCAGGTAGCCAAAGCCGATGAAGCCGAGCCCGACAGCGGCGAAGCCCACGCCGAGCACCACGAACGGCCAGGAGGCCCCGCCCGAGAGCTCCGGCGCGATCCGGCCGGCGCCGAAGCTGACCGCGAAGGCGGTGAGCCCGGTCCGCCACCACGCCAGGTACGTGCGCTCATTGGCGAGGCGGGTACGGCGGGTGGCGTCCCGGGAGTCCTCCACGGCGACGGTCAGCTTCGATACGCCTCGATCAGCACCTGCGCGACCTCGGGCCGGCTGAACTCGGCCGGCGGCAGCTGTCCTTCGGCCAGCAGCTCGCGCACCTTCGTGCCCGAGAGGAAGACGTGGTCGTCGCCCCCGTGCGGGCAGGTCTTCGGCGTCGCCATCGAGCCGCAGGCGCGGCAGAAGAAGGCGTGCTCGAAGAACATCGGCTCGATCCCCAGCTCGTGCGGCTCGAACTCGTCGAAGATCAGCTGCGCGTCGTAGGTGCCGTAGTAGTCGCCCACGCCGGCGTGGTCACGGCCGACGATGAAGTGCGAGCAGCCGTAGTTCTTACGGCAGATCGCGTGCCAGACCGCCTCGCGCGGCCCCGCGTAGCGCATCGCGGCCGGAAAGGCCGAGACGAGCACGCGATCGGCGGGGTAGTAGTTGTCGACCAGCACGCGATAGCACTCGACGCGGGTCGCGGCCGGGACGTCGTCGCTCTTGGTCTCGCCGACGAGCGGGTGGATCAGGAGGCCGTCGACGGTCTCGAGCGAGGACTTGGTCAGGTACTCGTGCGCGCGGTGGATCGGGTTGCGCGTCTGGAAGCCGACCACGCGCTTCCAGCCGCGGTCGGCGAAGGTCGAGCGCGTCTCGGCCGGATCCTTTGCGAGCTCCGGGAATGCCGGCTCGGCCCGCTCGAAGACGGTCACGCGGCCGGCGAGATAGCACGGCTTCTGGTCGTAGAGCCGCTTCACGCCCGGGTGCGCGTCGTCGGTGGTGCGGAAGCAGCGCTCGGCCTCGCGCTCCTTGTCGTACTCGTAGACGCCGTCGACGTCGAGCACGGCGAGCGCGTTGCCGTCGGCGTCGGTCAGCGCGACCTGGTCGCCCTCCGGCTCGCGGTCGACCGCGAGGCAGACCGGCAGCGCCCAGGGCAGGCCGTTCGCCAGCCGCATCCCGTCGACGACGCTCTCGTAGTCGTGCCGGGCCATGAAGCCCTCGAGCGGCGAGAGCGCGCCCGAGGCGAGCATGTCGAGGTCGGAGAGCTCGCGCGAGGTCAACTCGAGCTGTTCGAGCTTCTCAACCCCGTCGGGGCGGGGGCCGGTGCGGTCGACCAATTTGCCGCCGTGCGGCTCGATCAGCGGCGTCGTCTCGGTGACGCTCACGCCGTCACCGCCGCGGGCACGAGGCCCAGCTCCTCGAGCTTGGCGACGACGAGCGCCGCGCTCTCCTCCGGCTCGTGCTGCTCGGTGTCGACCACGAGCTCCGGATTCCTCGGCTCCTCGTAGGGATCCGAGACGCCGGTGAACTCCTTGATCTCGCCCTTGAAGGCCTTCTCGTAGAGACCCTTCACGTCGCGCTTGGCGCACTCGTCGACCGAGGCCTTGATGTAGACCTCGACGAAGCTGCCGACCGGCTCGATCCAGTCGCGCGCCTGCTGCCGTGTCTCCGCGTACGGCGAGATCGCAGCCGTGATCACCGCGCCGCCCTGCCGCGTGATCCGCGAGGCGACCCAGCCGACGCGCTCGACGTGCGTGTCGCGGTCCTCCTTCGAGAAGCCGAGGCCCTTCGAGAGGTGCATGCGCACGTTGTCGCCGTCGAGGTACTCGACGACGAGGCCGCGGCGGTCGAGCTCGGGCCCGACGAGGTGCGCGATCGTGGTCTTCCCGGAGCCGGAGAGCCCGGTGAACCAGAGCGTGAAGCCGCCGGGCCGGACGTGCGTCGTCTCGGGGTGCTCGGCGGCGTAGATGTGGTCGGTCATGTGCCTCCTAGTGGCGTTTCGAGGTGGATCCCACACTCGAGCTTGTCGGAGCCGGCCCAGCGGCCGGCGCGTTCCTCTTCCTCGGGCGAGATCGGCTTCGTGCACGGGATGCATCCGATCGAGCGGAAGCCGACGTCATGGAGCGGGTTGTAGGGAATCTCGTTGACCTGAATGTAGGCCCAGACGCGCTTCTCGTCCCAGTCGGCGAGCGGGTGCAGCTTCCAGACCTCGTAGCGCTCGGACCACTCCACCTTCGGCGTCGTGGCGCGGCTCGGCGACTGATCGCGCCGGATCCCGGAGATCCAGGCGTCGTAGGGCTCGAGCGCCTGCAGCAGCGGCTCGACCTTGCGGATGTGGCAGCAGCGGTCGGGGTCGGTCTCCCAGAGGTTCGGGCCCTCCTGCTTGTGCTGCTCGGCGATCGTGATCACCGGCGGCGGCGGGAGCAGCGTGATCCCATAGCGCTCGACCAGGCGGTCACGGGTCTCGTAGCTCTCGCGGAAGAAGAGGTGCGTGTCGAGCTCGACGACAGGGAGGTCGAGCCCGAGCTCGGCGACCATGTGCACGAGCACGGACGACTGCTTCTGCCACGAGCACGTCAGGCAGAGGCGGTCACCGAACTCTTCGTACGCCCAGCGAAGAACGGCCTCCGCCGGCATCGTCTCGACGTCAGGGAGCTGCAGTCTCGGCGTCGCCAAGGAGCACCTCCTTCAGCGTGTCGGCCCGCAGCCCGAGGCGAAGCGTCTCGAGCGGGATCACTTCCTCCGGCGGGATGTTGCCGAGGTTGACGCCCGGTCCGAACTGCTGCACGAACCAGGCCTGGCTCGCCTTGGACGGAGCTTCGAAGACCAGGCTTCGAGGTCGATCTCGTGGACGATCTCGTCCACGAGGCCGGTGCGCATCTCGCCGGTCGGGCGGTAGATGCCCGCGGTGCCGCCCTCGCGGCCTTCGGTGATCACCTTCCACGCGCCGGCCTCGAGCTCACCCTTGATCCACTCGACCCACTGGTACGGCGCGAAGACGGCCTCGGCGTCCTTCGAGCCGACCTCCGAGAGAACGGTGAAGTCGCGCGCGAAGTCGGCGATCAGCTCCAGCTTGCGCTCGCGCGGGAGGTCAATCACGCCGTCGGAGATCTCGACGTGCGTCATCCCGAGCTCGCCGAGCCAGCGCTTGTAGTCGTCGAGCTTGCCCTGGGCGTAGACGGCCTCGAAGAAGGTGCCGCCGATCACGACCGGCTTGTCCTTCAGCACGTCGAGCTTGCGCTGCAGGTTCGGGGTCACGTAGGCCGTGCCCCAGCCGAGCTTGACGATGTCGATGTAGTCGCCGCTCGTCTCGAGCACGTCCTCCCACGCGCGCGGGCCGAGGCCCTTGTCGATCACGTGCGTGAGGCCGCCGTCGCGGTTCAGGTCGAGAAAATCAGAACCGGGCAAAGAGCTCCTCCAGTTGTCTTGGTCGCGGCGGTCTGGACGTCGTGGTAGAGCGAGTTGCCGTGGGCGTCGATGCCGACGGTGAGCGGGCCGAAGTCCTTCACGCGGAACTTCCAGAGGCACTCCGGCATCAGCTCCTCCCAGGCGACCTCCTCGATCTCCTCGATCTGGGTCGTCTCGAGCGCCGCGGCGCCGCCGACGATCGCGAAATAGATCATCCCGAGCCGCTGCATCGGCTCGATCGCCTCGTCCGGGAAACCGCCCTTGCCGCAGATCGCGCGGACGCCGTACTGCGCGCCGAGCGGCTCGGTGAACCGCACCATCCGCGCGCTCGTCGTGGTGCCGATGCAGACCGGCTCGTATTTGTCGCCGACCTTGCGCACGCCAGGCGCGGTGTGCAGCAGGAACGCGCCCTTCAGGTCCATCGGCGGCTCGACGCCCTCGTCGAAGATCCGCATCTGCGTCCGGTCGCGGATGCCGATGATGTGGCCCTGGACGACGACCTCGTCGCCCGCGCGCAGCTTGAGGATCTCGGCCTCGTCGGTGATCGGGAAGGTGACCTCGTGTGTTGCCATCAGGCCTCCCGGTCGAACTCGACATCGCCGTTCGCGCTCACGTGCACACTGGCGCGGCGGGCGGCCCAGCACTGGTAGTTGACGGCGACGGGATTGAGCGTCATGTGCGTGTCCGCGTGCTCGATATGGCAGTTGAGGACGGTGACGTCGCCGCCGAGGCCCATCGGGCCGATTCCGGTCTCGTTCAGGAGGCCCATCAGCTCGTCCTCGAGCTCCGCGACGATCGGGTCGCTGTTGCGCGTGCCGATCGGGCGGGCGATCGCCTCCTTGGCGAGGTACATCGCGTAGTCGGCCGAGCCGCCGATCCCGACGCCGACGATCCCGGGCGGGCACGGCTTGCCGCCGGCGCCGACGATCGACTCGAGCACGAACTGCTTGATCCCCTTCACGCCGTCGGCGGGGACGCACATCTTCAGGAAGCTCATGTTCTCGGAGCCCGAGCCCTTCGGGACGCACTTGACGTCGAGGCCGTCCCAGTCGGGAATGAACTCCCAGTGCACGATCGGCAGCCGGTAGCCGACATTCGCGCCGGTGTTCTCGCGCGTGATCGTGTGGACGGCGTTCGAACGCAGCGGATGCTCCAGCGTCGCGCGCTCGGTGCCCGTCCTCAGTGCCTCGTAGATCTTCGCCGGGTGGAGCGGGAAGTGCTCGCCCACGCGGCACGTGTAGACCGCGATCCCCGTGTCCTGGCAGACGAGGTTGTTCCGGTCGTCGGCGACCTGGACGTTCTTGACGATCGTGTCCAGCACGCGGCGGCCCGGGACCGAGGTCTCGCGCTGCTGGGCGTCCACGAGCGCGTCGCGCAGGTCCTGCGGGATGTCCTTCAGCGCCCACACGTACAGGTGCGCCGCCGCGTCCTCGACCGTCTGGCGCAGGTCGACCGCGACGGTGCTCATGCGACCCTTTCCGCGGCGGCGACACCGGCGCGCCGTCCGAAGACCGTGCACTCGAGCAGGCTGTTGCCCATCATCCGGTTGCGCCCGTGGGTGCCGCCGGCGATCTCGCCACAGGCGAAGATCCCGGGCAGCGTCGTCTCGCCGTGCTCGTCGATCACGAGGCCTCCGTTCTGGTAGTGCAGGACGGGGTAGGTGAGGATCGCCTCCCGCAGCGGGTCGATCCCGGCGGAACGGTAGCGGCGCAGCATGTACGGGAGCGAGATCTCGGCGTCCGCCTCGGGGACGCGCGTCGTGTCGAGCAGCACCGCAGGTCGGCCATCGGGCGTCTCGACGCCGCGGCCGGCCTCGACCTCGTCGAAGATCGCCCGCGAGACGGCGTCGCGCGGGCCGAGCGGGTCGGTGAACTCCTCGCCCTCGGCGTTCAGCAGCGTCGCGCCGTAAGCACGGGTGGTCTCGGGGATCGAGTAGCCCTGCATCGTCGGCGGCCACGCGCCGCCGTTCGGGTGGTACTGGAGCGCGTCGAGGTCGCGGCTTTGGGCGCCGATGTCGAGCGCCAGGCGCGTCACCTCGCCGGTCGCGCCGGGGTGGTTGGTCGAGAGCTCGCCGCGCTCCTCGGCTTCGCGGTAGCAGCGGCCGCCGGCGGCCAGCACCACGGCGCCGGCATCGATCACGAGCTCGTTGCCGTTCTTCTGCCGGCACGTCGCGACCCAGTCGTTCTCGGCTTGCTCGAGCGAGACGAGCGGGCTGTTCGGAAAGCTTTCGCCGCCCGAGGCGGTGTAGGCGTCGCGCAGCGCGGTCGTGATCGCGTGGCCGGTGCGGTCGCCGACCTGCAGCAGCCGCTTGCGGCTCGAGCCGCCGCAGCGCGCCAGGCGGTAGCCGCCGTTCTCGCGCGTGAACTCGACGCCCTGCTCCTCGAGCCAGTGGATCGCGCCGGGCGCCTCGACGGTGAGCACTTCCACGAGCCGGCGGTCGGCGGTCTCGTGGGAGCTCTGCCAGACGTCCTCGGCGTGCTGCTCGGGCGAGTCGTCGTCGCCAAAGGCGGCCTGGATCCCGCCCTGGGCCTTGGCCGAGTTGCACGACTGGAGCGCGCCCTTCGTCACCAGCGCGACCCGCGCGCCGGCCCGCTCGGCCGAGAGCGCGGCCGCGAGCCCGGAGGCGCCGCTGCCGACGACGAGCACGTCGAATGAGACCCGTTCGGCCACGGCCCGCATCGTACCCTAATTCTAGGAATAACCACTGCTTATGTACGAGCGGCGGACTATGCTCGGCGGCCGATGCGATGGCTGGCGAAGGCAGCGGTACAGAAGGGCTTCGGCGTCCTCCCCCAGGGCGAGCGGCTCAACTACGTCTTCCAGCGGCGCGTGCTGCGCTCACTGCCGGCGGGCGACGGCGCGCTCCGGCAGAAGTTCTCGCGTGCGGTGCAGCACCTCGGCGCCTACGAGGAGCGCGGCCCCGCCGTGCCGGCAACGGAGGCGACCTTCTACGAGTTCGGTGCCGGCTGGGACCTGGCGATCCCGGTCGCCTACGCATTGCTCGGCGTCGGTAGTCAGGTGCTCGTCGACATCCGCCCGAGCGCGCGCGTGGAGCTGGTGAACGACTCGCTCGCCTCGTACGAACGGCTCCGCGGCGAGCTCGAGGGCGTCGCCGGCCGCGAGCTGCGGCCGCTCGGGGGGCCGATCGCGCGGCTGGAGGAGCTGGAGGACCGCTTCGGGATCCGCTACCTGGCGCCCTGCGACGCGCGCGGCACGGGTCTCCCTGCCGAGTCGATCGAGTTCGTCTCCAGCACCGACACCTGCGAGCACATCCCCGGTGCCGAGCTGGCCGAGATCATCCGCGAATGCTTCCGCCTGCTGCGCCCCGGCGGCGCGTTCAGCTGCCGGATCGACCTGCAGGACCACTACGCATACTTCGACCGCTCGCTCTCGCGCTACCACTTCCTGCGCTATTCCGACCGCGCCTGGAGCCTCGTCAACTCGCCGCTCCACCACCAGAACCGGCTGCGCTCGCCCGAGTACCTGCAGCTGGTGCGCGACGCCGGATTCGAGCTCGTGGTCGAGAAGCCGTCCGGGCCGAGCGAAGCGGGGCTGAAGGAGCTCGAGTCGCTGCCGCTCGCGCCGCGGTTCCGCCGGTTCCCGCCCGAAGAGCTCGGCGTGACGGTGCTCTCGTTCGTGGCCGTGCGACCGGCTTGAGCTTCCGGCCTCCGGTGCCGATCAAGGCACCATGGCACGCGCACTCGGAACGGTCTCCCTGCTGCTGACGCTGGTCGTGATCGCCTGGATGCTGACCTCGCAGCAGTCCGGCTCCAGCCGGAAGCAGCAGACTCAGGAGGTCGAACAGGCCCAGGCGACGGCGGACGGCGTGGCGTTCGAGCAGGCTCAGGCGCAGCTCGAGCAGCAGCACGCGCTGAACGGCACCTACGCCGGAACGTCCCTGGCCGGCTTCGGCGTGACGCTGGTCCGCGCCGACGCGAGCACGTACTGCATCCAGAACGCCGGTGCACACCTTGCAGGCCCCGGTGGCATCGCCACCGCCGGTCCCTGCTAGGGCGTCTCGCCGGCCAGGATCTGCGCGAGCTTTCCGGCGTCGATGTTCCCGCCGGAGACGATGCAGACCACGTTCTCGTCCCAGCGGTGATGGAGAGCGGTGGCGAGCGCCAGCGCGCCGGCGCCTTCCGCAACCACCCGGGCGCGTTCGGCGAGTAGGCGGACCGCGGCAGCGGTCTCGTCGAGCGAGACTGCGAACGCGCCGTTGAGCGCTCCCTGTGCGAGCGGCCACATCGCCGGTAGCACCGCCGGCGAGCCTGAGCCGTCCACGAAGGAGACCTGGTACTCGACCGGTTGTGGCTCACCGCGCTCGAGAGCCGCTGTCAGCGGCGCTCCCGTCTCGGGCTCGACCGCGTAGATCTCGGTCTCCGGCCGCAGCGCCTTGACCGCGCTCGCGATCCCGACGCTGAGACCGCCACCGCCGAAGGGGACGAGCACTCGATCGGGATCCGGCAGGTCGTCGAGGATCTCGAGGCCGATCGTCCCGTTTCCCGCCATCACCCGCTCGTCCTGAACTGGATGGACGAACACGCCTGCCGCCTCCGGGAAGGCAGACTCCGAGATCGCCTGCCACCAGCGGTCGTACGACACCTTCACGACAGTGCCCCCGAGCCGCTCGATCGCGGCGAGCTTCGTCTCGGGTGCGTGATCCGGCACGACCACGCTGCAGGACAAGCCGAGCTCGCGCGCGGCCCAGGCCACGCCCTGGCCCATGTTCCCGGCGCTGGCGGTGACCACCCCCGCGCGCAGCTCCTCGGCATCGGTCTGGAGGATCGCGTTCAGCGCGCCGCGGAGCTTGAAGGAGCCGATTGGCTGCAGGTTCTCGAGCTTCAAGTAGACGGCGCCTGGCTGCTCCGGCAGCTCGAGCCGAACGAGCGGTGTGCGCACGATCCGGCCGGCTAGGCGCTCGCGAGCGGCGTGGATCTCCGCGATCGGGATCAAAACGGCACGGTCGTGCCGGCTCCCTCGGCCAGGGCGCGCGCGTAGACGTGCTCGGCGGCGGCAAGATCCTCGGCGGCCAGGCCAAGTGACTTGAAAACGGTCAGCTCGTCGTCCGATCGCCGGCCATCCCGCGAGCCGATCAGTACCTCGCCCAGCTCCGCGCGGATGTGGTCGGGGCCGATGCCCGCCTCGCGCACCGCGAACAGGTAGTCACCGCCCTCGTTCACCATCGATTCCCGCGCGTCCGCGAACAGCGCGGCGGCCGCGACGGTCTCGGCGTCGAGCTCGCGGGCGGTCGGGATGGACGAGCCGACCGCGTTGACGTGCGCCCCCGTCGCCAGCCACTCGCGCCGGACGATCGGCTCCGGCGACGAGGTCGCGGTCACGACGACGTCGGCTCCACGCAACGCCTCCTCCGCGGTCTCCACGGCCTCCACCGGGAACGGTGCCTGCGCCTCGGCGGCAAAGCCAGCCGCACGCTCCGGTGTCCGGCTCCAGACGCGCGCGTGCTCGAACGAACCCGCCACTGCCATCGCCTGCAGGTGCGACCGCGCCTGTACGCCCGAACCGAGGATTGCCAGGCGCCGGGCGTCCTTGCGAGCGAGCAGTCGCGTTGCCACGGCCGAGACGGCGGCCGTGCGCGTCGCGGTGACGGCGGAGGCGTCGACGAGGGCGCGCAACGCGCCGGTCTCGCCGTCGAAGAGCAGGACCCCACCCTGGTGCAGATCGATGCCACGCTCCGCGTTGCTCGGGAAGATGCAGACGACCTTCAGCCCGTAGGAAGGCGCGGGCGCGGAGCGGTGAGCGGGCATCAGTCCCATCAGGCTCGGCTCTTCGGGGGGCCGCACGACGAAGCGCAGCGGTTGCCAGACCGAGCCCCGCGCGAGGTCGGCAAGGACGGTCGCCATCAGCTCGACGCACTCGTCCATCGGCAGCAGCCGCTTGACCTCGTCGTGGCCGAGAACGAGGAGCTCGCTCACGCGAACAACCCGGCCAGCTCGTCGCGTTGCGAAGCGCTGAGCTCGAGCTCCGTCGCGGCGATGGCGGTCGCGAGCTGGTCCGGTCGACGGGGCCCGACGACCACCGCGGTGACCTGCGGGTGGCCGAGCACCCACGCAACCGCAAGCGTCGCCGGCTCGACGCCGAGGTCGGCGGCCGCGGCGGCGAAGGCCTCCAGACCGTGGAACGTCTCGTCGTTCACCAGGTCTGCATAGGGGTCGGGGCGCAGCGTCATCCGAGAGCCCGAAGGGTACGCCTCGCCGCGCCGGTACTTCCCCGTCAGCCATCCGCCGGCGAGCGGGCTGAAGGGCGTGAAGCCGAGCCCCTCGCGCTTGCAGATCGGAAGGATCTCGCCCTCGGGCTCGCGGCGCAGCAGGCTGTACTCGTTCTGCACCCAGCCGAAGCGGGCGAGGCCCAGCCGCATGCTCGTCTCGAGCGCCTGCTCTAGACCCCTGCCGTCGAGGTTGCTCGCGCCGATCGCGCGAGCCTTGCCGGCCTGGACGACCTCGTCGAGCGCGCGCAGCGTCTCGGCGATCGGCGTCTCCTCGTCGGGCTCGTGGGTGAGATACATGTCGACCCGGTCGGCCTGCAGGCGCGCGAGGCTGCCGTCGAGCTCCCGCAGGATGCGGTCGTGGCCGAGACCGCGATCGGCGGGATCGCCCGTGACCGACCAGTAGACCTTCGTGCTCAGCCGGACGGGCACCTTGCGCTCGCGGCGCCAGTCGCCGACCCAGCTCTCGCTGCGGCCACCGCCGTAGGACGCCGCGGTGTCGAAGACGTTGATGCCGGACGCCCACGCGGCGTCCATCAGCGCGAACGCCTCGTCGCGGCTCTCCCCCCGACCGAAGAGCTCCGGCGCCGAGCCGATCCCGCCGAAGTTGCCACACCCGAGGGCGATCCTCGAGACCTCGAGCCCTGTTGCTCCAAGCGGCCGGCGCTCCACCGGCTGAGCCTACGGGCCATATGCTGGGCACGTGGATCCGGGCGCAGAGGATTACAGCCAGCCGATCCTCTCCGGCGAGGGCGCGAGCGACTACGAGCGCTACCTGCGCACCGACGAGCTGCTCGCCCTGCAGAAGCGCCCGGATGAGCAGACCCACCGAGACGAGCTGCTCTTCCAGACCGTCCACCAGGCCTCCGAGCTGTGGCTGAAGCTCGCCTGGAGCGAGGCCGAGGAAGCGACACGCCTGATCGAGCAGGGCGAGCTGGCCGCAGCACAGCGCCTCTTGCGCCGCTCGCTAGTGGCGATGGACTACGTGATCGCCCAGCTGGAGATGCTGGAGGCGCTTTCGCCCTGGGAGTACCAGGCGATCCGCAAGGTGCTCGGACACGGCAGCGGCTTCGACTCGCCCGGCTTCCGCCAGATCCGTCGCGTAACCCCGCCGCTCGGGCAGGCCTTCCACGAGAAGCTGCGAGACGCGGGCCTGAACGTCGTCTCGCTCTACATGCAGGGCCGAGAGCACGAAGACCTCTACCAGCTGGCCGAGCTCCTGCTTTCCTGGGACGAGCGCGTCGGGCTCTGGCGAATGCGCCACTACCTGGTGGTCGCGCGGGTGATCGGCGATCAGGTTGTCGGCACGCAGGGCACGCCGGTCGAGCTGCTCGGCGGCCTGATCAAGCAACGCTTTTACCCCGAGCTCTGGCAGGCGCGCAACAGGCTGACCGAGCTCGCCAACCAGGAGCCCTGACCTCCGCCCCTCCAATTCTCGGCGATTCCATGTGAGAATCGTCCGGTGACGGGTTACGTCGTCCATGAAGAGGAGCTTCAGGCCAACGCGCGGAACGGCGACACCGCGGCACGGGCGGTCGCCATCGACTCGAGCAATGGCTCCTCGATCCTCGAGCTCCACCTCGCCCGCTACGGGCCCGGCCGCTCGAGTCCGCACACGCTCGAAGGCGTGCAGGAGATCATGTACGCCGTCTCGGGCGAGGGATCGCTGACGGTCGCTGGAGAGTCGCACGAGCTGAATCCCGGAACCGCGGTCTACCTCACCGCAGGCGAGACCTACGAGATCGACAACTCCGGCTCGGAGGAACTGATGATCGTCTCGGCGACCGCGCCGCAGAGCATCGACGACGCCCAGGCGCCGACCGCGAGAACGGTGCGCTACGACGACCAGCCGACGCTCCCCGCGAGCGGCGACCGGGAGTTCCGCTACCTGGTCACGGACGAGGTCGGCTGCAAGGACGCAACGCAGTTCTTCGGCGTGATTGCGCCCGGCCGCGCGCCCGACCACAGCCACGTGTACGACGAGGTGATCTACGTGCTCGAAGGGGAGGGCGTCTTTCACGGCGGCGGGCAGGACCGACCGGTGCGCGCCGGTTCCTGCATTCACATCCCGCCGTTCTTCGTCCACTCGCTCGAGAACAGCGGCGACGCTCCAATGCGGATCGTCGCGACCTTCCATCCATCAGGCGACCCCGCCTCGCGCGCCTACGAGGCAAACGAATGACCGGGAAATACGTCTCAACCCCTAGCTCTACGGAATCGATGAGGAGGGCAACATGAGGAAGTACCTGGTGGCCGCGGGCTTTGCGGCCATGGTGGCTGTGCTCGCATCAGCCGCCTTTGGATCGACCAAGTCGCCGGCGCGGACATCGTCTGCCGGCGCGGCAACGGTGACGTGCGGCAAGACGCGCACGATCGGCCTCGCGGCGCCGTTCACAGGCCCCGCGGCCGACATCGGCAACCAGCAGGTTCGCTGGGCGAAGTACTACGTCAAACGCTGGAACGCGCAGAAGGCGAACAAGAACAAGCAGATCAAGGTCGTCCCCGGCGACACCCAGCTGGGTAACGACACTGCGTTCGCCGTCAGGGTCGCGAAGTCGTTCGCCTCGAACTCGAAGCTGCTCGGCGTCGTCGGCCCGGCCGGCAGCCAGGAGGTCGTCGCGTCCACGTCCGCCTACAAGGGCGGCAAGCTCGGGTTCGTCTCGGGCTCGGCCACCCGCGCGACGCTCACGGACGGCCACACCGACGGCAACCGGCGCGGGTACTTCTACCGCGTAGTGCCGAACGATGACGCCCAGGCCCCGGTCGTCGCCAACTGGATGACCAAGAAGCTGAAGTGGAAGCGGGTCTACATCATCGACGACCAGGAGACCTACTCGCAGGGCCTGGCCAACGGCGTGGGAAAGATCCTCAGCAGCCGTGGCGTCAAGGTGACCCACGACTCCATCAGCCAGCAGGACTCGGACTTCTCGTCCAAGATCGCGAAGATCCCGAGCAACACCCAAGGGATCTACATCCCGTGGCAGCTCGCCCCGCAGGCTCAGGCCTTCGGGCAGCAACTGAAGGCTGCGGGCAAGAGCCACATCAAGCTGTTCGGCTCGGACGGCCTTTTCGCGCCGGGTGTCTGGAAGATCGCAGGGTCCTACGACTCGGCCTTCCCGTACAACCCGACCGATTCGGTGGTTAAGGCGTACATCAAGGCCCACCATGGCAACGGCGAGTTCTTCGGACTTCCGTCCTACGTGGCAGCACAGGTGGTCGTCGGCGCGGTCACGAGGGCCTGCGCGGATGGCAAGGCAACCCGTGCAGAGGTGCGCAAGCAGATCGCGAAGACGAAGCTGAAGACCTCGATCCTCGGCTTCCCGGTCTCGTTCGTGCAGAGCGGCGAGATGCACGCTCCGGCCACGTTCGGCGTCTTCCAGATCCAGAGCAACGGCTCGTTCAAGCGCATCGGCTAGACGCGAGCGGATCTGAGAACGACTACACGTGCGGCCCACTCCGGTGGGCCGCACGTGTCTTCTGAGAGGCTAGGCCCGGCGTGAACGAGGAATTTCGACAGCGGCTCGGAAACCTCAGCGGCCTCGCCGCCGCGCTGATCGTCTGGACGTTCTACGCCGTCTACTTCTCCCCCACCCAGGGCTGGACGTTCTTCCTACAGCTGACGGTGAACGGGATCATCCTCGGCAGCGTCTACGCGTTGATCGCGCTGGGGTACTCGATGGTCTACGGGATCCTGAAGCTGTTGAACTTCGCCCATGGCGACGTCTACATGATCGGCGCGTTCATCGGCTTCGGCGTGCTCACGCTGCTCGGCGGCCCGCTCAACCCGGCGATCCCGGTAGCGCTGCTGGTGCTCTGCATGTTCGTCGTCGCGATGCTCGGCTCGGGCTTCCTGGGGCTGGCGATCGAGCGCTTCGCGTACCGGCCGCTGCGGGACGCGCCTCGGATCGCCCCGCTCATCTCCGCGCTCGGCGTCGCGTTCTTCCTCGAGAACTCGGCGCTGCTGCTCTTCGGCGCGCAGTTCCGCAACTACGACGGCTTCGACCTGATCAGCTACAACGGCATCCATCTCGGCGGCGACAACGGGGTCTTCATCCAGTACCTGGGCGTGATCGTGATCGTCGGTGCCTTCCTCCTGATGCTGGCGCTGTTGGCCCTCGTGCACTGGACGCGCCTCGGCAAGGCGATGCGCGCGGTCTCGTTCGATCGGGAGGCGGCCGCGATGATGGGGATCGAGCCCGACCGCGTGATCGCGGCGACCTTCTTCATCGGCTCCGCCTTGGCGGGAGCGGCCGGCGTCATGTTCGGCCTGCTCTTCAGCCAGATCTACCACCTGATGGGCTTCCTCGCGGGCCTGAAGGGTTTCACGGCCGCGGTCGTCGGCGGCATCGGCAGCATCCCGGGCGCGATGCTCGGCGGCCTGCTCGTGGGCCTCGTTGAGTCCTGGGCCCGCGGCTACCTGAACGGCAACGTCTCCGACCTGGTCGTCTTCGGGATCCTGATCGGCGTGATGCTCGTGCGCCCGAGCGGGCTCCTCGGCACGCCGGCCCTGCAGAAGGTGTAGCGGTGAGCGAGAACACACCCGGCATCCCCGAGAGCTCCACGCAGATCGGCGTCGACCAGTGGGTCGAGCACGCCGACGAGCGAATCGAGCGCCCCACCGGTCTCGGAGGCCGGCTTGGGCACCTCTGGGGACTCCTTCCGCCGGCCGGCAAGCTCGCCTTCCTGACCCCGGCCATCCTGGTGCCGTTCCTCCCTTTCATCAGCGAGGGGAACCTCTTCAACTACGGCCTCTTCATCCTGATCTACGCTCTGCTCGCGCTCGGCCTGAACGTCGTCGTCGGCTTCGCCGGCCTGCTCGACCTCGGCTACGTCGCGTTCTTCGGCTTCGGCGCCTACACCTACGCCTTCCTCTCCGGGACGCACTCGAACAAAGGCCATGTCTTCACGCACCACTGGGACGCCCAGTGGTCGATCCTCACGGGCGTGCTCGTCTGCGCCGTGCTGGGCCTCTTCCTCGGGTCGTCGTCGCGACGACTGCTCGGCGACTACCTCGCGATCGTGACGCTCTTCTTCGGCCAGGCCTTCGTCGTCTTCACGAACGCCGCCGACCCGTACGGGATCACCAACGGCTCGAACGGCCTGGCAAACGTCGATCCGCTCACGTTCTTCGGCTTCACGATCGACACGACCCGCGGGTACTACTGGTTCCTGCTCGGCTGCGTCGTCGTCGTGCTGATCGTCCTGCACTGCATCAGCGAGTCGCGGACCGGCCGCGCGTGGAAGGCCTCGCGCGAGGATCCGCTTGCGGCGGAGATGATGGGGATGCCTGTGAACCGGCTGAAGATCATGGCGTTCAGCCTCGGCGCCGCGATCGCGGGCCTCGCCGGCAGCGTCTTCGCGGCAGCCCAGACCGGCGCCTTCCCGCAGAACTTCAGCACCCAGGTGCTGATCCTGATCTACGCCGTGGTGATCCTCGGCGGCACCGGGAGCCTCACCGGGATGATCGTCGGGGCGATCGCGATCATCGCCTCGAACCAGGTGCTCGACTCGACCTCGCCGCCGAACGTCGCGCGCGTGCTCTTCTACGTGGCGCTGATCGCGGCGGTCTTCTTCACGATGCGCCGCTCGTGGCCGCGGCTCGTGGCCGCGTTCGCCGCGACGGCGGCCTTCGGGCTCGTCGTCCACGCGATCGTCGAGGCGGTGTGGTCACGCGGCACCGCCGGCCAGGTCACCGGCGGCGGCTTCCTGACCGGCGTGATCCGGAACTGGGTGCTGCTGCCGACCAACCCGGGCCGCCTTGCCGTGTACGGGTACCTGCTGATGATCGTCTGCATCATCGCGGTCGTCCAGCTGAAGGGCTGGTGGCGCCTCGTCGTGCTCGTGCCTACCCTCTATTTGACCGCGTTCGTCTGGGAGAACCTGCTCGTCCAGCAGCCGGCAGTGACGCGCTACGTGCTCTTCGGCGCGCTCCTGATCGCGGTGATGACGATCAGGCCGCAGGGCCTGTTCGGGACGGCGAAGGTAGAGATCGGCTGATGGCGGCGCCGCTGCTGGAGCTGAAGGGCGTCTCGAAGGCGTTCGGCGGGCTGCAGGTGATCTCCGACCTCGACCTGCACGTCAACGAGCACGAGGTCGTGAGCGTGATCGGGCCCAACGGAGCAGGAAAGACGACGCTATTCAACCTCGTGACCGGTGTCTACGCGCCCGAGCAGGGCGAGATTCTCTTCGAGGGCGAGTCGATCGTCGGACTCGCGCCGAACAAGATCACCCGCAGGGGCATCGCCCGGACCTTCCAGACGCTGCGCCTCTTCCTGAACATGACGGTGAAGGAGAACGTGATGGCCGCCGAATACGGCCACACCCACGCCGGCATCGTCCGCTCCGTGCTGCGCACGCCCGGCATGCGTCGCGAGGAGCGCGAGATCGCGAGGGTCGCCGAGGAGAAGCTCTCGTTCTTCGGGCAGCGCCTGATGGGCTACCGCTGGAACCAGCCCGCATACTCGCTCTCCTACGCCAACCGCCGCCGCCTCGAGATCGCCCGCGCGATGGCGACGAACGCCCGGCTGCTCCTGCTCGACGAGCCCGCTGCGGGCATGAACCCCGTCGAGACGCACGAGATCACGGAGCTGATCGGCAAGCTCCGCGAGGAGCTCGGCTACACGATCTTCGTGATCGAGCACGACATGCACCTCGTCGAGGGCATCTCCGACCGGGTCATCGCGCTCGATCACGGGATCAAGATCGCGGAGGGCTCCTTCGACGAAGTCGCGACCGACCCGAACGTCGTCGAGGCCTACCTGGGCCTGCGCGCCGCGAAGGCGTCATGAGCGAGGCGAAGCCACTGCTCGCATTCGAGCACGTCGACACGTACTACGGGCAGATCCACATCCTGAACGACGTCTCGCTCCAGGTCGGCGCGGGCGAGCTGGTCTGCCTGCTCGGCGGCAATGCGTCCGGCAAGTCGACGACGCTCAAGACGGCGCTCGGGATCGTGCGGCCACGCGACGGCCGAGTGGTCTTCGCAGGAGAGGACCTCGCCGAACGCAACACCAGCTACCGGATCGGCCGCGGCATGGCGATCGTGCCGGAGAACCGCAGGCTGTTCGCGCCGATGAGCGTGCTCGAGAACCTCGAGATGGGGGCGTACCTGCACGGGGGTGGCCGCAAGGAAGATTTCGAGCGGGTGTACTCGCTCTTCCCGCTCTTGCACGAGCGGCGCCGACAGCTGGCCGGCACGCTCTCGGGCGGCGAGCAGCAGATGGTCGCGATGGGGCGCGCGCTGATGTCACGGCCGAAGCTCCTGCTGATGGACGAGCCATCGATGGGCCTCGCCCCGATTCTCGTCGAGCGGAATTTCGAGATCATCCAGCAGGTGCACGAGTCCGGCGTGGCAATCCTGGTCGTCGAGCAGAACGCGAACGTCTCGCTCGGGATCGCCGACCGCGGCTACGTCCTGCAGACCGGGCGTGTCGTGCTGTCCGGTAAGGCGTCGGAGCTGCTCCAGCACGAGGATCTGCGGAAGGCCTACCTTGGCCGTTAGCCTCGACACGCTCCCGGCGCGGATCCGGCACCGCTTCCCGGTGTTCGAGCGGCAGACCTACATCAACAGCTGCTCGCAGGGAGCACTGTCGGACTCCGTGCGCGAGGCGTACGCGCGCTATCTCGACGACTGGGACGAGCACGGAGCGCCGTGGGAGTACTGGGTCGGACGGCTCGAGGCCGTGCGCTCGGCAATCGCGGGCCTCGTGAACGCGGACGAGGACGAGATCGCGGTCACGACCTCGGTCTCGGCAGGCGTGAGCGCGCTCGTCAGCGGACTGCGCTTCGGCGACGGGCGCGACACGATCGTCGTCAGCGACTTCGAGTTCCCCACGATCGGGCAGATCTCGCACGCGCAGGAGCGGCGCGGGGTGCGGGTCGTGCACGTGCCGGCGGAGGCCGACGGCACGATCCCGCTCGAACGCTTCGAAGCGGCGATCGACGAGCGAACGGCGCTGGTGGCCGTCACGCACGTGTGCTTCCGCAACGGCGGGCGGCTCGACGTCGAGGGCATCGGCCGCATCGCCCACGAGGCCGGCGCGCCGGTGCTCGTCGACGCGTACCAGTCGATCGGATCGCTCCCGATCGACGTGCGCGCGCTCGACTGCGACTTCCTCGCCGCCGGTGTCCTCAAGTACCTGCTCGGGTCGGCCGGGCTCGGGTTTCTCTACTGCCGCGGCGAGCTCGTGCAGGGGATCGAGCCGACCGCGACTGGCTGGTTCGCCGACCGCAACATCTTCGAGATGGACATCCACGACTACTCGCCCTCGGCAACAGCACGGCGCTTCGAGGCGGGCACGCCGCCGGTGCCGTCGACCTACGCGGCGATCGCGGGGATCGAGCTGATGCAGGAGATCGGGATCGCCGAGACCGAGGCACACGTTCGCGCGCTGAACGCGTTGCTGCACGACGGGGTCGAGGAGCTGGGCGGTCGCGTAGCGACGCCACGGGAGCCGGAGCGCAGCGGCGCGCTCGTGTGCATCCCCTCCACCAGCGTTGACGCGCTGGTCGCCGCGCTCGCCGCCGAGGGCGTGGTCACCTCGTCCCGCGACGACAAGCTGCGCGTCTCGGCCCATTGCTACAACACGGCCGAGGACGTCCGGGCCGTGCTGGACGTTCTGGCAGCGAACCGTCGGCTGCTCGCCTAGAAGATCTTCGAGGGCAGCCCGGAGAGCGGCACGCCGCCGTCCGCGGTGACGAGCCAGGTCTCCTGCATGTACAGGCAGTCGACCCCGTTCTCGGCGATCACGTGGGGATGCATCGAGAAGACCATGTTCTCGCGCAGCTCGGTCTCGACGCCCTCGCCGATCTTTGGGAACTCGATCATCGTCATCCCGATCGAGTGGCCGGTGACGTGGCCGAGGTGGTAGCCGCGATCGGTGAAGCCTCGCGAGACCGCCCGGTGTGCCTCGTGCGCCGTCGCGCCCGGGCGCAACGCGCTCTTTGCGGCCTCGAAGTACTCGTCGTAAGCCTCGTTCATGCGCTTCACCTCGTCGTTCGGCGTCCCGAGCGCGCGAGAGACCTCGACCCAGTGGCCGCCGCGCCCGGCGATCTCCAGCGAGGGGATGCAGAACTCGCCGAGCGTCGTCTCGGCGCGCGCAATCGCGAACTCCGCTCCGACGAGCACCATGTTCATCGTCAGCCGCCCGCAGCCCCGCGCGACGAACAACTCCTCCGCCGGCGCCAGCACCTCGGCCGCGCTGCGCCCCGGCGCGTACGCCGCGCGGAACACGTGGAAGCCCTCCGTGTTGATCTGGACGCTGTCGCGCACCGACTCGAGCTCCTTCTCGCTCTTGACGGCCCGAGCGTGGTCGAAGGCGACGTCCCAGTTGACGAGCTCGCACGCACCCTCGAGCGCCGCGTAGTCGCGTGGCGCCATCACGTAGTCGAGCCCGTAGACGCCGACCCGCTTGCCCCGCAGCCGGTCGGCGAGCCAGTCGCCCGGACGATCAGCGAAGACCTGGTCCTCGATCCACGACGTGCCGTGCTCGCCGACGTAGCGGGCCTCGCTCGGGAAGACGATCGACGGCTCGCCCTCGAGCGGCAGCAGAACGTAGGCGTAGCGGTGGACGATCTGGAAGCCGGACAGGTAGGTGACCGCGCCCTCGAAGCCCGAGTACTCGCTCCCGCAGACGAGGGCGGCGCCGAGCTCGTCGCGCTCGAGCGCGGCGCGGACGTTGGCGTAGCGCCGCTCGACCTCGCCGGGGCTCACGCCCACGACCGCTCCAGCCCCTTCACAAGCGCGAGTATCGCGTCGTTGAGCGGCGTCGGCACGGAGTGCTCGCCCCCGAAGCGGACGATGCCGCCGTTCAGGTAATCGATCTCGGTCAGACGCCGCGCCTCGACGTCCTGAAGCATGCTCGCCTTGTGGTCGTAGGCGACCTCGGGCCGCGCCGCGTGGTCGATCAGCTCCTCCGGATCGGCGTCGAGCACGATCCCCTGTGCGCCGGCGACCGCCTTGCCTTCGTCGACGAGCCCGGAGACGAGCGCGCGCAGCGCCGGGTCCTCGCAGACCCGTCCGTGCGTCAGGCCGGTGAGCGCGCCGACCGGGTTCGTGGCTGCGTTGAAGATCACCTTGCGCCACTGCGGGCCGCGCGCGTCCGCCACTGCCTCCGTCGGCAGACCCGCGCGCGTGCAGGCCTCGGCCAGCCGCTCGATCTCTTCGGCCGCGGCAGGGCTCGGCTCGAACGGCCCGATCGTCGTGTCGCCCTTCACGTCCCACTGGACGTGTCCGGGGTGGAGGATCCGACCCGCCGGGAAGGTCGTCCCGCGGATCACGCGCCCGACGTGCGCGGCCAGCACCTCCTCGTTGCCGATCCCGTTCTGCACGGAAGCCACCGCTCCGTCGGCGAACGCAGCCGCGGTCGCCGCGATCGCGGGCTCCGTGTGCATCGCCTTCGTCGCGACGATCCCGAAGTCGCACGGCGGCAGCTCGGCCGCTTCCGTAGTCGCTCGCACCTGGCCGACGACCTCGCCGGCGCCCGAGAGCCGCAGGCCGCCGGCATTGATTGCGTCGACGTGCTCGCGCGAGAGGTCATACGCCCACACCTCGACGTCGTCCAGGTTGGCCAGGTTCGCCGCGAACAGCGACCCGACGGCGCCGCAGCCGACGATGCAGACCCTCACGCGCGCCTCCGCAGCCGCGGCAGCGCGAGCTCCCGCCCACCGGTGAGGCCGGAGGGCCGCAGGATCAGGACGAGCGCCATCAAGCGACGCCAGGATGACGAGCCGCGTCCCGGAAGGCAGGTCGACCCGGTGGCCGACGACGTGGACGCCGTTCTCGGCCTGGCTCAGGAACGAGTCGAGCCCGCTCACCGCCAGCGCGCCGACGACCGCGCCCCAGAGGCTCGTCAGGCCGCCGACGACCAGCATCGCCAGCGTCAGGAACGTCAGCTCGAGGTAGACCTGGTCGGTGGTGATCGAGCCGAGCTGGTGCACGAGCAGGCCGCCGGCGAAGCCGCCGAGCGCGCCGGAGAGGGTGAAGGCCCAGAGGCGCTGCTGGTGGACTCGCACGCCGACGCCGGCGGCCGCGGCCGGGTCCTCCCGCGAGGCCCGCAGCTGCCGGCCGAGACGGCTGCGCTGGTAGCCGAACGCGACCGCGATCACGACCAGCGCGCCGAGCGTCGCCTGCAGCGGCCCGGTCGACTCCGGCACGAGCGAGAGCGTCGTCGCGCCCGGGCCGATCCTCGTCCACTGCTGGAGCACGTTGTTCGTGATCTCGAGCACCGCGAGGGTCGCGATTCCGGCGGCGAGGCCGGACAGCCGCATCAGCGGCAGCCCGACGAGGAACGCGAACAGGCCGCCGAGCCCCGCGGCGAGCAGCAGCGACGGCACGTTCCCGATCGTGTGGTCGCGCAGGAGCGGGAAGAGCGTCGTCAGCACGCCCTTCTTCGACTCGAGCGGCACCGTCATCACCCCCGAGGCGAAGGCGCCGACCGCGACGAAGCTGATCTGGCCGAACGAGAGCACGCCCGAGTTGCCGACGAAGACGTAGATCGAGACGACGATCGCGACCGCGACGAGCGCGTTCAGGAAGTAGACCTCGTTGGAGGGCGAGGCGGTCGTCGAGACGAGCCCGACCGCGACGACGAGCAGCGCCGGCCCGGCGAGCTGCACGAGCGGGTCGAGCCACCGCCTCATACGCGTTCGGGCGCCGTCCGGCCGCCCCAGGCGAACAGGCCCGCGGGCCGCAGGAGCAGGACGAGGATCACGAGGGCGAAGACCGCCGACGGCAGGTAGACCGTCTTGTCGGTCGGCAGCAGGCCGTTGATCAAGCCGGACGCGAGCCCGATCGTGAAGCCGCCGAGGGTCGCCGTCCAGAGACGGTCGATCCCGCCGACGACGACGCCGACGAGGACGATGATCGTGTCCTGCAGGGCGAAGTTTGGCGTCACGAACGGCTGCTGCACGGTCATCATCACCGCCACCGCGGCGGCCAGCAGGCCCGAGAGGAGAACCGAGAACGCGATCACACGGTTCGCGCGCACACCGAGCAGGCGCGCGGTGCGGAAGTCGCTGGCCGCGGCGCGCGTGTGGAGGCCGATCGTCGTCCGGGTAAGCAGCAGCACGAGCAGCAGGAGCGCCACTACCGCGACGCCGATCGAGACGAGCGTGATCTTCCGGACGTTGGTGCCGCCGATCGTGACCGCCTCGTTCAGCGAGCTCAGCGACGGCGCGACCTCGCCGATCGTGCCGTCGCGCACGTCCACGATCAACGCGAGCGCCTGGAGCAGGAACGCGATCGCGAAGGTCGTCACGAGCATCACGGCGGGAGACGCCCCGCGTAGCGGCCGGAAGACCACAGTGTCCATCGCGAGCGAGAGCGCGACGACCACGGCGACACAGGCCAGGATGCTCGCCCAGGTCGGCCAGTTCGAGGTGAAGGCGAGCGTGTACGCACCGGCCATCACGAGCTGGCCGTACGCGAAGTTGACGAGCCGGAGGACTCCGAAGACGAGGCCGATCCCGACGGCCATCAGGGCGTAGATCGCCCCGAGCCCGACGGCGTCGGAGAGCGTCTGGAAGTCGAGGGTGCCGAGGATGATCACGCGGAAAGGTAGGCGGCGACGATCTTGTCGGTGTCGTGGGCGTCGGCGGGCGTCAGCGTGAGGCCGAGCTCGCCGCCGACGAGCACGTGGGTGCGGTCCGCAAGGGCAACGGTGTGGAGCGCGCGCTGCTCGACCAGCAGGATCGTGACGCCTCGCTCGCGGATCCCGCGCAGGGCCTCGAAGACGCTGTCGACGGCGAGCGGCGCCAGGCCGAGCGACGGCTCGTCGAGCAGCAGCACATCCGGCTCGGCCACGAGCGCGCGGCCGATCGCGAGCTGCTGCTGCTGGCCGCCCGAGAGGTGGCCCGCGTTGCGGCGGCGGAACTCCTTCAGGACCGGGAAGAGGTCATAGGCGACCTCGAGTGGATCGCCACCGCCGTTCCCGCGACGAGCCGCGAGCCCGAGGCGGAGGTTCTCCTCGACCGTGAACCCGGAGAAGATGCGCCGGCCCTCCGGCACGAGAGCCACGCCGGCGTGCGCGATCGCCTCGGAGCTCTTCCGCCGCAGCGAGCGGCCGCGCAACCGGATCTCGCCGGCCGACGGCGGCACGACGCCCATGATCGCGTGGAGCGTGGTCGACTTGCCCGCGCCGTTCGGGCCGATCAGGCCGACGATCTCGCCCTCGTCGACCCGCAGCCGCACATCCCGCACGGCGGCGACGCTGCCGTAGCGCACCTCGATCCCGTCGAGCTCGAGGACCGGCTCAGGCATCGTCGGTATTGACGGCGGTCTCGCCCAGGTAGGCGGCCGCAACGTCGAGGTTGGCGCGGATCTCCTCCGGTGCGCCCGCTGCGAGGGTGCGGCCCTGGTCGAGCACATGGATCCAGTCGCAGACGCCCATCACGAGCGCCATGTTGTGGTCGATCAGGAGGACGCCGGTCGCGTAGTCGTCGCGCAGCGAGCGAACAACCTCCGCGAACTCCGGCACCTCGGCCTCCGGCAAGCCCGCCGCCGGCTCGTCCATCAGCACGAACGACGGCTCCGTCGCCAGCACGCGCGCGACCCCGAGCCGCCGCTCGTCCCCGTGCGCGAGGGCCGCTGCCTGCGTCTCCGCGACGGGCGCCAGGCTCAGAAGCTCGAGCAGCCGGTCGGCGCGGCGGCGTGCCTCGCGCGAGCCGGCTCCCACGCCGAGCGCCGCCACCTCGACGTTCTCCCGCACGGACAGGCTGCCGAAGGACCGGCTGTGCTGGAACGTGCGCGCAAGACCGGCCCGGGCGCGGCGAGGCGCGCTCCAGCCGGTGATCACACGGCCCGCGAGCTGAACAGTGCCCTCGTCCGGCCGGTCGAATCCGGTCAGCACGTTCACCAGGGTGGACTTGCCCGCGCCGTTCGGGCCGATCAGGCCGACGACCTCGTGCTGCCGCACCTCGAGCGTGACGTCGCTGAGCGCGTGCACGCCCTCGAAGGAGCGTGAGACGGAGGAGGCCCGGAGCGACTCTCCGGGCCTCCTCTCTACGTCCGTGGCGAGTGCCGTCTCGGGCACGCTCGCCGCTAGAGCTTCGGGACGACCTTCGCCGTCACGGTGCCCACGAGCTTCGCCTTGTTGTTCTGGATCTTGATCACGCGGTACTTCCGCCCGAAGACGGTGTGGAGCTTGGAGGAGAAGCTGATGGGGCCACCGAGCACCGCTGACGTCCTTGAACTTCTCCAGCTGGTTCGCCAGCGCCGCGCCGTTCAGCGAGCCGTTCGCCCGCTTGATCGCGATCGCGACTCCGTCGATCGCGTCCGCGCCGCCGAGGAAGCCGCCGGTCCCGGGCGGCGAGCCGGCCGTTCTTCAGCGAGGCGATCATCTGACGCACGTCCTTGCTCGGGTCGTCGCCGAAGACGGACGCAAACGTGACGAAGTAGTAGTTCGTCACCTGCGGGCTGCCGCCGACCCAGTAGGTGCCGTCACCGGCCCAGGAGTTCAGGATCGGAGTGTTGTTGTGCAGGGAGCGGAAGCCCTTCACGAACTGCGGCAGCTCGCCGAAGGCGGTCGACGTCACGTAGACCGCCGCCTTCTTCGAGTTCAGACGCGAGACGGCCGCGCCGACGTTGTTGGCGCCGGTCGCGTAGCTCTCGCGCGCGACGATCTTGCCGCCGAGCTGGGTGAAGCGCTTGTCGAACGCCTGCACGACGTTCTTGAAGTAGACGAGCCGCGTGTTCGTCCCCAGGCCCGCGGTCTTCCAGCCCCGGCTCCACGCGTACTGCGCCATCGCCGAGCCCTCGTCCTGGGCGACGTTGCCGAAGCTGAAGGCGAGCTTTCCCTTCGTGCTGAAGCGCTTCGGCCCCATCTGATCGGTGCCGATGCACGGCGCGATCGCGAGCTTGCCGCGGTTGATCGCCTCCTGGACGACCGGCGTCGCGTAATCGACGTCGCAGGTCGTGAAGAGGATGTTCGCGCCTTGCGCCGATCAGGCTGAGCGCGCACGACTTCGCCTTCGAGGCGTCGTTGTTCTGCGTGTCGCAGGTCTTGATCACGAACTTGTGGCCGGCCGCGCCGCCCCTGGCGTTCAGCTTCTTGATCCGGATCTTCGCGGCCGCCAGCGCCGGGTCGTCGAACGGCGCCATCTGCCCCGACTTGTCGAACGCCCAGCCGATCACGACCGGCTTGGCGCTTGGCGCCGCCTGCCCGCCGCTCGTTGCGACGAGCGCCGCGATCGCCGCCGCCGCCCCGAGGAGCGCGAGCACCGCGCCCCACCTAGTTGCACGTCTCAAGTGAACCCCTCCTCGCTTAGATAAACCGGTCGCAGAACAGGTATTCAAGCGCTATGCAGGCAACCGGTCAATCGGATCCCCACGACGCCTCGCGCGCCCGCACGAGGCGGTAGAGCGTCGTGTGCAGAGGCACCGGCACGCCCTGGCGCCCGGCCTCGCGGACTAGCGCGCCGGTGATGTGCTCGATCTCGGTCGGACGGTGGGCCTCGACGTCCTCGAGCATCGACGGGTAGTGCCGGCTCCCTCGCTGCGTCGCGAGGACGTTCATCTCCCATGGGTCCTCGTGCAGCTCGACGCCTGCGGACGCGGCAACTCGCTTGCCTTCCTCGACCAGGTCGTAGACGAGGTGACCGAGATCGCCCGCGTGCTCGCGTGCGGCGAAGTGCGGGTCGTGCGGCAGGCCGGTCAGCGCGGCGACAGCGTTCACGGTCGCGTTGAAGATCAGCTTCGACCACTGCGCCGGTCGCAGGTCTTCGAACGCCCGCGCCTTCAGGCCCGAGGCGACGATCGTGGCCGCTACCTCTTCAGCCAGCTCGAAGGACGTCTCGCCGTAGGGGCCGAGCCAGGTCTCGGTGTCGAGGATGTACTCGACGTGCGTGTCCTCGTGGCGCGTGCCGCTCATGAAGGTGACCGCCGAGAGGACGCGGCGGCAGGGGAACGCCTCCTCCGCGCCGAGGCCGTTCTGCACGGTCATCACCGCGGCCCCGGGCCAGTGGCCCTCGAGGCGCGCGGCGGCCGCCTCCAGCTCCGTGGTCTTGGTCGCCACGATCGCGAGCTCCGGCTCCGGCAGCTCGGACGGGTCGGTCGAGGCCCGGAGCCGCGTGACGAAGTCGCTCCGACCCGAGACGCGCAACCCGTGCTCGTTCAGCGCAGCGGCGTGCTCCTCACGGCGGCAGAGCACCGAGACCTCGGCGACGCGGCCGAGGTGGCCGGCGAAGAGGCTGCCGATCACGCCGGCGCCGACTATGCAGATGCGGTCGATGCCGTCCTCCGCAGGGCCTCGAGCCCGCGCCGCGCAACCTCGCGCGGCTCCTCCCGCCAGAGCGATCCCTCGAGCTCGGCGTCCGAGAAGATCTCCAGGTCGTAGAAGCCGTCCCAGTCGAGCGCGTCGAGGATCGGGCCGAACTCGACGACGCCGTCGCCGGGCAGCACGCGGTCGTTCGTGTTGCGGGTGGGCTCGCGCCAGTCCGCGAGATGGACGCCGCGGATCCGGTCGCGGTGGCGCTCGATCTGCTCGAGCGGCTCGCGCCAGAGGTGCCACGTGTCGTACAGCAGGCCAACGTCGGCTCCTGACTCGTCGATCAGAGCTGTCGCCTCGTCCAGCGACCTGACGACCGACCAGAAGTGCGCAAACTCGCGTTGGACCGGCTCCAGCGCGATGGGAACACCGTGCTCACGACCGGCGTCGGCGATCGAGCGGATGCCATCGAGGACCGCGTCACGATCCTCGCCGGGACCGGTCAGGAAAAGCACGCACTCCGGCTCAAACGGCGCGAGCCGCGCGATGCCGGCGCGGATCGCCTCGACGCGCTCCGCCGGGTCCTCGGGCCCCTCCATCAGCGGCAGCGGCAGGATCGACGGCACCGCCGGCACCGCGGCCGCAGCGCCGAGGCCGCTGGCGCGAAAGCGCTCGAGTGAGTCGCCGGCGAGCTTCATCTCCCAGATCCCGATCCCATCCGAGCCGGCCGCGCGGTAGGCGTCGAGGTCGTCGGCGAACGGCTGCGTCACCGTCGTGATCTGCGAGATAGAGAGCCTCACCGCCGCAGCCCCCTCCGCAGCAGGCGCTTCGCGACCATCGTCCCCGAGCCCGCGCCGAGGCCTGGGCCGGGATGCGTGCTCGCGCCGATGTGCCAGAGCCGGTCTACCGCCGTCGCGTGCCCGGGAACGGCCGGCAGCGGGCGCCAGAGCAGGTTCTGGTCGAGCGTCAGGGCGCCCGAGTACGGGTCGCCCTGTTGAAGGTTGACGTTCGCCGCCTGTAGGTCGGCCGGGGAGAGCGTGACGCGCTTGCGGATCGAGCTCTCGAGGTTCGGCACGTGCCGCGCGATCCGCGCCTGGATGCGGTCCGCGTAGCGCTCGCGCAGCTCCTCCGTCCACGTGCCGTCCCCCACGTCGAGCTCGCCGACAACATCGCCCTTCACCTGCCACGGCAGCTCCTGCAGCTGGATCCAGAGCAGCCCGGTGCCCTCGGGGGCGCGGCTCGGGTCGATCGTCAGCGGCTGGCCGACGACCACGGTCGCCTCGGCCGGCAGCAGGCCGCGCTCGGCCTCGTTGACCGCGCGCGAGACGCCGTCAAGGCCGGGCGTCAGGTGGACGACCGCGGTCTGGCCGAGCCGTTCGTCGCCCTCCCAGCGCGGCGGCTCCGAAAGCGCGAAGTGGATCTGCATCTCCGAGCGTCCGTACCGGAAGCGGCGGCCCAGCTCCTCATGGCCTTCGAGCAGCCGCCCGTACAGCTGGGTCGGCGTGACGTTCGCGATCACCGCCCGCTCCGCCGCGACGTCCTCCCCGTCGACGAGCCGCACGCCGG
The DNA here is from genome assembly GCA_963717725.1 of uncultured Actinomycetes bacterium. Classification (GTDB taxonomy): domain Bacteria; phylum Actinomycetota; class Thermoleophilia; order Gaiellales; family Gaiellaceae; genus AC-32. Next base: position 67,863 of record CAVQWS010000025.1, read on the forward strand.
TCGCCTTGCCGTCGCGCACCAGCACGCGCTCGACATCGCGGCAGGTCTCGCACGCGCCGCCGTGATCCTCGATCAGCCGCACGAGCGCCTCGACGAGCTTCGCCCCGCCGCCGCGCGGGATCGGCATGCCTCCCTCCTGCACCGCGACGCCGATCACCTGGGTCATGAACCCCGACCCGGCCGCGTCGGGGCCCAGGCCGGTGTGCAGCACCCACGGCGCGAGCACGCCGTGCGCCCCCTCCGAGGCGAAGGTCTGCCTCAGCCAGTCGCGGCTCGACGCGAGCACGTTTCCGGTGAACTCGACCGCGCCCTTTCGCCCGAGCCGCCGATACGCCTTCAGCCCGAGCTTGATTCCGTCGCGAGACCACAGCTCGGTGCCGAGCACGCCGAACGCGAGGTCAGCGTTCGCGAAGAAGGACTCGACCGCGCCCGCCCACTCCGGCCCGAGCTCGGCGACGTTGGCCTCGGTCGAGCGCAGCAGGAAGGTCGCCTCGCCGTTCGGGAAGAGCGTTGCGGTCGGGTGGTCGGTGTTCAGGTACTCGAGCCCGCGCGCGGCGAGCTCGTCGCCGAGCTCGGCATGCGCCGCACCGCCGACCCAGAGCGGGTGCCACGCGCTGAAGACGTCGTGCAGATAGCCGGGCTCGGTCAGCGCCGCGGTTCGGATGCAGCCACCGAGCTCATCCTCGCGCTCGAGCACGCGGACGTTCCAACCGCCCCGGGCGAGCAGGGCCGCGCAGGCGAGCGAGTTGATCCCGCTGCCGACGACGACCGCGTCAGCCATTCGCCAGCTTGCGGAACTCCTCGTCGCTGACGAGGCCGCGCTTCCGCGTGCCGAGCGCCTTCACCTGCGCGAGCACCTCCGCCTGTCGCTCCTCCGGCAAGTCGAGCCCGAGCTCGTCGGCCTTGATCCGGATCGAGTCGAGGCCGCTCTTCTTCCCGAGCACGATCCCTCGCTCGGCCGCGACCAGCTCGGACGAATACGGCTCGATCGAGGGTGGGTCGTGGAACTGGCTCGCAACCGCGCCGCTCTCGCGCCGGAACAGCGTCTCGCCCGTCACCGGCTTCCACGGCTCGAGCATGTAGCCGGACAGCTCGCGCACCCGCTCGGAGACCTCGCGGGCGCGTTCGAGGCGCAGGTTCGAGTCGACGCCGTACAGCGCGCCGAGCGTCAGCGCCACTTCGATCAGGTTCGCATTCCCGGCGCGCTCGCCCATGCCGTTGATCGTGCCGTGCACCCAGCGAGCGCCAGCCCGAACCGCCGCGACCGCAGCCGCGGTGGCGAGGCCGAAGTCGTTGTGCCCGTGGAAGTGCACCGGCACGTCGGGACCGACCCACTCGATCGTTCGGCCGACGAGCTCGGCAACCGCCTCCGGCGAGGCGATCCCGAGCGTGTCCACGACGGCGACCTCCTTCGCGCCCGCCTCGACGGCGCTCTTGTAGGCCTGCTCGTAGAAGTCCGGCTGCGCGCGCGTCGAGTCGACGCCGAAGAAGGCCGCATGGATCCCGTGCTCGGCCGCGAAGCGCATTGCGCCGGTGATCCGCTCGAGCATCTTCTCGCGCGAGACGCCGATCGCCTCGAGCTTCAGGTCCGAGATCGGCGACTCGATCACCGACGCGCTCACGCCAAGCTCGACCAGCGCCTCGAGGTCGGCGGGCACGGCCCGGGAGAATCCCCAGATCTCCGCTTTCAGCCCGGCGTCGGAGATCAGCTCCACCGCGTCCCAGTCGTCCTGCGAGACACGCGGGAACCCGGCCTCGATCCGGTCGATGCCAAGCTCATCAAGCAGCCGCGCGATCTCGAGCTTCTGTTCCGGGTCGAGCACGACGCCGACCGTCTGCTCGCCGTCTCGCAGCGTGGTGTCATAGAGCCCGACCTTCCCGCCGATGCGGTGCGGCTCGTTCAGCTCGCCGGTCCAGATCACTCGCGCACCACGCCGTCGGGGAACGACGACAGCTTCTCGAGCCCGTCCGCGGTGACGAGGAAATTGTCCTCGACCCGCAACCCGCCGCCGCCCTCCCAGTAGATCCCGGGCTCGATCGCCAGCACCATGCCCTCCTCGACCGTCCCGCCGCCCGCCTGATGCGCGTACGGCGGCTCGTGTGCGCGGGCGCCGACGCCGTGCGCGATCGGGTGGCTCGGCTGCCCGGGGTAACCGGCCTCGGCGATCCCTTCGCGAACGAGGCGGTCGAGCTCGGCGAGGCTCGCGCCCGGGCGACAGTGGTCCAGCGCCCGCTGGTAGACGGCGAGCAGCGCTGCCTCGAGCTCGACGTACTCGGCACGCAGCTCGCCCGGGCAGAGGTTCTTCGTGTGGTCGCACCAATAGCCGTCGGCGCAGACCCAGATCTCGAACAGGGTCGGCTCGTCCTCGGCCACCGGCAAGTCGCCGGTCGCGGTGAAGGTCTTGATGCCCGGCCCTGACCAGACCAACGAGAAGCCGAGCGCCAGCTCGACCTTCCCTTCCCAGCCCGTACCCGCGCCGTGGACGAAGCCGTTCCACAGCGCGCCCGCCTCGGACTCCTTCATCCCCGGCCGCAGCAGCAAGCGGCAATGATCCATGGCGGCGGCGGCGATCTCGTTGGCAAGCCGCATGCGCTCGAGCTCCTGCGCCGTCTTGATCGAGCGCGCCCGTGCGAGCAGCGCCGTCGCATCGGAAACCTGCGTCCCGAACGCATGGAACCAGTCGTGCGTGAAGGTGGTCGGCTCCCCGACCATGCGGTCTGATGCCTGCGTCCCGAGAGAGAGCTCGAGCCCGATCGTGCCGAAGTCGCGTGCGGCGGCTGCCGCAAGCTCCGTCGTCCGTGCGAACGGCGGGCGCGGGTCGTCCTCGGCGTAGCCGCGCAGGAAGCGGACGTCGGTCGTCCAGGCGCTTCGCCCAGCGTCCTCGGCGGACGCCTCGAGGCAGACCAGCACCGGTTGGCCCTCGCGCGGGAAGACGACCGCCTCGTAGCCCTTCATGCCCCAGAAGTTGGTCAGGTAGAGGACGTTGTCGGGGGCGCGCACGACCAGCGCGTCGAGCCCCTCCTCGCCCATCAACGCTCGGACGCGTTCGAGCTTCGTCTCGTCCCGCGGCCAGCTCACGACGGGATCGGCACGCTGTTGTCACGCCTCCGGCACAGACACGTGCGGAGCTCACCGCTAGCCTCTCCGCCGAGGGCGGTGGGCAGCACGCCCCGCCCTTTGGGTGGGGGTACGGATTCACGCGCGCGCGTCACCATTCGACCCGGGGCGGGACCGGCTCGCCGTGGGCCTCTTGCCACGAAACGACCGGATTGCGCAGCACGCCGATCCGCTCGATCTCGGCCTCCATCACGTCGCCGGGCTTCAGGTACAGCGAGGCCGGGTCGTCGCTGAACCCGGCGACGCCGCTCACCGTTCCGGTCGAGACCACGTCGCCGGCCGAGTACCCCAGCGCCGAGTAGTGACTCAGGATCTCCGGGATCGTCACGGACATGTTGCGCGAATGCGAGGTCTGCCGCGGCTCGCCGTTGACGCGCAGCTCCATCGCCAGGTTATGCGGGTCGGGAATCTCGTCCGGCGTCACGATCCATGGCCCGAGCGGGCAGAAGGTGTCGATCCCCTTGCAGAACGAGAACACGCCGGAGCGCATCTCTCGCCGCTGGATGTCGCGCGCGGTGATGTCGTTGAAGATCACGTAGCCCCCGATGTAGTCCGCGGCCTCCTCTGGCGAAAACCACTTGCCCGGCTGCCGGATCACCACCGCGAGCTCGAGCTCGTAGTCGAGCTCCTCGGTCAAGTGCTCCGGGTACACGACCGGGTCGTCCGGCCCGATGATCGCATCCACGTTCTGGAAGAACACGATCCAGGGCGCGATCTCGTGCGACCAGGCGACGTTCTTCGACTCCTCCTCGTGCTCGCGGAAGTTGCCGGCCGTGTGGAAGAACTTCTTCGGCACGATCGGCGCGCGCAGGCGCACGTTCTCGAGCGCGTGCTCGGCGCCGGTCGCCCGTGCCACCGCGCCGGACTCGAAGTACGAGCGCATCGAGGGCGCGTCCAGCTCGACCACGCGGTCGTCACGCAGCTCGCCGACCAGGCCGTCGTCGAAGGTGACCAGCTTCATGCGACTCCACAGACGCGCTGCGCGGTCAGGGCGTAGACCTCCGCCGTCCGGACGAGCCCGTCGATCTCCAGGTTCTCGCCGAGCTCGACGTCCATCAGCCCCGTTGAGGTGCCGTAGTTGACGGTCGGGATCCCGTACCGCGTCAGCGCCGACGCGTCGCTGAACCAGCGCGTCACGTCTCGCTCGGGCTTCGCTCCGAAGACGCTCTCGTGCGCCTCGTCGATCGCGGCCACGAGCTCGTGGCCCTCGTCGATCTCCGCGCCCGGAGCGGTCACGTAGACCTCGCCTTCGATCCCGTAGTCGGGGAAGCGCCCGGCAAGCGACCGCACCCACTCCAGCAGCTCCCGGCGAGCGACGCCCATCGGCTTCGTCGGTGGGACTCGCACGTCCAGGAAGAGGTCGGTGTGGTGCGGCGTGCGCGAGACGCGCCAGCCGAAGCCGCCCTCGATCGCGCCGATGTTGACGATCGCCTTCGCGCCACGGTAGGCGTTAGCCGGGTCGTCCTCCCAGCTCGGGATCCACTCCTGGACGGCCTCGAGCACGCGGGCGGCGCGCAGGATCGAGTTCTGGTCGCTCTTGCCCTCGCTGAAGGCCGTGTGGATGAAGTTGCCGTGCACGCGGATGCGGATCCACAACGCGCCGAAGTGCCCGAGCACGACCTTGCCCTCCGTCGGCTCGCCGAGCAGGCACATGTCAGCCACGCCGCCGTGGCTGACGAGATAGCGCGTGCCGGCCGCGTAGCCGCGGTACTCGGCACCCTGCGCAACCCCGTACTGCGTCTTCTCGATCTCGCCGCACACGGCCGCGACCAGCACGTCGCCGCTCAGCCTCACGTTCGCATCGAGCAGGGAGCGCACCGCCTCGATGTAGCAAGCGAGCGCGCCCTTCATGTTCGAGATGCCAAGCCCGTAGAGACGGCCGTCTCGGACGAACGGCTCCGGCTGGAAACCCGGCACGTGCCGGAGCCACGGCTCACGCCCGGAGTACGAGGTATCCAGGTGCCCGTTGAACATCAGCGACGGCCCGCCGCCGGCTCCGGCGAGCGTGCCGAGCACATTTGCGCGCCCCTCTTCGACCTGCTGCCATTGCACTTGCAACCCCAGCTCCTCGAAGGTGGCCTGCACGAAGCGCGCGAGCTGCTCTTCACTGCCGGTGAAGCTCGGGATCGAGATCGCCTTGCTCGCCCAGTCGACCAGGCGGTCGCGATCGATCGAGACGCTCATCCGCGCACGGCCGGCAGGACGCGCTCGCCGAAGAGCCGAATCTGCTCATGCCGCCGCTCGCCCCAGAGCTCGAGCATCACGTGGGTGCAGCCGGCCTCGCGGTACTCCTCGATCGCAGCGATGCAGTCGTCCGGCGTGCCGGCGATCGGCTTGCACTTGTCGAGTAGCTCGTCGGTGACCTCGGCTTTCGCCGCCAGGCGCCCGCCGCGCTCCATCGCCTCGGCCACCGGCCGGATCTCGTCCTGCGTGATCTCGGCGAGCTCGAGCAGCGTGTCGGCGGCGCCCTGGATGTTCTGCACCTTGTTCGCGAGGTACATGCCGGCGATCTCGCGCGCGCCGTCGCGGCCGGCGTCGCGGTCGCTCTCGTGGATCGAGGCGACGATCGTGCAGCCGATGTCGATGTCGCTCGCGACCTGCTCGCGCGTGTAGCGCACGAAGGCCGGCGTGGTGATGGACGGCGTCAGGCAGCCGTCGCCGATCTCGCCGGCGAGCGCTTGCATCTTCGGAGCCGTCGCCGCGACATAGACCGGCGGCACCTCTCGCGGCGACTCGGCGGAGCCGTCGAGGGCCGGCACCGACGCATTCCAGGTCGAGCCCTCGTACTCGAACGCTTCGCCGCCGAGCACGCCCCGCGAGATCTCGACGGCGTCGCGCATCGGGCCGAGCGTCTTCGTCGTCTGCATCTGCGCGTTGTTGAGAAAGATCTTCGAGGTCCCGAAGCCGAGGATGAAGCGGCCGGGGCCGGCTGCCTCCTGCACCACCCGCGCATCCATCGCCACTTGCACCGGATGCCGAGTGAAGGGCGAAATGATCCCCCAGCCGATTGTCAGCCGCTCCGTCTCGCGCGCAATCACGGCCGAGCTGACCGTTGATGACCGAGCCTCCATTCCGTGCTTGCGCCACCAGGGGTACGCCTCGGCCAGCCAGATCGTGTCCATGCCCGCCTCGTCCATTGCGCGCGCCGAGGCCACCATCTCGTCGAGTGGCTCCATGGTCAGCTGCATGACCCCGATCCGAAACGACGGGGGCAATTGACTCAGTCCTCGGTGGAGGTGGTGGGGCCCTCGGGCTCGGGCTCGTAGGTCTCGGGCGAGAGCGGGCTGACGCCCTCGCCCGCGCCGCTCGTCCCGCTCTCGGGCTCCGCGTCCGGCGATCCCTCGGACGGCGACGCCGCCTTCTGCACCTGGTCGTCGAGCGCCGCCAGCACGTGCTGCACCTGCTGGTTGACGATCGGCTGGAGCACACGCTGGCCCATCGAGCCGACGGGGCCGGCGATCCGCACGTCGGCCTCCCAGTCCATCTTCGTCCCGCCTGCCTCCTCGCTGAGGTTGAAGGCGGTGGTCATGCTCAGGATCGCGCCGACGCCGTTGCCCTTGATCGCGAGGCGGGCGAACTCCGGCTCGCGCTCCTCCGTCTTCTCCATGTCCATCGTCATGCCAAGTGTGCCCAGGCCGAGCGGGATCTTCACGTTCGCCCGCCAGCGGCGGTCGTCCTCGACGTCGAAGCTCTCGACGCCCGGCATCGTGGCCGCCATCGAGGCCGGGTCGTTCAGGACGTGCCAGACAGCGGCGCGCGGCGCGGCGAAGGTGCGGTCACCCGCGACCCTCACGGCGACTCCACCGCGACTCGCTTCCGGCTCTCGTCGGGATTGGAGAGCAGCTCCCAGACGCGGTGATACGGGTTGCTGCTGTCGTAGACGATCGGGTTCCCGCGCGAGCGGAGCGCGTCCTGCAGCGCGGCGCAGAGGGCGTGGATCCCGGCGCCGCCGCCCTCGCCCATGCCCTTCGTGCCCAGCGACGTGAACGGCGAGGGGCTCTCGATGGAGCCCGTCTTGAGCGGCGGCATGTCGAGCGCGTGGGGGACGTGGTAGTCGTAGAAGTTGGGCGTCAGCAAGTTCCCGTCCTCGTCGTAGGTGAAGGTCTCGTGCGTCGCGGCGCCAATCGCCTGCGCGGTCGCGCCCATCACCTGGCCCTCGACTACCTGCGGGTTGATCCGCTTGCCGCAGTCATCCACCGCCGCGTAGTCAACGATCTCGTAGACGCCCGTCTCGGGATCGACCTCGACGACCGCCACGTGCACTTGGGCGGCGTAGGTCAGCGTCAGGTTGCCGTACTTGCGCTCGACGTCCGGCGGGTCGAACGGCGGCCGGTAGACGTAGCGGCAGTTGAGCGTGACGTCGAGGTCCTCGGGCAGCCCGGCGTTGTTCGCGTTGATGATCGCGCCGAGCGCCATGAAGGGCAGCGCGGCCTCGGGATTGGCCTTCATCCGCGCCTGGCCCTCGGCGAGCTCGATGTCGTCGGGCGAGCAGCCGAGCACGACCGAGGCGAGCTTCTTCATCTCTCCGGCGAGCATCTCGGTTGCACCCTTCACGGCGCCGAGCCCGGTCACGGCGAACTGGCTCGCATAGGTGCCGGAGAAGCCGGCGTGCGAGTTCCAGTAGGAGTCGTGACCCGCGCGAACGTTCACATCGTCGACCGAGCAGCCGAGGATGTCGGCCACGACCTGGGACGCCGTGGTCTCGTGACTCTGGCCCTGCGGCGTCGTCCCGAGCGTGACCACGATCTCGCCGAAGATGTCGAGCTTCACGGTCGCGACCTCGTTGTTGCCGGAGAACTGCAGCTCCGGGTTGATCAGGCGCGACTGGCCAAAGTTGTTCGTGCCGGAGTCGAGCGTCGAGCCGATCCCGAGGCCGAGCAGCTTCCCGCGCGACTCCGCGTCGGCACGCTTCGAGTCGAGCTCGTCGTAGCCGATCAGCTCGAGCGCGGTGTCGAGCATCCTCCCGTAGTCGCCCGAGTCGTAGATGCAGCCGTTGGGCGTCTCGTAGGGCATCTCGTCGGCCTTGATGTAGTTGCGCTTGCGCACCTCGACGGGATCGAGGCCGAGCTCGTGGGCGACGATGTCGATCACGCGCTCGGTGAACCAGAGGTGCTGCATGCGGGAGTAGCCGCGATTCGGCGAAACCGGGGCCTTGTTCGTCACGACCTGCTGGAAGTCGAGCCGGATGTGGCGCCAGCGATACATCCCGGGCGTCACCTGCGCCCAGATCACGCCGCCGAGCGGCTCGTAGCGCAGCCATGCTCCCGCATCGTCTAGCGCGGTCGTGCGAAAACCGAGCAGCGTGCCGTCGTCCTTGACCGCGACCTCGGTGTCCTGGAACCAACGCTCGTTGCCGTGCGACATCGAGAGGTGGAAGTCGGTCCGCCACTCGGTCCACTGCACGGGCCGGTTCAGCTTGCGGGCGAGCAGGCAGCACGCGACGAGCTGCGGGTGCGAGGTGATCTTGTTGCCGAAGCCGCCGCCGATGTCCTGCGTGACGAAGCGGAGCCTGTCGAGCCCGACCCGCATCGCCGGGCCCATCATGATCGCGGCGAAGCCGGGGAACTGGTTGTTCGTGATGATCGTCCACTGGCCGGTGCCCTTGTTGAACTCGACCAGCGCGCCGTTGCACTCGAGCGGCGTCGAGTTGAAGCGGTCGAAATGGAGCTCGGAGATCTTGATCACCCGGTCTGCCTCGGCAAACGCCTGGTCGAGATCGCCCCACTCGTAGACGCCTTCCCACGTGAGGTTCGTCCCGGCCTCGTCGTGCAGGACCGGCGCTTCGTCCGCCAGCGCCGAGCGCGCGTCGGTGAGCGCCGGCAGCGGCTCGTAATCGACCTCGACCAGCTCCGAGGCGTCGCGGGCAATCTCGCGCGTCGTCGCAACCACCGCGGCGACGGGCTCGCCGACGAAGCGGGCCTTGCCGACCGCAAGGCAGAAGTCCTTCAGGTGCGCGCCCGGCGGGGACGAGATCTGGAAGAACGGATCGGTCAGCAGCGCGACCTCGTCGCCGGTCAGCGTGCCGAGCACGCCCGGATGCTCGAGCGCCTTCGAGACGTCGACCGAGCGGAGCTTCGCGTGCGCGTACGGCGAGCGGACGAAGTGGACGTAACCCATGTTGTGCCGCTTGACGTCGTCGAAGAAGACGCCCTCGCCCTGGACGAGCCGCTTGTCCTCCTTGCGCGGCACGCTCTGACCGGCGTAGCCGGGCTTCGTCTCGCTCTGCTCGACGACGAGCGGCTCGGCGACCGTCGTGGCCTCGCTCACTCACCCACCTCCTGCCCGGAGGCCGCCTTGACCGCCTTGAAGATGTTCCAGTAACCCGTGCAGCGGCAGATGTTGCCCTGGAGCGCCTTTGCGATCTCCTCGTCGCTCGGGCTCGGGTTGTCCCGTAGCAGCGCGGTCGCGCTCATCAGCATCCCGGGCGTGCAGTAGCCGCACTGGAGCGCGTGCTGGTCCCCGAAGGCCTGCTGCAGCTGGTTCAGCTCGTCCTCCTGCGAGAGACCTTCGACCGTCTCGATCGACGCGCCGTCCGCCTGCACTGCGAGCAGCATGCAGCTCTTTACGAGCGTGCCGTCGAGGATCACGCTGCACGCCCCGCAGTTGCCGGTGTCGCAGCCGACGTGCGAGCCGGTCAGGTCGAGATCGTCGCGCAGGAAGTGGATCAGCAGCCGCCGCGCCTCGACCTCGCGCTCGTAGGTCGTGCCGTTGACCTCGACGCTGACCGTCTGAGAGCTGACGACGTCCATCAGCTCGCCTTCCTGGCCTGCTCGGCCGCTCGAGCCGCGACCACCTCGGCGAGGTGGCGCCGGTAGTCGGCCGAAGCGTGAACGTCTCCCGGCGGCTCGAGACCTGCCTCTCGAACCGCGCCGCGGACGGCCTCCGACTCTGCCGAGGCGGGCTCGACCAAGACCGGCGTCGCGCCGACACAACCGAGCGCGACCCGCACGCCGCCGTTAACCGAGGCGGCCGCGTTGACGATGCAGGTGCCGTCCACGCCGATCGGCACGGACGCGAAACCGTCACTGCGCCCGGGCGGCACCGTGATCTTCGTCAGCAGCTCGCCGGGGCCCGCGGCGGTCATGTAGACACCGAGGAAGAACTCCTCCGCCGGCACCGCGCGCTCGCCGTGCGGTCCGGCCACAGTGAAGGTTGCGCCGAGCGCGACGAGTAGCGGTGGCAAATGGTTCGTCGGGTCGCTCGAGCAGACGTTCCCGCCGATCGTGCCGCGGTTGCGGACCTGTACGTCCGCGATCTGCGCGCAGACCTCGCCGAGGATGGGCCGAGCCCGCGCCTCGGCCGAGGTGATCAGCTCGCTGTAGGTAGTCATCGCGCCGAGCTCGAGCGTCCCGTCGCCGGAGAGCTCGATCCCTTTCAGTTCCGGAATCCCCGCCAGGTCGACAAGCACGTCCGGGGCCGCGGCGCGGGCCTTCATCACGTTGACCAGCGTCTGTCCGCCGGCGAGGGCGCGGGCGCCGGGGTACTCCGCGAGAACCCCCAGTGCCTGCTCGAGCGTCGCCGGCCGCGCGTACCCCACCTCGCTCAGCAGCATGGTCGCAATCGTATGCGGACGCGCCGCGCGCCTGCAACGCGGTGCCGCCGCCGGCTCACCAGATCGAACGGAAGAGCTCGGCGACCTGGTCCGGGCTAGCCGTGCGTGGGTTCGCCTTCGCGCCGGCGCGCTGAACCACGGCGGTCGCGACCTCGTCGAGCTCGTCCTCGGGGACGCCGAGCTCACGAAGGCGCGTGAAGCCAGAGGCGCGGGCGAGCTCCTCGACCCGGGCGGCCGGGTCGGCGACCCCGAGTGCCTCACCGAAGCGTCCGATCGCCTCCGCCGCAACGGGCTCGTTGAAACGCAGGGCCGGCGAAAGGCAGAGCGCATTCGCCGCGCCGTGGGCGATCCCGTAACGGCCGCCAAGCGCCTGGGCCATCGCGTGACCAAGGGCGAGGCCGGCCGAGCCGAGCGCGGCCCCGGCGTGCTGCGCGCCCTGGAGGAGCCGGGTGCGGGCCTCGAGATCGTGGCCGTCGGTAAGCACACGCGGCAACGCCCCGGCGATCAGCTTGGAACCGGTCAGCGCCTCACGGTCTCCCTCCGGGTTGTGGCCCGCGACGTAGAGCGCCTCGGCGCAATGCGCGAGCGCGTTCAGCGCCGTCCCGCCGGTTTGATCGCGCGGCAGGTCGAGGGTGAGCCGCGGCTCGTAGACGATCCCCGCCAAGTTCGCGCCAGCACCGCCGCCCTTCATCCGGCGGGCGGGATCGCGGACGCCGAAGAACCCGGTCCACTCGGCGCCCGAGTACGTCGTCGGGACCGAGACGAGCGGCAGGCCGGTCTCGGCTGAGACGGCCTTCGCCAGGTCAATCGCGCTGCCACCGCCGACCGCCACCAGGCCGTCGGCTCCCTCGGCAGCCGCGGCGACCTCGACCAGCCGATCGGTCGGCACCTCGCTCCAGCGGGCCACGGCGGGAAGAAGATCGTTCCAGCGGTCGCTGGCAACTACGAACGGGCGGTCGATCCGGAGCTCCGCGAGCAAGCCGTCAAGCTCGTCGATGCCCCAGCGGACGATCACAGCCGCTCGCGGGCGAAGGCCACAAACCCCTCGGCGGCCCGGGTCGGCGAGCGTCCGGCCGAGCGGACGAGCGAGATCTCGCGGGCGGGGTTGAGCCCTTTCACCCGAGCCGTTGCCAGCGTGCCGGCCGCAAGGTCGACCTCGATCGCGGCGCGGGAGATGAAGGTCACGCCGAAGCCGGCGACCACCGCCGTCTTGACGGATTCCTGCAGGCCGAGCTCGAGCCGCGGCTCCAACTCCTTGAGGCGCGTGCCCGCGCTGCGCAGCTCGTCCTCGATCACCTGCCGGACGCCTGCGCCTTCCTGCATCACGATCAGGGGCTCTTCACGCAGCTGGTCGAGCGTGACTGTTCGTCCTGCGAACCGGTGGTCGGGCGGGACCGCGAGCACAACCTCGTCGCGGAAGAGCGGCTCGAAGACGACACCGCGGTGGCGCCGCGCCGCGCCGACGACCCCAAGCTCGAGCTCGCGCTCCGCGACGCGCTCGACAACGCTCTGGGTGTCCGAGATCGAGAGCGAGACCGCGACGCCCGGGTTCTCGCGCTGGAACTCGCAGAGGAGAACGGGAACGACGGTGCTGCCGGGACCGGTCGAAGCGCCGACGGCGAGCGTGCCTCCGAGCTCGCCGGCCTCGCCCTCGTTGAGCTCCTCGACCAGCTGCTCCTCGAGCTGCAGCATCCGCTGCGCCCCGCGGTAGAGCGCGAGGCCGGCCTCGGTGGGCTCGACGCGGCGGCCCGAGCGGTCGAGCAACTTGCGCCCGAGACGCTTCTCGAGCGAGCGAACCTGCAGGCTGACGGCTGGCTGCGTGACACCTAGTCGCTCGGCCGCCTGGGAGAAGCTTTTCAGCTCGACCACCGCGCAGAACGCTCCCAACTGACGCGTGTCCATAAGCGAACCTTATCGGCAGAAGTCACACTTCCGGCACGATTCCGTGACGCTTCTGCGCAAATTTCGGCGATACGATCGCTAGTGGGTGGTGGTCAGGGGTGGCCCCAGCCGAAAGCGAGTCCGGGGGCGCGCGCGGGCCGTGCGGGACGGCTCTAGCATCTCCCTGATGGCCGCTCCCCAGCCGAGGCCGAGCGACTCGTTCGTCGAGCGGTTCTCGACGCTCGTCCGCGGGTCGCCGAAACGGCGCGTCGATCTCGAGCTGCGCGTTCTCGATGTCCTGATCGCCGGGTTCTTCGTGCTCATCCTCTCGCCGCTGATCGGGCTGATCGCGCTCGCGCTCGTCACGACGAGCGGCCGGCCGCTGCTCTATCGGGGCGAGCGTGTGGGCCGCGACGGCCGCATCTTCCAGATGCTCAAGTTCCGCACCCTCCGTCGCGGGGCCGAAGAACGTCTCGGCCCGTACCTCGGCGAGGAGCTCGTCCAGCGCACGCGCGAGGAGACGACGCGCGTCGGCCGTCGCCTGCGGGCGGCCCAGCTCGACGAGCTGCCGCAGCTCTGGAACGTGCTCCGCGGCGACATGAGCCTCGTCGGCCCGCGGCCGATCCGGCCCCGCTTCTTCGAGCAGCTCGCAGCCGAGCTGCCGGCGTACTGGCAGCGGCTGGTCGTGCGTCCGGGCCTGACCGGCTTCGCGCAGGTGCGGCGCGGCTACGAGACCTCGATGGCCGAGAAGCTCGCGCACGACCTGGAGTGGATCGCCGACCGCTCGGTGCCGCTCTACTTGCGCACGCTGACCGCGACCGCCTTCCGGATCGCCGGCCAGACGCTCCGCAGCCTGGGCAGGTCCGGCCACTAGACTCGAACGCCATGTGCGGGATCTGCGGAATCGTCTCGGCGCGCGGGCCCGTCGATCCCGAGCGGCTCGCGCACATGAGCGCGAGGCTGCTCCACCGCGGCCCCGACAGCGACGGAGTCTTCGTGGACGGGCCCGTCGGCCTCGCCGCCCGCAGGCTCGCGATCATCGACCTCGAGACCGGCGACCAGCCGATAGCGAACGAGGACGGCACCGTCCACGTCGTCCAGAACGGCGAGCTCTACAACTACCCAGAGCTGCGCGGCGAGCTCGAGCGCGCCGGCCACACCTTCCGCACGCACGGCGACACGGAGGTGCTCGTCCACCTGTACGAGCAGGAGGGCCCGGCCTTCTTCCGGCGCCTGCGCGGGATGTTCGCGGTCGCGCTCTGGGACTCGACTCGCCGGCGGCTCGTGCTCGCGCGCGACCGCTACGGGATCAAGCCGCTCTACTACCGGACCGACGGCGACGGACTCGAGTTCGCCTCCGAGCTGCGCTCGCTGCCGCGCGGGGAGATCGATCTCGACGCGCTCGAGGCTTTCCTCGCCTTCAACTCGATCCCGGCACCGCTGACGATCTTCCGCGAGGCCCGCAAGCTCCCGCCGGGGCACGTGCTCGTCTGGGAGGACGGCAACGTGAGCCTCGAGCGCTACGCGCGGCCCGCGCCGGTTCCGGTCGCCGAGCTGCGCGACGACGACGAGGCCGAGCTGATCGAGGAGCTGCGCTCCCGGCTGCGCGACTCCGTGCGGGCGCACCTGCTGGCCGACGTCCCCGTCGGTGTGCTGCTCTCGGGCGGGATCGACTCCGCTGCGCTCACAGCGCTCGCGGCGCAGGAGGCCGCAGAGCCGGTACGGACGTTCTCGATCGGCTTCGAGGAGCGCTCGTTCAACGAGCTCTCCGACGCGCGCCTGGTCGCCGAGCGCTACGGCACGCGTCACCGCGAGCTCGTGCTGCGGCCCGACGCGGCGTTGCTCCTGCCCGCGCTGGCGGACGCCTTCGACGAGCCTTTCGCCGACTCGTCCGCATTGCCGACCTACCTGGTCTCGCAGCTGGCCGCCGAGGACGTGAAGGTCGCCCTCTCCGGCGAGGGTGGCGACGAGCTCTTCGGCGGCTACTACACCTACGTCGCCGACCTGCTCGCCGAGCGCGCCGGCGGCCTCGCGGGTCTTGCCCGGCCGCTGGTCGAGCGGCTGCCGACCTCGACGGGCCGCGCGAGCTTCGACTACAAGGCGAAGCGCTTCGTCCGCGGCGCGCACCTACCGCCGCTCGAGCGCCACCACGCCTGGAAGGAGATCTTCTCGGCCGATGCGCGCGCGGAACTGACCGGACGGCGCCACAGCTTCGACCCGGTCGACCTCTACCGCGAGCGCTTCGCGGAGACCGACGGCGCCGAGCCGCTGGCGCGGCTGCAGGACGTCGACCGAACGATCTACCTCGTGGACGACCTGCTGGTGAAGACCGACCGCGCGTCGATGGCGCACTCGCTCGAGGCGCGCGTGCCGTTCCTCGACCCGGTGGTGACGAACTTCGCGCTCGCCCTGCCGGCTCGCCACCGCGTGCACGGCCTGCGCAAGAAGGTGCTGCTGCGCAAGGCGGTCGCGCCGCTCGTCCCCGGCCGGATCGTGCGTGGCAAGAAGCGCGGCTTCTCGATCCCGGCCGCCGCCTGGCTGCGCGGCGAGCTCGAGCCGTTCGCCCGCGAGACGCTGAGCGCGGAGACGCTCCGCCGTCAGGGCTTCTTCCGGCCGGAGGCCGTGACGACGCTGATCGATCGCCACGTCGCCGGCAAGGAAGACCTCTCGCGCCAGCTCTGGGGCCTGCTCGCATTCACGCTGTGGCACGAGCGCCACGTCGAGCGCGAGCCGCAGGCCCTGCGCGAGCCGCGCCTGGAGGCGCTCGTCCACTGACGGAGCTGCCGAAGTTCGAGCTCGGCTATCCCGGCACCGACCTGAGGCGCCAGCTCGTCGACGCTGTCCTGCGGGGCGAGAAGACGGCGACTGCGGGCCTGCTCGAGGGGAGGAATGCGCCGGACGGACGCCCGGGCGACCTGAGCGTCATGCTCGACTTCGATGACGAACCCGTCGCGGTGGTCGAGCTGACCGAGGTCCGAGTCGTCCCGGCTGGCCAGGTCGACCTCCAGTTCGCCCGCGACGAGGGTGAGGGCTTCGAATCCGTCGAGGAGTGGCGTGAGGCCCACGAGCGGTTCTTCGAGCAGCCGATTCACGCGGACACGCCGATCGTCGCCGTCCGGTTCCGGCTGGTGGAGCGACTCTGAGGGTCTGGATCGATATCACCGCGCCGGCCCACGTGCTGGTCTTCCGGCCGCTGATCGCGATCCTGCGCGGGCGCGGCGACACGGTCGAGATCACCGCGCGCGACTACGCGCAGACGGTGCAGCTGCTCGAGCTGCACGGAATCGAGGCCGACGTGCTCGGGCGGCACGGCGGGCGCTCGCGGCTCGGCAAGTTCCGCTCGCTGACCTCCCGCCTGCACGACCTGCGCAGCTGGGCGCGCGGCCGCGAGTTCGACGTCGCGCTCGCGCACGGCTCGCACGAGTTGACCATGACCGCGCGGCGCCTCGGGATCCCGAGCGCGACCACGTTCGACTACGAGTTCGCCTGGCTGCAGCACCAGCTCGGCTGCCGCGCCGCAACGCGGGTCGTCGTGCCCAAGGCGATCCCGCCCGAGCGGCTGGCGCGCTACGGCGCGCGGCCGCCGAAGCTCGTCCAGTACCCGGGCCTGAAGGAGGAGTACTACCTCGCCGACTTCGAGCCCGACCGCGCCGCGCTCGAGCCGTTCGAGCTCGACACGGCGAGGACGCTCGTGGTCGTGCGCACGCCGCCGGACGTCTCGCTCTACCACCGCCGCTCGAACCCGCTCTTCCCGCAGGTGCTCGAGCACCTCGGGCCGGAACGAGGAGGTGAACGCGATCGTGATCCCGCGCACCGAGGAGCAGCGCGCCTACGTCCGCGGGCTCGCGCTGCCGTCGATCCAGGTGCCCGACCGCGCGGTGGACGCGCAGAGCCTGATCGCGTTCGCCGATCTCGTCGTCTCGGCCGGCGGCACGATGAACCGCGAAGCGGTCGCGCTTGGCACACCGGTCTACACGACCTACGGCGGACGCCTCGGCGGCGTGGACGAGTGGCTGATCCGCGAGGGGCGGCTGATTCCCTTGTCTGACCCGCGCGCCCTGGACCTGCGCAAGCGCGAGGGCGAGCGCGAGCGCGTTCGGCGCGATCCCGCGCTGATGCTCGAACTGCTGTTGTCAGCTCGCGAGGGCCTCTAGCAGCTCGCGCCCGTAGCGCTCGAGCTTGGCAGGTCCGACGCCCGGGACCGAGGCCAGCTCTGCGATCGTCGACGGCCGCCGCGAGGCGATCTCGGCCAACGTCGAGTTGTGGAAGACGACGTAGGCCGGGATCTCGTCCGACTTGGCGCGCTCGAGGCGCCATTTCTTCAGCGCGACGTAGGTCGGGTCATCCGGCTCCTCCGCCCGGGTCTTCCGCGTCGCGGTTTGTGCAGCCTCGACGCCGAGCTCGAGCAGGAAGCGGCTCGGCTTGCCGGACCACGTCAACGCGAGGTGACGCTTGGCGCGCGTCATGCCGACGTAGAGCAGCCGCCGTTCCTCGTCGATCTGGTCGGGTGCCCGCATTGCGGCCTTGCAGGGCAGCTCCTTCTCCTCGACCCGCGGCAGGAAGACCGCCTCGAACTCGAGACCCTTCGCGCGGTGCAGCGTGAGCAGGTGTACGCCACCCTGGGCGCCGTGGTCGAAGCGCGAGCGCAACCACTCGATCCACTGCTCGACGGTCTTGGTGCCGTCGTCGAACTCCTCGGCCAGCTTGCACAAACGCGCGAGATCGGCCTGGCGGACGAGCTCGCGCTCGCCGACCTTGTCCGGAACCACGTCGACCAGGCCCTGCTGTGCCGCGACTCGCCGGACCTCGTCGCGGAGCGAGCCGAAGCCCGCTCCGCGCAGCGCCTTCAGCAGCTGCCGCGCCCCATCACGCGCCAACAGCGCCGCGCCCTGGAAGGGGACCTGCGCATCGGCGAACAGCTCTTCGAAGTCGACCGAGCGCGCGTTCAGGCGGATCAGCACCGCCATCTCCTCGTACGGGACTCCCTCGGCGTGCAGCGCGCGCACCCGCTCGAGCACGAACGCGTCCTCGGCCTCCGGCGAGTCGAAACCGCGCAGCTGCGGCTCCGGCCCCTCGGGCCGCGTGGCGCGCAGCGTCTTCTCGGCGCCGCCGAGCCGCGGCACGAGCCGGTTCGCCAGCGCGAGCACCTGCGGCGACGAGCGGTAGTTCTCCTCCAGCCGCACGACCGTCGCCTGCGGGAACCCCGCCGCCAGCCCGAGCAGCCACTCCGGCGAGGCGCCGGTGAAGCCGTAGATCGACTGGTAGTCGTCGCCGACCGCGCAGACGTCGTCGCGCGGTCCGAGCCAGAGCTCGAGCAGCGACTGCTGCAGCAGGTTGACGTCCTGGTACTCGTCCACCGTGAAGGCCGAGTACCGCTCCCGCAGCGCGGCGAGGGCGTGCTCGTCCTCCTCGTACATCCGCACGGCGAGCTCGAGCAGGTCCTCGAAGTCGATCGCCCCCGTGGCCTCTTTGCGCCGCTCGTACTCGCGGAAGACGGTCGCCATCAGGTCCTCGGGGATCGGCGGCTCGTGCGAGCCGAGGCCGTCGCGGTAGGTCTGCGGGGTGAGCCGCCGGTTCTTGGCCCACTCGACCTCGGTCGCGAGGTCGCCGGCCGGGCGAAAGCGGTACGGCGGCGGCAGCGTGTTCCCGATCTGGCGCAGCAGCAGCGCCTTCGTCGAGAGGATCCGACCCGGTCCCTCGCCTCGCGCGCGGCGCAGCTGGGCGAGCGCGGCCGAGTGGAACGTCCGCGCCTCGACTCCCTCCACGCCGAGCCGAGCGAGCCGCGCACGCATCTCGCCGGCGGCCTTGTCGGTGAACGTGACGGCGAGAATCTGGTCGGAGCGCACCGCCCCGCTCGCGACCTGCCACGCGATCCGCCGCGTGATCGTGGTCGTCTTGCCCGACCCCGCGCCGGCCAGGATGCAGACCGGCCCGCGCACCGCTTCGGCCGCGCGCCGTTGCTCAGGATTCAGCCCCTCGAGAACGTCCACCGAGCCACCCTAGCCTCGAGGGTGGACGGGCCTAGTGCAGCGTCTGCTCTGAAACCGTGTCGGTCTGTGCACCGACCAGGCGCGGCGCGCGCATCATCGTCGCCAGGCGGGAGACGGTCTCCAGCGTCTCGCCCTCGCGCACGAGTCGATCAAGCTCACCGAGCTCGTCCTGGAGCCAGAGCGAGTCCACGATCGGCCCGCGCACGCGCATGATCTTCGGGTGCTGCGTGGGCTCCGCGATCTCGCCCTCGCCCCACAGCTCCTCGTGCAGCTTCTCGCCCGGCCGCGAGCCGACGATCTCGATGTCGATGTCGTGCTCGGGGTCCTTGCCCGACAGCCGGATCATCTGCATGGCGAGGTCGAGGATCAGCACCGGTTCGCCCATGTCGAGCACGAACACGTCGCCGCGGCCGCCGATCGACCCGGCCTGGACGACCAGCGAGGCGGCCTCGGGGATGGTCATGAAATAGCGCGTCATCTCCGGGTGCGTGAGCGTCACCGGGCCGCCCTTGGCGATCTGGCGGCGGAAGATCGGGATCACGCTGCCGGAGGAGCCGAGCACGTTGCCGAAGCGCACCGCGACGTAGCGCGTGGCCACGTCCTCGCGGGCGCCGTAGGCCTCGACGATCCACTCGCAAAGCGCCTTCGACTGGCCCATCACGGTCTTCGGGTTGACCGCCTTGTCCGTCGAGATCAGAACGAAGCGCTTGGCGCCGTGCTCGGCCGCGGCCTCGACCAGCACGCGCGTGGCGAGCGCGTTGTTGCGCACCGACTCGAGCGGGTTCGCCTCCATCAGCGGCACGTGCTTGTAGGCCGCCGCGTGGAAGACGATGCCGGGCTGGTAGCGCTCGAAGACCTGGTTCATCTTCGTGCGGCTCTTGCAGTCGGCGAGCACCGGGATCGAGGCTGCGAAGCCGCGCTCATCGACCAGCTCGCGCTCGATCTCGAACAGTGCCGTCTCGCCCTGGTCGACGAGGATCAGCCGCTGCGGGCCGACACGCGCGATCTGGCGGCAGAGCTCGGAGCCGATCGAGCCGCCGGCACCCGTGACCAGCACGGTCTCGTCCTTCAGGTACGCCGCGGTCGCCTCGAGGTCGACCTCGACCGGCTCGCGGCCGAGCACGTCCTCGACCTGCACGGGGCGCAGCTGCGTGGCGAGGTTGCTGTCGTCGGCGATCAGCTCGTAGAGGCCGGGCAGCGTCTTGACCGGGACGTTGCCCTCGCGCGTGAGGTTGACGACCCTTTGGCGCATGTCGCCGGAGGCGGAAGGGATCGCGAGGATCACCTCGTCGGGCTTGTTGTCGCGCAGGATGTGGCGCAGCTCGTCGATCGTTCCGAGCACCTTGACGCCGTGGATGCGCAGGTTCTTCTTGCGCGGGTCGTCGTCGATCAGGCCGATCGGCGTGTAGCCGAGCTGGCGGTTGCGCTGCATCTCGCGGATCACGAGCTGGCCCGCGTCGCCGGCGCCGACGACCAGCACCTCCTTGCCGCGGGCGATCAGCCCCGTCCCCGGACGCTCGATCACGCTGCGCGCGAGCAAACGGCTTCCGGCGACGAACGCGAGCAGCAGCAGCCAGTCCATGATCGCCACCGAGCGCGGCAGCCGCACCTGCGCGACCGGCGAGAAGAAGTAGACGGTCAGGCTCGACGCGACCACCGCCGCCGTGACGCCGCGCGCAGCCGACCACATGTCGCGGATCGAGACGTAGCGCCACCAACGGTCGTAGAAGCGGAAGAGCACGAACACCACCAGCTGGATCGCGACGACGATCAGGATCGTCCGCTGGAAGAGCTTGTCGTAGTAGACCGGGACGCCCTGGTCGAAGCGCAGCTCGAAGGAGAGCCACCACGCCAGCGCGATCAGGCAGGCGTCAGCGACGAGCTGCCAGATGCGGTGTCTGTTGACGTGGATCACGCGCGCACCGCCGCAGCCTCCCGGATCACGCTCACGACACGCTCCTGCGTCTCGGCCGGGATGCCGGCCCACATCGGCAGGGCGAGGTTCTCGGCAGAGGCCTTCTCGGTCTCGGGCAGCGAGCCCTCCTGCCAGCCGAGGTAGCGCAGCGCCGGCTGCAGATGGAGCGGCGTGACGTAGTACGAGGCGTTGCCGATCCCGGCGGCCGTGAGCGCCTCGCGGAAGCGGTCGCGCTCGGGCGAGCGGACGACGTACATGTGGTAGACGTGGCCGGGCTCGTCGGCCGGCAGCTCGCAGAGCTCGCCCAGACCGAGCTCCTCGTAGCGGGCGGCGGCCTCGCGGCGCGCGGCGTTCCAGCCCTCGATCTCACCGAGGAAGAGGCGCAGCACAGCGGCCTGCAGCTCGTCGAGGCGCGAGTTGTAGCCGACCGCCTCGAAGTCCTTCTTGTCGCGCGAGCCGTGGAAGCGGAGCACGGTGATTCGGTCGGCCAGCTCCTCGTCGGTGGCCGCGACCAGGCCGCCGTCGCCGAGTGCGAACAGGTTCTTGGTCGGGAAGAAGCTGAAGGTCGAGAGCGCGCCGACCTGGGCGACGCCCGGGGCGCCGTAGGCCTGCGCGGCGTCCTCGACGATCGGGATCCCGAGCTCGGTGAGGCCGGCGAGCGGCATCACGCGGCCGAACAGGTGCACCGGCATCAGCGCGCGCGTGCGGTCGGTGATGCGCGCGGCGACGTCCTCCGCGTCGAGGTTGAGCGTCACCGGGTCGATGTCGGCGAAGACCGGCGTCGCCCCGCGGCGAGCGATCGACTCTGCCGTCGCGTAGAAGGTGAACGAGGGGCAGATCACCTCGTCGCCGGGACCGACCTCCATCGCGTCGAGCGCCAGCACGAGCGCGTCGGTGCCGTTCGCGACGCCGACCGTACGCGGCACGCCGAGCTGCTCGGCCGCCTCGGCCTCGAACGCCTTCACGTTCGGGCCCAGGATGAAGACGCCCGAGTCGAGCACGCCCGCGATCCGCTCCTGGATCTGCGGAATCAGGCGCTCGTACTGGGCCTTGACGTCGACGAGTGGGGTGTCAGGCACGCGATCGGAGTCTAGAGAACCACCGGAATACCAGGTACAGCGCGAGCAGCGCGGCTCCTGCCACGAGCGCGAGGTCGAATGCGTGGTGAAAACGCTCGTAGTTGCTGCCGAAGGCGTAACCGATCCCCGCGAGCGCGAACGCCCAGATCGCCGAGCCGATCGCCGTCGGCCAGAGATACGGCCAGAACCGCATCCGGAAGACGCCGGCGGGGATCGAGACGAACGAGCGCACGACCGGCGTGATCCGGCCGAGCAGTACGGCCCAGCGGTCGTGCCGGTCGAACCAGCGCTCTGCGCGCTCGAGCCGCTCCGGCCCGAGGTGGAGCAGGCGCCCGTGACGCTCAACGAACGGCCTCCCACCGGCGCGGCCGATCCACCAGCCGCCGATCGAGCCGACCACGTAGCCCAGCGTGCCGGCGAGCGCCATCGTCACGAAGGCCCAGCCGCCGGAGTCGATCTTGTGGCCGAAGAGCACCACGTCCTGTGAGGCGAAGGCTCCGGAGGCGAGCGCGCCCGCGTAGACCATCACCAGCTCGCTCGCCGCCGGGAAGACCGCGTCGATCGCCATCAACAGGAAGACCGCGTAGACGCCGTGGTCGCCGACGAAATTGGTGATGGAGCCGGAGACCGACGCGAGCACGCGCCGAGTCTATGGACGCCTAGCGTCGGATGACGAAGTTCTGGTTCAGGTCGACCGGGCCGAACGAGTTCTGGGCGAAGACCTTGAACACGTAGGTGCCGCGGTAGACCTGGCGGCCGTTCTGGAAGCGGCCGTTCCAGGCGATCGCGCGCGTGCCGGCGGCGAGGTTCTGGGCCGGCAGGCGCCGGATCAGGATGCCCTTCGGCGTCCAGATCGAAGGCGTCACGCGCGCGGGCGCGGCCAGCTTGAAGCGGGCGACGACCGCGGTGCGCGTCTTCGGCCGCAGCCGCACCGAGCGCGGTGCGACGCTCATGAAGCCGAGCGTGTCGTTCAGCCAGAACGAGCGCTCGACCGAGGAGGTGCGGCCCTGGTCGTCCTGGGCGGAGACGACCCAGCGCCAGCGCCCGAGCGGGTCGGCCTGGCGTCTCCTCGCGGGCGAGGGCCAGGTGTACGAGTAGACGCCGGGCTGCCGCGCGGTGGTCTCGTCCAACACCGTCGCCCCGCCCGGCCCGACCAGGCTCGTCGTCACCGTCGACGGCGCGACCACCTTGAACGAGAGTTGCTGGCGCTCGGCGATCCCGTCACCGTTCGGCGAGACGACCGAGAGCGCGGGCGGCGGCGCGTAGACGCCGGTGTAGAGGATGGCCAGCGACTCGGCGACCGAGCGCTCGCCGCCGGGGTCCGAAGGCCGGTTCATCAGCCTGCCGTCGAAGGCCATCGTCGTCGAGCCGCCCGCGTCGAGCGCGGAGGCAGTCACCGCGCCGAGCCTGACCATCGCCTGCGCGAGCTCCCAGTTCGTCATTCCGACGCTGAAGCCGCGACGACGCCCGTCGACGGCGAGCAGGATGATCTTCCCGTCGGCGCGCTGGCCGACAGCGGTGCGCGGGTTGCGCGGGCCGAGCTGCGAGGGCAGGAAGTCCTCGCCGGCCGTCCAGACCGGCTTGCCGGCGCGCACGATCGCGGGGCCACCGCCGAGGGCGTCGGTGACGCCGGTCGAGAGCCAGTCGGGCTGGAGGATCAGCCGCGTCAGGAGCGGCGTTCCCGGCGTCGCCTCGGCCTGCACCTTCGCGACCTGCGAGCCGCGCGCGAGCAGCACCGCGCCGTTCTTCGGGATCGGCAGGCCGCCGCCCGAGTGCGTCGAGGTGACGACGCCGGTCAGGTCGGTGCCGGGCACCGCCGGCGGGAACGGCTGCAGGACGACCTCGAACACGCCCGCGATCCTCGGCGTCGTGGGGCCCCAGGCCGGCGTGAAGAGCGAGGTGCCGTCGCCGCGGGGCGGCTGGTTCAGGCCGGTCAGCGGCCGGCGCTGGCCGAGGCCCTGCCAGTAGCCGAAGAAGGAGACGCGCCCGACGCTGAGCTTGCCGTCGGACCCGATGCCGACGCTCGAGCGCGCGCGGTAGGGCGGGCTCATCAGCACCTTGTCCTGCATGAACATCCCGCTCGGGTGGCCGTCGTTGAAGTTGAAGAGGTCGCCGTTGACGCCCGCGACCGTGGCCGTGGCCGAGATGTCCTTCTGCATCGAGGTGACGCGCTCGGTGCCCAGGATCGCGCCGTTCGAGAGCAGCGGCTTGAGCTGGTAGAGCCCGCCGGGGCGCGGCATGGTGAGCACGTTCAGGACGACGGGTCCGTGCGCGGTGAACTGCACCGTGCGCTGGTAGCTCACGTTTGGCATGAGCACCTGTGCGGCGGCGCGCGCCGACGGCGAAAGCGCGACGGCGGACGATGCCAACAGGGCTCCGATGAGGATTCTGCGGAGCACGACCCCGCCCCACGGTACCGAAGGCCTCCAGAACCGTCCAACGGACTCCGGTGAAGCTTTCGTAAAGCCGCGCCCAGACCGCATGGAGAGGTAGGTTCCAGGCGTGAGCGCGACCGTCGGCACGCGCACCGAGCTGCTCGAAGAGCTCGTCGCGCGCTACCCGCAGATCCCACCCGAGGCAGTGCTGAAGGAGGACCTGCTTCGCACCGGTATGGCGTTCGACGTGAGCGCGCTGACCGACAACCTCGACGGCGGCGTGAAGCCGAAGTCCTACTTCATCTTCTCGTTCGACCAGAAGCCGCTGGCCGAGCTCGGCGCCGCGGCCACCCAGCGGCCACCCGAGGAGATCGCGCTGACCGGCGGGCCCTGGGAGCTACGCCGCACGATCGTCTCGGTGCGCGTCAACCCCGACTCGCCCTACCGCGTCTCGCGCGGCGAGGACGGCCTGCGGCTCTCGCTCGACGGCCGCGACCTGGCCGAGGTCGCGCTGCCGTCGATGCCCGAGTACTACCGCCACACGCTCGAAAACGGCAAGACGGTGATGGAGACCGCGCCGACGATCGAGTGGGGCTACCTGATCTACCTGACCGTGCTGCGGCTCTGCCAGTACTTCGGCGCCAAGGAAGAGTGCGGCTTCTGCGACATCAACCACAACTGGCGCCAGCACAAGAAGGCCGGACGGCCGTACACGGGCGTGAAGCCAATCGAGGACGTGCTCGAGGCGCTTGCCCTGATCGACCGCTATGACGAGGGCACGAGCCACGCCTACACGCTCACCGGCGGCTCGGTCACCTCCACGGTCGAGGGACTCACGGAAGCGGATTTCTACGGCCGCTACGCCCAGGCGATCGAGGAGCGCTTCCCGGGCCGCTGGATCGGCAAGGTGGTCGCGCAGGCGCTGCCGAAAGCCGACGCACAGCGCTTCAAGGACTACGGCATCTCGATCTACCACCCGAACTACGAGGTCTGGGACAAGCGCCTGTTCTCGCTGATCTCGCCGGGCAAGCAGCGCTACGTCGGCCGCGAGGAGTGGCACCGGCGGATCCTCGATGCGGCAGAGGTCTTCGGGCCGCGCAACGTGATCCCGAACTTCGTCGCCGGAGTGGAGATGGCCAGGCCGTTCGGCTTCGCCACGATCGACGAGGCGATCGTCTCGACAACCGAGGGCCTCGACTACTTCATGAGCCACGGTGTCGCGCCGCGCTTCACGACCTGGTGCCCGGAGCCGACGACGCCGCTCGGCCGCGACAACCCGGACGGCGCGCCGCTCGAATACCACGTGCGCCTGCTCGAGGCCTACCGTGACGCGCTGCACCGGCACGGGCTCGCCCCGCCGCCCGGCTACGGCGAGGCGGGCGTCGGCAACGCGGTCTTCTCGGTCAGCTCGTTCATGGACGTCCTGTGAGCCGCATCTCGGTCGACGAGGCCCGCGCGCTCTGGAACGAGGCGAGCGACGACGAGCTGCAGCGCCTCGCCGGCGAGGTGCGCGCCCGCTACCACGAGGCGAACCACGCGACCTACATGGTGATGCGGATCGTCAACTACACGAACGTCTGCGTCGCCCAGTGCGACTACTGCGCCTTCTACGTGCTGCCGAACCAGACCGGCGGCTACGTGCTCTCACGCGAGGAGGTGTTCGCCAAGATCGACGAGCTGGTCGAGCTCGGCGGCGACCTGGTCGCGTTCAACGGCGGCTTCAACCCGAAGCTCCCGCTCGACTTCTACTGCGACCTGTTCGCGTCGGTGCGCGCGCGCTACGGCGACCGGGTCGAGTTCTACGCGCTCACGATCGCCGAGTTCGTCTTCCTCGCCGACCGCGCCGGAATCTCCTACGCGGAGGCGGCGGCACGCCTGCGTGACGCCGGCGTGCACTGGATCACCGGCGGCGGCTCGGAGATCCTGACCGAGGACTTCCGCGCGCGGCATGCCAAGTGGAAGTACACGGTCGCCGACTACTTCGAGGCCCAGCGCGCGATCGTCGAGGCCGGGCTGCAGACGACGGCGACGATGGTGATCGGCTTCGACGAGACCCTCGACGAGCGGCTCGAGCACCTGCAGCGCACGCGCGACTTCCAGGACGAGATCGGCGGCCTGTTCTCGTTCCTCTGCTGGACGTACAAGCCATACGGCACAGCGTTCGGCGGCCGTGAGATCTCGCCGCGCGAGTACTGGCGGCACATCGCGCTCTCGCGGATCTTCCTCGACAACGTGCGCCACATCCGCACCTCGGTGCTGACCCTGAACGAGGACGCCTTCCGCGCGCTCGACTACGGCGCCGACGACTTCGACCTGCCGATCGAGGACGAGGTCACCGAGAAGGCCGGAGCGACGATCGACCTCGACCTCGAGGGCCTGCTCGCAATCCCGCGCCGGCTCGGCTACCAGGTCGAGTACCGCCGCGCCGAACGGCCCGCTGCCCTGACGCCGTAGATGCGCTGGGAACGATTCGAGGGGTTTCTGTGGGAGACCACGTCGCTGCTCGTCCTCGGCGAACGCGAGTCGCTCGTCGTCGACCCGGCGATCACGAGCGACGAGGTCGCCGGGATCGCAGCTAGGGCACAGGAGCTCGGCGCGCCGGTCGGGCAGGTGCTGATCACGCACGGAGACTGGGACCACGTCTGCGGCATCGGCGCCTTTCCCGAGGCGGTGGTCGCGATGGGCGAGGAGACGGCGGCGAAAGTGGAGGACGGCTCGCGCGTTCAATCCATCCAGCGCGCCGTCGACGCTTACGGCTTCGTCTCCTCTGGGCCTCCGCGCGTCGACGAGACGTTCCAGCGCGGCCGGGCGGTCGGGCTCGGCGAGTTCGCCGTCGAGACGTTCCCGCTCGTCGGACACACCCCCGATGGCACCGGCTTCCGGTTTCGTGAGCTCGGGCTCCTCGTGGTCGGCGACCATCTGTCGCCGGTCGAGTTTCCCTTCGCGACCTCACCGTCCGCGTACCGGTTGACGCTCGCAGGCTTGATCGAGCTGCTCCGCGAAGACCCGCCGGAGACGGTGATCCCGGGACACGGCCCGCCGCTCACAGCCGAGGAGGCGCTCGGCGTCGCGGAGGCCGATCTTCGCTACCTCCGCTCCCTGCACGTGGCCGTCGTCGACGCGCTGGCCGGGGACGGGACACGCGACGAGGCGCAGGCGGCCGGGCTCGCCGTTGCGCTGCCACGGGAATCGTCGCCCGATCTCGAGGAGATGCGGAGCTTCAACGTCGAGCGGGAAATCGCCGAAATCGTTCCCGCAGCGGCGTAGGTACGCTGACGGCGTGTTCCCGTGGCTCATCTTCGGCGTGATCGCCGTGCCGCTCCTCCTCGTCGGCTTCATGGCCACCCGCCGCAGGACGGACGCAGGCGAGCATCCCGCAAGCGGCGAGACGCTCACGGAAAAGGAACTCGCCGAGGCGGAGGCCTATGAGGCGAAGTGGCACGAGGAGGACAAAGAGCGCTACCGCGAGGAGCGCTTGCCCTAGCCCGAGCCCTTCGCGTTCAGCGAAGGGCCTCCTGGAACCGCGGGTCGTCGCGCACAGCGGCGAAGTCCTCGTCCGCGCGCGCCTGCTCCCGGAACGGTGGGAACAGCTCGACGGACCGCTTGAGGTGGTCGAACGTCTCGTCGCCGGTATCGCCCACGAGCATGGCGAAGCACGCGTAGTTGTAATGGAGGCCCGGGCTGTCGGGCACCTGCTCGAGGCCGCGGCGAACCGCGTCGAGCGCGTCGCCGTAGCGCTGTTCGCCGTAGGCGGCCATCGACTCGCTCTGGAACGGCCACGCCTCGCCCCAGTCGAGCGCCTGGTACGCCTCGCCCGGTGTGCCGCCGAGGGCCAGGACGACTCCTTCTCCGGTCGCCTTCCGGCGTGACTCCGGGGGGACCGACACGAGCGTCCCCGAGGGCGCGTCGAACGTCTCGCCGTCGACTTCGAAGGTCGCGTTCCCCTCGAGCACGATGTACAGCTCCTCCTGGCCCGAGCCTGACTCGTCGTGCTCGTTGATCAGGGTGCCTTCCTCGTTGGGCGTGAAAGCGTTGACTCCGAACGCGTGGATCCCGAGCGGCTCGCGCACCGGGATCATCCGGCCGCGCCGCTCGATGTCGTCCAGGCGCGCGACCTTCATCTTCGGGTTGTCGTTCATCCGATCACCTCCGTCCAGCACGGGTTGTCAGCTCCAAGGTAACTGCCGCCACGCATCTGGTCGGCCGAGGCGCCAATGCTCGAACGGCGCGTACGCTTCGCGCGGGCTGGGCGTCTCGGTCTCGACGCCGGCGCCGCGGGCTCGCGCTTTCTCCGAGACCGGGTAGACGATCGTGCCGTCTTCGGTCCGCGCGCCGGTCATGAAGATCACGCACGGGTCCTCGCCGGTGCCGACGAAGGTGTGCCGCGTGCCCGGCGGGCAGTGCACGAAGTCCCACGCGCGGAGCTCTCGCTCCTCCTCTTCGATCACGAGCAGGCACGTGCCGGCGAGGACGAGGAAGTCCTCCTGGTCCGATTCGCCGTGGTACATCCCGGTCGGCTTGCCCGGCTCGAGCACGGCCAGCGTGAAACCGAGCTGCTCGAACTGCTGCGGCTCCAGGTCGTGCCGATCGGCGAGCACACGCCCGTTGCTCTCGAACACGCACCGCCCGCCGAAGGCGTCGTTGCGCAACCAGGCCGCCTCGGCCACGTTGACCACGAACCACCCCGGGCTGACCGGTGCGAGACCTGAGCCGACGTCCTCGAGCCGCGCCTCCATCGTTAGCGCTCGCCGACGAGCTCTTGGAAGGCCGCCTCGTCGCGGACGGCGTCGAAGTCCGAGTCCTCGTTGGCGAGCGATCGGAGCGGCTCCCGGCTCTCGATAGCCCGGCGGAGATGCTCGATCGCGTCGTCCTTGTGGCCCGCGAGGCTCTCGGCGCACGCGAGGTTGTAGAGCGGCAGCGCGTACTCCGGATGCGCCTCGATCGCCTCGCGGCCGCGCTCGATCACCTGCTCGTACTCGCCGGCCTGGTAGAGCTCGTTCAGCGGCATCCACAGCTCGTAGCCCGACGGCTCGTACGCCGCGCCTGGCTTGCCGCCGACGGCGACGAGCGTCGTGCCCGGCTCCTCGGCGAACGCGGTGCGCTTCACGTCCGGCGGGACGTAGACGAACGTCCCCGCCGGCGCGTCGACGCTCTCGCCGCCGAGCTCGAACCTCGCGCGGCCCTGGTGGACGAGGTACAGCTCCTCCTGCAGGTCGTGTTCCCCTGCCTCGTCGTGCTCGTTGATGATCCGGTCGCCCACTTGCTTGCCGGTGAACGCGTTGACGCCGAACGCGGTGATCCCGAGCTGGTGCCGAACCGGCCGCCAGGGGCAGCGGCCGTCGGTGACCTCCTCGATCTCGTCGAGCTTCGTAACGGTGTAGTCGCTCATCAACCCTCCCTCTCCTGGTCCCGGCTAATCTCGGACGCATGTTGACGAATCGCTCAGCCCCTCCGGCGACGGTAACGCCGGTGCTGATCTATCCGGACGTGCGCGCCGCAGTCGCCTGGCTCGAGGAGGCCTTTGGCTTCGAGGAGCGGGTGCGGATCGGCGAAGCACACCGGTCGCAGATGCAGGTCGGCGAAGACGGCTCGATCGTGGTCGCCGACGTTCGCCGTGACAAGGTGGCCCCCAGCGGAGGCGTCGTGACCCAGGAGATCAAGTTGCGCGTCCCGGACGTGGACGCTGCCTTCGCCCGGGCCCGCGAAGCTGGCGCGCGAGTGCTCGAGGAGCTGGAGAGCTACGAGTACGGCGAGCGCTCGGGCGTCGTCGAGGACCCGGCCGGCCATCGCTGGGAGCTGACGCAGACCATGCGCGACGTCGAGCCGGCCGAATGGGGCGGCGAAGGCTCGTGGTGAGCGGGCGCGTGCTCCAGGGCAGCTGCGGCTGCGGCGCCGTCCACTACGAGGTCGCCGACGAGTTCCGCTACTCCGCCAACTGCCACTGCTCGCGCTGCCGAGCGGCGACAGGCTCGGCCTTCAAGGCGTTCGCCGGGATCGAGCGCGACAAGCTCACCGTCACCGAGGGCGACGACCTGCTGATGGTCTTCGGCGAAGACGACCTGAACGACACGCGCTGCGCGGAGTGCGGGTCGCTGCTCTACTCGGTCGTGCGCGAGGGCGGCTGGGTGCACGTGGCGATGGGCTCGCTGGTGGACGACCCGACGATCCGCCCGAGCGACCACATCTACGTCGGCTCGAAGGCGCCGTGGTTCGAGATCACGGACGACCTCCCGCAGAACGAAGAGCTGTAGCTCGTTAGCATTTTCCCCGGATCGCGATCGGGGCGATCCCGGATGCCTGGGCGCGTGTGGCGTGCGATGGTGATCGGCGAGAAGGAGGTGTGGAATGGCAACCATTTCGCACGAACCCTCGCGAGTCGATCCACAGCGGCAGCCCTGGTGGGTCCAGCTGTTCGTTCCTGAGATGTGGGCCTCGCTCGCGATCGTCGGGATGTGGCTCGCAGTGCTGTTCGACGGGATCTACGGCCCCGACTTCGTCAGCTCGAATGGTTCGAGCACGACGTCGATCCCGTCCGTGATCGTGCTCGTGCCGTTCGCGTTCCTCGGCACGACGACTGTCGCCCGGTACGGCTTCCGCGGGCGAGCCTCACGACTGAACGAGAGAAGGGAGGACTTCAAATGACAGCGATCAAGGAGGCCGCGGGCGAGTTCCTCAACCACAGGCGCATTGCCGTCACCGGTGTCTCGCGGACGCCGAGCAGCCACGGCAGCAACGTCGTCTACAAACGGCTGCGCGAGCGCGGCTACGAGGTCTTCGCCGTGAACCCGAACGCCGAGGAGGTGGAGGGCGATGTTGCGTACCACGACCTCGCATCGATCCCGGGCGGCGTCGAGGCGGTCGTGATCGGCACGAGGCCAGAGCGAGCCGGCGACACAATTCGGGAGTGCAAGAAGCTCGGCATCGAGCACGTGTGGATGCACCGCGGCCCGGGCGGGGGCAGCGTCTCCAAGAGCGCCACTGACTACGGGCGCGAGCAGGGCATCAGCGTGATCGACGGCGGCTGTCCGTGCATGTTCGGGCCCACGGCCGATTTCGGTCACAAGGCGATGCGCGCAGTCTTCACCCTCAACGGCAATGTCCCCAGGGAAGTCTGAGACCATCGGAGGGATCCATGAAGGGTTACGAGTACAAGGTGATCGACACGGGCAAGGGCGTCGAGCAGCAGCTGAACGAGCTCGGCGCCCAGGGCTGGCAGGTGGTCGGCGTGACGACGAAGAAGCAGCTGTTCATCGCGCCGCCGCAGGCGATCATCCTGATGCGCGAGGCCGACGCGGCCGGACACTCGCTCGCCGCGTAGAGTCAGCCGCTGCACGTGGCTACGATCGCCCCGTGCTGGAGGGCAGGAACAGCCTCGTGATCGGCGGCGGTGGAAGCGGCATCGGGCGGGCGGTCACGCGGAGGCTTGGCACGGCAGGAAGCGCGGTCGCGGTAGCCGATGTGGATGCAGGACGAGCCAACGAGGCCGCCGCGGAACTGACGGATGCTGTCGCCCTCACCGCAGACGTGCGAGAGCCCGGCGCGCTCGACGAGCTCGTGACACGGGCGGCCGATGAGCTCGGCGGGCTCGACATCCTCGTGACGGTCGTCGGCGGGCAACTCGCCTTCGTTCCGGCGGCGCGGATCCACGAGACGACCGACGAGGACTGGGATCTGATGTTCGACCTCAACCTCCGTTACGTCGCGCGCGCGGTGCGAGCTGCGCTGCGCCGCTTCCTCGAGCAGGGCAGGGGCGGGACGATCGTCAGCGTCGGCTCAATCACGGGGGTAGCAGGCAGTCCCGAGCAGTCGGCGTACGGCGCGGCGAAGGCCGGCCTCGCCAGTCTGGCCAGATCGGTGGCGGCCGAGTACAGCGGTGACGGGATCCGCATGAACGTGGTCGCTTGCGGCCCGATCGCGACCCCGGTCGCCGAGTCGGCCCAGGCAGGCGGCGAGCTCGACTGGATCCCCCTCGGTCGCGCGGGCACGCCGTCCGAAGTCGCCGAGGCCGTCGTCTTCCTCGCCTCGCCGCTCTCGTCCTACATCACCGGCCAGAGCCTCGTCGTCGACGGCGGCGCCACGGCCATCGGCCCGTTTCCGCTTCGCTGACCTCAGACTCCGGCAGGCAGCGGATCCGCCGCTGACGTGTACCACTGGGGTTGCGACTCGGACGCCCAGGCATCGAAGATCAGTCGCAGCTGCTCCACGCGCTGTTGGTCGGCCGCGGCGGCGTCCTCGGCACTGTCGAAGCCGCCGAGCCAGTACGGCATGAACGGGACGAGCGCCGCGTTCATGGCCGCGGCCACGAGCTCTCGCGCATCGCGCCAGGTGTTCAGTTGCGCTGAGAACTCGACCTCGCCGGACCGCGTCCAGCCGGACTCGAGCATTTGCTCGGCGACGTCGCCGCCGTTCGGCATGCTCGCCTCGAACCTCACGTCCTTCGGCTCGGTGACAGACGGTGCGGACGCAGCGTCTCGGAAACATCGTTCGGCGAACGCGCGGAGAGCGGCTCGCCCGTCTTCAGGCTCGTCCCAGATCGGGTTCATGTCACTGCGGCCGACCGACTGTTGCGTGACGAGGAACGGCGTCTGGGACAGCGAGCCGAGCGTCTGCTGATGCAGATCGTTGCCGGTGATGCCGAGTAGCGGAACGCCCGACGCCCAAACGCGCAGATGCGTCTCCGAGATGAGCTCACCGTCCGCCCGCAACCTCAGTCCAGGCACGAGCGTGTGGGAGAGGAATCCGTCGACACCTCCGCGCGCGTGGTAGCCCACCTGGAAGGTCGCATCGACCCCGTGGTCTCGGAGATCGAAATCACGCCACGTCTCCAGACGCGCACCGGCCGGCAACGTCTCCGCCGAGACGTTGACCGTGTTGCCACCGTGATTGTCGAGAACGACCAGCTCGGAGGCACCGCCCGCCAACAGGCCTTCGCAGACGGCGGCCACATCGTCCTCGAGCCGCGGCTTGCCCGTCTGCCAGTACTCCGGCAGGCAGCCCCAGATCTCCCGAACGCTCCGCAGCTGCGAAGCGCCCTCCATGTCGACGCTGACCGCGACTCTCACTCGGTCTCGGTGCTCAGAGCGAGACTGTGACCCGGAGGAAGGTCGCCGGCATCGACGTCGAGCCCTCTTCCTCGCTCGTGTTCTGCTCGTGGAAGAGCGCGTCCAGCTCGGCGTTCAGCTCGGCCTCCTTGCCGTTGGCCGCGGCGGCCGCATAGGCGTTCATCGTCGGCCCGTAGTACGCCTTGAACTCGGCGAGATACTCGGACGGCGTGCCCGGATAGTCGAACACGTAGGCGTCTCGCTCCAGCGAGATCTCCTCTGCGGGCACGCCCGCAGCGCCGAACCGCTCGATCACGTCGGCCTCGACACCCCAGGTCATCGGGCTGACGAATCCCTCGGGCGGTGGCGGCGAGTAGGCCGAGCTGACCCTGAGGATCTGGGCGACCACGGTCGGATCCCCCGGGATCCAGTTGCCCATCACGATCCGCCCGCCGGGCCGGGTCACGCGAACCATCTCCTTCGCCACGTCTCCCGGCCTGGGCGCGAACATCGCGCCGAAGATGCTGACGACGAGGTCGAAGCTGTCGTCGTCGAGCTCGTTCAGGTCGGAGGCGTCGCCCTCCTGGAAGCGGAGGTTCGTCAGGCCGAGGGCCCGTGCCCGCTCGTTGCCGGCCGCCACGAGGTTGCTCGCGATGTCGACGCCGAGCACGTTGGCGCCGAGCTGAGCTTCCGGCACGGCGGTGGTTCCGTCACCGCAGCCGACGTCGAGCACGTCGAGCCCGGGCGTGATCCCCAGCGTCGCCACGAGGGCCTCGCCGCTCTCGCGCATGGCCGGCGCGATGCGGGTGAAATCGCCCTTCTCCCAGAGCTCTTTGTTCGGGTTCGCCGACACGGTGGCGACCCTCTCAGGTCCCGGCGGGCTCGTCCAGACCAGTGGCCCGATCGGCGAACCACTGGACCCAGGCTTCCTGCTCCGCTGTCTCCACGGCCTCCGGCCGGTAGGCCGCGCGCACCCACGGGACAGCCTCCGCCGCAGGGACGCCCGCGAGCACGGCCATGCAGGCCAGCGCCGTGCCTGTCCGGCCGCTCCCACCCAGGCAGCCGACCTCCACCAGCTCGCCTCGGCGTGCTCGACTGAACGCATCGCTGATCTGGCCCGCTGCAACCTCGGGCTCGATAGGCAGGCCGAAATCCGGCCACGCGACGACGTCGGCCGGCCAGCTCGGTTCCCAGCGCTCGTCGAGATAGAGGCCGAACGCTCGCTCCGGGTCGTCCTCCCGCCGGTCGGCGAGCGACGACGCCCGCACGCGCGAGCCGTCGGGGAAGGTGACGATCGCCATCGGCGGAGCCTAGGCCTGTACTTGCTCTACCGGCCTGACTGCAGCTCCCAAGCCGCGATGAGCGCGTCTTCGACGACATCGGGATTCCCGTTCTCGAGGTCGGCGACGATCATCATGTGCTTCGCGAAGCGCTTCGGCACCGAGAAGGTCTCGGGGAACGATTGGAGCAGGAAATCGCGGAAGTCGAACGACGCGCGGATGACGACGCTGGTGTCGTCGAGCTGCCGCGCGACCAGGCGTCCGCGGTATCGCCAGTCGAGTAGGCCGCCCCGGCGACGCTCGGTGACGCCGTCGAGTTGAGTAGCCAACCGGCTGAGGTCGGCGAGCCTCATTGCCTCACTACCGGAACTCGGCGATGCCACGGTTGTCTTCCGGCTCCCATCCGTAGGCGGCGTGATAGCCCCAGCAGTCCGGCCGGCTTCCGTCGGTGTCTGTGACGCCGTAGGCGTCGGCAAGCTGGCGAGCGCTGACGATCGTGCCTCCCCATCGCGCGGCGTCGGCGGCCCCGGCGAGCGCAGCAACGCCTCTGGCCACATAGGTAGGCGACTCGGAGATCCCGAAGCCGGGACGCTCCCGGCAGGCGTCCCGCCAGTTCGCCTCGGTGACGCCGAAGTTCTCCAGCATCTTCTCCGAGCGCAGCCAGCCGGGAGTCACCCCGACGGCCGTCACGGGACTGTCCTCGAGCTCGGCACTCAGGCCCTTGACGATCCGCTCGACGTTGGCCTTGACGAGGTCGTAGTAGAAGCCGACATTCCGCCTGAACTCGGCGTTCGCCTGCGAGGTGCCGTCCGTCATCTCGACGACGAGGCCGCGCGTGCCGAGGGCTTCGGCGGTGCGCAGCAGGAGCGGGATGGCGGCACGACAGGTGATCAGGTGGGTGTGCACGCCCATCTGCAGCATCCGCAGCCCGCCGGCCCAGTCGTGCTCCCAGAGCGGCTTGTCCCATTCCATGTACCGGTCGCCACCGAAGATGTCGTTGACGAGAACGTCAAGCCGCCCATGGTCGCCCTCGATCGCCGAGACGAGCTCGGCAACCGAGGCAGGCTCCTCGTGATCGACCACCAGCACCGACCCCGCGCCTCCTGCCGCCGTGATCAGGTCCCCGGTCTCCTCGATCGTCTCGGGCCTGCCAATCTCAGAGGGCCCGCTCGTCCGACTACTGCGGCCGGTCGCGTAGACGTAGAAGCCCGCACGGGCAAGCTCGACCGCGATCGCACGCCCGGCGCCGCGCGTCGCCCCCGCAACCAGCCCCACTCTCACTGCCTCGGTCACAACGCCCCTTAGTCTTCCACCCGCTCCATCGTTAGGAGCCCGAGCGTGAGGCGGCTCGCCTGGGCCAGTAGCCCGGAATGTCACCAAGATTGGTCGTGGTCGAGGCGGGAGTAGCCCGAATAAATCCCCCAAGCGCGGTCATGCGGCTCATCGGTGATGGTTGCGCCTGCCCCCTGGGCCCGCGCGAGGAGAGCGTCCACTTCGGCTCGGCTTCGCACGAGGTGGCCGAGGCTGAACTCGCCGCTCTACAGGGCGAGGATCAGTCCGCGGTCTAGCCGGAACATGGCGATGGCTCCAGCCGGGGTGGTGTCGTCGCCCGCGAACTCGGTGCCGGTCAGGCCGGGCGACTCAAGGCCGAGCCCCTCACGGTAGAAGGCGAGTGCCCGCTCGAGGTCCCCAACTGCCAGCGTGATGACGTCGATCCGATGTTCCATCATCTGCGCACTCCGTTTTGGGCTCGCCTTGATCCTGCGCCCTGGCTGCTGGGTTCCGCTGCGATGATTCACGGCGCCCAATGTGGTCTCGTAGTGGAGTCTCTACGAAAGGAGTCCGGATGAGTACAGACCTGGTTCGGCGAGCCAACCTCGCCTCGATCGTGTGCGACTCGCGCCCACAGCTGCCTGACGGCTTCCGCCGGAGCAGCGCCCGAGTTGGCACGCAGCTCGGCG
This sequence comes from uncultured Actinomycetes bacterium, assembly GCA_963717725.1. Taxonomy (GTDB): domain Bacteria; phylum Actinomycetota; class Thermoleophilia; order Gaiellales; family Gaiellaceae; genus AC-32. Next base: position 104,055 of record CAVQWS010000025.1, read on the forward strand.
CGGCCCGCACCGGGCTCAGCGTCTACGAGCTACCGCCCGGCCAGGCTGTCAGCCCCTACCACTACGAGAATCCTGACGAGGAGTGGCTGCTGGTCGTCTCAGGCACGCCAACTCTGCGGCATCCGGACGGCGAGGAGCAGCTCGAACCCTGGGACCTCGTCTTCTTTCCCTCCGGTCCCGCCGGAGCACACCTCGTGCGGAACAACACCGACTCAACCGCCCGCGTCGCGATGTTCTCCTCGAAGGCGGCGGCGGTCGGCGCCGTCGTCTACCCGGACAGCGACATGGTCTGGGTCTGGACGGACGACGACGCAGTCGACATGATCGTCAAGCGAAGCAGCGCCGTCGACGACATAGCGCCGTGGACTAACGGAGATGGCACAGCCGACGCCGAGAAGTAAACGGTCGACTGGGCCAGCGTGCGGGAATGTCACATGACGAAGTTGTGATTGCGCTCGGCGGTAACACTCGTAAGCTGCTGAGGAGTAGGCTGCCAAGCGTCGCCTTCGTTGCGCGCTTCTCCTGAAGCCCGTTTATTCGCAGCGGAGCATCGCTCCGGAAGGGAGCACTCATGAACACCATTGCCCTGGTCCACCACCCTGTGGCCGACTTCGACGCTTGGAAGAAGATGTACGACGACTTCGCGCCGATCCAAGCCGAGCACGGCGTACAGGCCCATCAGGTGCTGCGCTCGATCGAGAATCCCAACGACGTGATCGTCACCCACACATTCGATTCGCCCGAGACCGCGCGTGCATTCTTCGCAATGCCTGAGCTGAAGGAAGCAATGAGCGAGGGTGGCGTCGACGCCGACGCTGTTGAGATTTCCTACTTCAACGAGGTCGAAGCCGGCGCGCTGGTAGGCGTCTAGTCAGAGAGATTAGCCGGGCCGCGCTGCTCCGCAGGCGTGGTCCGGCTCATCGCTGAGCGTCTCACTCAAAAATCCGCGCGCGCGCCCGCGCCTCCCCGCTCGCGGCCAGGGCCTCCGTGCTCGCGGCCTGCGCGGACAACACGCCGTCCAGCTTGGGTTGCTCGTCGAGCTCGACGAGGGACAGCTCGACGATCAAGGCCTGGGCGACCAAGGTCCCCTCCACCGTATGTGTCCAGCGCGACTCGGCGCCCAACTCTCGTGCTGCCCATTGCGTGTGCGTCTCGTCCTGCGGAAGGGTCGCATGCCGAGTGTCGCCGTTCGCGAGCCGGATGCGAACGTACCTGGCCATTCGCCGATCCTAGCCCCTCCCTGCGCATAACGCGCGGAGGCTACAACCAGGCCACCCTGGGCCAGTGTTCCGGAATGTCGCCACAGGCTGGCGTCAATAAGCGCCTGACGCTCGAGCTACAACGCGAATCCCGCCCCACACCTGACTCCACGGCTCTGAGAGACTGCCCGCAATGCGAGTGCACGTGGTCGGCGCAGGACCCGTCGGCCTTCTGCTCACGGCGCTGCTCCAGTCGCTGGAGGGGTTCTCCGTTGGCCTCTATGAGAAGCGCCGAGAGTACACGCGCACCCGCATGGTCCAGCTCGCGCCGTACCTCGTGGCGGATTCAGTGGAGAGCTACCGCACCGATTCCATCGACGGGGACAGCGTCGAGGCCGTCTTCGATCCGGCCGAGCTCGACCAGGGCCTCGCCTTCAGACAGTCGATTCCCGGGGACCTGAAGGCGCTTCTTCGGCGATGGACGACCGGGTTCTGCCCGCTCAACGACATCGAGCGCTCCCTTAGCGATCTGATCGACGCGCGCGAGTCGCGCGCATTACAGCGCACCGCGGCCATCGTGACGGCGGAGGAAGCAATGGCAATGCTCGAGCCGGGCGACCTTCTGATCGATTGCACGGGCGCCAGGTCGCTGCTCCGAGATCAACTGGTGACTGGCTCCGATGAGGTGGATGGAGGCACAAACACCCTCTTGATCCGGCTCGAATACGCGCTCGTCATCACGTTCCTCTACGGCCAGAAGTACGACTGCAACGAGTATTGCAAGTACTCCAAGAACATCGAGAACGCGCACTACAAGTTCATCCCCATGGTGCACCGGACGCACTACGACGGCAGCGTCAGCCACGTGACGGGCATCGTCAACATCAGCGCCCGGGAATTTGAGGCGATGCCCTCGAGATTCGACGGTCAATGGCTTCGCAGCAACTTTCCCAGCGTCGCTCAGTCGATGGACCGGTTCATCGACAAGATCAAGGAGGAAACTCAGGGCGAGATACTTGGCGACCTGGAGATCGTGCGGATTCCTCTGGATCTGTACCGGGCCCGCAATGCGACCAGCCGGCAGTGGCTTACAGCAGGCCCCAGCGACCACCCCTTCGCCAGCTCGCCGGTGTTCCTCGCGGGCGATTCGGCCATTGGCTCTCCGTACTTTCAGTCGATTTCGCTTGGTTTCGAGTGTGCGATGTACCTGGCAGGACTCATCGCACAGCGTGACCTACCACTCAGAGACATGCTCGATCGCTATGAGCTGTACAGCTACAAGCAGTGGCTTCGCGTCTACATGCGCAGCAAGATGATCAAGCACAACAAGGATCTGTTTGAGTCCCTCGACGACCCGCTCGCGCTCCTGGACAAGCTGCACATCTACTAGCGGGACTCGTCGGGCTCGGCCAGAACGAAACGACCGATTGATCGCCGCCAGAGACTAGGGAGTCTCCTGTGCCAGTCTGCAGAAATGTCCCTCGAGTGGCCGCATCGACGGACACGACGCGCGGGCCAGCCATCGGCGAAACGCGACGCCCCGGTTATGCCTCGACGAGAATCACGAGCGTCTCGGGCAACACCCCGTCGTAAGCCATCGCGTCAGCGGCAGCCTCGCTCTCCATCGCGCCCATCACGGCGCCCATATCGGGAACATCCATCACCAGGCCGACCCTGGTCGGATTGTCCGGAGCGACGAACGTTCGGATGTTGGTGACGCCGAGGGCGCCGAAGAACTCCTCGCGCTTCGGCGACGCGAGCCAGTGATCCTTGTCCTTCACATCGTGGTAGGCCATTACCGTGGGCATGGCGTCTCCTGGGTTGGAGATCCGAGCAGGACTCGTGGAGCCTAGCCGTGCACTCGCTGCGCGTGGAATCTCCGTCTCATCGAGGATGAAGACAGCTGAGGCGAGAGGGGAGCTGGGTGGACGACGTCGCTTGTCGCCTGACAGCTCTCAGACGGTAGCTTCGGCGCGCGAGACGAAGCGGAGCTCGGGCACCTCGTCGAGCTCGCCGACGTCGCGGGCCAGCTCGAGGAACGTCAGCAGGCCGGCGCGCTCGCGCGGGCCGAAGCGGTAGCGCAGCTTCTCGAAGTAGCGGGCCAGGAAGCCGGCCGGATAGCCGTAGCGCTCGCTCGACTCGTAGGCCAGCTGCTCGGGCTCGGCGCGGGCGGTGAGCACCGAGTCGACGAGCGCCTGCTCGAGCTCGGCCATGCCCGGCGGAACCGGCTCCGGGCAGGCCCAGACGGCGAAGACCATCGGCAGGCCCGTGCGCTCCTTCCAGAGGCGGCCGAGGTCGTGGTGCGGCGTCGGGTCCTCGAAGGCGCTCTTCAGCGCCGCGTCGCCGATCAGCAGCGTCGCGTCGGCCTCCTCGCCGAACGGCACGTGCGTGGCCTCGGGCAGCAGCACCTTGGTCAGCACGACCGAGGTGGCGCTCTCGGGCGTGACGGCGACCGTGCGCACCTGCTCGAGCGGCTTACGCGCGACGAGCTGGATCGAGTCGACCGCGCCCTCGGAGGAGACGCAGAGCCGCGGCAGCAGGCGCAGCCGGTCGGCGTTGCGCGCGTACTCGATCGAGGAGATCGGCGCCAGGTCGAGCTCGCCGGCGAGCAGCGCGCGTTCAGCTCGGTCGGCACGCCCTGCACCTCCTCGACCTCGGCCTCGAGCCGGTGGAAGACCGGCGCCATGTTCACGTAGGAGATGCGGCCGAGGCGGATCATCAGGACTCCCGGTCGACGACGGCGTCGGTGAGGGCCTCGAGCTCGTCGCGGCACAGGTGCCCGTCGAGGCAGGCGCGGGCGCGGCGGGCGTAGTCGAGCGCGAGCTCTCGGGACGACTCGAGCGCGCCGGTCTCGGCGACACGGACCAGGGCCCCGTCGAGCGGCCCGCCGGCAAGCGCGCGCCTGACGGTCTCGTCCTTGCGCGCCGCCAGGATCAGCGGCAGCGTCGGCGTTCCCTCGCGCAGGTCGGTGCCGGCGATCTTGCCGGTCTCGATCGTCTCGCCCGAGCAGTCGAGGATGTCGTCGGCGATCTGGAAGGCGATCCCGAGCGCGAGCCCGAACTCGCCGAGGCCCCGGTCGCCGCCGCTGCCGAGCAGGCAGGCGGCCTCGAACAGCTTCCCGGTCTTGAGCGCGCAGCGGGCGAGATAGTCCTCGACGCTCGTGTCCGGGTCGTGCGTCTGCGCGCGCTGCAGCGCCTCGCCGCGGGCGAGCGCGAGCGTCGCGCCGGCCAGGCACTGCACGGCCGCGCGGTCGCCGGTCGCCGCGAGCTCGGCGAAGGCCCGCGCGAAGAGATAGTCGCCGGCCGCGCGCGCGGCGTCGGGGCCGTGGCTCGCCCAGGCCGCCTCGCGGCCGCGCCGGTAGCGGGCCTGGTCGATCAGGTCGTCGTGGACGAGCGTCGCCATGTGGACGAGCTCGACCGCCGCGCCGGCCGCGAGCGGCGCCTCGCCGGGACGCGAGGCGAGGAAGACGAGCAGCGGCCGCAGGCGCTTGCCGCCGGCCGCGAGCGCTTCGCCGCCGACCTCGGCCACCAGCCCCTGGTACGAGCCGACCGCGGCGGCCAGGCGGCCCTCGAGATCCTCGAGGTACGGCGTCGAGGCCGGGCGTCTCGCGGATCGTCGCGAGGCTCACTTGGCCACCCCGATGTGCAGCGCCACGATCCCGCCCGCGAAGGTGCGCCAGCGGACGTCCTCGAAGCCGGCCCCGCGCAGGAGGCCGGCGAGCTCGTCGGGGCCGGGAAAACGGCGCACGCTGGCGGGAAGGTACGTGTACGCGGCCCCGCCGGGAAGAACCTTGCCGAGCAGCGGCACGAAACCGTCGAACCAGAGGCGGTAGAACGGCGCCAGCAGCCCGCGCGGCCGCGTGATCTCGAGGATCGCCACGCGCCCGCCTGGCCGCAGCACGCGCCGCAGCTCGGCGAGGCCGCGCTCGAGGTCGGCGAGGTTGCGCACGCCGAAGCCGACTGTCGCGGCGTCGAAGCTCGCGTCCTCGAACGGCAGCTTCTCCGCGTCGCCCTGCACCCACTCGATCTCGTCCGACTTGCGCCGCGCGCGCTCGAGCATCCGCTCGGAGAAGTCGAGGCCGGTCACGGTCGCGCCCGCCTGCAGCGCGGCGACGGCGAGGTCGCCGGTGCCGCAGCACGCATCGAGCACGCGGTCGCCCGGCTGCACCACCGCGGCCACGGTCGCGCGCCGCCAGCGCTGGTCGAGCCCCATCGTCATCGTCCGGTTCATCGCGTCGTAGACCGGCGAGATGCGGTCGAACATCGAGCGCACCGCTTCGGGCGCGAGCCTGCCGGACTCGACGCTCACTACTCGCCCCACCTCGGGGTCACAGAGTGCTCGAGCCCGAGCTGGTCGAGACAGCGCGCGACGATGAAGTCGACCAGGTCGTCGACCGACGAGGCCCCGTGGTAGAAGCCGGGCGCCAGGAAGAGCACGGTCGCGCCCGCCTGCCGGACGCGGAGCATGTTCTCGAGGTGGATCGTCGAGAGCGGCGTCTCGCGCGGGCAGAGCACGAGCTTGCGTTCCTCCTTCAGCGCCACGCTCGCCGCGCGCTGGATCAGGTTCGACATCGCGCCGGAGGCGATCGTGCCGAGCGTGCCCATCGAGCACGGGCAGATCACGTAGCCGTCCACCTTGGCCGAGCCACTCGCGTAGGGCGCGTGCCAGTCGCGCTCGTCGTGGAGCGTGACCGCCTCGCGCACGGGCTCGGTCAGGCGCGCGAGCGTCTCGTCGGCTGAGAGTCGCGCGTCGCCGTAGAGCTCGGTCGCGAGCACCTCGATTCCTGCGCGCGAAGCGCAGAGGCCGATCTCGCAGCCAGCCCCGGCGAGCGCCTCCAGCAGCCGAGCCGCGTACGGCGCTCCCGAGGCGCCGGTGATGCCGAGGAAGACGCGCACGGCGCCTAGCCTACTTCGGACCCTTGGAAGCCTCTAGGAAGACGGCGAGCTTGTGCAGGTTGTCCTCGCCGAGCTCGGCGAAGGGCGGCATCGGCGAGCCGGGGTTGACGCAGCTCGGGCACTTGAGATGGTCGATCTGGAACTGGACGCCCTTGCCCTTCGCGCCCTCGGCGGAGAGGTCCGGCGCGCCCAGGTTCGAGCCGCCCGAGCCGAGGTAGGTGTGGCAGTTCGTACAGCCCGACTCGGCGAACAGCTTCGCGCCCGCGAGCGCCTCCTGGTTGCCTGCGAAGCCCTGCTTCTGCGCCCAGGACGGGATCGCCGCCTCGACCTCGCTCGCGATCGGCTCCTTCGCGACCGCGCCCTTGTAGGTGAGGACCCCCATCGAGAGGATGACCAGCGCCGCGGCCACGACGGCGACGGGACGGCGCGAGAGCCGCCGCTCCGCGCGCAGGTCGACGAACGGCAGCGCGAGCAGCAGGACGAGGCAGAGCGTCGGGATCCCGACCGTGGCGAGGATCACCGTCTCCGGCCACTTGAAGATCCGCAGCAGGTAGAAGAGGAAGTAGAAGTACCAGTCGGGCCGCGGGACGAAGGAGATCGTCCCAGGGTCGGCCTTCGGCCCGATCAGCGGCCCGAGGATGTCGTAGTTCTTCCAGACGACCGCGAGGCCGGCGATCACGATCACGACGACCAGGCTCATGACCGTGTCCTCGAACATCGCGAACGGGTAGAAGGGCTTGCCCCGCTTCTTGACGTCCTCCTTGTAGCGCCGGAACCCCGCGCGGCGCTCGTCGAGTGAGCTCATTCGGTCGGCCTCCTGCGGACGCCCGCGGCGCGCGGGCCAGGCTGGACGAGGCCGGAGCGCGCCGGCGGCGGCTCGTCGTCGGGCTCACCGCCGGCGGCTTCCTTCGACCACGGCGGCGAGGTGATGCCGAGACGCACGATCAGGTACAGGTGCAGCCCGATCAGCCCGATCAGCGCGCCGGGGACGAGCAGCATGTGAATCGAGTAGAAGCGGGCGAGCGTGTCCGGGCCAATCTCGGCACCACCTCGTAGGACCGTCGCCAGGTACGGGCCGACAAAGGGCGCGGTGCCGTTGATATTGACCGCGACCACGGTCGCCCAGTACGCCGTCTGGTCGAAGGGCAGCAGGTACCCGGTCAGGCCCTCGAACAGGCCGGTCGCGAGAATCAGCACGCCGACGATCCAGTTCAGCTCGCGCGGGTACTTGTAGGCGCCGAACAGGAACACGCGGCCCATGTGCATGAACATCAGGATGATGAAGACGCTCGCGCCCCAGCGGTGCATGCCGCGCACGAGCCAGCCGCCCCACAGGTCGTGCTGGATGTGCTCGATCGAGGAGTGCGCCTCCGCCGGCGAGGGCTTGTAGTACATCGCGAGGATCACGCCGGTGACGAGCTGGACGAGGAACGCCGTCAGCGTCGCCGAGCCGAGGGTGTGCCACCAGCTCGAGTCGCCCGGGACCTTGCGGAAGAGGAAGTAGCGGATCCCGCCGACGATGCCCGAGCGCTCCTCGAGCCAGTCGAGCGGGTACAGCGCCGCAGCCTGGAGCTTGTCGCGCCGCTCTGACTTTGTCGCCGCCATCAGTGAGGCGGTTGCAGGGGATAAAGCCAGGACTCTGGGCCGTCGGCGTGCTGGCCTGGGCCGTGCAGCTCGACCTTCTTGATCTTGGCCGTCTTCCCGGAGCCCTCGACCTTGATGACGCTGTAGAGGTCACCGAGGATCAGGCGGCCGTTGACGATGTCGAACTCGTAGCGGTCGAGCCCGCGGACCGGCGGGCCGGCGATGCGGTTGCCCTCCTGGTCGTAGGAGCCGCCGTGGCACGGGCAGATGAAGCCCGCCGCCGGCAGCACGGGCGTGATCAGCACGTCGCCGTTGTCGGTCTTGATCGTCTTCTCGTCCTTCTCGAAGACGGGGCCGCCGGGCTGCACGGGGCAGCCGACGTGCGCGCAGCGGTTCGAGATGACGGTGAAGCTCGGGACGCCGTCTAGCAAGCCGTTGTTGCGTACGAACGCCGTGCGGCGCGAGATGTTGGCGTTCGTCGGGTCGCGGGCGAAGGTGACGACCTTCCACTTGTTCTCCTCGAAGTCGGAGATCGGGCCGAGGTCGACGTTGTGGGCCTTCTGCTTCAGGAAGCCGGGCAAGAGCGCGAAGCCCGCGGCAGGCAGCGTCACGATCGCGCCGATCACGGCGCCGAGGCCGAGGGTGGCGCCTTCGAGGAAGCGGCTGCGCGGGAAGCGCTCGCCCGTCACCGGCTCGGGCCTGGCGGCGGCCTCGTCCGGCGGAGGGGCGGCCGCGGTTGGCCGGCCGGCCACGTCGCGGGCCCAGAGGAACCCGAAGACGAGCGCGATCGCCGCGCCGACCGCGGCGACCGGCCAACTGATCACGAGACCGACGAGCAGGCAGACGACGCCGACGGCGAAGCCCACCGGCCACAAGCTGGGCGGCGGAAGCTGCGGTCGCTCGTCCCCCGGGCGTTCTTCCAAGCGGTCTCTCCCTTACTTCGAAGCGACGGGATTCAATCGTTACAGGTCTGGCCCGTCAACGACGTAACAGTTGGCGCAACGCGCCTTCGCGGCGGCCGTCGGCCTCCGGAGCAGCGCCGAGGCCGTACTCGTCCCAGCGTTCGTCGACCTTCCGGCGCACCTCGTCGCTCATCTCGATCTCCGGCGGCCACGGACGCGTGCCTTCCTCCGGGCCCTTGTGCGTCGCGTCGATCCCGAGCTTGCCGCCGTAGAACTGGAGCGTCGGCGCGTGGTCGAGATGGTCGAGCGGGCCCTCGCTGATCAGCACGTCGCGCTTCGGGTCGACGTTGGCGCCGACGCGGAAGAAGACCTCCTCGTAGTCGTGCACGTCCACCCACTCGTCCACGACCACGACCGCCTTCGTCAGGCTGAGCAGGCCGAGCCCCCAGATCGCGTGCATCACCTTCTGCGCGTGGCCGGGGTAGCTCTTGCGGATCGAGACGAGGCAGCAGTTGTGGAACGCGCCCGCGACCGGCAGGTCGTAGTCGACGATCTCCGGGACGCTCATCCGGATCGCCGGCAGGAAGATCCGCTCGGTCGCCTTGCCGAGCCACGCGTCCTCCTGCGGCGGCTTGCCGACCACGATCGACGGGTAGATCGCATCGCGCCGCATCGTCATCGCGGTCACGTGGAAGACGGGAAAGGGCTCCGGCGGCGTGTAGTAGCCGGTGTGGTCGCCGAACGGGCCTTCCTCGGTCAGCTCGTCCTTGGCGATGTAGCCCTCGAGCACGATCTCCGCGTTGGCCGGCACCTCGAGGTCGACGGTCTTCGCGGGCACCAGCTCGACCGGCTCGCCCCGAAGGAACCCGGCGAGCATGAACTCGTCGACGTGCTTCGGGAGCGGGGCGCTCGCGCTGTAGGCGGTGACGGGATCGAGCCCGAGCGCGACGGCGACCTCGAGCTTGCCGTCGGCGAGCAGGTAGTCCGCCCGGCCGTCCTTGTGGATCTGCCAGTGCATCGCCGTCGTCCGCTGGTCGAGCACCTGCAGACGGTACATGCCGACGTTACGGCCGCCGCTGCGCGGGTCGGTCGTGATCACCGCCGGAAGCGTGATGAACGGCGCGGCGTCGCCCGGCCAGCACGTCTGGACGGGCAGGCGGCCGAGGTCGACCTCTTCGCCGGTCAGGACGACCTCCTGCACCGGCCCGCTGCGGACGCTCTTCGGCTGCGAGTCGGCGATCGACTTCAGCTTCTTCAGGCCGCGCACCTTCTCGGCGAGTCCCTGCGGCGGCTGCATCTCGAGCACGTCGCCGAGCCGTCGGCCGACGTCGTCGAGCGAGTCGGCGCCGAAGGCGAGGCACATCCGCCGCTCGGTGCCGAACTGGTTGATCAGCAGCGGGTGCTGGCTGTCCTTCGGGTGCTCGAACAGGAGCGCGGGCCCGCCGGCCTTGATGACCCTGTCCGTGATCTCGGTGACCTCGAGATGCGGGTCGACCTCAGCGGTGACGCGTACGAGCTCACCGTCGCGCTCGAGGAGCGCGATCCATTCGCGGAGGTCGCCGGGAGGAACCAAAGCGTCGGTCAGTCTAGGCATCCAGCGGCAAGCGACAGGACTTCCTTCTCGGACAGTGTGGCCCCGTTGTTCCACGCTTCCTCGAACACGGTGTCACCGAGCGTCGCTCTGAGCTCCGCGATCGTGCGTTCGTAATCGTGCGGATCCCATCGCGGCAGCCCCACTTCTCGCAGCAGGCCCTCCGACGCGCTGAGTAGCCGTACAGAGTCCGCACGAGCCGTGCTCGCCGCGGCGATCTCCTGCAGTAGCTCAGGGAAGGTCGCGCGGTGTCCCAGCTCCGCCGATAGCCGGAGCGCTTGGAGGAGTAGTCGACGGGCCGACGAGCGATCGCCGCACCGCCGGGCGGACTCGCCGGCAAGCAGGGCCGTATCTCGCGCGTTCGTCGGCACTGGCGGGTCCTCGACCAAGGAGAGCGCTTCCTCGCTGAGCTCCCGCGCCGTGCCGAACTGACCGGCACGAAACTCGACCATCGCGAGTCCCACCAGGGCGTGATTGATGCCGGAGCGGGTTCCGAGCTCACGCCGTATTGCAACGGCCTGCGCTGCAAGCTGTCGTGCCTCGTCGAACTCGCCGACCTCCGCAAGCATGTCGGCGATATCTGTGAGCGTCGCCGGAAAGTGTCGGGTCGGGCTGACTTCGCGGAGCCGGGGTAGCAGCTCGCGCTTGATGCGCAAGCCTTCAGCCTGATGCCCGAAGAACCGGAACAGCTCACTCGCGTCGAGCAGCCCCACGTCTCGCTCCTCGGGTGGGGCGTTCGGCGCCTCGCCGACCGCCCAGCGAGCCCACCGCAATCCCTCGGCGGCATGGCCCTTCGCGATCCAGAAGTACCACAGTCCGTCGAGCATCCGGAACGCATCGCCAATGTCTCCGCGACCCGCTGAAGCCTCGAGCCCGGCGCGCAGATTGTCGATTTCGTCGGTGAGCAGATGCGTCGCCTCCGGGTCTCCATGTCTCGCGCGTAGCTCGAGATCTGCCACCAACTCCGCGTACCAGGCGGCATGTCGCTGCACGAGGACGTCGAATTCGGCACGCGCCCGCAGGCGCTCCGCCGCGAACTCCCGAATCGTCTCGAGCATCCAGAAGCGCTCGTCGCTCCAGCGGACGAGGCTCTTGTCAACGAGCGACTGGAGCGTGTCAAGGCCCGTGTTGCAGACAGCCTCGGCCGCCGTGAGAGTGCACCCTCCGACGAAGACCGCGAGCCGCGCGAAGACCCGCTGCTCGTCGTCGTCCAGGAGGTCGTACGACCAGGCGATCGTCGAACGCAGCGTCTGCTGGCGGCGGTCGGCGTCTCTGCCACCGCGCAGCAGGTCGAGGCGCTCCCCCAGGCGCTCGACGAGCTGCCTCGGCGAGAGCACACTCGCTCGCGCGGCGGCCAGCTCGATTGCCAGCGGCAGGTTGTCGAGCCGGCGGCAGAGCTCCTCGACATCGGCGCCGGCCGCAACGCCCGAGCGCCTGCAGAAGAGCTCGACCGCGTCAGGCTCCCCGAGCGGCGGCACGGAGTACTCGATCTCGCCGCGGACGCGCAGTAGTTCACGGCTTGTCACTAGCAGGCGCAGGTTCGGACACAACTCGACCAGCCGCGCGAGCTCGGGTGCTGCGTTCACCACCTGCTCGAGGTTGTCGAGCAGCAGGAGCAGCTCGCGCTCGCCGATGTACCGCGCAAGCTCCTCCTTCGCCCCGAGGCTCTGCGCGATCGCCTCGGGCACGAGGGCGGGATCGCGCAACGTCGCGAGACCGACCCAGAAGACGCCGTTGCGATGCTCGGGGACGAGCTCTGCGGCGGCCTCGAGTGCCAGCCGGGTCTTGCCGGAGCCGCCCGCTCCGGTCAGCGTGACCAGTCGCGCGCTTCGCACGAGCGACGCGACCTCTGCCAGCTCGCGTTCCCGCCCCACGAACACGCTCGCCGGCCTTGGCAGGTTCGTGTTGGAGATCGTCTTCAGCGGCGGAAACGGCCGCGACCCGAGCTGCGCGATCGCGACGGGATCGGCGAAGTCCTTCAGGCGGTGGTCGCCGAGCTCGAGCACCTCGACTTCGGCGAGCTCGCGCGTCGCCGTCGTGAGGAGCACCTGCCCGCCGTGACCCGAAGCGGCGACGCGCGCGCCAAGATGGACATCCAGCCCGACGTACCCCTCCTCCGTCACCTGCGGCGAGCCCGTGTGGAGACCCATCCGCACGAGCACAGGACCGCCTTCGAGGGCGTCGCGTCCGGCCGCGGCCGCGGCGACGGCGTCCGCCGCGTCGGCGAACGCGTAGAAGAAGGCATCGCCTTGAGTGTCGACCTCGACGCCGCCACGGGCTGCAAAGGCCTCGCGCAAGGCGCGCCGGTGCGTGGCCAGGGCCTCCGCGTAGTCGTCTCCGAGGTCGTGAAGCAGCCTCGTGGAGCCCTCGATGTCCGTGAAGAGGAAGGTGACCGTGCCATGTGGCAGCTCCCGCACGGGGAGATGATCCGACAGAAAGAGGGCTGGGGCTAGTGCCGGCGGTGCCGCAGCCAGTGCGTCAGCTCGCCGAGCACGATCACGCCGAGGAAGATCAGTCCGACGACCAGCATCGCGCGGATCACGTCGAGGCCTTCCTGCGCGGCGGTCTTCGCGGCGAGCGGCAGCATCAATCCGACTCTACTCGACCTCGGTGGCTCGACAGGGCGCGTTCGGCCTCCGGGCCCGGAGCCCAGGCCAGGCGGGCCTCCTCGCCGCGGCCGAGCGTGGCGGCGGTGGCCGCCCAGGCCTCGCCGTCGCCGAGCTGGCCGTCGGCGCGGAGCTGCGCGCAGAGCGAGATCAGCGCGGCGAGATCGGTGACCGCCTCGACCGGGCCTGCCTCGGCGATGCGGACTAGCCCGTGCGCGTAGAGGTAGTCGCCGAGCAGCAGCGCCGTGTCCTCGTCAACCGGCGCGAACAGGCGCGGCCGGCCGTAGTGGAGCAGGTAGCCCTCGTAGATCGTCTCGAGCCCGAGCGCGTAGCGCGCCTCGCCGAGCGGCGAGAAGACGGCCTCGCGCTCCGGATTGGGCTTCAGCGCCTCGCCCCAGAGACGGCTCTCGTGGGCGGCCTCCTGCGCGATCGTGTCCCAGACGTCGACGGCTACAGCCACCCGGCGAGCTCCTTCGTCCAGTAGGAGACGACTAGGTCGGCGCCGGCGCGCTTGATCGCCGTGAGCGACTCGAGCGCCGCCTGCCGCTCGTCGAGCCAGCCGCGCGCGCCCGCCGCCTTCAGCATTGCGTACTCGCCGGAGACGTTGTAGGCGCCGACGGGCAGGTCGAAGCGCTCGCGCACCGCCCGCAGCACGTCCAGATTCGGCAGCGCCGGCTTGACGAGCAGCGCGTCGGCGCCCTCGGCCACGTCGAGCTCGCACTCACGCAGCGCCTCGCGCACGTTGGCGGGATCGAGCTGGTAGCCGCGCCGGTCGCCGAAGGCAGGCGTCGAGTCGGTCGCCTCGCGGAACGGTCCATAGAAGGCCGAGGCGTACTTTGCCGCGTAGGAGACGATCGGGAGCTCGCCGTGGCCGTCCTCGTCGAGCGCCGCACGGATCGCGGCGACGCGGCCGTCCATCATGTCGCTCGGGCAGACCGCGTCGGCGCCGGCGGCAGCGTGCGAGACGGCCGTTCGCGCGAGCAGCTCGAGCGAGGCGTCGTTGTCGACCTCGTCGCCCTCGAGCACGCCGCAGTGGCCGTGCGAGGTGTACTCGCAGAGGCAGACGTCGGTCAGCAGCACGAGGCCCGGGCTCGCCTCACGGAGCGCCCGCAGCGCGCACTGGATGACGCCATCGTCGTCCCAGGCGCCGGAGCCCTCCGCATCCTTCTCGTCCGGAATCCCGAACAGCAGCACCGCGCGCACGCCCAGCCGCGCCGCCGCCTCGGCCTCGGCGGCGAGGTCGTCGAGCGTGAAGCGGCCGAGCGCCGGCAGCTCCGGGTTCGGCTCGGTGGCCGGGCCGACGAAGAGCGGCAGGACGAAATCGTCGAGGTCGAGCCGCGTCTCGCGCACGAGCGCCCGCAGGCGGTCGCTACGGCGGAGCCTGCGCAGGCGCGTGACCGGGAACGAGCTCACACCAACAATCTACGCGCTCCCACCCGGGCGAGCCCGCCGAAGACCGCGCCGAGCGCGACGAGCCACAGGCCCTCGCGCAGCACCTCTCCCCAGGGGCTGAGGTCGTAGAGCGCCGAGCGGAAGAAGCGCACCGCGTGCGAGAACGGCAGCGCGTCGCTGAGCCAGCCGGCCGGCGGAACGACCTCGGCCGGGATCAGCCCGAGGAAGACGATCGGCATCACCACCAGCACCGCGACGAGCGAGGCCGAGCGGGCCTCCCGCGCCAGCGCTCCGAGCAGCGCGCCAAGCGCGCCGACGGAGCCGCCTGCGAGCACGAGCCCGACCACGAGCAGCGGCAACCGCCGCCACGGCTCCCCGCCGGTGACGCCGCCGATCTCGATGATCAGTCCGAAGCCGAGCGCGATCGCGAGCCCGAGCCCCAGCGCGACTGCTGCGGCGAGCGCGACCTTCGACCAGACGAGCTGGCCAAGCCCGACGAGTCCGCGAGCGAGCCGGCCGACGACGTTCTCGTCGCGCTCGGCGGCGAGGGAGCCGGCCGCGAGCAGCAGCGCCAGGAAGGTGATCGTCAGCGCGAGCGCATAGGCCTGCACCTCGGCCGAGAGGGCCCACGTGCGCCCACGTGCGGGCGCGCGCACGAGCTCGATCGGATGCGCGGTCGAGCTGAGCGCGTCGTTCGTGTTCGCGAGCGCCAGCCGCGCGTCGTGGAGAAAGTCGAGCAGTTGCGCGGTCCTCGGCGTCTGCGGCATCTCGCGCAGCAGCCGCTGTGCCTTCTCGATCCCGAGCACTGTGATCGGCGCGCCGAGGAAGCTGCCGTCGCCGCCGCGCAGGATCAGCGTCACGTAGCGGAGGTTGCTCGCGATGTACGCGCTTTGGAGCTGGCGGTTGAGCGAGTAGACGAGCGCCTGCACCTGCTGCTCGACTCGCGAGGAGATCGTGCCGGTCGAGAGCTGGAGCTGGAGCTGCGGGCTCCGGACCATCCCACGCAGCGTCGAGACGAAGCCCGGCGGCACGGTCACGACGGCGACGACGCGCCCGTCGTCGAGCTGGCGCTTTGCCTCCTCCGGGGAGAGACGCACGAGCTTCACCTTCTTGCTCGCCTCGTCGATGGTGTGGCCGACATCGAAGCGCTTGCCGCCGAGCACGACGGTTGCGGGCAGATTGTCCTCGTCCACGAACGCGACGCGCGGCTTCGAGCTGCCGTAGCTCGCAACCAGGCCGATCAGCAGCGCGATCGCGAGCGGGTAGGCGAGCAGGATCCCGAGCAGCAGCGGCGAGCGCCGCAGCACGAGCACGTCCTTGCGCAGCAGCAGGGCGATCCGGTTCACGCCGACAGACTCTCGACGTGGGCCCGGTCGTACTCGTCGCCCGTTCCGGTGAAGACGAGGCGGCCCTCACGCAGCGCGGCGACGCGGCTCGCGATGCGCTCGACCTCCTCGACGTTCTGCGTCGCGAAGACAACCGCCCCGCCTCGCGCCCGCAGCGTGGCCACGCGCTCCCACAGCCGCCGCCGCTGGTCGGGGTCGAGGGCGGCGGTCGGCTCGTCGAGCAGGAGCACGTCCGGGTCGCCGAGCAGCGAGATGGCCAGGTTCAGCCGCTGACGGTTGCCGACTGACAGGTTCGCGCTCGGCGAAGCCGCGCCGGGCAGCTCGAACGCCGCGAGCAACACCTCGGCCGCGGCACGCGGGTCGTGCTCGCCCTCGAGCCGCGCGAACAGCTCCAGGTTCTCGCGGGCGGACAGGCGCCCGTACTGCGCAGGCCGCTGCGGGGCCCAGCCGACGCGCGCGCCCTTGCGACGCTCGACCTTGCCCATGCTCGCCTCGAGCGCCCCCGCCAGCAGCGAGAGCAGCGTCGACTTGCCCGCGCCGTTCGGGCCGACGAGCGCGAGCGCATCGCCGTCCCAGACCTCGAGCTCGACCGGCTCGAGTGCGCTGGTCTTGCCGAACCGCCGGCCGGCGGCGCGCGCCGCAAGCAATGGTGTCGACTGGGTCAACGGCTCGCCGCTGCCGGCGGGTCGGGCGGCGGCAGAGGCGCGACGCGCGTCTCCTCCACCTCGACCTCCACCGGGATCGTGCTGCCCTGCTCCCATGACTCGAGCGAGACCCGCTCGCCGAAGAACTCCCAAATCGCCCGCCCTGCGGCCAGCAGCGGCAGCGCCACGAGCGCGCCCGGCAGGCCGTAGATCTCGCCGCCTGCCAGCAGGCCGAAGATCACCAGCAGCGGGTGCAGCCGCAGCGCGCTGCCCATCACATTGGGCACGACGACATGCCCCTCGAGCTGATGGATCCCAAGGAAGAGCAGGCCGACCCAGATCGCCGAGACCGGGTGCACGACGAGCGCGTAGATGAAGGGCGGGATGGCGCCGAGCCAGGGGCCGATGTACGGGATCAGCTCCGTGACAGCGACCCACGCGCCGAAGAGCGCCGCGTAGCGGTCGGCGCCGGGAACCCAGCCGAGCGTGCCGAGCAGCCACATGCCGAGGCCGGCGCTCGTGCCGATGATCAGGGAGAGCAGCACCTGCCCGCGGACGTAGCTGGCGAGCGAGCGCTCGATCCGGTGCAGCAGCGGGTCCGAGCCCGGGTGCGGCGGGAAGCGCCGGTCGACGACGCGTGCCAGCCGCGGCATGTCGAGCAGCATGTAGATCGAGACCACGATCACCAGCACGAGCGCGAAGAGGAACTTGATCGTCCCGATCGCGGCGCCCTCGACGAAGTCGATCACGTCGCCCGTGTAGCGGGTGACGTCCCTCTTGCGGATCTGGCGGACGAGGTCGTGGCCCTGCTTCTGGATCTCGACCCCGCCGAGCCGATGCGTGTCGAGCCAGTGCTGGAAGCGGTCGACGTCGGCGTCCGCGTGCGTCCGGGCAGGGTGTCCGTGCGCGACCGTAAAGTAGTCGTTTACCCGGTTCGCGCTCGACTTCGTCTGGTCGACCACCACCGAGCCAAGCGCGAGGATCACCGCAAGGAGGATGGCGAAGAAGCTGAGGTACACCAGCGCGATGCCGAACCCACGAGGGATCCAGACCCGCGTCAGCGTCCGCACGATCGGGTTGAGCAGGAACGCGATCAGCGCAGCAACGAGGAACAGGAAGACGACGTGACGGGCCGCGCCGGCGATCACCCACAGCAGCAGGAGCAGGATCGGGAGGCCGACGAGCTGAATCCAGCGCGGGATCTGAACCTTCGCGGCCCCGGCAGAAGGCCCGGCCATGGCAGGCATCGTAACGCCCGCGTCGTACCACTACGTCCGCCTGACTGGAACTGGGATTTCGGGGTCGACGGCGCCCTCGCGCTCGACCCGCAGCCGGTCCCTTTGCAGGAGGAGCCGGCCTCGGTTACCGTGCGGCGGATGCCACGCGCCTCAGCTCATGCGAGGCGACGGCGGGCCGAGACGGCCGCCGCGCGCCGCAAGAGGCGATTGGCGGGACTGATCCTGCTCGCCTCGGTCGCGCTGATCACGTTGCTCCTGACCGCTTTCGGGTCGGGCGGCACGCGCGCGGTCCCGACCGCAGCGCCCGCGCCGGCGACCCGGTTGCTGCCCGCGGGCCCGCCCCGGCCACAGGTCGTCTCGCTGATGGGATCGATCCGGCTGCTGCTCCCGGTCGCCCAAGGGCGGCTGACCGCGGTCGGCTACCACGCCGCCGGCGACGGCTCGCTCGCGCTGCGGCCTGTCGGGCGCCAGCTGAACCAGGGCCTCGTCGGGCGTGTGGCCCGCAGCCTGTTCGGCAACGGCGGCAGCAACGGGCTGCGCTACTACGTGCTCGGCGGCGGCACCGGCCCCGCCACTACCTCGCTCGACATCGGCGCACCGCCCGGAACCGACGTCTACTCGCCGGTCGACGGCCGGGTCGTCGCGATCACGCCGTACGTGCTGGCCGGGATGCACATGGGCGCGCGGATCGACATCCAGCCGAGCGGCAACCCCGCGCTGGTCGTCTCGCTCACGCACGTCCGCCCCGACCCGAACCTGACCGTCGGCTCGACAGTCGGCGCGACCACCTCCAAGGTCGGGACGATCATCGACTTCGCCCAGGTCGAGCGCCAGGCCCTCGCGCGCGTGACCACCGATGCGGGGAACCACGTCGCGATCGAGATCCACCCCGCCACGCTGTCGCTGCCCTGATCGTCCTCTTCATCGCCGACGTTTTCGGCACCGTCGGCCGGAAGGCGGTCGAGGAGCGCCTGCCCGCGTTGAAGGAGGAGCATGGCGTCGGCTTCTGCGTCGTCAACGGCGAGAACGTCGCCGACGGGGCGGGGATCACGCCGCGCCTCGCCGAGCGGCTGCTGGCAGCCGGGGCCGACGTGATCACGCTCGGCAACCACGTGTGGCGCCGCCGCGAGATCGCGCCTTACCTCGAGACCGCCGAGCGCGTCATCCGTCCGGCCAACTTGGCCTCCCGCACGCCGGGCCGCGGACTGGCCGTGGTCGAGGCCGAGGACGGGACGCAGGTCGCGGTGCTGAACCTCCAGGGCGCGCTCTTCATGGGCACGCCGGTCAGCCCGTTTGAGGTCGTGGACGACCTCGTCGAGGAGGCGCGTGCGGCGGCGAAGATCGTGCTCGTGGATTTCCACGCCGAGGCGACGAGCGAGAAGGTCGCGCTCTCCCGGGTCCTCGACGGGCGGGTGACCGCGGTGTTCGGCACGCATACGCACGTCCAGACGAGCGACGCGCGCGTGCAGCCGGGCGGCACCGCCGCGATCACCGACGCCGGCATGACCGGCCCGCACGACTCGGTGATCGGCGTCAAGGCCGAGCTCGCGATCGGGCGGATGCAGACCGGCATGGGCGTCCGGTTCGAGCCCGCAACCGGCGGCGTCCGGATCGAGGGCGCGCTGGTCGAGTGCGACGCCGAGGGCCGCGCGCTCAGCTGCGAGGCGATTCGCGTGCCGGTGCCGTGAGCACGACCACGAGCGCGACGAGCACGAGGTCGCGGGCGAGCAGTACCCAGGAGGGGAACTCGTCGAAGGCGACCAGGTCGAAGTAGCGGATCGGGAACCAGACCTGCGTCAGCAGCAGCGCCACCCCGAGTAGCGCCGAGGCGGCCAGGCCGCGTCGGCCGCGAACGAGCGGCACGAGCGGCAGCAGCCAGATCAGGAACTGCGGCGAGAGCACTTTCCCGAGCGCGACGAACGCGGCCACCGAGGCGGCGGACCAGCGCACGAGCCGCTCCGGGGCCGCCGGGCCGCGCGCTGCGGCGACCCAGATTCCGACGAGCGCGAGGACGAGCAGCGCACTCGAGGCGGCGCCGAACGCGTGCGGGAGCGAGCCGACGAGGTTCTGCGAGCCGCGGCTCGAGTCGAGCGTCAGCCCGAGCCCGCCCGCGTGGTGCGCGGCCAGCAGCAGCGCCGCCCCGAGGCTCTCGATCTGCAGCGGACGCGTCGTCTGCCGGACGATGCTGTCCCAGACGCCGTGCGGCGCGAGCGCGAGGAACGGGAGGACAACGATGGCCACGACCGCCGCTGCCGCGCCCAGGCAGAGCAGCGCCTCGCGCCGGCCGCGCGTGCGCCAGACGTAGGCGACCGCCGGCGGGATCACGACCGCCGGGAACGCCTTCGCCGCGATCCCGAGCCCGAGCGCGGCGAACCCGAGCCGCTCCCGCCGCGCCAGCACCCCCGCGAGCCCGGCCACCGTCAGGAAGGCCGGCCAGAGGTCGTAGCGGTAGAGGATCACCGAGCCGAGCGCGAGCGGCGCGAGCGCGAAGAACCCGAGCGCCGCCGCCGTCCGCTCGGCCGAGGCACCGAGCTCGCGCAGCGCCACCGACATCGCCGCCAGCGAGCCCACCCCGCAGAGCGCCATCAGGATCTGGAACTCGCGGTTGTAGAACGAGAAGCTCGGCTTGCCGATCGCGGGGATGCCGAATGCCGGCAGCGCGCCCGGCGGGTACTCGACCGCGAAGTCGCGGTAGGGCACGTGGCCGTCCGCGATCGCCGAGCCGTAGCGGTGGTACTCGACCGTGTCGAGGATCAGGTCGTGCTGGTACCAGCCCCAGTGGAGCAGCGTCATCGAGACGAGAAAGAGCCCGGCCGCTCCCACGAGGAGCCGCCGCGGCTCAGTCGACGCCGACCAGCTCTTGTCGAGGACGCTCAAGTGGCGCTCGGACGGGGGCACGAAGCGGCTCGGCGGCCGGGGCGAGCACGGCGAAGGCGGCAAACGGGAAGAACCACGGCACGTAGAGGTAGAACCAGTGCGTCAGCACGAGCTCGAAGCCGAGCAGCAGCGCCGCGGTGAGGGCGGCGAGCTGGAGCGGCGACTTCCTCCGCGGGACGAAGTAGACGGCGACCGCGCCGACGAGCAATGCTCCTTCGAGCACGCGCTGGAGGATGTGCAGGTCGGGCAGACCCGCGTGGTACTGCCGCCAGTCCCAGATCGAGAAGGGCGAGCGGCGGTCGAGCTGCCAGGAGATCGTGCGCTTCCAGAACTCATGCGCGGCCCCCAACGGGTGGCCGTCCAGCGCCAGGATCGAGAACGCCGCCAGGCTTGCGACAAGAAACGCGGCGACGAAGACGAGCGTCGGCCGCAGGCGACGTTCCGGATACGAGGCCCAGAGCGGCGCGAGCAGCAGCGGGGCGAACTTCGTCCAGCCCGAGAGCGCGGTGAACGCGCCGCGGGCGACCGGCGAGCTGACGAGCCAGAAGCCCCAGATCAGAAACAGCGGCGGCAGCGCGTCGTTCGTGTTCGAGCTCGAGACATACTGCGTGAACGGGTAGGCGACCCAGGCGAAGGCGAGCGTCACCGCCAGTCGCGTGCCGCCGAAGCGCAACCCGACCAGCGCGAGGCCGAGCAGGCAGAGCAGGTCGAACGCGATCGAGGCGAAGTGCGCCGCGGGCAAGTCGTCCCACTTCCCGGTCCAGCCGAGCGCCAGGTAGCCGGGCAGGTACGCCTCGAAGGCAACCGGCCCGTAGGTGTCGCCCTGGGGGTTCGCCGACTCGCAGCGTCCGTTCGTCTGGACGTGGTCGCGAATCTCGCCGTCGGCGTCGGCCGGCCCGCAGGCCTTGCCGAGCTCGACCGGGAAGTTGCCGTAGGGAACCTGCCCGTGCGCGATCCGATCGGCACCGATCACGCCCGAGTAGCCGACGTCGATCACGTTCGAGGCGCGGACGTTGAGCCCGATCCGGAAGCCCGCCGCGAAGACGGTCGCGGCCGCGAGCAGCCAGACCGGCCAGACCGGGACGGCGCCTGCGCCGAGCCGCCCGCGCCAGGTGCTCCAGACCATGCGGCCGAGCAGGTACAGGAGCGGCGGGTAGGCCAGCGGCACGCTCGTGAAGATGTCGCCGCGGTTGAAGAACCAGAGCGAGACGCTGAATGAGAGCAGCACGAGCAGGTCGAGATTGCGCAGGCTGAGCGGCCGGCGCAGGTTGCCGAGCCCGAGCAGGAAGAGCGCGCAGAAGCCGAGCCAGACCCCGTAGCTGTTGATCTCGCGCCCGCCGAAGGCGCCGTCGTAGCCGCGCGCCATCTTCCATGCCACCTGCGGCCCGGTCCACGCCTCGGTGACCGCGCCGCTCGTGTCGTCGACCTTGCCGGTCGCGACCTCGCCCGCCGCGCCGGCCCAGACCTTGACCGTCCAGAGCTTCGTCGCCTTGCTGAAGGTCGCATCGGTCTGCCGCCCGCGCCGGTAGTGGCGCACCCAGGCGGCGACCTTCGGGTGCTGGAGGAAGATCCGCTTCGCCGCGGCGGCTTCGAGGCGCGGCGAGGGCGGCGCGAGCGAGCCGTGCAGCTTCGGCGGGTTGCCGGCGGCGAGCGCGCTCCCCGCCAGGACGAGGGCGGCGAGCGCCACGGCCAGGACGCGGGCCATTCGCGTCAGCCTAGCGCCGGAACGACCAGAGCTTGTTGCCCAGGAAGTTCAGTGGAACGACGAGCACGACGGCGATCGCCTGGGCGAGCACCTTGTCCAGCCCGAGCGCGATGAAGCCGGTCAGCAGCGCGAGGTTGGCGAGGTAGGCGATCAGCGCCACGACCAGGAAGCGCAGGCCCTGCCAGCCAACATGGCCGCGCTCGGCGTGGAAGGTCCAGAGCCGGTTCCAGGTGTAGTTGTTCGTCACGGCGACCAGGAACGAGCACGTGGCCGCGACCGCATAGTGGAAGCCGGCGCCCTTCAGCAGCGCCGTGTAGACGGCGAGGTTGATCACGTAGCCGCTCAGGCCGACCACGGAGAACTTGGCCAGCTGCACCCAGTTGTGCGGGCGGCGGAGCGCCTGTCCGGCGCGGGTGCGGGCGGTCGCGGGAGAGAAGGCCATCGGCGCGCGAGCGTACCGGACGCCGTCAGGCGCGGAAGCCCTCCTCGCCGACGAGCGGCACGAACCGGCACGGCACCGAGTGGACGACCGCCGGCCCCTCGGGGCTGCGCACGATCAGCTCGAGC
The DNA here is from genome assembly GCA_963717725.1 of uncultured Actinomycetes bacterium. Classification (GTDB taxonomy): domain Bacteria; phylum Actinomycetota; class Thermoleophilia; order Gaiellales; family Gaiellaceae; genus AC-32. The sequence goes on from CAVQWS010000025.1 coordinate 126,601, forward strand.
CGCTGCGCGCGCTGCCCGCCGACCGGGACCGCGAGCCGGCCGCGCGGGCGGAGCTGCTCGTAGAGCGTCTCCGGGAATGCGGGCGCGGCCGCGGCGACCGCGATCGCGTCGAAGGGCGCGAGCTCGGGGATGCCGAGCGTGCCGTCGCCGACCCGGACGTCGACGTCGTAGCCCGCGGCGGCGAGGCTCTCTCGCGCCTGCTCCGCCAGCTCGGGGATGCGCTCGATCGTGACCACGTTCGCGCCGAGCTCGGCGAGCACGGCCGCCTGGTAGCCCGAGCCGGTGCCGACGTCGAGCACGCGCTCGCCGGGCTGCAGCGAGAGCGCCTCGACGATCCGCGCGACCATGTACGGCTGGGAGATCGTCTGCCCGTGGCCGATCGGCAGGGCCGCGTCGGCGTACGCGCGCCGGCGCTCCTGCTCCGGCACGAACAGCTCGCGCGGCACACGGCCCATCGCCTCGAGCACGCGCTCGTCCTCGATGTCGCGCGCGAGGAGCTGCCGCTCGACCATCTGCCGCCGGTCAGGCGGCATCGGCATAGGCCGGGAGCTTGACGCCGAAGTGCTCGAGCGCGAGCGGCGCGAGGTCGACGATCCGGCGCACTTCTGTCTTGGCATCGAGGCCGACGGTCAGGATCGGCACGGTCGAGTCGCCCGCCTCCAGCGAGCCGTGGCTGCCGCCGCCGAGGTGACTGCGGCCGGCGAGGTCGGTCAGCTCGACGCCGAGCGGCGGCGAGACCAGCAGCTCGCCGGCGTTCGGGTTGGCAAGGGCGGCCCAGGCCCGCTCTAGCGCATCGGGCTGGTCGAGCAGCGAGCGGTCGCCGCTCGTCTGCCAGTCGCCGTCACCTGGCGCGAAGCGAAGCTCCTCGCCGTGCCGCCGCGCGACTGCCTCGGCGCCCTCACGGAAGAGCACCACCTCGGCCGCGGCGGTGCCGTCGAGCCGCCGGGCCAGCTCGGCCGTGTCCTCGCGGCACTCGGGCAGCCGGTAGACCATGCCGGCCCGGTTGGAGGCCGCCACGAGCACGCCCTCGGTCCCGGCCAGCGGCGCCTGCAGCGAGACCGCCCGCTCGACGCTCGTCTGGCCGTGGTCGGAGCAGACGATCACCGCGTAGCGCTCGAGGAACTCGTCCGCGCCGCCCGCGGCCTCGATCAGGGCGCCGACCGCGGCGTCGCTGCGCGCGAGGGCCTCCTGGTTCCCGCCCGGCCCAAGCGCGTGCGAGGCGAAGTCGTAGTCCGGCAGGTAGTAGACGAGCAGGTCGAAGCCGTCGCGCGTCACGAGCCAGCGGCCGACGTAGCCCGCATAGGCGTCGATCGAGCCGCTCGAGCGGCCGAAGACCCCGACCGGCGCGCCGGTCACCTCCGACTCGAACAGGCTGTAGAAGAAGAACTCCTTCGGTCCGTAGGCGGGGCGGGTCAATCCCGGGACGACCGGCAGGTGCGGCGTGCGGCCGCGGTAGCAGGTGATGTTCACCGCGGCCGTCGTCAGGCCCGCCTCTTCGAGCGCCTCGAAGACGGTGACTGCGTCGCGGCCGAGGTGCTGCTCGTTCATGTTGAAGATCGTGTCGACGATCGACCGGCGCATCCCGGCCGCTCGGATCGCCGCAAACGAGGAGCCGTACTCGACCAGCCGCCGCTCGCCGCGGTGCCACCAGACGAGGTGCGGGATCCGGTGCACGTCGGGGTGCGCGCCCGTGGCGATCGAGGAGAGGCAGACCGGCGTCAGCGAGGGGAAGGTCGAGACGCCGCGGCGGTAGCTGCCATGCCGCGCGAGGAACGCCAGCGCCGGCGCCGACTCGGTCTCGACGGCGTCTTCGAAGACCTCCGGCGTGAGGCCGTCGATCACGACCAGGATCAGCTTCTTTCGCACTAGTCGCGCGCGAGGCTGCGCAGTCCGGCGTAGCGCTCGGGCCGGCGGCGGCGGGCGCGGGCCGCCACCGCGGGAAGCGCGACCGCCTCGAGGTAGCCGACGAACGGGACGAGCGCGAGCGCCGCGAGCACGAGCGATGCGAGGCCCACCAGCACCGCCGTCCCGCCGCGCGTGCCGCCGCGGGTGAGCGTGCCGGCGACCAGTGTCGCCACGACCCCGGCGCCGAGCGCTCCGCCGATCCCGCCGGCCACGGACTCGTGCCAGCCGCCGATCGCGTAGCCGACCGCCGCGCCGATCACAGCCGCCACCAGCACGACCGCGAGCGCCGCCCAGCGGCGCGGTGCGGTGAGCGCGGAGAGCACCCCGCCGATCCCAAGCCCGAGCCCGAGCGACAGTCCGATCCGGTAGGCCTCCCACATCGTGCGCTGAGTGTAGACGTGTGCCTAGGCGTGGGTTTGAAGCCGTCGTGTGCAGGGAAAAGACCACCTCGATGTCGAACGACAGCCGTCCGTTGCTCGTCTTCTTCGGTGCGACCCATTCGGGGCCAGCACGGCGCATGGAGAGCCTGATGGCGCACCTTGCGCGCAAGGAGCGCGACCGTCTGCGCGTGACCTCGATCGACATCGACGAGCAGCCCGAGCTCGCCGACCGCTTCCGCGTCAAGACCGTCCCGACGCTCGCGCTCGTCAAGGGAAAGCGCGTGGTCGAGCGGCTCGAGGGCCGTGCGAGCGCGCCGCGGATCGAGCGGATGCTCGAGCCGCACCTCGCCGCCTAGCGAACCGTCTACTCACCTCCTGCGTATACGCCTCACAGAGGAGAGGAGGAACATGCGCAGGACAATCATCGCACTCGTGATCTCGGCACTGGCCCTCGTCGGCGTGCTTGCAGCGAACGCCGCGACGGCCAAGACGGTCAAGTTCGAGGTCGCGCTGAAAGGCACCAACGAAAAGCCGGCCGCTCCGGCCTCCAACAAGGGCAAGGTCGAGCTGACGCTGAACACTATTACCGGCAAGGTCTGCTGGGACTTCAAGCTCGCCAAGATCGACGGCAAGCCGGCCCAGGCCCACATTCACAAGGGCAAGGCCGGCGTCTCCGGGAACATCGTCGTCCCGCTCGGCGCCAACTACAAGCGCCAGGGCTGCACCTCCGCGGCCAAGCCGCTGGTCAAGTCGATCGCCGGACACCCGGCCTCGTACTACGTGAACGTGCACAACGCGAAGCACCCGCTGGGCGCCATGCGCGGCCAGCTCTAGCTCGGAGGGTCTGACCCTCCACGAACGGAGGCCGGTGGACCCTCGCCGCCGGCCTCCGAGTCGTTCTTACGCCTGGAGACGCTCGATCACGGCCAGGCCGAACTCGGCCGCGCGGGCGCCGTCGACGACGCGGTGGTCGAAGGTGATCGCGATCGTCCCGGTTGACCGCGCCTCGAGCTCGCCGTCGCGGACGACTGGGCGCTCGGCTACGCGCCCGACACTGAGGATCGCCACCTCGGGGTGGTTGACGATCGGGGTCGTCAGCAGGCCACCGAGCTTGCCCGCGCTCGTGACGGTGAAGGTCGAGTCGCGCAGCTCCTCGGGCTTGAGCGTGCCAGCGCGCGCGGCCTCGGCGAGGCGCGCGACCTCGTCGGCGAGCTCGTCCAGGCTCCTCGTGTCGCAGGCGCGGACGACCGGGACGACGAGCCCCTGGTCGGTCTGGACGGCGACGCCGAGGTCGTAGCGGTCGAGGTAGACGATCGAGTCGCCCTCGAGGCGCGCGTTCAGCTCGGGGAACTCCTGCAGGCTCTCGGCGACCGCCTTGAGCACGCTCGGGACGAGCCGCTTGAGCTCGACGTTCGAGAAGTCGCACTCCTCGACCCAGGTCACGGGCGGCACCTCGCGGTGGGCGCGGCTCATGTGCTCGGCGACGAGGCGGCGAATCCCGCGCAACGGCTCGCGCCGTCCTTCCTGGCCCTGCCCCGGGGACAGTCCCTCGGACGCGGCTCGTCGGACGTCGTCCTCCGTCACGCGGCCCTGCGGCCCGGTCGCTTCGATGGAGGAAAGCTCGACTCCGAGTTCGTCGGCCATGCGCCGAATGAGCGGGGTCGCTCGGACACGTCCCGCTTGGCCACGGCTCGGGGACTGTCCCTGGGCCGTGGCCGGAACGGACGCGGCCGGCTCGCCTCGCTGCTGCTCCTCCGCGGCGGGGGCAGTGCCGTCTTCGCCGATCACGACCAGCACGGTTCCGACCGGGACGACGTCGCCCTCGGACACGAGGATGCGCGCGACCTTGCCCCCCGCCGGCGACGGGATCTCGACCGTCGTCTTGTCGGTCTGCACCTCGACCAGCGGGTCGTCCTCGGCGATCTCCTGGCCCTCCGCGACGAGCCAGCGGGCGATCTCGCCCTCCGTCAGCCCTTCGCCGAGGTCCGGCAGCTTGAACTCGTACGCCACGCCTAGATTCTTCCCGAGCCGAGGGCGCCGTGAGGCAGCACGGCATGGACGCCCAGCACGCCGTTCACGACCTGCGTGATGCGGAGGTCGACGACGACGCTCGCCAAGGCCAGCGCGTCGCGGCGCTCGAGCCCAAGCTCTCGCCCCATCAGCCGTAGCATCGAGTCGACCGCGTCCACGGTCGCAGCGTCGATCGTCTCGCCGAGGCCGAGCGTGAGCCAGGCGTCCGCGGTGTGCGCGACCGGCCCAGTCAGCTCGAGGTCGTCCCGCACCCTCAGCGTCAGCTCGCCGCGCTCCAGCGGGCACTCGATCGCGGTCGACGAGACCTCCCCGTCGCCCTGCAGCGCGTGACAGTCCCCGGCCGAGAAGTGCGCGCCGTCGAGCGGGATCGGCAGGAAGAGCGTCGTCCCGGCCACCAGCTCCTTGCAGTCGAGGTTCCCGCCGCAAAACCTCGGCGGCCCCGTCGCGTGGACGCCCGGCTCGTCCGGCGGCATCCCGAGGACGCCGAGAAACGGCGACAGCCGCACCTCGCGCCCGGCGCGGTCGCGGCCGAGGCCGGTGTCGGCGTCCAGTTCCCACGCGAGCACGGCGGACTCGCCGTCGGCGACCTCGAGCGCATCGTTCAGGAACGACGGCCACCCGCCGGCGACGGTCAGGCCGAACGAGCCGACCCGCACCGACTTGATCCCGACCTCGAGCACCTGCCCGGCCTCCGCGCCGCGAACCACTACCGGACCGATCAGCGCGTGCCCGGAGTCGAGCTCAGGGTCTCGGGGCTCGAAGCGCTCGCGCTGCGACCCGTCGGCGCGCGGCGGCTCGAGCCCCCAACCCGCGTCGAGGGTCGCGAAGGCGATCGTGTCGCCCGAGTCGATCTCGAGCACCGGCTCGAGCTCGCGGGAGAAGTGGCCGTGCAGGTTGCGTCGCTCGAGCGCCAGCTCGTGCACGGCCACTAGAGCACCCGCTCGCCGGCCGCGTCATACGCCTTCAGCTCGACGTCACGCTCGAACTCGCCGCGCAGGAGCGCGAAGACGAGCGCGTCGTTCTGCCGCGGCTTCCCGTCGGGCCCGTGGAAGACGCCACGTGCCGTCCCCTCCTCCGCGTAACCGAGCTTGCGCGGGATCGCCAGGCTCGCCGCGTTCGCCGGGTCGACGCGGATCTCGATCCGCCCGATCTCGCAGACCTCGAAGCCGACCCGCGTCAGCGCCGCGGTGGCCTCGGTGCAGAGGCCCTCGCCGGCGCGGCTCGCGCGGATCCAGTAGCCGATCTCGAAGATGCCCTCGCCGCGGCGCGTGTGGAAGCCGCTGCCGCCGACCGCCTCGGACTCGTCGGCCGAGAAGATCCCGTAGACGAAGTCCTGGCCGAGGTCGAAACGCCCCCGGAACTCGCGCAGGAGCTCGACCTTCGCCTCGAGCGGCTGTGGATCGTCGTGCGCCCACGGCATCCACGGGCGCAGGTGCTCGAGCGACGAGTCGACCGCCTCCTTGAGCAGGGGCGCGTCGCGCGGCTCCCAGCAGCGCACGACCAGCCGCTCGGTCTCGATCCGGTAGGGCGGCGGCTTCGTCAGAACTCGAGCAGCTTCCGTGCCGCGTCCGCGACTCGCTCGGCGGACGGCATGTAGGCGTCCTCGATCTGCCAGTACGGATACGGCACGTCGTAGCCGGTCACGCGCACGACCGGCGCCTGCAGGTCGAGCATCGCCTTCTCGGCGAGGATCGCCGCGAGCTCGGCGCCGTAGCCGGCGACGCGCGGCGCCTCCTGGATGATCACGACCCGGCCCGTCTTCGCCGCGGCCGCGAGCAACGCATCTTCGTCGAGCGGCTTCAGCGAGCGGATGTCGAGGATCTCGACCGAGGCGTCGAGCAGATCTGCGGCCTGCTCCGCCAACGGCACCATCGACCCGTAGGCCACGAAGGTCAGGTCGTCGCCCTCGCGCACCGTGCGAGCGACCCCGAGCGGCGTGACGTGCTCGCCCTCCGGCACCTCGCCGCGCAGCGTGCGGTAGTGCAGCTTCGGCTCCAGGATGACGACCGGATCCGGGTCGCGAATCGCGGCGGCGAGCAGCCCCTTCGCGTCGGCGGGCGTCGAGGGGATCGCCACCTTCACGCCCGGCGTGTGCACGTAGTAGGCCTCGGGCGAGTCGTCGTGCAGCTCGGGCGCGCGCACGCCGCCGCCGTACGGCATCCGCACCACGAGCGGGAACTCCATCGCGCCGCCGGTACGCCAGCGATAGCGCCCGACGTGCGTGATCAGCTGGTCGAGGCACGGGTACGAGAAGGCGTCGTACTGCATCTCGCAGACCGGCCGCCAGCCGGCCATGCAGAGGCCGACCGCGGAGCCGAGGATCCCGGCCTCCGCCAGCGGCGTGTCGACGCAGCGGTCCGCCCCGAAGCGGTCACGCAGCCCGGCGGTGGCGCGGAAGACGCCGCCGGCACGGCCGACGTCCTCGCCAATCACCATCACGTCGGGATCGCGCTCGAGCTCGACGTGAAAGGCGTCGTTGACGGCCTCGACCAGCGTCAGCTCAGCCAAGGATCCTCCGCAGCTCGGCGAGGTCGGCCTCGAGCGAGGCTGGCGGATCCACGTAGGCGTGCGAGAAGACGAGCGACGGATCGGCGGGCGGCTCGGCCTCGGCCGCGGCGATCCCGTCGCGCAGCACCTGTGCCGCGTCCGCGCGCACGGCCTCGGCCGCTTCGTCCGACAGCAGCCCGAGCCGACGCAGGTAGGCCTCGTAGCGCCCGACGCACTCGCGCTGCTTCTCCTCTTCCACGCGCTCGAGGTCGATGTAAGCGGCCGGGTCGTCGGCGGTCGCGTGCGGCGCGGCGCGGTAGGTGACGGCCTCGATCAGCGTCGGCCCCTCGCCCGCCCGCGCCCGCGCGACCGCGTCGCGCGTCGCCTCGTAGACCGCGAGCACGTCACCGCCGTCCACGCGCACGCCCGGGATCCCGTAGCCGACGGCCTTGTCCGCGAGCGTCTCGGCCGCGGTCTGCGCCGAGAGCGGCGTCGAGATCGCCCACTGGTTGTTGTTGCAGAAGAGGACGAGCGGCGCGCGCATCACGGCCGCGAAGTTGGCGCCCTCGTGGAAGGCGCCCTCCGAGGTGGCGCCGTCGCCGAAGTAGGCGATCGCGCAAGTGGTCTCGCCACGCAGCTTCTTGCCCCAGGCGAGGCCGGCGGCGTGCGGGACATGGGTCGCGATCGGGACGCAGATCGAGGCGACGTTCCAGTCGGCCGGGTTCCACCAGCCGGCCGGGTGGCCGCGCCACCAGGAGAGGATCGTCGCGGCCGGCAGCCCGCGCAGCAGGCCGATCGCTGACTCGCGGTAGCTCGGGAAGATCCAGTCGTCGCGCTCCAGCGCGAACTCCGAGCCGACCTGCATCGCCTCGTGGCCCCAGAAGATCGCGTAGGTGCCGATCCGGCCCTGGCGGTGGTAGACGACCGAGCGCTCGTCGTAGGTGCGCAGCAGAACGAGCCGCCGGTGCAGCTCGAGCAGGTCCTGCTCGGAGAGCCCGTCGACCTCGCCGTCCGGAACGGTCTCGCCGTCGCCGATCACGCGCCGAAGGTCCCGCTCGGCAGGTAGCACCTGGGCCATCCGCTGGAAATTACCGGACGTGCGTTCGCGCCACCCACGCGACGACGGCCAGCGCCGAGATCGCGGCGAGCACGCCGACGAGCTCGAGCAGCACCCCGCCGCCGACCTTCGAGCTGGCGACGACGAGCACGATGCCCGCGAGCACGGCTCCGGCGGCGCACACGGCCAGCACGCTCACGAGGCGCAGCGGCGCGAGCCACGGCTCCGACCACGCGGGCACCCGCGGCTCGATCGACCACCAGGCGAGCTCGGCGACTAGGAGCAGGAAACCGGCCGAGGCAGGCGCCCACGTGTCGAGCTCGTCCGAGCCGAGCGCGAGGCGCAACGCCTGCTGGGCGCCGAGGATCGCCACACCGAGGGTCAGCGGCGGGCTCCAACGCACGACAAGCCCGAGCAGCAGCGGCACGAGTGCGGCCCCGCCGACCAGAAGCAGCAGCAGCTCGTGCTCGCCGGCGCGCAGAACCGTCGCCGCGGCCAGCCCCGCCGCGACGAGCAGCGCGCCCGCAGCGGTCGCTAGACGCGCACGACCCGGGCGTGGCGCCTGAATGTCCTCACCTCCTCCAGCGCTGCCTGCAGCGGCATCCCACGCTGCCAGGCGACGACAGGAACGCCGTGACGCAGGTAGGAGGCCCGCAACGCTTCACGGCGCAGCAGCCAGAGCCGGTAGGCGAGGTCGTCCAGCTCGCCGGTTCCCTGCTGCGCGAACGGCACCGGCGAGATCTCGATCACGGCCAGGTCGAAGCCGCGAGCGCGCAGGTCGATCAGCGCGCGCATGGAGCGGTCGTCCAGCAGCGGCGTCAGGGCGAGCACGAGCGCGTGGGGCGGCAACGTGCGGACCGGCAGGATGTCGATGTCCTTCCACGCGTAGCTGAGGAAGATCTCGGCGTCGAGCAGCGAGTCGAGCACGCGGTAGAGCTGGGCGATCCCGCTGGAGACAGTCAGCCAGTTGAGCACGCCGCCGAAGGCGACGAGGCCGACGCGGTCCTTCTCCTGGACGTAGTGCGCCGCCAGCGAGCCGGCCGCCTCGACGGCGAGGTCGAGCGTGCCACTCGCGCCGTCGCGGGCCTCGGCGAAGGTGTCGAGGAAGATGACGACGTCCGTGTTCCGCTCGGGATGGGTCTCGTTCACCCAGGGCTCGCCGCGGCGGGCTGTTGCGCGCCAGTTGATGCGGCGGACGCGATCGCCGGGGACGAACGGCCGCAGGTCGGCGAACTCGATCCCCTCGCCGCGGAGGCGCGGGGTCTGGCTGCCGGCGGACGCCTGCGTCTCGAGCGGGCGCAGCAGCCGCTCGACCTCCTCGCCGCGCGGGTAGACCTTCAGCGGTTGCGGCAGCTCGAGCTTCTGCTCGAAGACGAGCAGCCCGAAGCGGTCCTGCACCCGGAGCAGGAAGTCGCCGACGAGGTACGCGCCCCAACGCTCGCAACGGAGCGGGTAGGTGAGCTCGGGACGGTCGCCTGGCAGGAGCCGCAGGAGCCGCGGGTTCGGTGCCCCGGTCACGAGCCCACGCGGCAGGTCGAACAGCAACTCGAGCCGTGGTACGACGTTTTCGGCCCGCAGCTCCAGCAGCGCTTCGACGGGCTCGCCCTCGACCTGGCGCTCGGCCTCGAGCTCGAAGAGCGCGCCGACCCGCGGGGGCTCGGCGAGCGAGAGGCCGACGACGAGGAGCAGCGCGAAAGGCGCAGCGAGGGCCGCGGGCTCGGGCCGCCCGAGCACGAGCGCGGCGACCAGGCCGAGGCCGGCGAGCGCGGCGTACGCGCCCAGTTTCGTCGTCGCGGCTCGGGTCACTCGGGTGCCGGCTCGGGCGCCGGCTCGGGCGCCGGCGTCGGCACCCGGTCGAGCAGCTCGAGCACGATGTCGTCCGGCCTGAGCCGCTGCACCCAGAGCTCCGGCCGCAGCGCCAGCCGGTGCGCGAGCGCGGGCACGGCAACCGACTTCACGTCGTCCGGCGTCACGTAAGTGCGGCCCTCGATCGCGGCGCGACAGCGGGAGAGCTTCAGCAGCGCCAGCGAGCCTCGCGGGCTCGCCCCGACCTGGACGCCGCTGGCCGAGCGCGTGGCCGCGACGAGGTCGACCATGTAGAGCCCGACGCTGCGCGCGACGTGCACGCTCTCGATCGCCTGCTGCATCTCGAGCAGCTCGTCGCGGCCGACGACCGACTCCAGCTCGACCTCGTCGGACGCGCGCTCGAGCCGGCGCGCGAGCACGTCCCACTCCTGCTCGCGCTCGGGATAGCCGACGCCGATCCGCAGCAGGAAGCGGTCGAGCTGTGCCTCGGGCAGCGGGTAGGTGCCCTCGTACTCGATCGGGTTCTGCGTCGCCAGGACGAGGAACGGCGGCGCGAGCGGGTGCGTGACGCCCTCGATCGTCACCTGCCGCTCCTGCATCGCCTCGAGCAGCGCCGCCTGCGTCTTCGGTGGGGCGCGGTTGATCTCGTCGGCGAGGAGGAGGTTGGTGAAGATCGGGCCGGGCCTGAACTCGAAGTCGGCCTCGCGCTGGTTGTAGATCGAGGCGCCGGTCACGTCGGAGGGCATCAGGTCGGGTGTGAACTGGACGCGCGTGAAGCCGATGCTCGTCACCTGCGCGAAGGCGCGGGCCATCAGCGTCTTCGCAAGGCCCGGAAAGTCCTCGATCAGGACGTGGCCGTCGGCGAGGATCCCGAGTAGCACGAGCTCGAGCGCCTCGCGCTTGCCGACTACCGCGCGCTCGACCTCGTCGAGGACATCGTTCGCGCGACCAGCGAGCTGCTCGACGTTCACAGCGTCTCCAGCCGCTCGACCACGCGGCGCAGGGTGGCGGCGGGTGTGCCGGGGGCGTGCCGGTCGGTCGGCGCGGGCCGCTCGTCGCGCGCGAGCTCCCAGAGCTCCGGGCCGAGCACCTCCTCGCTGTCCTCGAGGCGCAGCCCGCGCGCGCCGAGGCGGACGCCGACGATCTCGCGCACGACCGGCCGCAGGCGGACATGCGTGTCGAACGCCGAGGCGTTCGCCATCGTCAGCTCGCGCTCGAGTCGGTCGAGCTCGGCCGGGCGCTGGGCCTCGGGCGGGTCGCGGTCGAGCGCGTCGGCGAGCGCCGAGCGCTCCTCGCGCGGAAAAGCCTCGCCCGCAGCGAGCACGATGTTGAAGACCGCGAGCGCGCCGAGCACCAGGATGTAGACGTCGAGCTCCAGCTCGAACCGGCCGGGCGCGAGCAGCCGGGCGAAGAGGAGCACCCCGGACAGGATCACCGCCAGGAAGAGCCAGGCGCCGAAGAGCCGCCTCACGCCGCCGCCCGCGCCGCCTCGGGCTCCAGCTCGGCGCGCAGGCCGGCGAGGGCCTCGATCGCGTCGTCCTTCATTCCCTCGTCGATCTCTAGCCGGCTGAACTTGGCCCGCTCGTAGAGCTTCGTCAGCTGCTGTACCGAGGCGCTGCTGACGCCGAGCGTGTCGAGCGCGCGCACGACGTACTGGCGCGGCGTCTCGGCCGGCTCGCGCGCGACGCCGTGTGCGGCGAAGGTCTTCTCCATCCGGGCGAAGGCGCGGATCACGGCGCGGCGCGGGTCCTGCTCGGCTCGCAGGTCGTCGAGCGTGTCGGCGAGCACCTCGTCGAGCGCCGCCGAGAGCGCGGCCTCACGCTCCCAGTCGTCGCCACGCATCCGCTTCAGGATGACCGCCGCGACCAGCCCGGCGACGGCGGCGAAGATCAGCGAGCCGACGATCAGCGCGAACACCCAGTGGAACTGGCCAGTCGCCGGGTGGTCCGCCTGGAGGTTCGGGCTCCCAGGGCCCGAGGCGGGACCTCCGGCGCCGGCAGGCGAGAGCTTCGGGTGGAGGCGGCCCGTGACGAAGTAACGGATCAGGAACGCGATCGGGATGGCGAACAACGCGAAGACGAGGATCGTCCGGAACTGCGAGTCACCCCCGCCTTCGAGCAGTTTCTGCCGCCGTCCGAGCGAGGCCACCCAGATCACCGCCAGCACGCCGAACGGGAAGAGGATGAACAGCACGCTCGCGCCGTATTCGAAGAACAGCTTCGGTGTCTCCGCCGAGCCTCCGCCGCCGCCGCCTCCGGGCCGGTGCGCGTGGCTCGCCAGCGCGACCACCGCGAGCAGGGCGGTCAGCGCGATCCCGCTCAGCAACAGCCTGCGAGCGCCGCTCATGGCGGAACCCTAGACAAGCACGGCCAGCGCGCCGCGCTCGGCCTCGAAGACCGCGTGCTCGACGTCGCCGAGGTCCTCGCCGTCGGCCTGCAGCGGCAAAGGCCGGTCGCACGCGATCTCGATCCGGTCGAGATCGTGCCCGTAGAGCAGCTCACGCGAGCGCGACTGGCCGCGGCCGGTCACGACGTAGCGCAGCAGCCGCGGCAGCGTCACGGCGCGCACCCGCTTCGGCGCGACCAGGTCGAGGCCGAGCTCGAAGCGCGCCTCGGGCGCGACGCGGATCGGGATCGAGCCCGCGTAGGTGTATGGATCGCCGTTCGCGACGAGCGCGAAGGCGGCCCGGCCGCGGCCCTCAACCTCGAGCGCCGGTTCGAAGCGCAGGCGCTGCTCGGCCACCAGCCGCACGGCGCTCTTCACGAAGGCGGCGTCTCCCGGGCGCTTGCCGTCGTCCCGGCGGCCGAGCGCGTCGACGCGCCGCACGAGCTCGGCGTCGAGCCCGATCCCCGCCGAGAAGCCGAAGCGCCGGCCGTTCACCCTCCCGACCGAGATCGTCCGCGTGCGTCCGGACTCGAGCGCGTCCGCGATCCGCCGTGCCGCGGCAGCCGGGTCGCGCGGCAAGCCGAGCGCCCGCGCGAGCACGTTCGCTCCGCCGCCCGGCAGGAAGCCGAGCGGCACGCCCGGCGGCGCGCCGTTCAGCACCTCGTTGATGCCGCCGTCCCCTGAGAAGACGACCACGGCGTCGCCGCCGGCCGCGGCCAGCTCGGTGCCGTGGCCGGGCCGCTCGGTCAGCAACGTTCGCACCCGGGCGACCCGCTCGAGCTCCGCCTCCACGGCGCGCACGCGGGCCTCGCTGACGGCGCTCGCGTATGGGTTCACGATCAGGACGACTTCCATGCCGCGAGGATGACACGACTGGCACAGGCGGCCTCGCGCTCAGCTGCCGTCCCCCCGAGGGGCCACCGAGAGCGAAATCGAAAGACGCTCACCTATAGCCGAGGCGTTTGCGCTGCAAACCTGCTGTTTTTACTGATCAGTCAGTCAGGCGTCGCGTAGCCGCGCATACCGTCGAGCAGCAGCGCGTAGAAGCGATCGGCGAGCTCGTCGGTGTCGGCGCCCGGCCGCAGCCACGTGTAAGCCCAGTTCGACGCGGAGAGCGCGAGCAGCGCGGCGGTCGCGTCGTCGAGGTCGCTGCGCAGCTCGCCGAGCTCACGCCCCTCGCGGAAGAGCGCGCGGATCCGTTCCTCGTAGCGGCGCCGCTCGGCGAGGATCCCCTCGCGGCGATCGCCTTCGAGATAGCGCCACTCCTGCACGAAGACCGTCGCCACGTCGAGCTGGTCGGCGACGACGCGCAGGTGCGATCGCAGCGCGAGCCGGATCTTCTCGGTCGCCGGCAGCTCCTCCGGGATCGAGTCGAGCCCCGCGTGGAACGCTCGCGCGCCCTCCGCCATCGTCTCGTAGAGCAGGTCCTGCTTCGACTCGATGTGCGCGTAGAGCGAGCCTTTCTGGACGCCGAGCGCCTCGGCGATCTCGCCGATCGAGGTGCCGTGGTAGCCCTTCTGCGCGAACAGGCGCGCGGCCTGGCGGGTCAGCTCCTCGCGCCTGGCGCTCATCGGTCGCGGTAGATCTCGGCCGCGGCGCGGTGGAAGCCGCCGGGCAGACCGTGAGCCTCGAACGTCGCCGCGATCTCCTCCATCTCGCCGACCCAGCGCCAACCTTTGGCATCGGCCGAGCGCAGCGCGCGGGCATGGCGGTCGCGCAGCTCGGGCTGCGACAGGTCCCACTCGGCCAGCAGCGGCTCCTCGACGCCCTCGCGGCGCGCGAGCTCCCGGATCGCGAGCAGCATCGCGGCCGTGCCCTTCGTCCAGGCCGCATAGGCCATCTTCACCGCCGACGCGTTCGGGACCATGCGCGCGTCGAGCGCGGAGCCCGCGAAGAGCGCGGCGACGTCCGCGGCCCGTTCGCCGGAGAGGTAGAGCCGCGTCGCCCCCGGCTCCCGCGGCGGCGAGCCGACGATGCCGCCGTCCACGAACTCGTCGACCACGTCCGAGACCTTCGCGGCGGTCGCCGGCGAGACCGCGTTCGCGTCCACGTAGACACCGCTGAAGCGAGCCGACCGCGCGACCTCGAGCGCCGCGTGCGGGGGGCAGACCGAGAAGACGACATCCGCCCGGGCAACTTGCGAGACCGAGCCGACATCCTCGAGTCCCGCCTCGTCCGCCCGGGCGCGCGTCTCGGCGCTTCGCCCGTCGGAGGCCCAGAGCACCCGGTGACCCTGCCCACGCAGGACGGCGCCGATCGCGGCGCCCATCTCGCCGGGATGAAGCAGGCCGACGGTGCTCGAAGCCACTACACTGGCACCCTAACGATCGTTCGGTTGGGAGGCGTCCCATGGAGCAGCGAGAGCAGGAATTCCTCGAGTACGTGCAGGGCGGCGGCCAGGTCGAGGCCGGCGACTGGATGCCCGACGAGTACCGGGCGCGGCTGCGGAAGTTCATCGAGATGCACGGCAACTCGGAGCTGATGGGCGTACTGCCCGAGCGCGAGTGGATCCTGCGCGCGCCGACGCTGCAGCGGAAGCTCGCCCTGACCGCGAAGGTACAGGACGAGGTCGGCCACGCCCAGCTGATCTACCGCGTCGTCGAGGATCTCGGCAAGACGCGCGAGGAGTGCCTCGACGACCTGATCTCCGGCAAGTCGAAGTTCCACAACGTCTTCCACTACCCGACCAAGACCTGGGGCGACGTCGGCGTGATTGCCTGGCTCGTCGACGCCGCAGCGATCATCAGCCAGAAGGCGCTGCTCAAGTGCTCGTACGCGCCGTACGCGCGGATCATGAAGAAGATCTGCTGGGAGGAGTCGTTCCACATCCTCCACGGCCGCGACGTGATCCTGACGCTGATGAACGGCACCGACGACCAGCGCGAGCTGGTGCAGGAGGCGCTGAACCGCTGGTGGGGGCCGCTGATGCAGTTCCACGGCAACCCGATCCCGACCGAGGACGACCCGATGTTCATCTGGCGGATCAAGAGCCAAGGCAACGACGAGGCGCGCCAGCAGTTCCTCGACGGCTACGTGCCGCAGATCTGGGAGCTCGGCCTGACCGTGCCCGACGCGGAGCTGCGCAAGGATGAAGAGACCGGCCGCTGGCACTACACCGAGCCGGACTGGGACGAGCTGATGAGCGTCGTCACCGGGCACGGGCCGAAGACCGAGGACCGGCTCGACCTGCGCCGCGCCGCGCGCGAGAACTCGGCCTGGGTGCGCTCGGTCCTGCTGGCCGCGTGATTTACGAAGTCTTTCGCCAGGAGCGCAAGGGACAGGCGTTCCAGCACGCCGGCTCGGTCGAGGCCGCCGACGAGCGCTTTGCCGAGTCGTACGCGCGCGAGCAGTACGGCCGCCGCGGCGAGTCGGTCGCGCTGTGGGTCGTCGCCCGCGACTCGATCATGCGGATCGAGGAGTTCGTCGACGAGCTGAACCGGAACTACCACCGCGTGGACGGGTATCCGCTGAAGGAGAAGCTGAAGGAGGCACGTGAGCGAGCTGGGACGAGCAAAGAAAGTGCCGCCTAGGGTGGTCGAGATCAGCCAGCGGAGCCGGGCTTTGCCCGGCGGGAGCCTCACAGCGGCGCTCTCGCCACCGCGGAGAAGAAGGGGGCTCACGGGGGAAACATGGTTTCCCCCGTGGTCAGGCGCGTGAGCGAGCGGGCAACGCTGCTGCTGGAGATCGCTGACGACGAGCTGATCCTCGGCTGGCGCGACTCGGAGTGGACCGGGATCGCGCCGTTCCTCGAGGAGGACGTCGCGTTCTCGTCGATCGCGCAGAACGAGGTCGGCCACGCGCGGGCGCTGTACGAGCTGGCGGCAAACGACCTGGGCACGACCGCGGACGAGCTCGCGTTCGACCGGCAGCCTGACGAGTACCGCTGCTCCGAGCTCGTCGAGCTGCGGCTGCCCGAGTGGGAGCGCACGATCGCGCGGCACGTGCTCTACGAGCAGGCCGACGCGGAGCGCCTCGAGCGACTCAAGGCCTCAGACGACGCCGAGGTCGCAGGGGTCGCCGCCAAGATCGACCGCGAGGAGATCTACCACCGCCTGCACGCCGAGATGTGGCACGAGCGGCTCAAAGACGAGCCGCGCTACGTCGAGGCGCTCGAGGAGCTGCGGCCGCTGGTCGGCAGGCGCAACGGCCACTCGCCCGAGCTGGCGACGTTGTGGGAGGAGATGACGTCGGTGCGCCGCTCACAGCCGGCGGGCACGACGTGGTGACCGAGGCCGAGGTCTGGGAGGCGCTGGCGGAGATCCCGGATCCGGAGATCCCGGTGATCTCGGTGGTCGACCTCGGCGTCGTGCGTGACGTGCGGGTGGCCGAAGAGCGCGTGCACGTCGAGTTCACGCCGACGTTCCTCGGCTGCCCGGCGCTCGAGGTGATGCGCGACGCGATGGCCGCGCGGATCGCCGAGCTCGGCGCCGAGCCCGAGGTCGAGGTCGTGCTCGACGACTCGTGGTCGACCGACCGGATCACACCCGAGGGACGCGAGAAGCTGCGCGCCGCCGGGTTCGCGCCGCCGTCGCCGCGCGGCGAGGGCACAACCTTGGTGCAGCTGCAGTCGAACGGCTTCCGCTGCCCCTACTGCGGCTCGCGCGAGACGGCGCTCGAGAACATCTTCGGCCCGACGCCGTGCCGTTCGCTGCGCTACTGCCGCGACTGCCGGCAGCCGTTCGAGCAGTTCAAGACGATCTAGCTCTCGATGCCGACGTTGAAGCTCGGGTAGCGGCCGGTCAGCAGGAGCGCATACGCGTAGGTCTGCGTCTCGATCCGCATCGCCAGCGCGGCGAAGTTCCGCAGGCCCTCGGGCACGCGGCCGGTGACGAGCGCGATGAACCAGCTGAAGACCGCCAGCAGCTGGTTGACCTGCGAGAGGATGTTCGAGAGCAGCAGCGCCGGGAGCGCGAGGATCCCGCGGAAGAAGACCGTCCAGCGGTTCTGGCGCTGCGGCGGGTCGACCTCGAGGTCGATCGGATAGGTGCCTTCCCGGCCGGTGAACGGCGGATAGGGGTCGGCGACCAGCAGCGTGTACGCGCGAACATGCGTCGTGTAGCGCAGGAACGTCGCCAGGAAGTTGTGCAGGCCTTCAGGCGACTGTCCCGTGAACAGGGTCGCGAACCAGTTGACGATGTAGGCGAGCACGGCGATCACCGCCCACAACACCGCCCAGAGCAGGAGCGGGATGGCGAGGATCAGGCGGAAGAAGACGGTCAACCGGGTCCGCTCCAGGTCGTCGTTGACGACCAGCCGGATCGGGTGCGTGCTGGTGACTTCGGGCGTGCCTGCTGCTTCCATCTCGTGCCCCCTTAACGACCCTTGAATTGCGGCTCCCGCTTCTGCAGGAACGCGTCGACTCCTTCGCGGAAGTCCTCAGTCTGCGTCGCGGCTGCCTGCAGCTGCGCCTCCAGTTCCAGCTGTTCCTCGAGCGTCGCGTGCTGCGCGTTGTCGAACAGTCGCTTCGAGAGGCCGATCCCGCGCGTTGGCATGGCCGCGAGCTCCGCTGCCCACTCCGCGGCGCGTCCGGCCAGGCGGTCGTCGGGGACGACCTCCGAGACGAGGCCCCATTCGAGCGCCTCGGCCGCGCTCAGCCGGCGGCCGGACGTCATCCACTCAAAGGCGCGCACCGGGCCGAGCAGGCGGGTGACGAAGAAGGTGCCGCCCATGTCCGGCACGAGGCCGATGTTGATGAAGGCCGGGACAAAGGTCGCGCTCTCGGCGGCGAGCCGCAGGTCGCAGGCGCAGGCGAAGGAGAGCCCGGCGCCGGCGGCCGGGCCGTTGACGGCTGCGAGCACCGGCTTCTCGAGCCCGCGCACCGCGCGGATCGTCGGGTGGTAGTTCCCCCGCAGGCGGCCGGCGATGTCCTTCGCGGCCTCGCCGAACTCGGTCAGGTCCTGGCCGACGCAGAAGCCGCGACCCGCGCCGGTGACGACGACCGCGCGCACGTCGTCGGCCCTGGCTTCCTTGAACGCGCCCACCAGCTGCTTGTGCAGCTCCGCCGTGAACGCGTTGAGGACGTCCGGCCGGTTAAGGGTGATCGTCAGGACGCCGCCGTCGCGGCTGGTCTCGACCTCGGCCATCCGCCGCAGCCTACAACCCGGTTGCTAGCTTCGGCGCGTGGCCGAAACAACGTTCGTCTCGTCGGAAGAGGAAGCGCTCGACGCCTATTCGAGCGCGGTGATCACGGTCGCCGAGCGGCTTGCGCCGTCGGTGGCGAACCTGCGCGTGACGCGCGGCCGCAGGGCAGGCGGCGGCAGCGCGGTGGTGATCACGCCGGACGGGTTCCTGCTCACCTCGGCGCACGTGGTCGAGGGCTCGACGCGGCCTGGCCGCGCATCATTCGTGGACGGGCGGGAGCTGCGCTTCGAGGTCGTCGGCTCCGACCCGCACTCCGATCTCGCCGTGCTGCGCGCCGAGGCGGACGACCTCGTGGCCGCGGAGCTCGGCGACGCCGAGCGGCTGCGCGTCGGCCAGCTCGTGGTTGCGATCGGCAACCCGAACGGGTTCGCCGGCTCGGTCACGGCGGGCGTCGTCTCGGCGCTCGGGCGCTCGCTGCCGACCGGGAGCGGACGGATCGTGGACAACGTGATCCAGACCGACGCGGCTTTGAACCCCGGCAATTCGGGCGGCGCGCTCGCCGACGGGCGCGGGCGCGTGATCGGCATCAACACCGCGGTCGCAGGCGTCGGCCTGGGCCTGGCGGTGCCCGTGAACGACGCGACCCGGCAGATCGTGGGCGCGCTCATGACCGAAGGCCGCTTCCGGCGGGCCTATCTCGGCATCGCGGGCGGCTCGCGGCCGCTGCCGCCGCGGCTCGCACGCCGGCTCGGGCGCGGATCCGGGGTCGAGGTCGTGCAGGTGGTCGAGGGCTCGCCGGCAGCAGAGGCCGGGCTGCGGCCCGAGGACCTGGTCGTCGAGCTCGACGGCTCGCCCGTCGCCGACGTCGGCGACATCCAGCGGCTGATGGTGGTCGAGAAGATCGGCGCTCCCGTGCCGGTCCGTGTGCTGCGCGGCGGTCAGGAGCTCGAGCTCGCGCTCGTGCCGGCCGAGCTCGATACCTAGATCGGACCGGTGGCGCCGCTCGAGTGCCCCTCGTGGCCCTCGAGCTCGGCGATCACCTGCCCGACGAGCACGGCGGCGAGCAGCCAGACGATCAGCACCGGCGAGAGCACGCTCGAGAGGATGACCAGCACGCCCGCCACGGCCGCGGTCGTAAGGCGCAGCAGCACGTCGGCGTCGAAGAGCGTCGGCGGCGTGACGAACTGGATCGCCGCGAGCCCGAACATGCACAGGGCGGTCCCCGCTGCGGCGATCCAGCCGATGTGGTCGTAGCGCGGGCCTGGCTCGACGGAGAAGATCGCCAGCTTCACGCCGACGCCGAGCGCGGCAATCCCGGCCGTGACGAAGTAGTGGGCGTAGACGTACGTGAGCCCGCTGCGGACGTTGCGCATCACGACGGAGCTCGGGTCGAGGAAGTCGAAGTAGAGCCACCAGATGGCGGCCGCGGTGAGGAAGCCGCCGAAGGCGACCGCGCCCGAGAGCACCGTCCAGCTGACGTGCGCGGTCCCGAGCACCACGCCGATCACGCCTTCGCCGAGCACGATCAGGACGAGCAGCCCGAACCGCTCCGGCAGATGCCGCGGGTGGACCGGCATGCCACGGAGGAGCTGCCACACCTTGACCGGGGCCCAGTGCTCGAGCAGGAGCGCCACTCCCCAGAGCACGTACTTCCACGGCGTCGGCACCGCGAGCGAGATCAGCCAGACGCCGACTGCGGCGCCGAAGACGAGCAACAGCCAGCGCGCGACCGGGCGGGCGACCTCGAGGTCGAGGTAGACACGCGCGTAGAGCGCGAGCAGCACCAGCCGAACGGCAACGTAGGCGACGACGAAGGCGTTCTGGCCACCGTGCAGCGCGTCCGGCACGGTGCTGGCGAGCGCGGCGACGAAGAACATCCCGAGCAGCGTCAGCAGCCGGTAGACGAGGTCGTCGGTGTCGAACCGCGTCGCGTAGAAGGCGAAGCCGGACCACGCCCAGCTGATCGGCAGGAAGAGCGCCAGGTAGCGGCCGAAGCCGATCGCGGTCGGATCTGCGCTGAGCGTCGAGGCGACCTCCGCGATCGCCGCGACGAAGACGAGGTCGAGGAACAGCTCGAGCCAGGTCGGGCGGCGCTCCTCGCCGTCGTCGAGCGTGCGCAGCCGCGGCGGCTCGAGGAAGCGGTCGAACCTGCTCAGCGGCTACCTCCCTTTGAACTCGGGCTTGCGCTTCTCCGTGAACGCGGTCAGGCCCTCGTGCGCATCCTCGCTCGCAAAGGCCAGGTAGAGCGCTCGCCGCTCGGCCTCGAGCCCGGCGCTCAGCGTCGTCTCGTACGCGCGGTCGACCGACTCCTTCGCCAGGCGCGTCGCGACCGGGCCCTTCTCGGCGATCTCGCGGGCGACGCGCTTGGCCTCGTCGAGCCAGGCCTCCCTGGCGACGACGCGGGCGACGAGACCTGCCTGCAGCGCCTCGCGCGCCGAGAGCCGGCGGCCGCTGAGGATCAGGTCCATCGCCAGCGCCTTGCCGACGGCGCGGGTCAGCCGCTGCGTGCCGCCGGCGCCGGGGATGATCCCGAGGCCGGTCTCCGGCTGGCCGAACTCGGCGGTCTCGGAGGCGACGATCAGGTCGCAGCTCATGGCCAGCTCGCAGCCGCCGCCCAGGCAGTAGCCGGAGACCGCGGCGACGAGCGGTGTCCAGAGCCCGCGGATCGCGTCCCAGCGCTCGACGCGGCGCTGGTAGTAGAGGTCGATCGCCGAGGTCTGTGCGAGCTCGCCGATGTCGGCGCCGGCGGCGAAGGCCCGCTCGCTGCCGCCGAGCACGATCGCGCGCACCGACTCGTCGCGGTCGAGCTCCGCGAGCGTCTGCACGAGCTCGTCCATCAACTCGTCGGAGAGCGCGTTCAACGCCTCGGGCCGGTTGAGCAGGACGACCGCGACCGCGCCGTCGCGCTCGACCTCGACCAGGCTCACTTCTTCTCCAGGAACTTCTCGATCGCCGCCTTCGGCTCGTCGGTCGCCATCGAGAGGGCGAGCCAGTCGCGCGCGTGGTTGATCGTCTCGTGCCAGGCGAAGTCGCGCCAGAAGTTCAGGTGCTGCTTCGCGTAGCGCGTCGTCTGTGGCAGCTTGCGCTCGAGGTTCTCGACCACCGCGTCGACCTTCGCGTCCAGTTCGGCGGCCGGAACCGCCCAGTTGACGAGGCCCCACTCCGCGGCCTTGGCCGCCGGGATCTCCTCGCACATCAGCACGATCTCGCGCGCGCGGCGGTCGCCGACCATGATCGTCAGCCACTGGGTCGCGCCGCCCGCGGGCACCGAGCCGTGCTCCGGCCCGACGTGGCGGATGAACGCATCGTCGACCATTACAGCGAGGTCGCAGGCCATCTGCAGTTCGTTGCCTCCGCCGACGGCGATCCCGTTGATGCGCGCGAGCGTCGGCTTGCCGATCTCACGCAGCCGGTCGTGCATGTCCTTGAAGGCGCCGAACCACTTCCAGTACTCGTTCGGCTTGCCGATGTAGTGCTCGGCCCACTCCTTCAGGTTCGCGCCCACGCAGAAGGCCCGGCCCGCGCCCGTCACAACCACCACGCGGATCGAGTCGTCGTACGAGGCGTCCTCGCACGCGCGCGCGATCTCGCGGAGCATCTTGTAGTCGAACGCGTTCAGGATCTCCGGGCGGTTGAGCGTGATCGTCGCCCGCGGCGGCGCCTTCTCGTAGACGATCCGCTCGAAGCCGAGCTCGTCCGGAGCGAGCGGGCGGGCGCGTCGGGCTGGCGCTCGCTCACGAGACGTCCGCGAACAGCACGTGGAAGCGGCCGCCCATCTCCATCGCGTCCTTGCCCGTTGCCATGAACTCCTCGCTGCGGGCGGCCTCCTTGAACGCGTCGCGGTCCGGGAACTCCCACTCGGCGTAGTACGCGTACGCCGGCTCGCCCATCGGCGCGCCGAAGACCTTGCCGTGGCGGAAGGTCGCCCCCGGCACCTTCCGGCAGAGCTCGGCGTGTTGGTCGTACCGCTCCGGGTCCGGCTCGCTCTCGTAGAGCACGAAGGCCCTGACCATGCAGCAATCCCTCTCGTAGGACGGAACCGCAGCCTAACTCGCAGCTGTGGTAGAACCGCTAGCACCACAACAGAGGAGGGCCGGCGACAGCCGGCCCTCTGTGTGTCCGGAGGCCCTGCGATGCTCGCCCGGCCGTGAACGTCCTCGTCGTCCTGTTCGCGATCCTGGCGGGTGTCGCCGGTTCCGTCCAGGTCGCTGTCATGTCCAAGCTGGGCGACCGCGTCGGCGTCTTCGGCGCGCTTGCCTGGGCGACGACCCTCGCCGCCTTCCTGGCGGTCGCGCTGATGCTCGTCGCGCGCCAGGGCTTCGGCGAGTTCAGCGCCGCCGCGCGTCAGCCGGTGTGGCTCTGGAGCGGCGCGCTGATGAGCATCATCATCGTGCTCGCGATCACCGTCGCCGGCTCGCGGATCGGCGTGATCGCGACCGTCTCGGTGCTGCTCGCCGGCCAGTTCGCCGCCGGAGCCGCGATCGACCGCTGGGGCTTGCTCGGCGCCGAGCGCGTCGGCATCGGCTGGTGGAAGATCGTCGGGATCCTCTTGCTCGGGATCGGCGCCGGGCTGACGCTGAAGCGCTAGCGGACGTTTCGCGGGCTTCGCCGCGTTGTGCAAGGCGTGAGCCACCGTGCCCAGGTCTGGGTCGCCCTCTGGATCGTCTACATCGTCTGGGGCTCGACCTACCTCGGGATCGAGCTCGCCGGCGAGACGATCCCCGCGATCTTCGGCGCAGGCGTGCGCTTCACGATCGTCGGCCTGATCGTCTTCGCGCTCGTCGTCTGGCGACGCGGGCCGAGTGCCCTGAAGGTGCGCCGGGCCGAGCTCGCATCGGCGGCGCTGATCGGGCTGCTGCTGCCCGGCGCCAACTCGATTCTCTTCATCACCGAGCAGAAGGTGCCGATCGGGCTGACCTCGCTGATCATCGCCTCGGTGCCGCTCTGGGTGCTGCTGTTTCGCCTGGCGGCCGGCGAGCGGCCGGACCGCATCGCCACGCTCGGCCTGCTCGTGGGCTTCGCGGGCATCGCTGTGCTCGTCCGGCCCGGTGGCGGCTCCGGGCCGCTCGGGTACCTCTTGCTGACGGTGCTCGCCGCGATCGCGTGGGCTCTGGGCACGTTCATCTCGCCGCGGATCGCCGTCCCGCGCGACGCGTTCGTGGCGACGGGGTACGAGACGCTGATCGGTGGGCTGGTGCTGACGACGATCGGCCTCGCGACCACGTCGCCGTCGGACCTCGACCCGTCCGGCTGGTCGACGCGCTCGATCCTCGGGCTCGTCTATCTGATCCTCGCCGGCTCGGTCGTCGGCTATACGGCCTACGCCTGGCTGCTCGGCAATGCGCCGGTCGGGCTGGTCTCGACCTACGCGTACGTGAACCCGGTAGTCGCGATCGCGCTCGGCGTGATCGTGCTCGACGAGACCATCACTGCCCGCGTCATCGCCGGCGCGGTGCTGGTCCTGATTGCTGTTGCGATCGTCGTGCGCCGCGAGTCAGAGCCCGGCGAGGTCGTCGGGTCGGACGGGCACGCGGTTGAGCTCGCGCCCGCTCGCCGCTCGTAGCGCCGAGACGACCGCAGCCGTCGAGACGACCGTCGGCGGCTCGCCGACGCCCTTCGCCCCGTAGGGCGCATCGGGCTCCGGATCCTCGACCAGCTCGGCGTCGATCACCGGCATGTCGAGCGTCGTCGGGATCAGGTAGTCGGTGAAGCTTGCGTTCGTGATCAGGCCGTCGCGCGTCTGGATCTCCTCCATCAGCGCGAGGCCGAGGCCCTGGGCGGTACCACCCTCGATCTGGCCGTGAACGGCCTGCGGGTTGATCGCCTTGCCGACGTCCTGCGCGGCGCCGATCCAGGCTACGCGCGAGAGGCCGAGCTCGACGTCGACCTCTGCCACGACCCGCATCGCCGCGCAGATGTAGGCCACGTGAACGCGGTCGCCCTTCACCTGGCCGGTCTCGGGATCGAGCGGGAAGGTGCGCGTGTGGTGGTAGGTGCGCTCGAGGTCGACCTCCTTGCCGGTCGCGCGAAACTCCTCGAGCGCGCCCTGGCAGGCGAGCCGCACCGCGCCCGCGGCCATCCACGTCAGCCGCGACGCCGACGCCGAGCCGGCCGAGCCGACGCCGTCGGTCGAGCCCGGTGCGAGCACGACGGCATCCGTGCCGAGCTCGGTGCGCGCGACCTGCAGGATCACGTTCGCCACGCCCTGGCCGACCTCGGCCGCCGCGCAGTGCACCTCGGCGGCGAGCTGCTCGTCCGCGCCGACCCAGAGGCGAACGCGCGCCGAGCACGTGTCGTCGAAGCCCTCCGAGTAGCACACGTTCTTGAAGCCGACCGCGAAGCCGACCCCGCGCTGGACGCCCTGCCCGCGGGTCGTGTTGCCCGCGCCGCCCGGCAGGCGGATCGGGTCGCGCGGCAGCTCCTCGGCCTCCGGCACCGGCAGGGCGGCGGCGCGCTTGATCACCTCGGCCACCGGCAGCGAGCCGGTCACCTGCTGCCCGGTCGGGAGCGTGTCGCCCGGCCCGAGCGCGTTCAGCAACCGCAGCTCGACCGGGTCGATCTCGAGCGCGGCCGCGAGCTTGTCCATCTGGGCCTCGTGCGCGAAGCAGCCCTGGACGGCGCCGAAGCCGCGCATCGCGCCGCAGGGCGGGTTGTTCGAGTAGACACAGGTCGACTCGATCAGCGCGTTCTCGACCTTGTAGGGGCCGACCGCGAAGGCGGCCGCGTTCGAGCAGACCGCCGCGCTCGACGAGGCGTAGGCGCCGCCGTCGAGCAGGATCCGCGCGCGGACGTTGACGAGCTTGCCGTCGCGGGTCGCGCGGTGCTCCATCCAGATCTTGGCCGGGTGCCGGTGGACGTGGCCGACGAACGACTCCTCGCGCGAGTAGACGATCTTCACCGGCCGGTCGGTGTGCAGCGCCAGCATCGCGCCGTGCACCTGCATCGAGAGGTCCTCGCGCCCGCCGAAGGCGCCGCCGACCCCGGCCAGGTGGATCCGCACCTGCTCCTTCTCGAGGCCCAGGCAGGGCGCGACCTGGTCGCGGTCGACGTGCAGCCACTGCGTCGCCACGTAGACGTCGACGCCGCCCTCGCCGTCGGGCACCGCGAGCCCGGACTCCGGCCCGAGGAACGCCTGGTCCTGAATCCCGAGCTCGTAGACGCCCTCGACGCTGACCTCGCCGGCGGCCTCCGAGTCGCCGTGGCGGATCACGATCGAGCGCAAGACGTTCGGGCGCGGGTCGTCGCGGAAGCCATGGCCGGCGGTCGGGTTCTCGTCGTGAATCGGCGGCTGCTCCACGGCGCGCTCCATGTCGGTCACCGGCTCGAGCGGCTCGTACTCGACCCGCACCTTCTCGGCCGCCCGCCGCGCCTGCTCGGGGTGCTCGGCGGCGACGAGGGCGACCGGCTCGCCGAAGTAGCGCACCTTGTCGATCGCGAGCACCGGCTGGTCCGGGAACTCGAGCCCGTAGGTCTTCGCGCCCGGGACGTCGGCGTGCGTGAGCACGGCGTGAACCCCGGCCATCGCCAGCGCCTCGGAGATGTCCACCTCGAGGATCCGCGCGTGCGCGTGCGGGCTGCGGACGGTGTGGCCCCAGAGCATCCCGGCCGCGAACAGGTCGCTCGCGTAGGCGAACTCGCCGGTCACCTTCGGGATAGCGTCGACGCGCTTGACGACCTCGCCGACGCGGCCGAGCTCGAGTTTGCGGGCGGTCGTGCTCATCGCTCGGCCGCCAGCCTGACGGCGTCGAAGATCTTCGCGTAGCCGGTGCAGCGGCAGAGGTTGCCCGAAAGCGCCTCGCGAATCTCGTCGTCGCTCGGGGCCGCGTTGCGGGCGAGCAGGTCGGCCGTAGCGACGATCAGGCCCGGCGTGCAGAAGCCGCACTGCACCGCGCCGGTCTCGCTGAAGGCCTGCTGCACCGGATGGAGCTCCTCCGCGCGGCCGAGCCCTTCGACGGTGACGACCTGATGGCCGTCCGCCTGGGCCGCGAGAACGAGGCACGCGCACACGAGCGTGCCGTCGAGCAGCACCGAGCACGAGCCGCACTCGCCCTGCTCGCACGCGTTCTTCGAGCCGGGCAGGCCGAGCCGCTCGCGCAGGGCGAAGAGCAGGCTCTCGCCTTCCCAGATCTCGGTCTCCTGCTGCTCGCCGTTGACGTTGAGCTCGATTCTCATGCACACGTCCTCTGACCGACAACGTGTCGACCGGTCATTGCAGACGGACGCCCAGCAAAGCTCGCGCGTCCTGATGTCGACATCGCAAGCGATGTCTCACGCGAGGCTCCGTTCCAGCGCGCGCTCGGTGAGGACGCGCAGCGCGTGCCGGCGGTAGCGGGCGGTGCCGCGCACGTCGTCGATCGGGCTCGCGGCCTC
Source organism: uncultured Actinomycetes bacterium (assembly GCA_963717725.1). Classification (GTDB taxonomy): domain Bacteria; phylum Actinomycetota; class Thermoleophilia; order Gaiellales; family Gaiellaceae; genus AC-32. Next base: position 153,103 of record CAVQWS010000025.1, read on the forward strand.
GGCCACCTGCTCCGGGAAGGTGTCGCGCTCTTCGACCGGCGCCGTGACGAGGCCCGGCACCGGGCCGGCCGAGCCGTACGAGGCGCGCAGCTCGTCGCCGTCAACGACCAAAGCGAGCGAGACCACCGCGATCACCATCGCGTTGCGCGGCCCGACCTTCATGAACGTCTGCCTCGGGCCGGGCACAGGGATCCGGACGGCGACGATCAGCTCGTCCTGGTCGAGCGCGTTCTGCTTCACGCCGACCAGGAACTCCTGCAGCGGCACGGTGCGCAAGCCACGCGTCGAGGCGAGCTCGACCTCGGCGCCGTAGACGAGCAGCGGCGGCAGCGCGTCGCCCGCGGGCGAGGCCGTGCCGAGGTTGCCGCCGATCGTGCCGCGGTTGCGGATCTGCGGCCCGCCGACCGTGCGCGAGGCCTCGGCCAGCGCGAGCAGCGGCTCGGCGAGGCCCATCGCCTCGGTGTAGGTCAGCCCGGACCCGAGCCGCAGCGTCCCGTTCTCGCGCGAATGGCCGCGCAGCTCGGGCACCTCGTTCAGGTTCAGCAGCGCCGGCGGCCGGGCGCGGTCGAAGTTGAGCTCGACCATCACGTCGGTGCCGCCCTGAATCGGCAGCGCATCCGGCCGCTCGGCCTTCAGCGCCAGTGCCTCCTCCAGCCTGCGTGGAGTGAGAACGTCCACTACGGCAAATCTACTTCGACCCAGTAAGTTCCATCCATGCCAGACCTCGCACGACGGCTCGCCGTGGCCCGCAGCGACGAGCCCGCCGAGCTCGTCGTTCGCGGCGGGCGCGTGTTCTCGGCCTTCACGCGCGAGTGGCTGGAGGCGGACGTCGCGGTCGTCGACGGCTACGTCGCGGGCATCGGCGACTACGACGGCGACGAGGTGCTCGACGCGACAGGCCGCTACGTCGTCCCCGGCTTCGTCGACGCCCACATGCACCTCGAGTCCACGAAGCTGCTCGTCGACGAGTTCGCTCGGCTGGTGCTGCCGCTCGGCACGACCACCGTCGTCGCCGATCCGCACGAGATCGCCAACGTGCTCGGGACCGACGGCGTGCACTGGCTGCTGGACGTCTGCGGCGACCTGCCGCTGGACGTGTTCTTCATGGCGTCGTCCTGTGTGCCTGCCTCGGTGTTCGAGTCGCCGCGGCGGCCGCTCTCGCCCGGCGACCTCGAAGGCCTGCTCCGCCGCCGCCGCGTGATCGGGCTCGCCGAGATGATGAACTTCCCCGGCGTCGTCTCCGGCGACGAGCACGAGCTGGCCAAGCTGCGGCTGCCGGGCGCCGAGCACGTCGACGGCCACGCGCCGGGCGTGCTCGGCAAGACGCTGAACGCCTACGCCGCGGCCGGGATCTACTCCGACCACGAGGCCTCCACGCCCGAAGAGGGCCGCGAGCGGCTGCGGGCCGGGATGTGGCTCCTGATCCGCGAGGCCTCGGCGGCGCGGAACCTGCAGGCGCTGCTGCCGCTCGTGCAGGAGCTCGGCACCGAGCGGATCGCCTTCTGCACGGACGACCGCGAGCCCGAGCACATCGCCGAGGACGGGCACATCAACTCGATGGTGCGCGACGCGGTCGCGGCCGGGATCACGCCGGAGGATGCGCTCGTGCTAGCGACGCTGAACCCGGCGACCTGGCACGGCCTGCGCCACCTCGGCGCGATCGCGCCCGGCTACCAGGCCGACCTGTTGCTGCTCCCGGACCTCGAGTCGTTCGTGCCCGAGACGGTGCTCAAGCGCGGCCGCCCGGTGGGCGAGATCGAGCGACCGGACGTGCCGGAGTGGGTCAAGCACACCGTCCGCGTCCGCCATGTCGCCGCGCGCGACTTCACCATTCCCTGGGAGCGCGGGCCGGCACGCGTGATCGGGGTGATCCCTGACCAGATCGTGACCGAGGGCCTGGTCGAGGAGCCGCTCGTCGAGGACGGCCATGCGGTCGCGGCAAACGGCCTGGCGAAGATCGCGGTGGTCGAGCGCCACCTCGGCACGGGCCGCATGGCCGTCGGGCTCGTGCGCGGGTTCGATCTCCGGTCGGGAGCGCTCGCCTCGACCTTCGCCCACGACGCGCACAACATCGTCGTCGTCGGGATGGAGGACCAGGACATGGCCCGCGCGATCGGGCGCCTGACCGAGATCGGCGGCGGCGTGGTAGTCGTCGAGGACCGCGGCGTGCGCGCCGAGCTGGCACTGCCGGTCGCGGGCCTGATCTCGGAGGCCCCGCTCGACGAGGTGGTCGCGGCGAGCCGCGGCTGCATCGAGGCCGCGGCGAAGCTCGGCTGCACGCTCCCCTCGCCGTTCCAGACGATGTCCTTCCTCGCGCTCTCCGTGATCCCGTCGCTGAAGATCACCGACCGCGGGCTCGTGGACGTCGACCGCTTCGAGCTGGTGCCGCTACAAGCGTGAAGCGGCTCTTCAAGAACGGCTACGTCGTCGTGATGGACGACGCGGGCACCGAGCACGAAGACGGCTGGGTGCTGGTCGAGGATGGACTGGTCGTCTCGACGGGCAGCGGCTCGGAGCCCGAGGCGGACGAGCGGGTCGACCTCGCCGGCGCGGTCGTCACACCCGGCCTCGTCAACACGCATCACCACCTGTACCAGACGCTCACGCGCGCGCGGGCGCAGGAGGCCGACCTCTTCACGTGGCTGAAGACGCTCTATCCGGTCTGGGCGCGACTCGACGAAGAGAGCGAACACGCCGCCGCCCGTACCGGCCTGGCCGAGCTCGCGCTCTCGGGCTGCACGACGGTCTTCGACCACCACTACGTCTTCCCACGCGGAGCGGGCGACCTGATCGAGGCCGAGATGAGCGCGGCGCGCGAGCTCGGCGTGCGGCTCGTGCCCTCGCGCGGCTCGATGGACCTCGGCGAGTCGGACGGCGGGCTGCCGCCGGACTCGCTCGTCGAGGACGCTGACGAGATCCTGGCCGAGACCGAGCGCCTGGCCGCGCGCTATCCGGAGCTCGTGGTCGCGCCGTGCTCGCCCTTCTCCGCCACCGGCGACCTGATGCGGCAGTCGGCCGAGCTGGCACGGAAACTCGGGCTGACGCTGCACACGCACCTGGCCGAGACGGTCGAGGAGGAGGCGTACTGCAAGGAGCTCTACGGCTGCCGGCCCGTCGAGTACCTCGAGCAGCTCGGCTGGCTGGACGGCGACGTCTGGTGCGCGCACTGCGTCCATCTCTCCGACGCCGACATCGCGCGCTTCGGCGAGACGGGCACGGGCGTCGCGCACTGTCCCTCGTCGAACCTGCGGCTCGGGGCGGGCGTGGCGCCGGTGCGGGCGCTGCTCGACGCCCGCGTGCGCGTCGGGCTGGGCGTGGACGGCTCTGCTTCGAACGAGCGCGGCGACCTCTTCCTTGAGGTCAAGCAGGCGCTGCTGGTCGCGCGCGGCCGCGGCGGCCCTGATGCGCTCACTGCCCGCGAGGCCCTGCGGCTCGGCACGCGCGGCAGCGCGGTGGTGCTGAAGCGCGACGACCTCGGCTCGCTGGAGGCGGGCAAGAGCGCCGACCTCGCCGTCTGGCGGACCGACGGGCTCGAGCTCGGCGGCGCCGATGATCCGGTCGCCGGCCTCGTGCTCAGCGGGCCGCATCGCGTCGAGCGGCTGGTGGTTGCGGGCGAGGACGTCGTCAGCGAAGGCCGGCTCGTGCGGGCCGACGAAGCCGAGATCGCGCAGGAGCACCGGCGCGTGGCGGAGAAGTTCTCGGGATGAGCGTCTCGCTCTCGACGCATGTCCTCGACACCGAGCGCGGCCGGCCCGGCAGCGGCGTGCGCGTCGAGCTGCGCAGCGGCGACGAGCTCGTGGCGAGCGCCGAGACCGACGCCGACGGGCGCGCCCGGCTCGCCGAGGAGCTCGAGCCCGGCCGCTACCGGCTCGCCTTCGAGCCGCCCTCGCCGTACTTCCGGCGCGTCGAGCTCGAGCTGGAGCTCGAGGACGGCCACCACCACGTGCCCCTGCTCGTGTCCTCGTTCGGATGCGTGAGCTACCGCGGCAGCTGAGCGTCGAGGAGCTCGCGGAGCTCTTCGAGGGACGCACGCAACTCGTCGAGCTGCTGGCGACGCGTGAGGATCCGCTCGGATCCGCCGACGACGCGATCGCCGAGTTGGAGGAGGCGGAAAAGCTCGAGGCGCTAAACGCACACCCGGCGATCGGGGCGCGAGCGGGCCTGTCGGAGCGCTCGGCCGCCGAGCAGGGCGCCGACGCCGACCCGGTGATCCTGACCGAGCTCGCGTACCTGAACCAGGTCTACGAAGAGAAGTTCGGCTTCCGCTTCGTCGTCTTCGTGAACGGCCGGCCGAAGACGGAGATCCTCGACGTCCTGCGCGGCCGGCTCGAGCGCACCCGCGAGGAAGAGCTGGAGACCGCCCTCGGCGAGCTGGTCGCGATCGCCCGCGACCGCTGGGAGCGCAGCTAGTTGGACCCGTACGCGAACGAATGGCTCTCGTTCCTCGCGCGCTGGCTGCACGTGATGGCCGGGATCGTCTGGATCGGGACGTCGTTCTACTTCGTCGCGCTCGACAACCACCTGCGCGAGAACGCGTCGTGGGAGATTCACGGCGGCGGCTTCTACCGCATCGAGAAGTTCGTGCCCGCCCCGCCGCGGCTGCCGGACGTCCTGCACTGGTTCAAGTGGGAGGCGTACACGACCTGGCTTTCCGGCTTCGCGCTGCTCGTCTTCCTCTACTACTTCAACGCGACCACGTACCTCGTCCTGCCGGGCGGGCCGCTCGGGACTGGTTGGTCGATCACGGTCAGCGTCGCATTGCTAGGGGTGGCGTGGCTCGTCTACGACGGGCTCTGCCGCGCGACGCGGAACGAGGTTGTGCTGACCGCGGCCCTCCTCGGCCTGACGACCCTCGCCGCGTGGGGCGCGACCGAGCTGTTCGCGCCGCGGGCCGCCTACGTGCAGGTCGGCGCGATGCTCGGGACGATCATGGTCGCGAACGTCTTCTTCGTGATCATCCCGGCCCACCGTGGGCTGATCCGCGCGAAGGAGGCCTACCGCGAGCCCGACCCGGGCCCGGCGCTCGAGGCCAAGCGGCGCTCTGTGCACAACAACTACCTGACGCTGCCGGTCGTGTTCGCGATGCTGAGCAACCACTTCCCGGCCGCGTACACGCACAGCTACTCCTGGCTGGTGCTGGTCGCGCTGATGGCGATCGGCGCCTGGATCAGGCACTTCTTCAACCTGCGGCACGCCGGCCGGAACGTTTGGTGGATCCCGCTGACGGCGGCGCTCGGGATCGCGGCCGTCGCCGTCGCGATCCGGCCGACCGGCGGCTCCGGCGGTACGGCGGTGGCGGCCGGCTCGGTGTCGTCCACGCAGGCGCGGGCGATCGTCCAGCAACGGTGCGTGCCGTGCCATTCGGCGCACCCGACGCGCGTGTCCGCCGCGCCACTCGGGATCGAGCTCGACACGGCGGCCCAGATCCACGCGCAGGCCGCGGCGATCGCGCGCGTTGCGGTCGACTCGCAGCTGATGCCACTCGGGAACGCGACCGGGATGACGCAGGCGGAGCGCGACGAGCTCGGCGCCTGGATCCGCGCGGGGGCGCGGATCAAGTAGGTTCGCGCGGTGCTGGAGATCGTCTCGGGCGACTACCGCTTCGTCACGCGGCTCGAGGAGGAGCTCGCGTCCGCGACGGTGGCCGCGTTCCGGCGTCTGCTGCCGCTGGAGAGCCAGATCATTCACGCGCGCTGGAGCGGCGAGTCCTGCTGGATCCCGCTCGGCGACCTCGACGTCGGCTTTGGGCCCGAGAACGCCACCTGCTACCCGGCGCCCGGGCAGCTGCTCTTCTATCCCGGCGGGGTCAGCGAGACCGAGATCCTCTTCCCGTACGGCCCGACCGCGTTCGCGAGCAAGGCCGGCTTGCTCGCTGGCAACCACTTCGCGACGGTGTTGGAAGGCGTCGAACAGCTGGGCGAGCTCGGCCGCAAGGTCCTCTGGGAAGGCGCCCAGCCGCTGCGCGCAGCCGAAAGCTGAGCCGCCAAGAAACCGCACCCCACCCATCTCTGGGTGGGGCGAAGGTTCGTCCGCCCGCCACCCGCTTCGAGCGTATCGCGGGAAAACGCGCGTGTCTGTGACGGATCCGTGCCGGAACCGGGTCTAGTCGTCCACAGCCGACGCGAGCCGGTCGAGCGCGCCCGTCAGCACGTCCACGGCGAGCTCGACGTCCTCGTCGGCGGAAAGCTCGTCGGGCGAATGGCTGATCCCGCCGTTCAGGCTGCGGACGAAGAGCATCGCGGCCGGCACCCCGGCCGCGGCCAGCACGCCGGCGTCGTGACCCGCTCCTGAGGGCAGCTCCACTGCCGACAGCCCGAGCGACGCGAGCTGCTCCAGCAGCGCCGTCGTCGGCCCGGTCGACATAACCACGGCGCGGCCACGCGACAGCTCCGACGGCACGACCGCGGCGACCTGCTCGAGCCGTTCGTCGTCCGGCGCCCGCACGTCGACGCTCAGCGTCACGCGCGAGGGAATCACGTTCGACGCGCCCGGCTCGACCTCGAGCCGTCCGACAGTTGCGACGGCGCCGTCGACGCCGGCCGCCGCGTCGCGCAGGCGCAGCACGAACTCCGCCGCGGCGACGAGCGCATCCTCCCGACTCGGCATCGGCGTCGTGCCGGCGTGCCCCTCGCGGCCCTCGAACACGACCTTCCCGCGCGCGGTCGCCGCGATCCCGGTGACCACTCCGAGCGGCGCCCCGGCCTCGGCGAGCTGCGGGCCCTGCTCGACGTGCAGCTCGACGAACGCGGCCGGCACCGGATCAAGTCTGCCCGAGCAGAGCGACCTCGACCCGCGGCAGCCCGGGCCCGTGCAGCCTTCCTCGTCGCGGAAGACGACGACGACCATCGTCCGCTCGCGCTGCCCCAAGCTTTCGACAGCCTCCAGCCCGCCGACCACGCCGAGCGCGCCGTCGAAGCGGCCGCCATGCGGCACCGAGTCGAGATGCGAGCCGGTCCACACCTCCGGCAGCTCCGGTCGGCCACCGCGCAGGCGCCCGAAGAGATTGCCGGCGCCGTCGACCTCGACCTCGAGCCCGGCCTCCCGCATCCAGCCGGCGACCAGCGAGTGCGCCTCGTCCTCCTCGCGGGTCCCGCCCAGCCGGTTCGCGCCCGGCCCGTCGCCGATCGCGTAGAGCCGGTCGAGACGCTCCAGAACCCGCACGCCCACAGCCTAAGCCCGCAGCGGCCGCAGCAGCAGGACGCCCGCGAGCGGGAAGACAGCGGCGCCGGCGAAGCCGATCCGCCACGAGCTCGCGGCGACCACGGCGGCGAAGGCCGGCGGCACGATCGCGCCGGCCGCGGCCAGCGCGCTCTGCTGCATCCCGAGCGCGGCACCGCTGCGGCTGCGCCCGGCGATCTCCGCCGCCGCGGTGAACGAGAGCCCGTTCCAGGCCATCGACAACCCGCCCGCGACCACCATCGCGGGAATCAGCAGCACGAGCGGCGCCGAGAGTGCAGCCGCCACCACGGCCAGGGTGGCGCTGCTACCGAGCCCGACGAGGAGCAGCGGCCTGATCCGCGAGCCGATCCGGTCGGACCAGATCCCGCTGCCGATCCGCATTCCTGCGGCGACGACCTGCGCCCCACCGAGCACGCCGGCCGCCGCCGCCCCGGAGAGCCCGCGCTCGTCGTGCAGGAAGAGGACGAGGAAGCTGATCAGCGCGAGCTGCGCGACGAGGTAGAAGCTGCTGCCGGTGCAGAGCAGCCAGAGCCGGTGGTCGCGCAGAGTCGCCCCGAGGCCGCGCGGCTCGAGCACGTCGTCCTCGGTGTGGCTTTGCCGGTCGCGGATCACCGCGACGCCGAAGGCCGCGCCGGCCAGGCAGAGCGCGGCCAGGAAGACGAACGCGGCACGCAGGCCGAGCATCGGCAGGACGAGCGCCGAGATCAGCCCACCCACCGGGATCGCCGTCTGCCTGATGCCCAGGGCAAAGCCACGCTCGTTCGACGGAAACCACTGCATGACGGCGCGGCCACTCGCTGCGTTGACGCTCGCCCCGGCCGCCCCCGCGAGGAAGATCAGCGCGATCAGCGGCCAGAACCCGTCGGCGGAGCCGGCGGCGACCAACGCGCCGGCGCAGAAGGTCAGCCCGGTCGCAAGCACGAACCGCTCCCCCCGCCGATCGGCGAGCAGGCCCCAGGGCAGCAGCGTCAGCAGCGTTCCGATCCAGAGGCTGTCGAGCACGATGCCCACTTGCAGGAGGCTGAGCGAATGCTCGTCGCGCAGGGCCGGCGCGAGCACGGGCAGTCCGATGATCACGGCGGAGAACGAGGTCTGGGCCGCGGTCCCGGCGGCCAGGACCAGCCAGCGGTAGCGGCTCAGCACGGGTCGAACGCTAACGCGCCGCGCGCCGCTAGGCTGGCGCCGTGGCCTTCCGCGTCGTCCGACCCGACGAGCTCGAGTGGATCGAGCGCGAACCCGAGCCGGGCGGAAGCGCCCGCTACGTCGCACGGCTCACCGAGGTGCTCGGCTTCGAGCACACACGCGGGAGCGTGTGGCGCTACCCGCCCGGCGCGAAGGGGCGCCGGCACCGCGACACGATCCAGGAGGAGACCTTCGTCGTGATCGACGGCGCGCTGACGATGTACCTCGGCGACCCGCCGGAGCAGGTCGAGGTGCCGAAGGGCAGCGTCGTCCACGTCGAGTCCGGCACCGTCCTGCAGCTGGCGAACCACGGCGACGAGGACGTCCTGCTCTACGCCTACGGCGCGCCGCCCGAGGCAGGCGGGGCGGAATTCCTGGACTCGGCGGTCTAGAGCCCGAACGGGTTGAACGGCTTCGGGCTCGTGGACACGATCACGCTCTTCGTCTCGAGATAGTCGTCGAGCGTCTCGAGCCCGAGCTCGCGCCCGAAGCCGGACTGCTTGTAGCCGCCGAAGGGGATGCCCGGGAACGCGGTGAACGGCATGTTGATCCCGACCGTGCCGGCCTTGATCCGCCGCGCGAGCCGGTGCCCGCGGCCGGGGTCGCCAGTCCAGACGGTAGCCATCAGGCCGTAGCGCACGTCGTTGGCGATCCGGGTCGCGTCCTTCTCGTCCTCGAAGGGGATCACCGTCACGACGGGGCCGAAGATCTCTTCTTGCGCGACCCGCATCGAGTTCTCGACCTGCGCGAGCACGGTCGGTGGGTAGAACGCGCCCTTGCCGGCAATCGCTTCGAGGTTCCCGCCGGTGACGACCTCGGCGCCCTCCTCGCGGCCGGTCTCGACGTAGCCGTGGACGCGGTCGCGATGCTCGTTCGAGATCAGCGAGCCGACCTGGGTCTCGGGGTCGAGCGGGTCGCCGACCTTGAGGCTCGCGGCGGCGTCCGAGAAGCGCGCGACGAAGTCGTCGTAGATCGAGCTCTCGACGAGCACGCGCGAGCGCGCCTCGCAGCTCTGTCCGGCCGAGTAGTAGATCGACCAGACCGAGCTCGGGATCGCGTCGTCCAGGTTCGCGTCGGCGAAGACGAGGTTCGGGCTCTTGCCGCCGAGCTCGAGGATCAAGCGCTTGATCCCGTCGGAGGCGAGCCGCATGATCTCGGCGCCGGTGGTGGTCGAGCCGGTGAAGGCGACCTTCTCGACGCCGGGGTGGGCGACCAGGTGCGCGCCGACCGTCGGGCCAGGGCCAGGGACGACGTTGATCGTGCCCGGCGGGAAGCCGACCTCGCTCGCGAGCTCGGCCATTCGCAGCGCCGAGAGCGGCGTCGCGGAGTCCGGCTTCAGCACGATGGTGCAGCCGGCGGCGAGGGCGGGCGCGAGCTTCCAGGTGGTCATCATCAGCGGGTAGTTCCAGGGCACGATCTGGCCGCAGACGCCGACCGGCTCTTTCAGCGAGTAGAAGAGCAGCGAGCCGCCGACCGGGTTCGAGCGGCCGGCGATCGAGGCGATCGCCGAGCCGTAGAAGCGGAAGTTCTCGACCGCCTGGGCGAGCTCGGCCTTGACCGACGAGATCGCCTTGCCGACGTTGCGCGCCTCGAGCTCGGCCAGCTCCTTGCGGTTGGCGACGAGCGCGTCGGCGAGGGCGTGGAGGAGGCGCGAGCGCTCGGTGGGCGCGGTACGGCCCCAGTCGCCGTCGAGTGCGGCGCGCGCGGCGTCGACGGCGCGGTCGACGTCCTGTTCGTTCGCGACGGCTACCTTCGCCAGCGGCTCGCCGGTGGCGGGCTCGGTCAGCTCGCGGAGCTCGCCCGAGGCAGGCTCGGCCGTCTCGCCGTTGATGAAGAGCCCGTACTCCCGTTCGGTTGCTACAGCCATTTCGGCTGAGAATACCGGCTCATCGGGGAGTTTCGGGCGTCCCTCGGAGCGGGGATACTGAGCCAATGACCGAGATGGTTCACGTCGAAGCAGCCCGGATCCCCGACCGGGACCGGCTGCTCTCCGAGCTTCGCGAGGCTGGACTGGACGCGCGTGCGGTGGACGAGATCGGGATCGAGGTGCCGCTCGAGGCCGAGGCCGAGCAGGCTGCCGACGAGGTGCTCGCCCACGCGGAGGCCGTGATCATGCGCACCGGCTCGTCCTTTGTGCCGATCAAGCACGACGGAGTGATCTACATCCGCCCGCCGCTCAGCTGACTACGAGGGCAGCGTGACGCTGCCGTCGTCGCGCAGGCCGAAGCCCGGGTTGTGCGCGATCTCCCAGACGTGGCCGTCCGGGTCGCGGAAGACGCCCGCGTAGCCGCCGTAGAACGTCTCCGCCGGCTCTCGCGTGACCTCCGCGCCGTTGTGCCTGGCCAGCTCGATCACCTCGTGCACCTCGTCCCGCGAGCCCACGTTGTGCGCCAGGGCGATGCCACCCCAGCCGGCCGCCTCGTCCGGGATGCCCATGTCGGCCGCGAGCTTCTCGCGGCTCCAGAGAACGACCACGACGCCGTTGGCCTGGAAGAACGCCGTCTCCTCGGCCTCCCAGGCGACCCGCCAGCCAAGCGCGGCGTAGAACGCCTTGGCCCGGACGTAGTCCGAGACACCGAGAGTGAAGAGACTGACGCTCTGCCGCACAGGCGTCACCCGGCGAGCTCGCGCGGTAGCACGCGCGCCGTCAGCAGCGCCCGGAAGCGCTCCGGGTCGCCGGCGACGTGCGCTCCGACGAGCTCGCGGCCCTGCCAGTAGGTGTGCTGGTACGGCGGCGAGGGATTCTGCACCTGCGAGTCGATCTGCTTGGCGATGCGGTCGTCGGGCTGGAGCGACCACGTAGCGGAGTAGTCGCGAGCCTCTTCGGGCGAGGCGCCGCGGTCGTGAATCAGCATCGCCAGGTTCGCGGCGATCGGCAGGAGCAGCTCGCGGGCCTCTTCGACACGCGAGCCGACCTCAGCATCGAAGGCGAACCCGAGGCGGCCGAGCACCTCCGCCGCCAGCTGCTGGCCGTCGCCGACGAGCAGCTCCGGGCCCGTCATGGCGATTCCCTCCGAGATCACGGCCTCGGGCGACCAGAGCACGTCGAGCGTGCGCTCCAGCTCGCCGCGGTCTCGTACGAGCTCGGTCTCCTGCCAGACGCGATGCGTGTGGTGCCCGCCGTAGATCTCGTGCGAGGTGAGCGGCACGAGGTCGGCCGCCGGCAACGGCAGGTCGGTGTTGACCTCGATCTTGGTGCGCAGGCCGCCGAGGTAGTGGGCGTAGCCGAGCCAGCGCTCGCCGGTGACGAGCTCGAGCTCGAACTCCTCGCCCTCGGGCAGGCCGATCGCCTCGCGCGTCAGCCGCCGCAGCTCGGCGGCCGCGTCGAGCACCGCTTGCTCGACCAGCTCGGCCGGGATCGCCGTCTCGGCGAACCAGCTTGCATAGCGCTCGCGCACGTCGCCCTGGCCGGGCAGCACCTCGTCGAGGATCGCAGCCGCCCGGCGGAAGGGCTCCTCGTCGTGCCAGCGGGGCTCGATCCCGTAGACGAGCCGGCCCTCCTCGGCGTAGTCGAGCCGCTCGCCGCCGAGCTTGCGGGCGTTTGCGGCCAGTGCCCGAGCCTGCGCGACGAGCCACTCGTCGCCGGCGGCAGCCTCGGCGAGCGCGTCGGCGTCCTCGGCCAGCGCGGCCAGCCCGCGCGGCTCCTCGGCCTCGACCCGCCGGGCGAACTCCTCCGGCCCGTAGTAGGCGTCGATCAGATCCTCGTCATGCCGGCCGAGCCGCAACCCCAGCTCGAGGTAGCGCTCGACCGGATCAGCCACGCTGGAAGAGGGCTGCCTGACCCTGGCCGACGCCCACGCACAGAGTCGCGAGCCCGTAGCGGCCGCCGCGGCGCCGGAGCTCGTGCAGCAGCGTCACCACCAGCCGCGCGCCGCTCATCCCGAGCGGGTGGCCGAGCGCGATCGCGCCGCCGTTGACGTTGACCTTCTCCGGGTCGAGCCCGAGCTCGCGGATCACGACGAGGCTCTGCGAGGCGAACGCCTCGTTCAGCTCGACCAGGTCGAGCTCGCCGACCTCGACGCCGGCGCGGCCCAACAGCTTCTGCACAGCCGGCACCGGCCCGATCCCCATCACGCGCGGGTCGACCCCGGCGACCGCCGAGCCGACGAACGTGCCGAGCGGCTCGACCCCGAGCTCGCGGGCCCGCTCCTCGCTCGCGATCACGAGCGCCGCGGCGCCGTCGTTGATCCCGCTCGAGTTGCCGGCCGTGACGGTGCCGCCCTCGCGGAAGGCCGGCTTCAACGCCGCCAGCTTCTCCTCGTCGGTGTCCGGCCGCGGGTGCTCGTCTCGGACCACATCACCGACCGGGACGAGCTCGTCGGCGAACCGCCCGTCCGCGTCGGCCGCGGCCCAGCGGCGCTGCGACTGCAACGCGAACGCGTCCTGCTCCTCGCGCGAGACGCCGTAGCGCTCGGCCACGTTCTCGCCCGTCTCGCCCATCGACTCGAGTGGATACATAGCCGCCAGGCGTGGATTCGGGAAGCGCCAGCCGAGCGTTGTGTCCCACGCGGTCGTGTCACCGCGCGGGAACGCGCGCTCCGGCTTGGCCAGCACGAGCGGCGCGCGCGACATCGACTCGACGCCGCCCGCGACGAACAGGTCGCCGTCGCCGGCCATGATCGCGTGTGACGCCCCGGCAACCGCCGAGAGCCCGGACGCGCAGAGCCGGTTGACCGTCACGCCGGCGACCGACTCCGGCAGGCCCGCCAGCAGCGCGGCCATCCTGGCGACGTTGCGGTTGTCCTCCCCGGCCTGGTTGGCCGCGCCGAACCAGACGTCCTCGATCTCGCCCGCGGGCACCCCGGCCCGCGAGACCGCCTCGCCGATCACGAGCGCGGCCAGGTCGTCGGGCCGCTCGCCCGCGAGCGCGCCGCCGTAGCGCCCGACGGGCGTGCGGACTGCCGAAAGGACGACGGCGCGGCTCACCGCGCCAACGCTAGCCGACGAACTCGACCCTGACGGGGTGCTGGTACGTCCCGAGCGCCTCGGCGCGCTGCAGCAGCTCGCGCACCGCCTGCCGGCCCTCGTCGCCGTAGTCGCAGGTCAGCTCGTTGACGTACATGCCGACGAAGCGGTCGGCGAGCTCCGTGTCGAGCCCGCGCCCGAACTGCATCGCGTACTCCATCGCCTCTTCGCGGTTGTCGAGCCCGGCCTGGATCGAGTCGCGGAGCACCTCCGAGAGCTCGAACAGGTTCTCCGCGCCGACGTCGCGCCGGGCGACGTTCGCGCCGAGCGGCAGCGGCAGCCCGGTCTCCAGCAGCCACCACTCGCCCAGGTCGACGACCTTCTTCAGACCCTCGGCCTCGTAGGTGAGCTGGCCCTCGTGGATCAGCAGCCCCGCGTCGGCGCGGCCCGACTTGACCTCGTCGATGATCGCGTCGAAGGGGACGGCGCGGTAGCGGAACGGGCCGAGGCACATCTTCAGGACGAGGAACGCCGTCGTCAGCTCGCCCGGGACCGCGATCTCGACGTCGCGCGCATCCGCGGCCGACATCTCTTCCCGCGCGACGAGGATCGGCCCGTAGCCGGAGCCCATCGAGGCGCCATGGGGCAGGAGCACGTAGTCCTCCTGCACGAGCGGGTACGCCGCCAGCGAGATCGCCGAGACCTCGAGCTTGCCGTCGAGCGCCCACGTGTTGAGCGTCTGGATGTCCTTCAGGACGTGCTCGAACTCGAAGCGGCGCGGGTCGACCTCGCCCGAGGCGAGGCCCCAGAACATGAACGCGTCGTCCGGGTCGGGGCTGTGGCCGAGGTGGATCAGCATCGAGGGGCGGGAGGCTACCGCAATGCCGCCGTACACTTGACGGGTGCCGAAGCTCGCGCTCAGCGATGCGATCCAGGACTACCTGAAGGCGCTCTACCACCTGCAGACCGGCGAGGGCCGCGTCTCGGTGACGGCGCTCGCGCGGGAGCAGAAGGTCTCACCCGCCTCGGCCAGCGCGATGGTCAAGAAGCTCGCCGCGCTCGAGCTGGTCGAGCACGCGCCCTACCGCGGCGTCCGCCTCACGCCGGCCGGCGAGAAGGTCGCCGTCGAGGTGATCCGGCACCACCGGCTGCTCGAGCTCTACCTCGCCGACACGCTCGGCCTGCACGTCGACGCGGTGCACGAGGAGGCCGACCGCCTGGAGCACGTGCTCTCGGAGGAGCTGGAGGCAAAGATCGACAGCGCGCTCGGCTACCCGACACACGATCCGCACGGGGACCCGATCCCGAACGCGAAGCTCGAGTGGCCAAAGTAACTATCGGCCGAAGAACCAGCGCTCGAGCGGGCCGAGCAACTCGTCGCGCACGAACGGCTTGACCTTCTCCACGCTGCCGTCCTGCTCGGAGACGACCGCGTCGTCCTCCAGCGCCTCGTTCGCGGCGACCAGCGCGTCGCTCAGCTCGAAGCCCTGGAAGATGTAGTCGTCGCGCCGGGCCTCGTCGCTGTGCCGGTGCTGCGGGTTCACCGCCCGCCCGACCGCCCAGGTCGCCCCGGGCAGCCGCTCGATCCAGATCACGATCCGCTCTGCTTCGCCGCGGTCGTCGACGCCGTGCACCTCACGCTCGGCGAAGCGGGCGGCCGACGGCTTTCTCACGGGCGTGACTCTAGCGCCGTTAGCATCGCGACCCATGGGCAGGCTTTCCGAGTTCTTCAGCAACCCGTTCTCGTTCCTCTTCGCACGCTCCTCGGCGGAGGACCGGCTCGCGGCCTACGTGATCCGTGAGCACGAGCGCGGCCGCGAGCTCGACGACATCCTCGACGACCCGTACGTCCGCAACCGGGCCCATCCGCAGGAGATCGCGCGCCTGCTCGACCGGCCCGAGGTGATCCACGCCCTCGGCGAGGGCACGGTCGTGGCCGCGCAGCAAAAACTCGACTAGAGCTCGCGGCCGACGCCGCGCTCGCGGGCTCGCTCGAGCGCGACCGCGCCGATCGCCACGTCCCACGCCGCAAGGCCGTTCGACTTGAAAACGACGATGTCGTCGTCCGCCTGCCGCCCGGGCAGCTCGCCGGCGACGACCTCCTGCAGCTCGTGCACCTCGAGCCAGTCGAGCACGCCGGCCTGGACGGGCTCGATCAGGTCGCCCGACTCGCGCTTGGCGTCTTCGATCGAGTCGCAGCAAACGAACGCCGCGCGCTCCAGCGCGACGTTGTCGAGCTCGCGCCGGCGCGGGTCGTTCGCGCCGACCGCGCAGACGAGCGATCCCGGCCGCAGCCACTCGCCGCGCAGCACCGGGTCGCGCGAGGTCGTGACCGTCACGACCACCTCTTGCGAAGCCGGGTCGCGGTGGCTCTCGCCCGGCTCGGCGCCGACCTCCTTGCAGAACTCGGCCAGCGACTCCTCGCTGCGGCAGTAGGCGACGACCGTTTCGATCGTCGGAACCGCCTCGCGGATCGCGGCCACCTGGCTCCGCGCCTGCCAGCCGCAGCCGATCACGCCCAGCGTCGAGGCGCCCTCGCGCGCGAGATGCTTCGCGGCGACGCCGCTGGCGGCGCCCGTGCGCAGCTGGCCGAGCTTGTCCGCCTCGATCACCGCCACGTTCTCCTGCGTCGCGGTCTCGAACAGGAGCACGACGAAGTTCGCGTCCTCGTGCCCGGCCGCGTAGGTCTTCAGGCCGGCGAGCCCGAGCTCGCGGTCGACCGCCCACATCACCGCCAGGAAGCCGCCGTCCCAGCGCGTCCGCTGCCGCGGCACGTTCTCGATCTCGCCGGCGGCCAGGCGGCGGAAGCAGGCCTCGACCGCCTCGACGGCGTCGGCCGGGGTCAGCAGCTCCGCGACCTCCGCCTCGGTCAGGTAGAGCGGCACGACGCGACGTTACTGCTTCGGGATGAAGCTGATCTGGCCGCTCGTCTCGAGCACGGCCCAGCGCACCTTGTCGAGCGAGTCGATCTGGCTCAGGCGCGCCTGTTCCTCCAGCTCGTGGCGCGTGAGCCGCTCGCGGTGCACGTTGCGCGCCAGCACGCGGCCGTCCTCGATCAGCACGATCGGCTCGCCGTCGAGCACCGTCCGCACCCGCTTGAAGCGGAAGTTCAGGTAGGAGACGGCGGCCTGCATCATCGCGATCGTGCCGGCAGCGAGGATCAGCCCCGTGACCGAGTAATCGCTCTGCGTGACGCCCTGCTGGACCAGGTCGCCGAGCACGATCAGCAGGATCAGGTCGAACGGCTCCAACGAGGAGAGCTCACGCCGGCCGACGATCCGCGTGAGGAAGAAGATGAAGGCAAAGGCGAGGGCTGCGCGGAGGACAATGTCCATGGGCTAGGGCTAGGG
The DNA here is from genome assembly GCA_963717725.1 of uncultured Actinomycetes bacterium. Lineage (GTDB taxonomy): Bacteria > Actinomycetota > Thermoleophilia > Gaiellales > Gaiellaceae > AC-32. The sequence continues at coordinate 169,719 of CAVQWS010000025.1, forward strand.
CCAGATCCTCAGGTTGCGGGTAAGAGAGGCGACGGGCTGCTCGCCGTCGTCGAGCTCGAGCTCGAGCGTGCGCGAGCCGACCGTGGTCGGGTTCACCTGGTAGTCCATGAAGAGGACGTACTTGGCGCCCGCTGCCAGGTGGCCGAGCTCGAGGGCTAGATCGCCGTCACGGCTCGCCTCGTTGACCGGGCTCGGCTCGATCGTGTTCACCGTCAGGCCGTCGATCCAGTTCTCGTTCAGCACCAGCGTCGCGTGCTGCAACTCCTGGTGGGCCACGATCGTGAAGCGCGTCTGGTAGAGGAGCCCGCCGCGCACGGCGTCCGGGGAGTCGACCGAGAGCGTGGCCGTCGCGGTCTCGGCCCGCGTCGTCGAGGTGCTTTGGCCGACGAAGCCGAAGAGGGCGAGCACCAGGACCAGCGCCACGAGGCCGACGAGCGCCCGCCTCACCCAGGGATGCCAGCCGCGGCCCTTCAGGTCGCGATGTCGCGCAAGGACGATGCCGTCGGGCTGGTCGGCCACGACCGCGGATTCGCTGGAACGAAGGCTGTTCCTCTAGCTGTGCGCCCAGGTGACGATGGCGGCGCCCGCGGCGACGATCGCGCCGCCCACGGCCAGCAGAACCATCAGCGGGCCGCCGCCCGAGGACGAGCTCGTCGACCCCGCGACGGCACGCGGCGCCGCGGCCGTCTCATAGACGTAGACCGTGCGGTTCCGGCCGAGCTGGTCCGGGTTCGAGAGGAAGCTCTGGAACTGATCCGATCGGACCAGCTCCATGCGCGTCTCGATCAGCCGCTCGAGCAGCGCGTCGGTCGGCTGCGGATTCCGCGCGACGGCGTCGCTCCAGGTGCCCGCGCCACCCGGCGGGGTCAGGCCACGCACGACATTGTCGGGGCGCGCCTCGAGGCTGAGCTTCGGGGCTCCGCCCCCGGTGACCTCGACCCGGCGCGTCAGCGGCTGCCGGTCGCCGAGCACGAACGAGAAGCGCACCGTCCGCCCGGCCAGCATCCCGCCGCTCGCCGCCGACGGCGCGGACGGGAAGCGCAGCATGCCCTCCACGCGCAATGGCGCCGAGATCCGAGTCTTCCGGGGACGCTGCGAGATCGCCCCGCTGATCGTGACGTAGGCGGGCCGCAGGCGCCGGTGTGCCAGCGAGTCGCGGCGCGTGCGGTCGAGCAGCGCGGCCAGCTCCTTCGGCAGTCCGGTGCCCTGGAACGCGACCTGGGAGGTCGACGTCGCGTTTGTCACCGCCAACTCGTAGCGATCGCCCTCGCGGCGCGATTCGAGGCGCAGCGGCAGGTACGGCCGCACCGGCCCCGGGCGCAGCTTGGCGTCCGAGACGAGCAGCCTCCGGTTCGAGGAGAACCCCGACCAGAGGATCTGCCCGCGCCGCTGTCCGGGCTGGGATTCGGAGCCCGGCCCCATGCGCACGTCGAGCACCGGCGCGCTGACGACGATCAGGTAGTCGCCGGTGCCGGTCAGGTGCAGCCGCTCCAGCGCCCGCACCGAGACGACGCGACCGCTCTCATCGACGCCGGTGCGCACTCGTTGATCGGTGCTCGAGTGGATCTTGAAGGTCAGCGTCGCCCAGGGCGGAGCGCCGCCCGTGACGAGCGGAGGGCTCGGCGTCGGGTAGGGCGTCGGGCCGGGCAGGAGCACCTGCTGGACGTCGGCGAGCGCCGCGGCCGGCGCCAGCAGCGCCGCGACGGCGGCCGCCGGCAGCAGTCGCCTCATTGCGAGCGGGTCTGCGGGATCAGCGGCAGCGTCGCCGAGAGCGGATCGTCCTGGACGGGCTGGTAGGTCATGTCGTGGAAGCGGGCGAAGTAGACGTCGTCGTCCACGACGCCCTCGTGGTTGTGCTCGTTGAAGCCGCGCTCGTCACCGTTCGCGCCCTGCGTCGTGACCTGGTTCAGCGCGGCGGTGATCTTGCCCGGCTCGACCGAGTCGGCGTGGGTGATCGCGGCCAGCAGCACGTGCACGAAGTCGTACGAGTACATCGCGAACTCGGGCGGCTGGACGACCGCCTGGCCCTGGGCGTTCTTCACGCCCACCGGATCGGCGCCGTAGGTCGCCTCGTACTGCGACTGGAAGTTGACGAACGGGCCCGTGCCGACCTCTGCCGTGAGCCGGCCGCCGGCGAAGGTGAGCCCGTCGACCCACTCCGGGTGGTCGGCGAGCTGCTGGCGGATGAATGGGTCGGAGCCGGTCGGCGGCGTGTAGACGGGAACCTGCCAGCCGATGCTGCGGGCGGCGGTGAGGGCCGAGGCGATCGTCGGCGGCTGCCCCCAGACGAGCAGCGCGGTGGCTCCGGCGCGGCGCGCGCGCAGGATCTGCGGCGACAGGTCGGTCTGGCCCGCGGGCAGCGTCAGCTTCAGCGCGACCGCCTCCGGGTTGCTCTCGAAAGCACGCCCGATGTCCGCCGCGCCCTCGCGCCCGTAGCCGCTGTCGTCGGAGAGCAGCGCGACCTTCAGCTTCTTCGGGATCAGGTACTCGGCGTAGCGAAAGGCGATCCCGTGGTTGGTCGGCGCGATCCTGAAGACGTTCGGCCGGGTCTCCGCGTCGACCAAGCCGGTGCCGCCGTCGTGGGTGATGGAGACCGAGACGCCGGCCTTCCTCGCCAGCTGCCACGTCGCATCCACGCCGGTGCCGTCGGTGACGATCGAGACCGCGCCCGCGTCGATCGCGCGCCTCGCGTTCTGGACGGCGGTGCGGGCGGAGAGGTGGTTGTCGTAGAGCTTGACCTTGAGCAGGTAGCTCTTCGAGCCCACGCGGACACCGCCGCCGCCGTTCAGGTTCGAGGTCGCGAGCTCGACGCCCTGGCGAATCGTCTGCGCAACGTACGGGCTGCCGGTGACCGGGACGTCGACCGCAATCACGAGCCGGCCGGCCTCGTCGCTCGACCCCTTGCCGCAACCTGCGGCGAGCAACGCGAGACCGGCGATCAGGAACGCGAGTCGCCGCACGGCCGGGAGCCTACAGACGGGCAGTTCCGAGGTAGGCCTGCTGCACAACCCCGCTCGAGGCCACTTCGGCGGCCGAGCCCTCGGCGAGCACGGTGCCCGCGCCGAGCACGAGCACGCGGTCGGCGACGCGGCGCACGAGGCGCATGTTGTGCTCGACCACCAGCACCGCGACGCCTCGCTCACGAATTCGGTCGATCACGTCCGCGACCAGTCCGAGCGCCTCCGGCCCCGCGCCGGCGGCGACCTCGTCCACGAGCAGCACCTGGGGCTCGCTTGCCAGCGCGGCGGCGAGCGCGACCAGACGTTGCTGCGAGGTGGTGAGCTCGGGGGTTGGCACGTCCGCGGCCGCGGCGAGGCCGACGACCGCCAGGGCCTCGAGCGCAGCGGTCTCGGACGCCTCCTGCTCGCGCCGCGCGTTCGGTGTCGCGAGCGCGCTGCGGACGAGGCCGCCGTAGCGCCGGCGCACCGCACGACCCACCAGCACGTCCTCGAGTGCGGTCAGCTCGCGGAAGGCAGCGGTCGTCTGCAGGGTCCGGGCGATCCCGAGCCAGACCCGCTGCGCGGTCGGCGCGTAGGTCACCTCGACGCCGTCGACCACGACCGTGCCCGCGTCCACAGGCTCGGCGCCCGCGATCAGGCGCAGCGCGGTCGTCTTGCCCGAGCCGTTCGGCCCGATCAGGGCCGCGGTCTCGCCACGGCGGAGCTCGAGCGAGAAGTCGTCGATCGCGATCACCCCGCCGTAGGCCTTCCGCAGCCCGGTCACGCTCAGCACCGGCTCGTTCGGCCCGGGCTCGGCCGGGGGCGGCGTCGCCGGCCGGCGCTGTGGCGGCGTCTCGCGGCGCAGCCCGCGCAGCGCCCAGGGCAGCACGCCCTGCCCGCCGAAGGCGAGCACGAACACGAGCAGCAGCGCCGCCACGGCCGTGTCGAAGCGCTCGAACGGGAGCTGCAGCGCTCGCGCCAGCGGTCCCGCGGCCAGCCCGATCAGCCCGAGCACGATCACACCGACGGCCGGTCCGAGCGTCGCAGCGGCCCCGCCGAGCAGCACCGCCACGAGCAACTTGAAGGAGAGGAACGGGTCGTAGCTGACCGGGTCGGCGACCGCCTGCAGCTGCACCGAGAGCCCGCCGGCGAGGCCGGCGATCGCGGCCGTGGCAGAGAACGCCCCGAGCCGTCGCCACGCGAGCCGAACGCCGAGCGAGGTCGCCAGCGCGGGCGCCTGGCGCAGGGCAGAGAGCTCGAGCCCCGGCGCGCCGCGCCGCACGGCAACGACCGACAGCGCCGTCAGCGCGGTCAGTGCAAGAGCCACCTCGAAGTGCACCGTCGGCGTCGCGTCGAGCCCCAGCAGCGAGCGGGGCGGCAGGATCAGTCCCTGCGAGCCGCCCGAGACCGACGGGAAGGCGAGCAGGAAGAGCCAGACCAACCACGCGAGCAGCCACGTGCTGACGGCGACGAACTCGCGCCGCAGCCGCACGACGGCGCCGGAGACCACGCCCGCGACTAGCGCTGCCGCCGTGCCTGCCAGCACCGCCGGCTCGAGCGGCCAGCCCGAGCGCGCGACCAGCAACGCCGAGGTGAAGGCGCCGATCGCCATAAAGGCGCCGGTGCCGAGCGACGGCAGTCCCGCCGGCCCGACCGTCAGCCCGAGCGCGGTCGCCGCGAGCGCGAGGTAGGCGGTGTCGGCCAGCGCGTCGACACGCACGCCCGGCAGCGACAGGAACGGGATCGCAGCAGCGATCGCCAGCGCCGCGAGCGCGAGCCAGGCCGGCGTACGCCAGCGGGCGCGAGCCTCGCCGGCCGCGCGGCGCAGCTCGACCGCGGTCTGCTCGAGCACGCTCACTCGCGTTCCTCCAGTGCCTCGGGCGAAGGGCGCAGTGAGATCAGGAGCAACACGAAGGCGAGCGGCAGCACCTCGCGGTAGGACGGGCCGAGCTGCCAGCCGCCCAGGTGAACGTTCGCGATCGCCGACTCGACCACGCCGAGCACGAGCCCGGCCGCGAAGGCCCAGAGCGGCGGCCCGAAGCGCACCGCCAGCGCGGCCACGAGCCCCTTCAGCCCGAGCAGCGTGCCCGTGTTGGCGTTGACCGCCTCGCCCGGAGCCGCGGCCACTGCGGCGAGCATCGCGATCGCTCCGACGAGCGCGAACGCGAGCGTGACGAGCAGCTCGACCGGAACGCCCACGACGCGCGCGCCCTCCCGGTCGTCCGCGACCGCGCGTAGCGCGCGGCCGTAGCGCGTGCGCTCGAGGAACCAGGCCGAGCCGAGCGCGAGCGCGATCGCCAGGCCGGCGACGAAGAACGCGCGGGCCTGCACCTGCGCACCGCCGAGGTGGATGTAGCCCGCCGTGCCCGCGCGATGGAAGGGCAGCGGATCCGGGAAGACGTAGCTCGAACGCTGGAAGGTCGCGCCGATGACTGCGCGGATCGCGAAGGCGACGGCGGCGGTCCCGGCGACCCAGCCGATCGTCGACCCGCGGGCCAGGTAGGGCTGAACGAGCCCGACATAGGTCCCGGCCCCCGCGAGCACGCAGACGGCGAGTCCGACGATGATGGCGAGCAGGAACCGCGGCTCGTGCGCGCCGGACTGGCTCACCGGCGTCGTCCCGGCCAGCACGAGCAGCGTGGCGAAGATCCCAAGGCCAACCAGGTCGCCGAAGGCGAAGTGGATGATCCCGGTCAGCCGGTAGACGAGCGAGTACCCGGCCGCGAACAGACCGTAGACCCCTCCGGCCGCGAGCCCGGAGACGATGACCTGTAGCGCGATCGTCACGGGCGGAAGCTTCTATCAGGCAGCGGCCCATTACCGGGAGGGGCGACCCGACCTTCGGCCAGCGCCACGGCCACCAGCTCACGCGGCGTCCACAGACGCCGGGGCTGAGCCACTGTCCGGCGTACGACGGCCACATCGTCCGCGTAGTCGACGAGCCCCGATCTATGCGCGAGCAACTCTCGCAGGGTGATCCGACCGCCGCCCGGGACGACGCCGGGCAGCCAGCGCTCCACGGTGTCCCGGAGCGATAGCTGGCGCTCCCCAACGAGTTGAAGTACGACGACCGCGACGAAGGACTTGGTGATGCTGCCCACACGGAAGCGGTCGTGGGCGTGAAGCGGTACGCGACCTCTCATGACCGCGAGCCCGCTCGTCTTCTCCTTGCGCGAAGAACCGTCGTCGACAAGCAGGAGGGCGCCGAGGCTCCCAGCGTCGACGACCTTATCTACCGAGGCGGCACTGGAGTCGCTTCGGGGGGCGGTACCGCTGATGATGATCGCCGCGGCCCCGACGGCCGCGAGACGACCAGAGCGAGCGCCGCTCCCGACGGAAACACTCTCGAATAACGGCGACCAAATGAGGCCGCCTTCCTCCACGGGTTCCAGGCGATTCCTGATCATGGTCATGCATTCCTCCACGGGGCCGATTCCGGACGCTTAGGGCATGAATGGGGCATGGCGCGTGGCGGCGGTGAATGGGGCATGGCGCGTGGCGGCGGGCTTGCGCGGCTGCCGCAGCGCGCCTGTGATCGATCCGCTCCTAACCGAGCCGGCGCAACTCGTCTCGAAGATCGTCGAGACGAGTTGAGACCACCTTCTGCGAAACGCCGATCTCACGTGCGACCTGGGGCTCGGTGTACCCGAGCGTGAGCCGGAACGCGACCTGCGTCAGCGTCACCCAAGAGGCGGTCGTCAGCGCGGCGGGGTCGATGCTCGTCGGCACGCTCCAGTTCGACTCGGACACCGCCCGATCTTTGCACCGAAGCCCGACGCTCGCGCTCTAGCCGAAACTCTCTAGTGATGGTCAACGACGTGACCCAACGGCTCGTCTGTGTCGGCGCCGCGGGCTACCGAAAGGCGGCGCACACCCTCAAGGCCATGGCCGAAAGCCACTAGGCGGCGGAGGGAGCGAGGCGTAGCGTGAGCGCGGGCCGGGTCGTTGCAGCGCCCGGGCGTTCGGCTCGCCGCCCGGCCCACTCAGCCGTGCTGATACGCGTAGGCGAGCCCCGTAGTGTCGTCCCGTTGGAAGCGAAGCTCATACCAATCGGTTCTCGGGGCGCGCGGCATGGGTTCCCACCCGTCGGCGACGAGATCGTCTCTAAGCGCAGCAAGTGCAGCGCGTGCCCGCGGATCGACTTCCAGAGGCTGGCTGTGCTCCCACGGAAAGTGCCATATTGGAAACAAGGGCGAAACGCGGAGCGCTCGGTCGTCCCCTTGCTCCCGCGCGTAGAACTGCGCTTTCACGTAGCCACGCCAGAGCGCGATCGAGCACTGTTGTGGTGGCGTTCTCCTCACGACCTCGGTGGAACGGATCAAGCCACCCGAGCGCCGCATCCCATAAGGCTTGAACCCCGTCTTCCGTCGAATGGTGGAATGAACATGATCACCAACAGGATCCGAGGAGGCAACTAACCCTGGACGAACGGGGAGCCGGGTCGTGTTGCAGCACGCGGGCGTTCGGCTCGCCGCCCGGCCTTTTCACCGGGAGCCAGCCCCCACGCGAACCTGAGTCACAAGCTGCTGCGCTAGTGGCTGGCGCCTGAGTCCGTCTGCAATTCACCCTTTCGAGTGGGCGGATTGTGGCCGAGTACGGACGCCGGCGAGCAGGTGCAGTGACCACTATCGAGGTGATGGATCCGGCCGCCAACCCGAGCTTCGATTGCGCGTACGCCCACAGCTGGCACCAGGAGATGCGACGGGCGGTCGACCAGCGCGATGTACTCCCGCCGGCGGCCTGTGAAGCTCTCGCGCGGGTGCTCGAGAACTTCCTCGTCGAAGGGGCGGTCGACGACGCAGATCTGGACGAGGTGCTGCGGGCGATCGCGCTGCTGATGCAACCCGACCCGGCCCCACTTGAAGCTACGGAACCTCAGGCCTCGGCGCTAGACGCTCTTTCGGCCACCTCCGCATGAGACGAGAAAGCGGCAGGGAACCCCCGGATTCGCGCTCGCCCAGTGGGCGTGCGTCTCCAGGATGCCGTCAGCCATGCCCCTGCCGCACCTGATCAGATGCCCGCTGCAAGCTTGAGCAAAACGAGGTTCTGATAGTGCGAGCCGGGGTAGAGGCTGACCGTCAGGACGCCCGGTGACCTCTCTGCTGCGACCACGGGAGAGCGCGGCGGGCCTCACCACGGGGGAGGGAGAGTGGCGGCCCCGGGGCCTGAGGCTTCCGTCAAACCCCCCGGGTGACCGTTCGGGTAAAGGCCACATGGAGAGCGCGGCGGTCTCGGGCGGCCCCGGCTCACCCTCCGACCGTGTCACCAACTGCGGGGATGCAGCATCGGGGGAAACACCTAAGAGTTGCCAGTCGTGCCGGCAGCTCGGGCCTGGCTGGTCGCTATGAGCTGGCCGGCCGAGCGCGTGTTAGTAAGGCAGCAAAGTGCGGAGATTTCGAGCGCCTGCGCTATTCAAGTTGCCCGGACACGGGCAAGATGGTTAGGCACCCGATTCGATGCGCAGTTTTCTCTTTGGGGAGAGCATGTCGCTCCGACGGGTGGGCGTAACGGCACCGGGGTGGTGCTGGCCCACCTCCCCGGTGTCTCTCGCGACACTCTTGCAAACTCGGCCTGGCCGTCGCGGGTCGCGCTAGCTCAGATGAGGCAACACCATTCCGCAGCGCCACATCGGTACGAACTACACCTCCACGCCCGCGATATCCTCGCTTCGCCGCGGCAGCGGTCGCGAAGGAAACTTCCGACACGCCTCAGCCCTCTTGACACGGCTCGGAAAGCGGAGAAGACTCGCTCAACTGCGGCCAGGGGAGAGGAGGTTAGCGGTGAAGAGATTCCTGCTCACCGCGTCAGTGCTGGCGACGCTTGGCATGGGCTTGCCAGCTGCAATTCAAGCCGATCCGGGTGGTCCCAATTTGCAACAGCCCGTCTTGCTCAGATGCACAGGCGGACTTCAGGTAGAGGCTAACCCGGGGACGCTGACCAACCGCGGGCGAGTCCTTTGGGCGACCGACTCGACAAGCGTCTTCGTGGACGCCTACTTCGCGATCACGGACGGGACGAACACGCTCGTGATCTACGACAGCAAGCAGGGCCTGAAAAACCTGATCACCTGCACCGCCGATCTCGGCGGTGGCATTAGCGCGATCGCTACGGGGTTCTTCACTCCTCGCTAGCTCGTGGGGAGGGCGGCTGTCACACGCCGCCTCTCCCTCGTTCAATCACACGCTTGCGCGGATCTACGAACTGCGCTCGACCTTCGCCTCCAACGCGCTCGCGGCCGGGGTGACCGTGTTCGAGCTGGCGAAGCTGATGGGCACGAGCGTCACGATGATCGAGCGCAGCTACGGGACGCTGCTCGGCGGCGCGCACGCCGGGATCGCCGGCAGGCTCGACGCCCTCGAGGCCTCGCTCGAGCGGTCGGCCGAGGCCGAGCGTGGCCCTCGGACGGGGGTCCATCGTCGCGACCTTCGATGAGGCCGCCCTCGATGAGCTCGGCTCGGAGCCGGGCGAGTGCTTCGGTGCGCTGATCGCCGGTCATCACCTCACGTTCCACTCGTGCGACGATGCGGTCAAGACCGAGTCAATGAGCGCCCAGGCCGCTGACCTCATCGAGACAAACCTCGTCGAGTTCCTACTGTCGATGGGGAGAGCTGGCGGCGCCGTCGAACGGCTAGACGATGAGATCGCGTGGACGATCGGGGGTTCGCCGATCGGGTACCACAACGCGGTTGTCCGATGCACCGCCTCCGAAGGGCGGAGCGGTTTTTTGGTGGAGGAGTGGCGGGATGCATTGCGGCAGCGCTCCCTGTCGGGCTCGTGGCACTGGACCCCAGGGATGCATCCTCACGATCTCCCGCGTCTCCTTCTGGACGCGGGCTTCGAAGACGGGGGGCGATGAACCTGCGATGGCCGCACAGCTCGCCGCCTTGGCTGACATGCCCATGGCCACCGAGTCGCAGGTCACGCCTGTCGAGGACTCCTCTGCCCTCGAGGAGTACCGCCAGGTTCTCGCCGCTGGGTTCGGTGAGGGGCCCAAGGAGGCCGACTGGGTCGCCAGCGTCTTCGCCATCATTGGACTCGAACCACACAGTCGATGGCGCCACTTCGTCGGCACGGTGGCAGACGATCCTGTCGCCACCGCCTCCACCCTGCTGACCGACTCGACCGCAGGTATCTACTTCGTGTGCACGCGGCCCGACGCCCGCCGGCGTGGCTTTGGTGCCGCGATCACCAACGAAGCGATGCGCCACGCGGCGCGCACCGGAGCCACGTTCGCCGTCCTCGGCTCCTCGCTGATGGGGCAGCGCATTTACGAGCGGCTCGGATTCCGAACCATCTTCTCCACCCGGCTCTTCGAGCTCGACGCGTAGCTCGCCCTCGATGGCGCACCCAAGCCCGCTCATCGAGGCCCTGCTCGACCTCGAGCCGTTCTCGCCCGGCTCTGGCGCGAGGACCCCGACGCGTATCGCCGGTGGCTCGACGACCGCTGGAGCATCGATCAGGTGCTAGCCGAGCTCGAGCCCGACGAAAACATTTAGGGCACTAGTGGGGCACGGCCCGCTCGACGCGTATACGAGTCGAGCAGGCCCGAACCCGCACGGCTACTGCGGTTCCGAGGGATGCGCCCGGCAAGATTCGAACTTGCGACCTCTGCCTCCGCAGGGCAGCGCTCTATCCCCTGAGCTACGGGCGCGGGGTGGTCAAGTGTAGCCGCGCGTCTTGACCGCCGATGCTGAGCATCGCATCGTCTTCGACCTCGCGACGGACGTAGCCGAGCGCGACGCCCGGCACCGCGCTCGTCACACGGCCGACGGCCTTTTCGCCGAGGAAAATCTCGTCGCCGGGGCTTGCCTGCTCGACGTCGAGCACGCGCAGGCGGCGGTTCGGGCGGCCGCGGTAGTGGAGCCGCGCGATCGGCTCCTGGCCCGGGTAGCAGCCCTTGGTGAAGGAGACGTGCGTCTCGTCGAGCCCGGCCTCGGCGGGAAGGATCGTCTCGTCGAGCTCGCGGCCCCAGACGGGTGTGCCGGCCTCGATCCGCAGCCGCTCGAGCAGCACGTCCGGGTCGGCGGCCTCGCACTCGTCCTCGTCCCAGCTCTCGAACGCCTCGATGCCATAGTCCTCGTTGCGGATCCCCTTGCCCGCGCCGAGCTGCAGGTAGCCGCGATACGGCTCGAGCTCGATCTCGCACTTCGCCGCGAAGCGGGCTCGCAGCAGCGTCGAGGCGACGGTCTCGGCCAGCGCGGCATCGGTGATCAGCAGAAACGCTTCCGGCCCTTCGCGCACGACGCGCAGCGGCGCGACGATGCGGCTCTTCGGCGTCAGCAGCAGCGCGGGCCGCGCCTCGCCCGGCTCGAGAGAGACGACCTCGTTCGAGACCATCCGCTCGAGAAACTCCGCCGCCTCGGGCCCGGTTACGGCCACGTAGCCGCGATCAAGCCGATACACCGTTCCGAGCGCGGTTTTCACCCCTTCAGTGTAGGGACGCGAGTTCACTCGAACGGGGGAGAGAGCCGGGGCGCGCGCGGCCGATATTCATCGCGACCCACCTCCCCATCCCCCTCGTACGAAACGGCCCTTGGGCCGTTTCGTCGTTGTGGAGGCGGTTTCCCTAAGATCGCCGCCTTGGAGCCGGCGCCTACCACGTCCGACCGACGCTGGACGCTCGTCGCCGTCTGCACGACGACGTTCATGCTCCTCCTCGACATCACGGTCGTCAACGTCGCGCTGCCGAACATCCAACACGACCTGGACGCGAGCCTGACGGGGCTGCAGTGGGTGGTGGACGCGTACGCGCTCACGCTCGCCGCCTTGATCCTCACCGCCGGCACGCTCGCCGACCGCTACGGCCGCCGGCTGCTGTTCATCATCGGCGTCGTCGTCTTCACGCTCTCGTCGCTGCTCTGCGGCCTCGCCTGGAGCATCGCGGTGCTCGACATCGCGCGCGCGGTGCAGGGAGTCGGCGGGGCCGCGCTCTTCGCCACCGCGCTCGCGCTGATCGGGGCGGAGTACCGCGGGCCGGAGATCGGCGGCGCGATCGCGATCTGGGGCGCGACGATCGGAGCGGCGGTCGCATCGGGGCCGCTCGTCGGCGGAATCCTCACCGACGCGCTCGACTGGCGCTGGGTCTTCTTCGTCAACGTCCCGGTCGGCGCCTTCGCGCTGTTCGTCGCCCTGACGCGCATGCGCGAGTCGCGCGACCCGCAGGCGACGCACACCGACGTCTGGGGCCTGCTCACCTTCTCCGCCTCGCTGTTCCTGATCGTCTTCGGCGTGCTGCGCGGTAACGCCGAGGGCTGGGGCAGCGCCCTGATCCTCGGCTCGCTGATCGGGGGCGGCGTGCTGCTCGCCGTCTTCGTCGCGGTCGAGCACATGCAGACCCGGCCGATGCTCGACCTGGACCTGTTCCGCCACCCCGCCTTCGTGGGCGTCTCGGTGGCGACGTTCTGCATCGGGGCCGGAATGTTCGCGCTCTTTCCCTACCTCTCGATCTACTTGCAGGACATCCTCGGCTATTCGCCGCTCGGCGCCGGACTGCGCTTTCTGCCGCTGACGGTCTTCGTCTTCCTCGTGCCGCTGGCGACACGCAAGCTCGCGCCCGGCGCGTCGCTGCGGTGGCTGCTGTCCGGCGGCCTGGTGCTCGTCGCCGCGGCGCTGTTGCTGATGCACGGGCTGACGCCGAGCTCGAAGTGGACTGCGCTCCTGCCCGGCCTGATCGTCGCCGGGATCGGCATCGGCCTTGCCAACCCGGCGATCGCCGCGGCCGCGCTGCGCGCCGTCGACCCGTCGCGCACCGGCATGGCCTCGGGCATCAACAACGCCTGCCGCCTGACCGGCGTGGCCGTCGGCGTGGCGGCGCTCGGCGCGGTGCTCGAGGACCGCATCTCGACCTCGCTCGTCTCCTCGCTCGGCCCACGCGGCGAGGGCCTCGCCTCGGCGGTCGCGGCTACGGGCACTCGGGTCGCCTCGAGCAACCCGGCGCTCGAGCATCCAGCGACGGTCGCCTATGTCAGCGGGCTGAACACGACCCTGCTGGTCAGCTGCGCGATCGTCGCCGTCGGCGCCCTGGCGGCCGGACTCCTGATGCGGAACTAGGCCAACGCGCGCTCGAGGGCCTCACGGCCGGTCGGCACGCCATGGGTCGGAAGCAGATGCTCGACCGGCAAGTCCAGCAGTGGGCGCAACCCCGCGGCGATCCCCTCGCGCGTCATCCCGGGACGGAGCCACCGCTCGTTGATCTCCAGGCCGTTGCCGAAGTCGACCAGCGTGTCGCCGGAGATCACCGCCCCATGGCTCTCGAGCCAGAGCACGGTGTCGTTCGTCTTGTGGCCCTGGAACACGTCGGCACCGAACGGCAAGCGGTCGCCAGCCGCGTATGGACGCGCCTCGCCCTTGTTCTCGCGGAGCAGCCACGCGACATCGGGCGAGCCGTCGCCTGCCTGCTCGGCCGTGAGGCCGTAGGTGTCCATCAGGTACTGCGCGGAGTCGGGGAGCGGTGTGTAGACCGGCACGCCGAGCCGCTCAACGAGCTGCTCCGAGTCCCGCTCGTGCCATGGAGCGGTGAGCACGATCGCCGTCTCGCGCTCGGCCGCCAACGCCTCGAGCTCATTCGGCACGCCGAGCGGATCGAACAGCAGCAGTCGTTCGCCGTCGTCGATCGCGTAGGAAGAGACGTTCGGGTCCCACGGCTCGCTCGACTCCCACTCGGGATGGCGTGCCTGCCAGTGCCAGAGACCCGGGCCCAACTCGCGCACGGCGCGATGCTATTGAACCGGCCTACGCATACGAGGCGGTGGCGTCAGGCGCCGTCGGCGCGGTCGGCGTAAGCCACACGCTCGAACGGCCACTCGCTCGCGAGCCAGTCCGTGACCGCCCGCCACAGCTGCACGTCGAGCTCGGGCCGGCTCGCCCGCACCCACGAGAGCACGCGCGCGTCGTGCTGTTCGCTGTCGTCGGGATAGATGTACACGCAGCCGACCACGTCGCCGGTCGCAGGATCGAGGACGGTGTAGGTAAAGCCCGTCCGGTTCTGGAAGTCGGCGGCGTGCCGTTGCAGGTCGCGCAGGTTGTCCGCCGCGCTGCGGCCGTCGGGCCAGGAGCTCGACTCCCAGCCAGGCGTCATGCGGATGTGCTCAACGGACGACGACCACGCCTCGTAGTCGGAGTCGTTGTGCTGCGGCGCGAGTGGCTCGAGCCTGAATTGCTCCGTCGTGAGAGCGAGCGGAACGACGAAGCCGGACGGGACAAACGGCTCCTCCACCACACCCACATCTTCCTGGATCCTGCCGCCAGGGGTCAGATGAACCAGAACTGTGACGCGATCGAACAGACCCGATGAGTTTTGGGTGGTCTGCCAGTCTCTAGCGCATAGGCATCCGTAAGTGCCTAGAAAGTTCTCGTCTGCAGTAATGACTCCGGGAGGCACCATGAGGCTTCTGCTCACGTCCGCTGGCGTCAAGAACGCGAGCATCCGCGACGCGCTGGTCGACCTGCTGGGCAAGCCGATTGCCGAGTCCAGCGCCCTCTGCATTCCCACCGCGGCGTACGGGCACCCCATGGTCGGTCCTGGCGCGGGGCCATGGCGGTTCATCAGCGGACGATCCGACAATCCGATGTGCGAGCTGGGTTGGAAGTCCTTGGGAGTTCTGGAGCTGACCGCGCTGCCCAGCATCGATGAAGAGCGTTGGGTGCCCTTGGTCCGAGAGACCGACGTTCTGCTGGTGGCAGGCGGCGACGCCTTGTATCTGTGCCATTGGATGCGGCAGTCGGGGCTGGCGGAGCTCTTGCCGTCGCTGCACGAGACGGTCTGGGTGGGCTTGAGCGCCGGGAGCATGGTGATGACCCCCAGGATCGGGGAGGACTTCGTCGGCTGGAAGCCAGCCACCGGTGGCGACGGAACGCTGGGAATCGTGGACTTTTCGATCTGTCCGCACCTGGCTCACGAGAACATGCCGGGCAATTCCATGGCCGAGGCAGAACGATGGGCCGCCGGGATCCCCGGCCCGGCGTACGCGATCGACGATCAGACGGCCATCAAAGTGAGCGACGGCACCGTCGAAGTCGTCTCCGAGGGGCACTGGAAGCTGTTCACCCCCAGCCCGCAAGCAAGCTCGGGCTAGAGACAACGCGCCGCGGGGCTCGCGTCGTCCTAGTTCGGGCGGGGAACTTTCGGCCCACCTTCCGCGTGCGTGAGCCACGTTGGAGCGGCTAGGGCAAGCACGCGCCGCTGTCCCTCGGTGGCGCCGCTCTCGAGTTCGTCGTACGTGTACGCGACGTCGCCGCCGATGACGACGAGCCCGTCGGGCGTGTCGACAAGGACGCTCTGGTGGCCGTTGGTGTGGCCGGGCGTCGGCAGCAGCCGGATGCCGGGGAGAACCTCCGCCTCGCCGTCGTGCTCGACGTAGTTCGCATCCGGGAAGTCGACCCATTCGGGCGGGTCATAAGGCGCTTGCAGCTCGAGCCGCTGAACGTGGATCGGCACGCCGGGAAACAGGCGGTTGCCGCCGCAGTGGTCGAAGTGAAGGTGGGTGTTGATGACGCACACGACGTCTCGGGGGATGTTCTCCGGCATCGGCACCGGCGCGCCTTCCTCGTCCAGCTCCGGCGTCGAGTCGATCATGCCGGTGTCGACGAGGACGACGCCGTCGGCATGCTCGATCGTGTGCACGTAGACGGGTAAGCCTGCGAAGGTGGCCGCGAGGTGAGCCGTAATCGAGTTGGCGGAGAGCTTGGGAACGCCAGTGTCACCCTGGTTGGGCATTGGTCCTCCAGATCGCTGGGTGTGGATCGGCCTCGGTGTTGAGACTGCGATTGGGGACGGAACTCATCTGTCGACGCGCCGTTCGACTGGCGGCCCGGGATGGGACTTGACTGTCACTAGAAAACAGAAGGGCCGGCTTGGCCGGCCCTTCTGCTGTGGACCCCAACGAGGGGGCCCATGGGGGAAACCGGGTTTCCCCCATGAAGCGATCGGGCCGCGAAGCGGCCCGAGACGCGTTACATCATCCCGCCCATGTCCGGCATGCCGGCGCCGGCGCCGGCCGGGGTCTTCTCCGGCGGCTCAGCGACGATCGCCTCGGTGGTCAGGATGTTCTTCGCGATCGACGCGGCGTTCTGCAGCGCCGAGCGCGTGACCATCGTCGGATCGATCACACCCGCCGCGACGAGATCCTCGACCTCGCCGGTGTCGACGTTCAGCCCGTGGCCCTTCTTGGCCTTGCGGACCTCGCCGACGACGACGGATCCTTCGAGGCCACCGTTCTGCGCGAGCTGCCGCAGAGGCTCCTCGAGGGACCGCTTGATGATCGCCGCACCGGTTCGCTCGTCGCCCTCGGACTTGTCGAGGTCGATCGAGTCGCTGGCGTTCAGGAGCGCGACGCCGCCGCCCGGCACGATGCCCTCCTCGAGGGCCGCCCGGGTGGCCTGCAGCGCGTCCTCGACGCGGTGCTTCTTCTCCTTCATCTCCGTCTCGGTGGCAGCGCCGACCTTGACGACGGCAACGCCGCCCGCGAGCTTGGCCAGGCGCTCCTGGAGCTTCTCGCGGTCGAAGTCGGAGTCGGTGTTCTCGATCTCGGCCTTCAGCTGCTTGATGCGGGCCTTGATCCCGTTCGCATCGCCGTTGCCGTCGATGATCGTGGTGTCGTCCTTCGTGATCACCACACGGCGAGCACGGCCGAGCTGCGAGAGCTTCGTGTTCTCGAGCTTGAGGCCCATCTCCTCGGTGATCACCTCGGCGCCCGAGAGGATCGCGATGTCCTCGAGCATGCGCTTGCGGCGGTCACCGAAGCCCGGCGCCTTGACCGCGACCGCGGTGAAGGTGCCGCGCAGCTTGTTGACGACGATCGTCGCGAGCGCCTCGCCCTCGACGTCCTCGGACACGACCAGCAGTGGCCGGCCGGCCTGGATGACCTGCTCCAGAACGGGCAGGAGGTCCTTGACCGCGCCGATCTTCTGGTTCGCGACCAGGATGTACGGGTCCTCGAGGACCGCCTCCATCCGCTCGGGGTCGGTGATCATGTACGGCGAGAGGTAGCCCTTGTCGAACTGCATGCCCTCGGTGAACTCGAGCTCGAGGCCGAAGGTCTGGCCCTCCTCGACGTTCACGACGCCGTCCTTGCCGACCTTGTCGATCGCATCCGCGATCACGTCGCCGATCTCGCGCTCGCGCGCCGAGATGGTGGCGACCCGGGCGATGTCCTCCTTGCCCGAGATCTCCTTCGACTGCGACTTGAGGCTCTCGACGACCTGGTCGACCGCGCCCTCGATGCCGCGCTTGAGGCCCATCGGGTTCGCACCCGCGGCCACGTTCTTGAGGCCCTCGCGGACGATCGCCTGTGCCAGCACGGTCGCCGTTGTGGTGCCGTCGCCCGCCACGTCGTTGGTTGAGGTCGCGACCTCGCGGACGAGCTGCGCGCCCTGGTTCTCGAAGACGTCTTCGACCTCGATCTCACGGGCGATGGTGACGCCGTCGTTGGTGATCGTCGGCGCGCCGAACTTCCGGTCGAGCACGACGTAGCGGCCCTTGGGGCCGAGCGTCACCTTGACTGCGTCAGCGAGGATGTTCACGCCACGCTCGAGTGAGCGCCGCGCGTCCTCGTTGAACTTCAGTTCCTTATGTGCCATTCAGTCCTCCTTCAGCCGGGCTCCTAGGCGGAGGCGCCGGCCATCTCCTTCTTCTTCGAGCTCTTCGAGCTCTTCGAGCCGGTGGCGGCGACCTTCGCCAGCACATCGGACTCGCGCAGCACCAGCACCTCGTCGGCGCCGAGCTTGATCTCCGTGCCGCCGTACTTGGAGAAGATGATCTCGTCGCCGACGGCGACGTCCAGCGGCACGAGCTCGCCCTTGTCGTTGCGGGCGCCCGGGCCGACCGCGAGCACGCGGCCGCGCTGCGGCTTCTCCTTGGCCGTGTCCGGCAGGACGATCCCGCTCGCCGTCGTCTCCTCGTCTTCGAGGGCTTCGACGATCAGGCGGTCGCCCAGTGGCTGTAGATTCATCCAGCCCCTCCTTCTGTCCTGCGACTTTGTGACACTCTCTGGCACTCTCCCTTGTGGAGTGCCAGGTGAGTTTACCGCCTCGGAAGGGAGTCGTGTCGTGACAATGCTGCTACGAGCGCACTTCGTGTCACAAACATGGGCATGAAGCGCGAGTTCTCCGCGGGCGGGGTGCTGGTTCGGCGGCTTCGCGGGCGCTGGGTGTTCGCCGCGATCCGGCCGGCCGGGAAGAAGCCCGGGCTGTGGGCGCTGCCGAAGGGGCAGATCGACCCGCGGGAGCGGCCCGAGGTGACGGCGGTGCGCGAGGCTGCCGAGGAGACCGGTGCGCAGGGGCGGGTGGTCGAGAAGCTCGGCGACGTCCGCTACGTCTACACCTGGGACGGCGAGCGGATCTTCAAGGTCGTCAGCTTCTATCTGCTCCGCTACTCACGCGGGCGCCTGGGCGAGCTGCCGCCGGAAACGGCGCACGAGGTGGACGAGGTGCGCTGGCTGCCGCTCGATGAGGGGCCGCGTCTGCTCGCCTACGGAGGCGAGCGCGAGATGGCCGCGAAGGCCGCGAAGGCCGTCGAAGCCGTCCGGGCACTATGATCCCCCGCGCCTCGTGGCAGGAGACGACGACGCCGTGTACGCCCTGAACTTCTACTCACCGATGGTGGCCGACCAGCTGCGCAGCGGCCGCAAGACGGCGACCATCCGCCTGGGCGACAAGTCGCGCAAGTACCGCAAGGGGATGATCGTGCAGGTGCTGGCGGGGACGCGCTTCAGCCCGCGGCAGAAGATCTTCGACGCGGTGATCGACAAGGTCGAGGTGAAGACGCTCGCCGACCTCTCTCCGCGCGAGATCGAGCACGACAACCCGGAGATCCGCCGGCCGGAGGAGATGGCCGGCTTCCTCGGCCAGCTGTACAACCGCGAGGTCGCGGACGACGAGCTGGTCACCGTGATCCGCTTCTCCGAGATCCGCTCCTAGGTGCTCGTCCTCAGCCGGGAGGAGGTCGAGCGGCTGCTCGACGTCGACGAGCTGCTCGAACGGCTGGAACGCGCGTTCGTGGAACTGAGCGCGGGCCGGGCGTCGGTGCCGCCGCGCGTGGCCGCGTACGCTCCTGCGGGGTTGCTCGGCGCGATGCCCGGCTACGTGGACGGCGTGCTGGCCGCGAAACTGGTCGCGCTCTTTCCCGACCACGAGCCGTCGCACCAGGCGCTAATCGCGGTGTTCGACGCGGAGACGGGGACGCCGCTCGCGGTGATGGACGGGACGCACATCACGGCCGTCCGGACCGGGGCGAGCTCGGCGGTGGCGACACGTGCGCTGGCTCGCGAGGACGCTCGAGTGTTGGCCGTGCTCGGCGCCGGTGTGCAAGGGCGCTCGCACCTCGACGCGGTTCGGCGGGTGCGCCCGTTCGAGGAAGTTCGGGTCGCGAGCCGGACGTTCGAGCACGCCGCCGCACTGGCGGAGGAGACGGAGGCTGTCGTGGTCGAGTCGTTCGAGCAGGCGGTGCGGGGCGCGGACGTGGTCTGCTGCTGCACGCACTCGTCGGAGCCGGTCCTGCGGCGGGGATGGCTCTCCCCGGGAACGCACGTCACCTCGGTGGGCGCGGCGCTGGACGGGCCGGAGCTCGATCCCGAGACCGTGCGGGCGGGCCTGCTCTGCGTCGAGTCGCGCGTCGCGTTCTCGCCGCCGCCGGCCGGCTCGTTCGAGCTGCAGGGGCTCGATCAGGAGCAGGCGGTCGAGCTCGGCGAGGTGCTCGCGGGCACGCGGCCAGGCCGCGCGGACGACGAGCAAATCACGGTCTACAAGTCGATGGGCCACGCGGTCGAAGACGCTGCGGCGGCCGCACTCGTGTTCAGCTCCGCCGGATCCTGACGCCGAACTGCTCGGGCGGCCGTAGCTCCGCGCCGCACGCCTCGCACTCGACCGCGAACGCGGAAGCGAAGCGCGCGCCGCAGCTCGGGCACTGCGACCGGAAATCCCCGCCGCACTGCGGGCACGCGGCCGGCAGCTCGTCCACGTAGTCCTCGAAGTACCGCTGGACGAACCCGCAGCGCAGGCAGAACGCGACCCAATCACCGAGCGTCTTGCGCCGCTCCTCCTGCAGCCAGTTCCGAGCGCGACTCACCAGCCGACTGTAGCCAGACCGATCGCTAGAGTTCGGCCGGATGGCGATCGCTCGATCAGCCGAGCCCGTCGGCTCGCTGCAGGAAGTCCGCGAGGCAGGCCTCGACCGCGAGGATCTGCTCGCCGTCTACCGGAACATGCTTCTCACGCGCGCGATCGAGGAGCGCGGCCACATCCTCTACAAGCAGGGCAAGATCCCCGGGTCCTTCTACACGGGACGAGGGAACGAAGCCGCTGCAGTCGGCGTCGCCACGGCGATGGGCTCGGAGGATGTGGGCACGCCGCTCCACCGCGACATGGGTGTCCACGTAACCCGCGGCGTCGAGCCCTGGCGGATCTTCGCCCAGTACATGGGCCGCGCCGACGGCCCGACCAAGGGCAGGGACGGCAACGTGCACATGGCCGACTCGAACCTCGGCCTGCTCGCGATGGTCAGCCACCTGCCGGCGATGCTGCCGGTCGCGGTCGGCTGCGCGCTCGCCTTCCGGATCCGCGAGGAGAACCGCGTCGCGGTCGGCTGGTTCGGCGAGGGCGCCTCGGCCCGCGGAGACACGCACGAGGCGATGAACCTTGCCGGCGTCCGCAAACTGCCGGTCGTCTTCGTCTGCGACAACAACCAGTGGGCCTACTCGACGCCGACCTACCTCGAGTACGCGACCGAGCACGTCGCCGACCGGGCCGAGGCCTACGGCTTCGAGGGCGTGGTCGTCGACGGCAACGACGTGCTCGCCGTCTACCGCGAGGCCAAGCGCGCGGTCGAGAAGGCGCGCCAGGGCGGCGGCCCCACGCTGCTCGAGTGCCTGACCTTGCGCATGGAGGGCCA
This sequence comes from uncultured Actinomycetes bacterium, assembly GCA_963717725.1. GTDB lineage: Bacteria > Actinomycetota > Thermoleophilia > Gaiellales > Gaiellaceae > AC-32. Next base: position 190,542 of record CAVQWS010000025.1, read on the forward strand.
CGCCGTCCACGACGACGCCTTCTACGTCCCGAAGGACATGTTCGAGCGCTGGGCCGCGAACGACCCGATCGAGCGCTTCCGCAGCTGGCTGCGCGAGCACGCCGACCTGACCGACGAGCAGGAGGACGAGATCTCGGCCGGCGTGAAGAGGCTGCTGAACGACGCGCTCCAGCGCGCCGAGGAGTCGCCGCAGCCGGATCCCTCGACGCTTAGACAAGGCGTCTTCGCCACGCCCGAAGACCTCGACACTCCGCACCACAAGTAGCCATGGCCGAGATGACCTACCTGCAGGCGATCTCGGACGGCCTCCGCCAGGAGATGCGCCGCGACAAGCGCGTGTTCGTGATCGGCGAGGACGTCGGCGTCTACGGCGGCGCGTTCAAGGTGACGCTCGGCTTCCAGGAAGAGTTCGGCCCCTGGCGCGTGATCGACGCCCCGCTCTCCGAGACCGCGATCGTCGGCGGCTGCACCGGCGCCGCGATCATGGGCATGCGCCCGGTTGCCGAGATGCAGTTCGCGGATTTCATCTCGTGCGCGTGGGACCACCTGGTGACGGTCGCGGCCAAGCAGCGCTGGCGCGCCGGCACGCCGGTGCCGATCACGGTGCGGCTCCCGTCGGGCGGCGGCTTCTCGGGCGGCCCGTTCCATTCGCAGAACCCAGAGAGCTCGTTCGCGCACATCCCCGGCTTGAAGGTGATCTGCCCCGCGACCCCCGAGGACGCGAAGGGCCTGCTCGCGACGGCGATTCAGGACCCGAATCCCTGCCTCTACTTCGAGCACAAGCATCTCTACCGGCGCCTGAAGGCGGAGGTGCCGGAGGAGCGCTACGAGACGCCCTTCGGCAAGGCCCGCGTCCACCGCGAAGGCGAAGATGTCTCCGTGATCACCTGGGGCGCGATGGTCCACACCGCCGACGAGGCGGCGCAGCAGCTCGAGAGCGAGGACATCTCGGTCGAGATCGTCGACCTGCGCACGCTGATCCCGTGGGACAAGCAGGCCGTGCTCAAGTCGGTGTCGAAGACCTCCAAGGTGGTCGTTCTGCACGAGGACACGCACACCGGCGGCTTCGGCGGCGAAATCGCGGCCACGATCGCCGAGGAGGCGTTCGAGGACCTGGACGCGCCGCTGAAGCGGATCGCCGCGCCCGACACGCCCGTGCCGTTCTCGCCGGTGCTCGAGAAGGCGTACATCCCGCAGGTCGAGGACGTCGTCGCCGGGATCAAGGAAGTCGCCGAGTACTGATGGCGACGACCTCCACGATCGACGTCGTCATGCCCCAGATGGGCGTCTCCGTCTCCGAGGGGACGATCACCAAGTGGCTCAAGCAGGAAGGCGAGCCGATCGAGGCCGACGAGTCGCTGCTCGAAATCTCGACCGACAAGGTCGACACCGAGGTGCCGAGCCCCGGCTCGGGGGTCGTGCAGCAGATCCTCGTCCAGGAGGGCGAGACGGTCGAGGTCGGGACGAAGCTCGCGGTGATCGCGCCCGAGGGCGCAGTAGCCGCGCCGGCTGCGGAAGAGGCACGGCCCGAGCCCGCGACGCAGGAGGCTGCCGCCGAGGCCGTGGAGCCGTCGAGCTCAGAAGGCGAGACGCCGGCTCCTGAGTCCGCGCCGCCCGAGCCCCAGCCCGAGCCCGAGCCTGCGCCTGCGCCCGCGCCGGTCGCGGCCGATGGCAACGGCGGCGGCGAGAAGACGTTCGTCTCGCCGGTCGTGGCGCGGATCGCGTCCGAGCACGGCGTCGACGTCGGTCAGGTGTCCGGCACCGGCCGCGGCGGGCGCGTGACCAAGAAGGACATCCTCGGCTTCGTCGAGTCCGGCGGCGCCCAACAGCAGGCACCGCCCGAGCAGGCGGCCCCGGCCGCGCCTGCGGCGCCCGAGGCACCCCCCGCTCCTCCGCCGGCGCAGCCCGAGCCCGCTCCCGCCCCGGCCGCACCCCCGGCACCGGTACCCGCTGCTGCGGCACAGCCGGAGGCCGAGCCGGGCGAGTCCTACGAGCCGATGACGGCCATGCGCCGCGGCATCGCCGAGCACATGCGCCGCTCGCTGGACACCTCCGCGCACGTGACGAGCGCGATCGAGGTCGACATGTCCCGTGTGGTCGCGATCCGCAAGAAGCTGAAGGCCGAGTACCAGAAGAGCTACGGCGTCAACCCGACCTACCTGTCCTTCGTCGCCCGCGCCACCGTCGAGACGCTGCGCGATTACCCGTGGATCAACGGCGAGCTGCGCGGCGACCAGATCGTGACGCGCAACTACGTCAACCTCGGCTTTGCCGTCGAGCTCGCGGACGGGAAGGGCCTGATCGTCCCGGTGGTCAGACACACCGAGGGCCTGAACCTGCTCGGCATGGCGCGGTCGATCTCCGACATCGCCCAGCGCGCCCGCGACAAGAAGCTGCTTCCCGACGACGTCCAGGGCGGAACCTTCACGATCACGAACCCCGGCGGCTACGGCACCTTCCACGGCACGCCGGTGATCAGCCAACCACAGGCCGCGATCCTCGGCACCTACGCCGTCGTCAAGCGGACGTGGGTGATCCAGGACGACCGCGGCGAAGACGTGATCGCGATCCGGCCGATCATGAACCTCACGCTCACGTACGACCACCGGCTCGTGGACGGCGCCCTCGCCGGCCGCTTCCTGCGCGACCTGCGCGAGAAGCTCGAGTCCTGGGACGAGGACGCCTACTAGTAGTAGCCGGAGGGCGGGTCTGCTCGTTCGAGCCGACGCGCTGTTCGAAGGGGTGCTGGGCGTTGTGCTGCTTCTGAGCGCGGCGACCGGCGCGCTCGACAGCGGCGACTTCCCCGCTCCGGTGGGGACGGCCTTGCTCCTGATCGCCGGCTGGGTGCTGCTGACGCTCTGCGGCCTGATCTGGGCCGGACGGATCGGGATTCGGGCGCTCGCGTTCGGGAACGGGGTGACCGCGGTCGCCGGCTTTCTCTGGCTGCTCCTCGCCGAGGGCTGGTCGACGGCGGGCGCGGTCCTGGTCGCGATCACGGTCGCCGTGCTCGCCGGCCTGGCCGCCGCGCAGGCCGCTACGCTCCGGGCGTGAGCCGACCCGGGTACGTCTACCACCTGCGCGAGCCGGTTGGATACCAGGAGGGCTGGGACATGCAGCGCCGCCTCGCGGTCGCCGTCTCACGCGGCGCGATGCCCGACACCGTGCTGCTGCTCGAGCACGCGCCGGTGATCACGCTCGGCCGGCGCACCGAGCCGGGCGAGCTCCACGTCCCTGACGGCGCGGAGGTCGAGATCGTCGAGACCGACCGTGGCGGCAAGTCCACCTACCACGGCCCGGGCCAGCTCGTCTGCTACCCGGTCTTCGACCTGACGCGGCACGGGCAGGACGTGAAGCGCTACTGCCGCGACCTAGAGGAGGCGCTGATCCGCACGCTCCTGCCGCTCGGCGTCGCCGCGACGCGAATCGACGGGCTCACCGGCATCTGGGTGCAGCCGCCGCCGCGAAAGATCGCTTCGATCGGGATTCACATCTCGAAGTGGGTCGCGACGCACGGCTACGCGCTCAACGTCGACCTCGACCCCGCGCCCTTCACCGACTGGATCACGGCCTGCGGAATCGAGGACGCGACCTTCACGACGGTCGCGCGCGAGCTCGGGCGGCCGGTGAGCGTGGAGGAGGTCGTGCCGCACGCCGTCGCGGCGCTTGAGGAGGTCTTCGACTTGGAGCTCGCGCCGCTGACCCTCGAGCACGTGGATGCGCCCGGTGCGGCGCGGGTGTAGCGTTACGCCATGTTCAAGAAACTGCGCGACTGGTTCAGCCAGGACAGCAAAGAGCTTGTGGCCGAGGAGAGCACTATGACGCCGTCCGAGAAGGGCGAGCTCACGGACTACGAGGACCACAAGGTCGACACGGGCGGCGGCGGCTACGCCCGCGAGCCCCACACCGACTGGGAACGAGACTCCGAAAAACCTCGCTACTAGAGGTTGAGCCCCACACGTCTCGAGACCTTCGCGGACGGCGTCTTCGCGATCGCCGCCACGCTGCTGATTCTCAACGTCGACGCGCAGGTCCCGGGCGATGTTCCTGATCTAGGCGCGCAACTCAGGCACATCTGGCCCTCCTATGTCGCCTATGCGGCGAGCTTCGTCACGATCGGGATCATGTGGATCAACCACCACACGATCATGTCGCAGGTCGCCAAGACCGACCGCCGCTTCCTCGTCGCGAACATCGGGCTCTTGCTTTGCATTGCGTTCTTCCCGTTCACGACCAGGCTCGTCGCAGAGCACGTTCGCGGCAGCGGGGCCCAGGATGCTGCCCTCGCCTACGGCTTCACCGCCGTCGTCACGGCCGTCATGTTCAACCTCACGTGGTTCTACGCCGCGCTCGGCCGCCGGCTGCTGCGCGACGACGCCGACCACGCGATCGTGAGCGGCATCAGCCGCGCCTACATTCCCGGCCCGTGGATCTACCTGGCGGCGACGCTCGTCGCGTTCCTCAGCCCGGTCACGAGCATCATCCTGTTCGGGCTGATCGCCCTCTCCTACGTGGTCGAGAGCTCGATCTTCGGCAATTCGTCCTAGAGCGAGATCTGTTTCGCGCTCGGTGACTGGCACCTGCGCCTGTTCGCCAAGAACGTCGGCTCCTCGAGCGGCCGGTTGCACGTACAGGTGATCGTGCCCAGCCTGCTCGGCGGCCTGCTGACGACCCTCGACGGCGGGAACATCAGCGCCAACGGCAGCTGGGCTCCGTCCCCGCAGGTCAAGCTCGCGCTCTGCAACGTGACGAGCCTGCTCGGCACCAAGGCGGTCGCCTTCCGCTTCACGCCCGTCGGCTCGGGCGCGGCCTTCCAGATCGACGACGTCTATCTGGATCCCTGGAAAGACCGCTAGACCTGCGCCGTCTCTAGACTCAAGGCCATGGAGCGATCGCTGCCCGTGGCCGAGCGGCCTCGCCGCCCCGAGTGGATGAAGGTGCGGGCGCCGAGCGCGGACTCCGCGTACTTCGACGTCCGCAAGCTGATCCACGGCGCCTCCCTGAACACGATCTGCGAGGAGGCGCGCTGCCCGAACATCGCCGAGTGCTGGGGCCGCGGGACTGCGACCTTCCAGATCCTCGGCGACACCTGCACCCGCGCCTGCCGCTACTGCTACGTGCACTCCGGCCGGCCCGAGGAACCGCCCGACCCGCTCGAGCCGCTACGGCTCGCGACGGCCGCGGCCAAGATGAACCTCAAGCACGTGGTCGTCACCTCGGTCGACCGCGACGACGTGCCCGACCGCGGCGCCGGCCACTACGCGGCCACGATCCGCGCGCTGAAGCACAAGGTGCCCGAGGCGACGATCGAGATCCTCACGCCCGACTTCCTCGGCGTCGAGGAGGAGGCACTCCGCACGATCCTCGTCGAGCGCCCCGACGTCTTCAACCACAACATCGAGACCGTCCGCCGCCTGCACGCGCGCATGCGCGGCGCAAAGGCCAGCTACGACAAGGCGCTCTGGCTGCTCGCGCGCGCGAAGGAGCTCGCCGACTACCCGGTGCTGACCAAGTCGGGAATCATCGTCGGCCTCGGCGAGACGAACGACGAGGTCGTCGACACGCTGCGCGACCTGCGCGGACACGGTGTGGACGTGGTCACGATCGGGCAGTACCTGCAGCCGAGTGCGAAGCACGCCAAGATCGATCGCTGGGTGCACCCGGACGAGTTCCGCTGGTTCCGGGAACAGGGCGAAGCTCTGGGCTTCGGCTCGGTCTTCTCCGGGCCACTCGTCCGCTCGAGCTACCGCGCCGACGAGCAGCGCCACGCTGCGGCGACCGGTCGTGGCGCGGTGGCGTACTAGCCTCGCGGCCGCGGCCGTCGTGCTGGTCGCGACCGCGTGCGGCCACACCGAGGCGGCCCACCAGGCGGGGGCGACGGCGACCGCGCCGAGCAAGCCTCAGCTGGCCCCCGTCGGCCAGAAGCCGCTCACGGTGAGAGGCACTGGCTTTCGACCGAACGAGAAGGTCAGCGTTGTCGCGAACGGCGCACACAACAGGAGCACAAGCGCGGATTCGTCGGGCGCGTTCGTCGTGCGCCTGCCCGGCGTGAACCGTTGCGACAGCATCACGGTCGTGGCGGCCGGCTCGAAGGGCTCGCACGCCGAGTTCAACCTCTCGCAGATCGCCTGTATGGACGAATAGAACGAGAGGGCCGGCTCGCGCCGGCCCTCTCGTAGTCACGAACAAATCGGAGTCGACTAGTCGTTCGTCGGGTCTCCGCTGAACGCCTGGATCTCGGCGACCCGCACGAAGCGCCGGGTCGAAGCAGCCGAGACGTTCGTGTCGCAGTCGGTGGTCGCCGACGGATCGGCGTCCTGCTCGCCCTGGTAGGCGGGCCCACCGGTGCACTGGTTGGCCAGCACGCGCAGCCTCAGGTGCGTTGCCTTGAACTTCGGCACCGTGAAGTCGCGCAGGATCAGGTGCGGCCCGTTCGGCCGTGGAGCATCGCCCGGGAAGGCGTCGGGCGCGCTGGTGTACACCTTCGTGAACCCCGCGTCGGTCGAGCAGTTCGCCTGGACGGCATTGCACGCCCAGAGCTCGAACGACCTGAGCGCCGCGAAACGACTCTCGCCCGGGGCGATCATCGCGCTGACCTCGACGTGCTGGATGTCGCGCGCGTCCGTGCCGGCGAGGTCGATGGTGATCTGCTTGCCGAGGATCCCGGAGAGGGTCCCGTCGGCGGCGCGACCGTCGGCCGACCAGTTCGTCAGCTCGGTCTCGTCGATCGCGTTGCCGAAGTTGGCCCCGTCACCGGTGGCCGTGGCGCCCTTCGCCGCGGACGCCCAGTTCGTCGGCAGCAGCAGCTTGATCGTCTTCGACGACCCGTCCAGGTCGGCGCTGAACCGATACGCGCCGTAGCCCTTCGCCACGACGAGGAAGTCGTACGCGCCCTGGACGAAGGACGCGTCGGCGTCACGGTTCACGTCGATGCCCGAGTTCGCCGTCGCCGGGTCGGTGTCGGCGATCGGGTTGACCTGCTTCTCGTAGTGACCGACGTACACGTTCCCGATCACGTCCGGGTGGCCGGGAGCGTCGGCTTCGAGCTGGAAGGTCACTGCGGTGTTGCCGCCGAGCGGCGACGCGAAGTCGGGCACGGGATTCGTGTCCTGCGTCGTGGTCGCGTGCACCGCCGCGGCGTTGCCCGAGCCCACGCTTCGCGAACGCCCTCCAGATCTCCGTCTGGTTGGCGCCGCCATACCGCATCATGTCGGCCGCGAGCATCGAGTTGCGCGCGTCGACCATCGTCGGTGCGACCGGGTCTAGCAGCATCGCGTCGAACACGAGCTGGATCCAGCGGCGGTTGCCAGGGCAGTTCTGCGAGGGCAGCTCGCCCGCCGCACACTGCGCCTGCAGGTCCGCGTCGCCCGCCGGGAAGGCGCCGTTGTACTTGTCGATCAGCGCCTGGCGGACCGTGTTGTTGATCGCGACCCAGATCTCGCCGTCGGAGTGGACCTCGTTCCCCGGCGTGTCGTAGCCGATGTCGCTGAAGTTCAGCGGGTTGACGTGCGGGTACGTCGACGGGGTCGGGAAGGCGCCGGTCCGCGGGTAGTTCATGACGTAGTTGCGGATGCCGTGCTCCTTGTTGCCCGTCGCGTACGTGCCCGTTGCGAACGGATCCTCGCCGTCGATCGGCGTGTAGCTGTTCTCCCGCAGGTACTCGGTCGAGACCAGGTCGCCGAAGGCCTCGCCCATCGCGCCGGCGTGGAAGCCGCTACGGGAGTCGCCCTTGCCGATCATGCGGTTCTCGATCATGTGGCCGAACTCGTGGCCGATCACGCCCTGGTCGAAGTCGCCGTCGACGCAAGGTGCGTAGAACGAGCCCGCGATCGGCTGCCACATGAACATGTTCGTGATCGACGAGACGCCATCCGGCAGCGTGCTCATGTTCGCGTTGTCACGCGAGCCGGACTGGAGGCCCGACTGGACGTCCCCGATCAGGGGGTCGCCCTCCTGGAAGGCCTCGGTGTTCCCGAAGTTCCCGGACTGTCCGTTGAAGTTCTGCTCGGTGAACCCGAGGAAGTACGAGAAATCGTGCATCCGGTTGTGCATCGCGAACAGGTTCACTGTCGCCGCGGCGTCGTCGTAGGTAGAGCCGGGCGTTTCCGTCGTAGCCCGCTGGCACTGCCGCTTGTTCCAGTCGTTCGTCCATGCGTACGAGTAGTCGCGGTTCGGACTGCTGACCGGCATGAACTGCGGCGCCGAGGGCCCCCCGCCCGACGCCCATGACGTCGCGGCCTTGTTGTTGTTGCCGCTCGTCGTGAACGTGGTCACGTTCGCCCGCGCGTCGTAGTCCCACGGCGAGCGGGAGGCGAGGTTGCTCACCACCAGGTCGCAGCCGACCGCCGACCGCCAGCACCACGTCTGGCGGGTGTCGGTGCTCGGATTGCCCCACGGGAACATGTCGGTCAGAGCGAGCGGCGGGGAGGCCGGGAAGGCCTTCCAGCGCGCCCAGTAGGCCGGTGGTACGGGGCTGTCGTCGATCGTGATGGTGCCGGTGTACGTCCGCGGCGACGCCCAGGCGGCTCCGTCCGCGAAGTCGCAGACCTGCACGAAGTAGTCGCCGGGCGGCACGCCGCCGGCCGGCGAGTAGCGGAACTGCTCCGGCGAGGTGCCCGTGTCCGCGCTGATCAGCGGCGTCGTGCTCGCGCCGAAGAAGAGATTGAAGACGATGTCGTTGTTCTGGAGGGTGGCCGCCGCAAAACCGGTCAGTGCCCGGACGTTGGGGCCGGCCGTGAACGGGCCCTTGCGGACGTCGCACGCCGCGTCGGTGCCGGGAACCTCGCCGTCGAACGGGATCGTCTGCACCGCCTGGGTGTGCTTGATGTGCGCGGTCGAGAAGTTGTCGGTCAGGCTCGTGCGAGCGAGGATCGCCCCGGTGCGGGCGTTCACGATCGTCCGGAACGCGAGCGTCGAGCCGGATCGTTGGAGCACGATCGCCTCGTAGGCCGGGACCGCCAGACGCCCGAGCCCGTAGGAGCCGACGCGGACGCGCTGGATGTCACGGAAGCCGCCGACGCGGAGGTTCGTCCAGCCGCGGGCGACCTTCTGTGCCCTCACGTTCACGAGGCTCGTCTTCAGCCCGAGGTTGCCGGCCGCGTGCACGAAGGCCTGCGCCGCCGACAGCTTGACGCCGCCGGTCGAGTGCAGGGTGCCGACCGAGGTCGAGCTGGCGAAGCCGATCTTCCAACGGTGGAGCTTCTTCGCCGGCACCATCGAGACGGTGATCCGGCCTGCTCCGTTGACGACCTTCAGGCCACCGAAGGACTGCTGGAAGGTGACCGCGTGCCCGCGGCCGCCGGTCAGCTTCGAGTCCGCGACGAGACTAAGGTCGCGCACCGAGGCGAGCCGGAAGATCACCTTGTGCTTTGCCAGCCAGCTGCGGGCCGCGACCGGCGCGGTGGCCCCGGCCGCCTGCTTCGTCAGGTAGCCGCCGGGACGCATCAGCGTCGCGGCCGTGCCGTAGCTGTTCCATGTCGCCTTCGCGTGAAGTGCCTTGACTGCCGCACGCTGGGCGGCCGTCGGCTTGCTCGTGGCCGTTGCCTTCGAGAAGTCGCGGAGGCTACCGTGCGAAGACGACGCCGACCCCCTGACTCCGAAGCTCGGGCCGGCGAAGACGAGCATTACTGCCACTGCGGCGAGGACCGCGCGCAGCAGCGCCTGTCTCAGATTCATGCTCTCCCCTCCCGATTAAACGCATCCTCATGCAGGAGGATGCGAATGTGTGCGCGTGATACTCAGACCTCTATCCGCCGCTGTCAAGAGACGAGGGCCGCCCGCAGGCGGCCCTCGTCAGCAGCTGAGTGGTGCTAGCGGCTAGTCGTCATCCGTTGCCCGGACCGAGGTCGAGGCTCCAGATGCCCTGCGAGTGCGTCGCCGCGTAGAGGACGCGCTCGCACTTGCCGCCACCTGTGCACGTCGGGACGCGGCTGGACGGCTGGATCTCGAGGTGCATGACCTCGTAGCGAGGCATGCCCTGCATCGTGTGCCAGCCGCTGTGGCCGTCGTTCGGCCCGGCCAGGACGCCGAAGTCCGTCGCCGCGTACAACGTGTGCGTGGCGTCGTCACGGACGATGTCGGCAACCGGCAGGTCGCCGGTCGACGTCGGCGTCGGGAAGGCGGACGTGCCGCTCTCCACGTTCAGGTTGGTGAACGTGCCCGAGCCTGAGACGAGCGGGTCGCCCTCGGTCACCTCGAACACGTGACCCATGGTCGTCGGCGTCGACGCGTTGAAGCCCGAGTAGCTGATCCACGCGTGGCTCGGGTTCGCCGGGTCGGCGTAGATCCCGCTCACGTACCGGGTCGGCGAGCTCGGGTTGTCGATCCGGTGCCACGTGATCGTGGACGGATCGCTCGCATCGCCGTTGTGCGTCACGAAGACGCGGCCGGCACCCGTCACCGCCCAGACCGTGCCGTGGTCGGCGCTGTCGCGCGCCACCCACGAGACGACGAGACCGGCGCGGTCGGTTCCGTAGAACGTTCCGGCCAGGTCACCGGGCTGGTTGATGCACGACGGGATGTCGGCGTGCTGGCGAGGCCGTCGCAGTACGGGCCGCCCATCGGCCGGTAGTCGCCACAACCGAGCTGGGTGCTCGCGATCACGAACTCAGGACAGTTCGCCTCCATGAAGGCGATGTTCGGAGTCGTAGGCTGCGGGCCGGTCTGCGTAGCCGGGCCGCCACCGAAGGCAAGCGTCCGCCAGACGTGGCGCGCACCGCTGTAGATCGGGTGCGTGCCGGGCGTCGGGTTCGGATCGCCCACCTGCGGCCAGTAGAAGGCCGGGCCCTCACCGCTGCGGCGAATCGGCGCCGTCGCCACGACCCAGCGCTCCGGGTCGCCGTTGCGGAAGTTCGAGTCGCCACCGCCGCTGGTGAACTCGTTCGCCCGCCAGGTCGGCTCCGTCCCGTCGTACACGGCGTTGCCGCCGTCGCCGTAGATGACCTGGTTGAAGGTGTCACGCTTGCAGTTGTTCGTGTTCGACCATGTGCCGTTGTCCTGCGTGCCACCCATCACCTCGCACGAGTCGGCCGGGTTGATCGCCACGTTGATGAATTGCAGCGTGCTGCTCAGGCTGCGGTTGATGTGGTCGAGCTCGACGGGAACGCGCGACAGCAGCCGCTTACACGCGATGTTGTCGCCGCCCACGACGGTGCCCGCCGCGGTTGTGCCGTTGCGCCCGACGTCGTCGCACTGCGACGAGATGTCGGCGAACGTGCCGCTGGTGCTGATCACGCCGCCGTCCGACCCTTCGAAGATCTGGGTCGGATTGCCTGGGTTGATCACGATCGCGTGTTGGTCAGGATGTATGCCGTCCGGAGCCCGGCGGCAGAACGGCAGACCGTACGGCTCGTACGCGCACCACGGCGCCGCCGTGTCCTGCGCGTCGTACGAGAGGTCGGTGAACGTTCGCATCCCGCTCGCAGCGTCAGGATCGCCCGCGGTGTCCGAGTAGAGCACCTCGCGGCCGTTCGAGACGCCGTTTCCGCAACCGACGCCCTTCGTGTCGCACGGCTGCTCGCCGTACTGGTTGGCGCCGATCACGTAGACCGTGTCGGGCATGCCGGCCGGCGTGTAGATCGTCCTCGTCGTACCAGCACTGCGCCCAACAGAAGTCGATCGTCGTGAAGTACGGGTTCGAGCTGTCGCGTGAGGTGAGGCACTGCCAGCCCGTGGTGTACGACGCGGGGAAGGTGTGCGTCGCCGGGTCGGGCGAGGTGCACCCGGTCCCCACCGGCAGCACGGCCGGCTGCGACGCGAGCAGCGTCGCGGCAGGCAGGCCGCCGTTGTCCGTCCGCCAGAAGTTGGCCGCGAACGGGTCGGTCGGGCCGCCACCCGCGGCGGTGCCGTCCGTCAGGTAGACACGCGTGTGCCCGTCTTTCACGGTCAACGCGAACATCGACCGGTCGATCCCCGCACCGGTGTTCCCGCCGTTGTTGAACTGCGGCTTGAACACCTGCTGGAACGACGTCGAGGCCGCGCCCGCGTCACGGCGCCAAACCCCGGCGTCGAAGCCCGCCACCCAGACCACGTCCGGATTCACGGGGTCGAGCCCGAGGTCGGTGATGCCGTAGCTGATCGGACCCGGGTCGGGCTTGGTGCCGTCCCAGACCATCTTGAAGCTGGCCCCGCCGTCCATCGACTCGTACAGGCCGGGGTCGTTGGCACCCGGCTCGAAGCGCGAGGTGCCGCCCGCTCCGATCACATGCGAAAGGCCGCGGACGCCACGTGCCGAACCGACGAGCACGTGGTTAGCGTTGCGCGGGTCGATGACGATCGAATTGATCCCGCGGCCGAGGAAGGCGTCGGTGCCCGGCGTCACGCACGGGTACGCCAAGGTGTCGACGCACCGGTCCGCGAGCTTCTGCCAGTGCTCGCCGCCGTCCTTGGACCTGTAGATGCCGACGCCCGACTCGCAGCCGGAGCTGCAGCGGTTCGCCTCGCCGGTGCCGAGGTAGAGCGTGTCCTTGCCATTGCCCTTGCCGGGCAAGAGCGTCAGGGTCCCGACCGAGTTCTGGTCGAGCTCGTCGGGGCTGATCTGCTTCCACTCCGGGTTCTTGACCGTGGCGTTGTCCGTTCGCCACACGCCGCCGCCGGAGACTCCCGTCCAGAGGCGGCAGTGGTTCGCGTTGCAGTCCGGGTCGGCGACCAGCGCGGTCACGCGGCTCGCCGTGTTGTTGGTCGCTCCGGAGAAGGAGATCACGCCGGGTTCCGTCGCGTTCTCCGTCGGGCCGTAGAGCTTCCACTTGCGTCCCGTCGACCAGCAGCCGTCGCGAGTGCGCGAGCCGGCGTGCGTCGCGAGCGGCGATCCGGTTGAAGGTCGCGCGTGCCCGTGCGACGACCTTGGCCGGAACCGCCTTGGCCGGATACGTCCGGCTCTGGGCTCGCCACTGCTCGAACGAGGTCGGCCCTTCACGGACGACCTCTGCGGCGCTGTTCTCGCCGGCCGCATCGGCTTCGCCTGCCTTCGGGATGATCCCCAGGCCTGGGCCCGAGGACTTCCCGGCGAGCAGGACGAGGGTCAGGGCGACCGCGGCAGCCAGCAAGAAAAACGAGGCCGTCACGACACCCGTGCGGGTTCTTGTCATCGACTCTCCCCCTTCGCGTTTGCCACCAACCGGGGCAAGCCCACCGGCCGCCCCGCCAGTAGTGCACGCGCCGTTATAAGTGCTCCTATATCAAGGTGTCAAGCGACTATCGGCCGACTGCGGCGGCCGCGTCGACCAAACCAGCCCCGTACGCAGCAGCGAAGCCGATCGCGTGCGTCTGGTCGAGGTGGCAGAAGCCGGTCGCGCACGGAATGCCGTTCAACGCGGGAGCCACGTTGAACGGGTCGCTCGGGCCCATGAAGTTGACGGGCGCGTGGCTGGCGGTGTCGGTCAGCCGGCGCACGAGAGCCCCAGGATGGCCGACGAGCTGCGGCCGCGCCGAGAGCACGAGGGCGGCAACGCCGGCCACGTTCGGGGTCGACATCGACGTGCCCTGCAGCCAGCCGTAGGCGTCGCCCTTGGCCGTGAAGCAGGCTGCGTTGTTGGCCGCCGACTCGTTGGGGTCCTTGCAGATCAGGCCGTTCTTGACGAGGGCGCCGAACGATCCCCACGTTCCGGCCAGGATGTCGCCGGGGCCGCCGTCCCAGGCCGGCAGCTCGTACGCGCGGGCCCCGCCCGGGGCCGAGATGTCGACCCGCGAGCCGTAGTTCGAGTAGTAGGCGAGCTGGTCGCGGGCGCCGACGTGGGAGCTCCAGCGCAGCGGCACCGAGGCCGGCGCCGCGCCGATCGCGTTCGCGGTGGCCGAGACCATCGTCACGCCGGGGACGCCGCCGGGCACGAGCAGGCCGCCGCGCAGGTCGGACTCGTCGAGCGAGTCGCTGCCGGGAGGCGTCATCGCAATTCCCTGGGCGCCGGTCGAGACCTGGCCGACGTCCTCGAGGTGCCGGCCGTCGATCGTCATCGCCACGCGGTCGACGCGCACGTGCTCGTTGCCTGCGGCTGCGAGGACGGGGACGCCGTGACGACGGCAGTAGTCGACCGCGTCGGTGAAGAGCAGGAAGTCCTGGACCGAGGCCTCGTCGGAGGGGTCGACGTAGCCCTCGATCGACATGTTCACGACGTCGATGCGCGGATCCGAGCACGCGGCGATGAGGCCGCTGAGCATCCAGCTCGAGAGCCCGCCGAGGCCGGCTGCGAGCACCTTGTAGGAGCCGATCCGGACGCCAGGTGCCACGCCGTTCGAGGCGAAGCCGTTCAGCGCGCCGGCGATGCGGCTGGCCACCCAGGTGCCGTGACCCTCGAAGTCGCCGTCGCGACAGTCGCGCAGGCCCTTGCGGTCGATCACGCCGAGGCCGAAGAGCGCCCGCAGGTCGTCGCAGGGGATGAAGTTGCCGCCGAGCTGCTTGTCGACGATGCCGTGCAGCTCACGGTGGTCGGCGTCGACGCCGCTGTCGAGCACTGCGACCGCGATCGACCGGTCGCCGGTCGTGCTGCGCCAGGCGGACTGGACGTTCATGCGCTCGTCGTCCCATTGGAAGAGCGCGTGCCACGGGTCGAAGTCCACGTCGTTGCGATCGGCGGGCGAGCCGTAGCCGTGCCCGTCGTCCCGCAGGTCTTCGCGCCGGTCGGAGGCGAAGAGCGTGTCGGTGAAGAGGCCCGTGACGGCTGGCTTCGAGGCGACGCGCGAGTCGAAGCCCGACGAGGCGGGCACGACCGCGAGTGCGCCGATCGCGCTCAGGTCGCCCACGACGACTCCGCCGGCAGCGGTGACCGCCCCGCGCATCTGCGCCGGCGTCGAGCCGGGTGAGAACCGGACCACGGTGACACCGAAGGGATTGCCGGCGGCGGTGGCAGATCCTGTGATTGCGAGCGCGGCGGCAAACGTCGCAAGGAGAAGGGTGGGCCGCATCACCGTGCTGCAAGTTTCGACAAACCCGTCGCGGGTCCTACATCACCCGTTCTAGGAACGAGAGAGGGCCGCCGTTCGGCGGCCCTCTCCAAGCGCGCTGTTTGGGTCGACCTAGTGCTTCGGCCCCTTGACGTCCGGCAGCTGCAGTCGCCAGACGCCGCGGCCGTGCGTCGCCGCGTAGAGCACGCGGTCGCCCGCCTTCTTGCCCCCGGCGAGCGTCAACCCGTAGACCGCCACGGTCGACAGGCCGCCCGAGGCCGGCGCGTAGCTGGTCGTGCCGTGCGCGAGCTCCCAGACGCCGAAGTCGGTGCCGACGTAGAGGTCGCCGGTCGCCGAGTCGAGCTGGACATTCGTGATCGGCTGATCGCCGAGGTCGTAGCTGATGTTCGTCCACGTCGCCGAGTGCGTGGCCGGGTTGTAGTGAACGTCGAACACGTGACCGGTCGGCGTTCCCGCGGCGACGGCATAGGCGTCGTAGCCGGAGTAGCTGACGATCGCGTGATTCGGATCGTTCGCATCCACCGAGATCCCGCTCGGGAAGCGCTGCGGCGTGACCGGGTGGGCCGACTGGCCGTCGTCGATCCGTGTCCACACGACGTCATTCTCGTTGTGCAGCGTCACCCCGGCTCCGAACGGATCCGGGTAGTCGGTGACGTGGCCGGTCGCGTTCGCGTTCTGCGTGATGAAGACGCGGCCGAGCCTCCCCCAAAGTTGGAAAACCCGCCCTTCGCGCCCGCTCCCTCCTGCAGGCACGGGCCGGAGGGTATCAGGGACCAGCCGACGTCAAGCTCGGCAGAAAGAAGAGCTCAGCTTCCGTGTGGTTTGGCCATCTTGCGGTAGTCGAGCGCCTCGTCGAGCGTGGCCTCGTCGACTCCCGCGTCCCGAGCGACCTCGCGCAGCGAGCGGCCCGAGCCGGCGGCTTCCTTGACGATCTCGGCCGCCTTGTCGTAGCCGATGTACGGGTTGAGCGCGGTCGCCGCGGACAGGGTCAGCTCGGCATAGCGCTCGCAGGTCTCGCGGTTGGCCTCGATCCCGTCAACGCACTTCTCGGCGAACAGGCGCGAGGCACTGGCGAGCAGCTTGATCGAGTCGAGCAGGTTCCGCGCGAGCAGTGGCACGAAGACGTTCAGCTCGAAGTGGCCCTGCATCCCGCCGACCGTGATCGCCTGGTCGTTGCCGATCACCTGCGCGGCGACCTGGGTCACGACCTCGGGGATGACCGGGTTGACCTTGCCCGGCATGATCGAGCTGCCCTTCTGCAACTCGGGCAGAGCGATCTCGGCGAGGCCGGCGCGCGGGCCCGAGCCCATGAAGCGAATGTCGTTGGCGATCTTCGTCAGCGAGACGGCGACCACCTTGAGCACGCCGCTCGCCTCGACGAGGCCGTCGCGGGCCGCCTGCGACTCGAACGGGTCGGCCGGGGGCGAGATCTCGAGGCCGGTGTCCGCTTGCAAACGCGCGCGAACGCGCGCGGCGAATTCCGGGTGCGTGTTCAGGCCGGTGCCGACAGCCGTGCCGCCGAGCGGCACCTTGCCGAGCCGCGGCAGCGTGTCGCGCACGCGCGCGGCGCCCTCACGCACCTGGGCCGCGTAACCGCCGAACTCCTGGCCCAGCGTGACCGGCACCGCGTCCATCCAGTGCGTGCGGCCCGACTTGACCACGTCGTCGAACTCCTGCGCCTTGGCCTCGAACGAGGCGGCAAGCCTGTCGAGCGCGGGAAGCAGGTCGTTGGTCAGCTCGTCGAGCGCCGCGAGGTGGACGGCGGTCGGGAAGACGTCGTTCGACGACTGGCCCATGTTGACGTCGTCGTTCGCGTGGACGTCCTCGCCGGCGAGGTTGGCGATCACCTCGTTCGCGTTCATGTTCGAGGACGTGCCCGAGCCGGTCTGGAAGACGTCGATCGGGAACTGGTCGTCGAGCTCGCCGTTCGCGATTCGGTCGGCAGCCGCGGCCATGCGCTCGGCCTTGTCGGCGTCGAGGAGGCCGAGCTCGCCGTTCACGCGCGCGGCAGCGGCCTTGATCCGGCCCAGCCAGCGCGCCACCGGCGCCGGGATCGGCTCGCCTGAGACGGGAAAATTCTCGACGGCCTTCTGCGTTTCGCCTCCCCAGAGCTCCTGCTGCTCAGTTCGTGCCATCGGCACGAGTGTAGTCAGGCGGCGTAGAGCCGGCGGCGCTCGAGCGGGCGCTTCCGCAGCCGGTACCGGAGCGTCTCGTCGAGCTCGTAGGACGCGGCCCAGCCGACGTAGGAGCAGCGCTGGCACTCGCCGCCGTCCAGGCGGTGATGCGAAACGGGGTGCAGGACGCGAACGTCGCCGCAGCGGAGGCACTCGATCCGGAGGGAAGCCATCTCACTCTCGGGATCGGCGCGCAGCGGAGGCCGCCGACCCTCGAACGAGGGATGCCTAGTCGGCTGAGACGTCGCTTGCGATGCCGCCTAGAGGCCGTGCCGGCTTTGCCGGTGCGGCCGTCTAACACACGTTTGCCTTGGCGAGCGGGTCGTCGCGCGCTCGCCTAGTCGGTGGAGTACTTGGGCTGGACCTTCTCGCCGCGGATCCGCGCCACGGCGTTGTTCGCTGCGATCGCGGCCTCGCCCATGCCGATCGTGATCAGCGTGATCTTGCCCTCGTAGCCGGCCACGTCGCCCGCCGCGTAGACGCCGGAAACCGTCGTCTCGCAGGTCATCGGGTCGATCAGGATCTGCCGCTTGCCTTGCAGCTCGAGGCCCCAGTCGGCGATCGCGCCGAGATGTGAGTGGAAGCCGAGCAGCGTGATCAAGGCCTCGCACGGGACCTGCTCGACCTCGCCGGTCTTCGTGTTCTCGATCGAGACCGACTGCAGCGAGCCGTCGCCGTGGAGCTCGCGCACCTCGCAGGGCGTGAAGAACCGCACGCGGCCTTCGCTCTCGAGCGCGCGCGCCTCGTTGACCGAGGACTCGAGCGCACGGAAGTTGTCGCGCCGGTGGACGAGGCCGATCGGCGCCTTGGCCGTGTCCTGCAGGCCGAGCGTCCAGTCGAGCGCGGAGTCGCCGCCGCCGACGATCACGCAGGTGCGGTCGCGGAAGACGTCCTTCTCGCGCACGAAGTAGTGCACGCCCTTGCCCTCCCAGTCGTCGATGCCCTCGATCCCGAGCTTGCGCGGCTCGAAGGCGCCGTGGCCGGCGGTGATGATCAGCGCGCGCGTCAGGTAGGGGCCGCCCTGGTCGGTGCCGATCGCGAGCAACTCGTCGCCGTTTTGGTTGACGCGCTCGAGCGTCTGCACCTCCTCACCGAGGTGGACCTCCGGGCCGTACTGCAGGCCCTGCTCGGCGCAGAGCTCGACCAGCGCGGTGCCCTGGATCTTCGGGTGCCCGGCGACGTCGTAGACGTGTTTCTCCGGGTAGACCGCCGCGACCTGGCCGCCGAGCTGCTCGAGGCTCTCGATCATCCGCACCGACGCGTCGCGGTGCCCGGCGTAGTAGGCCGCGGCAAGACCGGCGGGGCCGGCTCCGAGGATCGTGATGTCGACGACGTCGCTCACCGCCGCCAATGCTAACGGCGGCCCGTTGAACGACCCCGGCCGTTGTCGTACCCTCGCCCGGTCAACTGTCGACCGCTGAAGAGGGGCCTGCCTTGGACACCTACCACGTCGTTCTCTACATCCACTTCCTCTCGGTATTCGTTGGGATCGGCGCGGCTTCCGTCCTCGCCGTCTGTCTCTTCCAGCTTCGCGGCGCCCGCGAGCTGACCGACGCGGTCCCGTGGGGCATGGTCGCCGGGAAGACTGGTCGCCTGTTCCCGATCGCGATCCTCGGCCTCTTCGGCTCGGGCGCGTACATGACGAGCGACGTCTGGTCGTGGGACACGGGCTGGATCGTGGTCGGGATCGTGGCGCTCGTCGTGCTCGGGCTTCAGGGGCCGCTGATCGCGGAGCGTTCCGGCAAGAAGCTGGAGCACGCGCTGCGCGAGAACGGCCCCGGGCCGCTCGGCGGCAACGCCCGCATGATGTGCCGCTACTGGGGTCTCTGGATGGTCGAGTTCAGCGCCATCGGCCTCGTGCTCGGAGTCGCCTGGAACATGACGACGAAGCCGGGAACGTGGAGCTCGATCGCCGCCGCGGTGATCGGCTACGGCGTCGGCGCGGGCCTCGGGTACCTGCTCAGCAAGGCCGGCGCGGACCAACCGGTGGCCGCCTCAGCGGCGAACTAGTGCGAGCAGCCTGAGCCGCAGCCGGCTCCGCCCTCGGGGGCGTCGCCCTCTTCCACCTGGAAGGAGTGGCCGCAGCCGCACGAGCCGGAGACGTTCGGGTTGTTGATCGCGAAGCCGGCCTGCAGGCCTTCGACCCAGTCGATCTCGGTGCCGGTCAGGTACGGCGCGCTGAACGGGTCGACGACCACCGGCACGCCGTGGCTGTCGAGCTCGTGGTCGCCGTCCTGGGGACCGCGGTCGAAGCCGAGCGCGTACTGGAAGCCGGAGCAGCCGCCGCCCTGGACGGCGATCCGCAGGACCGCGGCCTCGCCCGCGGGCTCCTCGGCCATCAGGTCGCGGATCTTGGTCGCCGCGCTCTCGGTGAGCGAGACGATCGTCAGAGGCTGCTCGGCAGTCGCCATCCGGCTCATCGTAGCAGCGTGCTCGGGCCGTCCGAATCCCCCGCAGAGGGGCGTTTCGAGGGGCGAGCTTGTAACAGCTGCGACACGCGTGGTTGAGCCGTTTTCCTCGTCGCTCGTAGCCCTACCCGAACCTGCTAACTTCCGGGCCGCTCACCGCGGGGAGGATGCGCGTTGCTGGACAGCTGGTTGCCCTTTCTGATCTACGGCTTCTTCGCGCTCGCGATTCCCCTCACGATGATCTTCGCGTCGTTCGCGCTGGCCACGAAGCCGCACCGCCGGATGCGCGGCCGCTCGCTGCCGTTCGAGTCCGGCGTCTCCGAGGGACCGCCGGTGCACAGCCGCTTCACGATCAGCTTCTACCTGACGGCGATGCTCTTCATCGTCTTCGACATCGAGATCGTCTTCCTGTATCCGCTGGCCGTGATCCTCCACGAGCTCGCCTGGTTCGGCTTCGTCGAGTTCCTCTTCTTCGTCGTCATCCTCGCGCTCGCCTACGTCTACATCTGGCGCAAGGGAGCGCTGGACTGGAGATGAGCAAGAAGCGCCTCGCCGACTACGGCATCCAGTCCGAGCGCGTGCAATGGCCCGACAAGGGCCCGGGCACCTTCGAGCAGGAGCTCGGCGACCTCGACCAGCGGCTGGGGCTGACCACGGTCGAGAAGGCGGTCGCCTGGTCGCAATCGAGCTCGATCTGGCCCGACACGTTCGGTCTCGCCTGCTGCGCGATCGAGATGATGTCGATCGTCTCCGCGCGCTACGACGTCGCGCGCTTCGGCGCCGAGGTTTTCCGCTCCTCGCCGCGCCAGGCCGACCTGCTGATCGTCTCCGGCCGCGTGGCGCACAAGATGGCCGCGCCGCTGCGCCAGATCTACGACCAGATGCTCGAGCCCAAGTGGGTGATCGCGATGGGGGCTTGCGCGAGCTCGGGCGGGATGTTCAACAACTACACGATCCTCCAGGGCGTGGACAAGGTCGTCCCCGTGGACATCCACGTCCCCGGCTGCCCGCCGCGGCCGGAGGCGCTCGTCGAGGGGATCATCCGGCTGCAGGAGAAGATCAAGGCGGGCATCCCGCCGGCGTACGAGATCCGGGACGTGGCAACCTGACCTACGAGGGAGTTCCCGGGCTCGTCGAGACGCGGGAGGCCCACGGCGAGACGACGCTGGTCGTCGACCCGCCGCGGCTGGTCGAGGCCTGCCGGCACCTGCGCGACGAGGAGGGCTTCTCGATGCTCTCCGACATCACGCCGACGGACTACCTCGGCTGGGGCTCGCACGGCGTCGCCGGCTACATCGGCAACGCCTCGGGCCGCGACCTGAACTCGCCCGGCTCGCAAGGCCTGCCGCGCACGCCCGAGCCGAAGGCCAAGCGCTTCGCGATGAACTACCACCTGGTCGCGGTCCCGGGCGCGCAGCGCGTCCGCGTCCAGGTCTGGGTCGACGAGGACGAGCCGGTCGAGAGCGTCGTCCCGGTCTGGCCGACCGCCGACTGGCACGAGCGGGAGGCCTGGGACATGATGGGCATCCGGATCGAGGGCCACCCGAACCTCTCCCGCATCCTGATGGACGACGACTGGGAGGGGCATCCGCTCCGCAAGGACTACCCGATCGGCGGCGAGCCGGTGCGCTTCTCGGAGGAGACGTAATGGCTGTGGCGCCGGAGCGGCCGAAGATCTACGAGGGCACGCGCATCCCCTCGCCGATCCCGACGACGCTGCAGGTCTCGCAGGAGCTTCGCGACTCCCCTGACCTGCTCGAGATCAACTTCGGGCCGAACCATCCGTCGACGCACGGCGTGCTGCGCCTGGTGATCGAGCTCCACGGCGAGGACGTCGTCGGCCTGCGCGCGGTGATCGGCTACCTCCACACCGGCTTCGAGAAGAACATGGAGGCCAAGAGCTGGTGGAAGGCGATCACGTACGCGCCGCGGATCGACTACCTCTCCTTCCAGAACAACGAGCTCGTCTTCGTGCTGGCGGCCGAAAAGCTGCTCGAGCTGCCGGTGCCGGAGAAGGCGACCTGGATGCGGATGTGCCTCGCCGAGCTGAACCGGATCCATTCGCACCTGGTCTGGCTCGCGACCGCCGCGCTCGAGCTGGGAGCGATCTCGATGTTCTGGTACTGCTTTCGCGAGCGCGACCAGATCCTCGACCTGTTCGAGATGGTCACCGGGACGCGCATGCACACGCGCTACTACCAGGTCGGCGGGCTCGCCGAGGACATCCCGCGCGGCTTCTATCCCGAGGCGCGCAAGTTCGTCTCCTGGATGCCGAAGGCGGTCGACGACTACGAGGCGCTCGTCGACCGGAACGCGATTTGGCTCGAGCGCACGAAGGGGCTCGGGCTGCTCTCCGCCGAGGACGCGATCGCGCTCGGGCAGACCGGGCCCGTCCTGCGCGGCTCGGGCGTCGACTGGGACCTGCGCAAGGTGAACCCGTACCTGGCCTACGACCAGGTCGACTTCGACGTGCCGGTCTACGAGAACGGCGACGTCTGGGACCGGTACAAGGTGCACATGGACGAGATGCGGGAGTCGACCCGCATCGTCGGCCAGTGCCTCGACCGGCTCGAGGCGATGCAGGGCCAGCCGTGGATCGCGGACGACCGCAAGGTGGTGCTGCCGCCGCGCGAGGAGCTGCACACCTCGATGGAGTCGCTGATCCACCACTTCAAGATCGTCACCGAAGGGTTCCGCGTGCCCGAAGGCGAGGTCTACTCGACCGTCGAGTCGGCGCGCGGCGAGCTCGGCTGCTACGTCGTCTCGGACGGCGGGCCGAGGCCGTGGCGCGTCAAGTTCCGCGCGCCGAGCTTCGTCGCGCTCGAGGCGACCGCGACCTGCATGTCGGATGCGCTCGTCGCCGACCTGATCGCGATCGTCGGCTCGCTCGACACGCTCATGGGCGAGGTCGACCGTTGAGCCCCGATCTGGCGGCCGAGATCCGCGAGCTGGGGCAGCGATTCCCGGACTCGCGCACCGCGATCCTGCCGGCGCTGCGGCTCGTCCAGGAAGCGAACGGCGGCTGGCTGGCGCCCGAGTCGTTCGAGCAGGTCGGCTCCGCGCTCGGCCTGACGCCGGCGTACTGCCAGGCGGTCGCGTCCTTCTACGACATGTTCCACCTGGTTCCGATGGGGCGACACTCGGTCGAGGTCTGCACCAACCTCTCCTGCGCGCTCGTCGGCGCGCAGCAGGTCGTGGACGCGTTCGAGTCGGAGCTGGGCGTGGCGCCCGGCGAGACGACCGAGGACGGCGAGATCACACTGCGCGCGGTCGAATGCCTCGGCGGGTGCGGCTACGCGACCGTCGTCGCCGTCGACCACCGCTACCACCAGAACGTGAAGCCGGACGACGTGCCCGGAATCGTGAAGGAGCTCCGTGGGGCTTAGGACGATGCTGCTGGCGGGCGCGGACGAGCGCGACCTGACAAAGCTCGCCGAGTATCAGGCGATCGGCGGCTACAAACAGGTGCCGAAGGCGCTGAAAATGAGCTCTGATGAGCTGATTGCCGAGCTGCAGAAGGCGAACCTGCGCGGCCGCGGCGGCGCCGGCTTCCCGATGGGCCGCAAGGCCTCGCTGGTCGACCGCTCCAGCCCGAAGCCCAAGTACCTGGTCGTCAACGCCGACGAGTCCGAGCCGGGCGCGTTCAAGGACCGCGAGGTGATGGCACGCGTGCCGCACCGGCTGCTCGAGGGCTGCCTGATCGCCGCGCACGCGATCGAGTCGAAGGACGTCTTCATCTACATCCGCGGCGAGTACCTGACCGAGTACGAGATCCTGCAGAAGGCCGTCGACGAGGCTCGCGAGGCGGGCCTCTTCGGCGAGGTGAACGTGACCGTCTACCGCGGCGCCGGTGCGTACATCTGCGGCGAGGAGACCGCACTGCTCGACTCGCTCGAGGGCCGGCGCGGCCAGCCGCGGCCACGGCCGCCGTTCCCGCCGGTCCAGGGCCTCTACATGGCGCCGACCGAGATCAACAACGTCTGCACGATCGCGACCGTGCCCGCGATCCTCGAGCTCGGCGCCGACGGGTTCGACCAGGTCGGCACGCCGAGCTCGCCGGGCACCGTCCTCTTCTCGATCTCCGGCAACGTCGAGAAGCCGGGCAACTACGAGCTCGAGCTCGGCACCTCGATGCGCGAGCTGATCTACACGCACGCGGGCGGGATCGCGGGCGGCCACCAGCTGAAGGCGGTCATCCCCGGCGGCTCCTCGGTGCCGGCGCTGACCGCGCGACAGATCGACGTGCCGCTCGACTACGACTCGCTGGGCGCGATCGGGACGTTCTTCGGCGCCGCTTCGCTGATCGTGGTCGACGAGCGCTGCTGCATGGTGCAGCTCGCGCTGCGCTCGACGAAGTTCTACATGCACGAGTCCTGCGGCAAGTGCACGCCTTGCCGAGAAGGGACGCGCTGGCTGGTGCAGCTCCTGGAGAAGCTCGAGCGCGGCGACGCTGGGCACGACGACCTCGACCTGCTGCGGAAGGTCTGTGACCGGATCGAGGGCAAGTCGCTCTGCGCGCTGGGCGACTTCGCGGTCTGGCCCGTGCAGAGCTACTTCGACAAGTGGAACGAGGAGTTCGTCGCCCACGTCGAGCAGGGCGGGTGCCCGTTGGGCGGCGAGTCCTCGCTCGAGGGCATCTTGGCGCCGTCCGACCAGCACACGCACTCACCAGTGGCGGAGGTGCTGGCGTGAACGCTACGCGCTTGGTTTCGCGCTGCTTGCCGAGCCATGAACGAGGCTCGCGAGGGCCGTCCATGCAGAAGGGCACCGTGCTATGAGCGCCCCCGAGCTCGTCACCGTCACGATCGACGGCCGCGAGGTGCGGGTGCCCAAGGGGCTCGGCCTCGTCGAGGCGGCGCTCCAGGCGGGGATCGAGATCCCCGTCTTCTGCTACGAGCCGCGCCTCGGCCCACCGATCGGCGCCTGCCGCATGTGCCTCGTCGAGCTCGAAGGCGTGCCGAAGCTCCAAGCCGGCTGCACGCTGACCGCGTCCGATGGGATGAAGGTGCGCACCGCGCAGACCTCGCCGAAGGCGGCCGACGGCCAGGACGCGACGCTCGAGTTCATCCTCGTCAACCATCCGCTCGACTGCCCCGTCTGCGACAAGGGCGG
Organism: uncultured Actinomycetes bacterium; assembly: GCA_963717725.1. Taxonomy (GTDB): domain Bacteria; phylum Actinomycetota; class Thermoleophilia; order Gaiellales; family Gaiellaceae; genus AC-32. Next base: position 215,128 of record CAVQWS010000025.1, read on the forward strand.
CGAGTGCCCGCTTCAGGACCTGACCTTCCGCTGGGGCCCGGGCAACACACGGATGGAGTTCGCGAAGCGGACGCTCGAGAAGCCGATCCCGGTCTCGCCGACGATCGCCCTCGACCGCGAGCGCTGCATCCTCTGCTACCGCTGCACCCGATTCTCGGAGAGCGTCGCCGAGGACAACCAGCTCGTCGCGCAGAACCGCGGCGCCTCGTCGGTGATCGCCACCTTCGAGGACCAGGCGTACCGCGCGCCCTTCTCAGGAAACGTGATCGAGCTCTGCCCGGTCGGCGCGCTGACCTCGACGCAGTACCGCTTCGAGGCACGGCCGTGGGAGATCCAGAACGTGCCGACGGTCTGCGGCCTCTGTCCGGTCGGCTGCAACGTCGCCGCGACGACGCGCGAGGGCAAGGTCAAGCGCATGCTCTCGCGGAACCACCCCGAGGTGGACGAGGGCTGGCTCTGCGACAAGGGCCGCTTCGCCTTCACCCACCTCTACGCCGACGACCGGATCACCGACCCCCTGCGGCGGCGGCGTCAGAGTGGCCTCGAGGAGATCTCGTGGGACGACGCGCTCGACGAGGCGGAGCGGCTGCTACGCGAGTCGGGCGGGCGGATCGTGACCGTGCTCTCCGGCTCGGAGACGGTCGAGCAGGCCTACGCGCTCGGCCGGTTGCTGCGCGGCGGGCTCGGCGCGCACACCGCGCTGATGCCGGAGGAGACGAGCCCCGCGCTCGACGCCTTCCGGCTGCCGCTGTCGTCGATCCGCGACGCCGAGCTCGTGGTCGTCCTCGGCGACGAGCCGGTCGCCGAGCGCGCGCCTGTCGTTGAGCTCTGGCTGAAGGCCGCCCGCCGCGCGGGTGCCGAGGTGCACCACACCGGCGACGCGCACGAGAGCTGCAAGCGTCTCGCCGACCAGGACGACGAGCTCGGCGGGCGGCTGCGCGAGAGCGAGCGCGCGATCCTGATCTGGTCCGGCGAGGACGGCGCCGGCGGTGCGCACCTCGCGGCCCTGGCTCGGGAGCTCGGCTTCGCTGGCAAGCCCGGCTCGGGTGCGTTCCACCTGCCGCGCACCGCGAACGGCCGCGGCGTGGCCGACGCCTGGGCCTGCTCCGACGACGGCGAAGCTGAGGCACCGGAGCAGATCGCCCTGCTGATCGTCTCCGGCGACGAGGCCGCTGCCGACCCGAACGTCCGCGCGCTGGCCGAGCGCGCCGAGCGCGTGCTCGGGACCTCGATGTTCCAGAGCCTGGCCGCGGGCTGGGCCGACCTTGTCCTGCCCGGAACGAGCTACCTCGAGCGCGACGGAACCTGCGTCAACCTCGAGGGCCGCCTGCAGCGCCTGCGCCGGACCGTGATCCCGCCCGCGCCGGACGAGCTGGCCTGGATCTCGAAGCTCGCCGAGCGCTTCGGCGTCGAGCTCGCTCCCTACCCGTCGGCGGTCTTCACCGAGCTGTCCGAGCGGATCTACGACGGCCTCCCGTTCGGCGACGTCGGGGAGCGGGCCGAGCTGCGCACCCGCAGCGAGGCGCCGGCGGCCGAGCTACCCGAGCCCCCGCCCGCGCCCAAGGGCAAGGGCCTGCGCCTGATCCGCTACAAGCCGCTCTTCTCCGGCCCTGCGGTCGAGCGCGTGCCGGAGCTCCAGTTCCAGCGGCCGCTGCGCGAGGTCGAGCTCTCGCCCGAGGACGCCGAGCGGCGCAAGATCGCGAGCGGCGAGACCGTCCGCGTCTCGCACAACGGCACCTCGCTCGAGCTGCAGGCGCGAGTCAACGCCGCGCTGCGCGCCGGGGTCGTCCGCATTGCTATCGAGCACGCCGGCGAGCTGGGAGGGACCGTGGAGGTGGCGAAGTGACCGACCCCTGGTGGATCTCCTTCATCAAGGCGTTCCTGATCATCAACCTACTGCTGCTCACCTTCGCCTACATGACCTGGGTCGAGCGCAAGGTGCTCAGTCGGATGCAGCTCCGCTACGGCCCGAACCGGGCCGGCCCGTTTGGGCTGCTGCAGCCGATCGCCGACCTGGTCAAGCTGATCCGCAAGGAGGCCTTCTACCCGGAGAGCGCCGTGGACGTGCTCTACATCGGCGCGCCGGTGCTCTCGGCCTTCACGGCCCTGGCCGCCTTCGCCGTGATCCCGTTCGGCCCCGGCTGGACGATCGACGGCTACCACGTGGGCGGGGTCGTCGCGCCGGTCTCGATCGGGCTGATCCTGATCTTCGCGCTCAGCTCGCTCGGGATCTACGGCTTCATCATCGGCGGCTGGGCCTCGCACTCGAAGTTCTCCCTGCTCGGCTCGATGCGCACCTGCGCGCAGATGGTCTCGTACGAAGTCTCACTGACCTTCGCCGTGCTCGGCGTCGTGATCATGGGCCAGTCGCTCTCGCTGCCGGCGATCGTCGAGAAGCAGCACGAGACGATCTGGTTCGCGGCGCCGCAGCTCGTGGGCCTGCTCGTCTTCTTCATCGCAGGCGTCGCAGAGACGAACCGGCCGCCATTCGACCTGCCCGAGGCAGATACGGAGCTCGTCGCGGGCTACCACACCGAGTACAGCGGCATGCGCTTCGGCCTCTTCCAGATGGGCGAGTACGTGAACATGATCACGCTCTCCGCGCTGGCGGTGACGCTCTTCTTCGGCGGCTGGTACGGCCCGTGGGCGCCGCTCGGCCCGCTCTGGTTCCTGATCAAGCTGCTGCTCGTGATCTTCGTCTTCCTCTGGATCCGGGCGACGCTGCCGCGCCTGCGCTACGACCAGCTGATGCGCTTCGGCTGGAAGGTGCTGCTGCCGGTGGCGACGATCAACGCGCTCGTGACCGCGGCTTGCGTGGTGGCGTTCTGATGCCGGCCAATCCGTTGGACAGCGTCAAAGGCTTCGGCGTCACCTTCAAGCAGATCTTCAAGAAGCCGATCACGCAGCAGTACCCGGAGTACAAGCGCCCGGTCTACCCGCGCTTCCGCGGCCGCCACCGGCTGCACGTGCACGAGAACGGGCTCGAGAAGTGCGTCGGATGCTCGCTCTGCGCGGCGGCCTGCCCGGCCGACTGCATCCGCGTCGTCGCGGCCGAGAACACCCCCGACAACCGCGTCTCGGCCGGCGAGCGCTACGCGCGCATCTACGAGATCAACATGAGCCGCTGCATCTTCTGCGGCTACTGCGAGCTCGCATGCCCGTTCGACGCGATCACGCTCGGCAACGAGTTCGAGCTCTCGGAGTACTCGCGCGACGACCTGATCTACACGAAGGACATGCTGCTCGCCGAGCCGATCAAGCAGGTGCCGGTCGCCGACCGGGAGCTGTTCGACACGCCGATCCCCTATTACCGGAGCCACTCGTGATCCTGGCGTCGTTCTCGAATGTGCTCGTCTGGGCGATCTGGGTGGTGGCAGCGTTCGCCTGCCTCGCCAGCGGGATCGCGGTGATCTCGTTCACGAACCCCTTCTACGCCTCGCTCTCGCTGATCGGGAACCTCGCCTCGCTCGCGGTGATGTACCTGCTCCTCTCGGCCGAGTTCGTCGCCGCCGCGCAGGTGCTCGTCTACGCGGGAGCGGTGATGGTGATGTTCCTGTTCGTCACCGCCTACCTCGGGAACCGGGCCGATGCGCCCTGGGCGGGCGCGCCCAGCTGGCAGACGCTCGGCGCGGTCGCCGCGTGCTCGGCGCTGTTCGTCGAGGTGATCGTGGTCGTCGGCCTCAAGACGAGCGGCCGGCTCTCGCACCAGGCGGCGATCGACTCATCCTTCGGGCGACCGCGCGAGATCGGGCGGCTGTTCCTGACCGACCACCTGCTCGCCTTCGAGATCACCTCGATCGTGCTGCTGATCGCGGCCGTCGGCGGCGTGATCCTCGGCTCCCACTCGCGCGACACGCCGATGAAGGGCGCGCAGCAGTGAAAGGCCCGGACATCGTCTGGTACCTCTGCGTCGCGGGGTTCCTCTTCTCTACGGGCGCGCTGGGCGTGCTGATCCGCCGCAGCCCGCTGATCGTGCTGCTCTCGCTGGAGATCATGCTCAACGGGGCGAACCTGGCCCTGATCGCGTTCTCACGCCACTTCGCGCAGGGTGACGGCCAGATCTTCGCGCTGACCGTGATGGCGGTCGCGGCCTCCGAGGTCGTCGTCGGGCTGGGCTTGATCGTGGCGATCGCGCGCCAGAAGCTCGACCTCGACGTCGACAAGCTCTCGACCCTCCGTGGCTGAGTGATCGCCGCCGCCTGGATCTGCCTGCTCTCGCCGCTCGCGGCGACGCTACTGATCACACTCGGCTGGAACCGGCTCTCGCGCCGCGGCGCCGGCTACCTGGCGACGCTCTCGGTGGCCGTCTCGTTCGTGGCCGCGATCGTCGCCTTCGCAGGCCTGCTCGGCGACTCGCCCGACGAGCGCTACCACCCGTCGACGCTCTGGAGCTGGCTGACCGCGGGCCAGCTCGACTTCGGCCTGCGGATCGTGGTCGACCCGCTCTCGGTGTTCATGATGCTTGTCGTCTCCGGCGTCGGAATGCTGATCGTCCTCTACTCGATCGGTTACATGGAGGGCGACGACGAGGAGCGGCGCTACTTCGCGTACATGGCGTTGTTCGTGTTCTCGATGCTGTTGCTCGTCCAGGCCGGGAATCTGTTGATCCTGCTGGTCGGCTGGGGGCTCGTCGGCCTCTCCTCGTACCTGCTGATCGGCTTCTGGCACGACCGGCCGAGCGCGGTCGCGGCCGCTAAGAAGGCGTTCGTGATCAACGCGATCGGCGACGCGACGTTCGTGCTCGCGCTCTTCCTGCTGATCCAGCGCACCGGCTCGCTGAACTTCGAGGTCGTCTTCAGTCAGGCCGACTCGATCGGCGGTAGCTGGGCGATCAACCTGATCGCGCTCGGGCTGCTCGGCGGGGCGGTCGCCAAGTCAGCGCAGCTGCCGCTGCACACGTGGCTCCCGGACGCGATGGAAGGCCCGACCCCGGTCAGTGCGCTGATCCACGCCGCGACGATGGTGACCGCGGGCGTCTACCTGATCGTCCGCACCGGCTCGCTCTTCGAGCAGGCGCCGAAGGTGCTCGAGCTCTCGGCCGGGCTCGGCGCGATCACGATCGTGATGGCCGGGCTGATCGCGCTCGTGCAGGTCGACATCAAGCGCGTGATCGCCTACTCGACGATGTCGCAGATCGGCTACATGTTCCTCGCGGCGGGGCTCGGCGCCTACCCGAACGCGATGTTCCACCTGATGACGCACGCCTTCTTCAAGGCGCTGCTGTTCATGGCAGCCGGCCTCGTCATTCACGCCCTCGCCGGCGAACAGGACATGCGTCGGATGGGCGGCCTCAACCGGCTGCTTCCGTTCACGTACGTGTGCTTCGCAATCGGGGCGCTCTCGCTCGCGGGCATTCCGCCGTTCGCGGGCTTCTTCTCGAAGGACTCGATCCTCGCCGCCGCGCTCGGCCGCGGCTGGTATGGCGAGCTGCTCTGGGTCGCCGGGATGGTCGGCACCTTCCTGACGGGCCTCTACGCCTTCCGGATGCTGTTCATCGTCTTCTGGGGCGAGCCGTCGGGATTCGTCCGCGAGCACCTGATGACCGGGTCGCACGCGCACGCGCGCGAGGGGCACCTCGAGCACGACGGCCACGAAGAGCACATGCACTCGGGCGAGGGCCCGCTTTCGATGACCTCCACCGTTGGCACGCTGGCGGTGCTGACCGTGATCGGCGGCTTCCTCCAGTTCGCCAACGTCTGGACGCCGCTCACCACCTGGCTCGATCCGGTCGCGCGGCCGCTCGTCGAGGCGAGCGGGACACAGGAGGCGATCTCGTCGATTCTCGCCGTCGCACTCGGGGCGGCCGGCATCGGCATCGCCTGGTGGATCTACGGCTCGCGCAAGGCGACCACGCCGCGGATCGCGTGGGCGCAGAACCTGCTCGAGCACAAGTTCTACTTCGACGAGGCCTACGACTTCGCGTTCTATCGGCCGGCCGTCCTCCTGGCCACCGGCCTGGGCCGCTGGATCGAGCGGCCGCTCGTCTTCGGTTCGGTGCGTGAGCTCGTGAGGGGAGTCGACCTGGCCGGTCGCGACACCAGCCGCTTGCAGACCGGCCTCGTGCGCACCTACGTGCTCCTGATCGCCGCCAGCGTCGCCGTCCTGACCGTCGTCTTCGTGGCTGTGCGATGACGACCGCGCTGATCTTCCTGCCCGTCGCCGGCGCCTTGCTCGTAATGGTGCTGCCGCTGCGGCCGTTCGCGGTCGGCGCGACCGCGCTGCTCGTGGCGCTGGCCGAGATCGCGCTCTGGATCGACACCGTCGCGCGCTTCGACTTCGACAAGCCGGGCCTCCAGCTCGAGCAACAGCAGACCTGGTTCAGCGACCTGAACGTCTCCTACCACGTCGGCTTCTACGGGTTCTCGGTTTGGCTCGTCGGCCTGACCGCAGTGGTGCTCGCGGCGTCGGTCGGCTACGCGTTCTGGGCCGGGCGCGAGCGGCCGCGCGCCTACTACGGGCTGATGCTGCTGCTGACCGGCGCGCTCGTCGGCGTGTTCGTCGCCCAGGACCTACTGCTCTTCTACGTCTTCTGGGAGGCGATGCTCGTCCCGCTCTACTTCCTCGTCGGCGTCTGGGGCGGTGCGGGGCGGTTGCGCGCGACGCTGCTGTTCGTGATCTACACGATGGCGGGCTCGCTGCTGATGCTGGCCGCGATCATCGCGCTCGGGCTCACGCAGGGCACGTTCGACCTGGTCGCCTCGGGCACCAGCAGCAGCAACTGGATCTTCCTCGGCTTCGTGGCCGCGTTCGCGGTCAAGGCGCCGCTCTTCCCGTTCCACGCCTGGCTGCCCGAGGCCTACCGCGAGTCGTCGCCCGAGGTGGCGGCAGTGCTGAGCGGTGTGGTCTCGAAGGCGGCCGCGTACGGCTTCCTGCGGATCGTGCTCGCGAAGTTCCCTGGGCCGGTCGCGGACTTCCGCACGCCGATCCTCGTGCTCGCGGCCTGCGGGCTGATCTACGGGTCGCTGCTCGCCTTCCGCGCGCCGGACCTCCGCGGCGTGATCGCGTACTCGAGCCTCGCGCAGATGGGCCTGATCACGCTCGGCCTGTTCGCCGTCAACGGCCTCGGCCTGACGGGCGCCGTGCTGCAGATGGTCAACCACGGGCTGATCTCGGCCGCGCTCTTCCTGCTCGCGGGCGGGATCGAGCGGCGCGCCGCGACCGGTGAGCTGGCCGCTCTGGGCGGGATGGCCCGCGGGAGACCCGCGCTTGCGACCGTGCTGATGACGACCGGCGTGATCGCGCTCGCCGTGCCGGGCTCCGTGGCCTTCGCGGGCGAGTTCGAGATCCTGGCCGGCGTCTTCCAGACCGGCTGGGGCTACGCGGTCGTCGGCGCCGTGGCGATCGTGCTCGCGGCGATGTACATGCTGCGGCTGATCTCGGCCGTGCTGCACCAGTCGCCCGGCCCCGCAGTCACCGAGGCGGCGCTCGACCTCCGGCCCGCTGAGCTGAGCATCATCGTGCCGCTGGTCGCGATCCTGCTCGTCCTCTCGGCCTGGCCCGCCGCGATCACCGAGCGCTCGTTCGCCGGCTCACAGGCCGTGAGCGAGATCAGACAGGCGCTGCCGTGATCGCCTCGCTCGCCACCCCGCACATCGACTGGTTCGCGCTCTCGCCGGCCCTGGCGCTGCTCGCGGCCGGCGCGGTCAACCTGCTCTGCGCGGTCACCGTCCCGCGCGGCGACCGGCGAGTCGTCACCTCGATCGTCTGCGCATTCGGCTTCGCGGGCGCGCTCGTCGCCGCCGCGCTGCTCTTCGCCGACAGCGCCAACGGTCACGGTGTGATCGCCGACGTGATCCAGCGCGACCGGCTCGGCGCGCTGACGACGATGATCATCGCCGGCTCCGGCCTCCTCGCTGTCGGCACCTCGTTCGCCGAGCCCATGAGCGACGACCACGTCGCCGAGTACTACGCGCTGCTGGCCTGGGCCGGCGCGGGCATGGCCTTCCTCAGCACGACCAGCACGCTGATGACGCTCTTCCTCGGGCTGGAGTGGTTCTCGATCTGCCTCTACATCCTCTGCGCGATCGACCGCGAGCTCGCCGGCTCGCTCGAGGCCGGGCTCAAGTACCTGATCGTCGGCGGCTTCGGCTCGGCGATGCTGCTCTTCGGCTCGGCGCTCGTCTACGGCGCCACCGGCAAGCTCGAGTTCCACGAGATCGCCCAGGTCGTCCAGCAGCAGGGGCTCAGCCACGACGCGCTGCTCGTGGCCGGTCTCGCGCTCATGATCGGCGGGCTCGGCTTCAAGGCCTCGGCGGCGCCGTTCCACATGTGGACGCCCGATGTCTACGAAGGCGCGCCTACGCCGGTGACTGCGTTCATGTCGGCCGCGACCAAGGCGGTCGCGTTAGTCCTGATGCTGCGGGTGCTGACGACCGCCTTCCCGCAGGAGGCGCACCTCTGGACGATTGCCGTCGCCGTGATGGCCTGCGCCTCGCTCGCGGTGGGGAACCTGGCTGCGCTCGTGCAGACGGGCATCAAACGGATGCTGGCGTACTCCTCGATCTCGCATGCCGGCTTCATGCTGATCGCGATCGCCGCGAACAACGCGCTCGGTGGCCGCGCGCTGCTCTACTACCTGATCCCGTACTGCGCGATGTCGGTCGGCTCGTTCGCTGTCGTCGCCGCACGCGAGCGCGAGCTGAACCGGCCGGTGACGATCCAGAACCTGGCCGGCTTCGGCTGGGAGCGGCCGCTGCTCGGCGGCGGGATGACGGTCTTCATGCTCGGCTTCGCGGGCTTCCCGCTGACCGGCGGCTTCGTCGGCAAGTTCTATCTCTTCTCCGCCGCGTACGACCGCGGCTGGACCTGGCTCGTGATCGTCGGCGTGGCCGCGACTGCGGTCAGCCTCTACTACTACCTGGGCGTGATCCGGGCGATGTACTTCCGCCCCTCGGAGGAGCTGCAGCTGGCGCCGGTGGCCGGCGGGTCGCCGCCGCGCGAGCTGCTGCTGCAGAGCGCCGTGGCCGCCGCGATCGCGGTCACGGTCGGCTCCTTCTTCGCCGTCGAGCCGCTGATCGAGGCCGCGAAGCACGCAACCGAAGCGCTCTTCCTCTAGGCTCCGGCCGCGACAACCGGGCGATGGGGCCCGCCTTCAACCGCCGCGACGGCTGATGGCTCCTACGGACGAAAGGAGCCTCGCCTTGCTGCTCGTCATCGCCGTGGCCCTGGGAGGAGCCGCCGGTGCGCTCGCGCGCTACGGCCTCGACCGCCTGATCGAGCACCACGTCGTGACCGTCTTCCCGTGGAGCACGTTCACGATCAACATCACCGGCTGCTTCGTCGCCGGACTGGCCGTCGCCGCGCTGGTCGACCGACATGACCTGCCGGCCTGGGTCCGAACCGGGGTCGTCGTCGGCTTCCTCGGCGCCTATACGACCTTCTCGACCTTCGCGCAGGAGTCGCGCGACCTGTTCGTGGGCGGCCACGTCTCGCTGGCAGCAGTGAACGCGACCGCGAGCGTCGTCGTGGGCGTGATGGCCGTCGCCGCGGGGACCGGAGTCGGCCGGCTGCTCTAGCGGCCGCGGAGCTCGGCGGCCGCGGCCACCACGGCCTGGACGCAGAAGACGGCCAGGCAGGCGAGCAGGGCCGAACGGGCAGCCGCAGGGACGACGCCCTCCGCGACCGCCGGCGCACGGGCTGCCGACCCGACCACCACGAGGGCGAGCACGATCGTCCAGAGCAGGGCGTGCAGGTGCTCGTTCTTGCCGTCGAGCACGTGGCCGAAGGCCTCGAGCGCCGCGACCGCCGCCGCCGGCACGGCGAGCAGGAGCGCGTAGAACGCGAGCCCGTGGATCCCGGCGCCGTCCGCCGCTGCCGCTGCGATCACGAGCCCCACGGGTACCACCCGGCGCGTCATGGGCAGGTGTTCGGCGCCCGCTCCGAGGGTCCTTCGTTACGCTCAGCGAACCTATGAGAGAGGAGCGCTGAATGGCCGATGTGCCGGTGACGTGGCTGGGTCACGGGAGCTTCCGCGTCGACTCACCGGGGGGCAAGCGGATCTACATCGACCCCTGGCTGGGCAACCCGAAATGCCCCGACTCCGAGAAGGAGCCCGAGCGGATCGACGTGATCGCGATCACGCACGGACACGGCGACCACGTCGGCGAGACGGTGGAGCTGAGCAAGCAGTTCAAGCCGCAGGCGGTCGTGGCGAACGTCGAGCTCAAGGCCTGGCTGGAGAAGCAGGGGGCGGAGCTGGACGATCTGCCGGGCTCGAACAAGGGCGGCACGGTCGAGGTCGACGGGGTGAAGGTGACGCTGGTGAATGCCTTCCACTCGAGCGGCTCGGACGACGGCGACTACTTGGGCGAGGCCGCCGGGATCGTGCTCGAGCTCGAGAACGGGACGAAGCTCTACTTCGCCGGCGACACCTGCGTCTTCGGCGACATGCAGCTGATCGCGCGGATCTACTCGCCCGATGTGGCGATCCTGCCGATCGGCGGTCACTTCACGATGGACCCGCGCGAGGCTGGGGTCGCGCTCGAGCTGCTCGGCACGAAGCGCTGCATCCCCTGCCATTACGGAACGTTCCCGCTGCTGGCCCACACGCCCGACGAGCTGCGCAAGGAAGCGCCGGACGTCGAGGTGATCGAGCTGCAGCCCGGGGAGACGACCACGGTTTGAGGCAACGCTGGTTCGGCGCCACGGGCCTTCAGGTCCCCGAGATCGCGGTCGAAGGCGAGCTCGAGCTCGGAGACGCGCTGGTGCTGGACGACGTCTCGGACGAGGCTGCGCTGAAGCAGGCGCACGAACACGGCCGCGCGATCGTCGTACGGGCGAGCTCCGCCGAGGAGGTGAAGGCGGCGCTCAGCCGGCCCGAGGTCGCCTCGGTGCTCGTCCCCGCCGACAAGCGTGAGCTGCTGGAGCTCGACCTGACGGAGCTCACCTACGGTTAGGGTCGCCACCTACTCGATCGCCGCCTGCGACCTCGACGCGGGACAGTGGGGCGTCGCCACGCAGTCGAAGTTCCTCGGGGTTGGCTCCGTTGTCCCGTGGGCCGAGCCTCAGGTCGGCGCGATCGCGACCCAGGCCTACGCAAACCCCCGCTACGGGCCCGACGGGCTCGCGCTGCTGCGGGAGGCAGCGAGCGCAGAGGAGGTCGTCGAGCGCCTGACGCAGGCCGACGACGGCCGCGACCACCGCCAGCTCGGCGTGGTCGACGGCAAGGGCGGCAGCGCCAGCTTCACCGGCTCGGAGTGCATGGACTGGGCCGGCGGCCGCACCGGGCCGTGCTACGCGGCGCAGGGGAACATCCTCGTCTCGGCCGAGACGGTCGACGCGATCGCGGAGAGCTTCGAGCGGACCCCAGGCGCGCCGCTCGCCGAGCGGCTGATCGACTGCCTCGACGCGGCGCAGGCGGCGGGCGGCGACCGGCGCGGCCAGCAGTCCGCCGCCCTGATCGTGGTCGAGCGCGACGCCGGTTATGCGGGCCTCTCCGACAGCATCGTCGACCTACGCGTGGACGAGCACGAGCGACCGCTCGAGGAGCTGCGGCGCATCTACGGCATGCACCAGGCGATCTTCGGCAAGACACCCGAACGGCTCTGGCTCGACGTCGACGACGAGCTCGCCGCCGAGCTGCGCGAGCGACTCGCCCGGCTCGGCTTCGATGGCGACCTAGACGCGGCCTTCAACGCCTGGGCGGGGAAGGAGAACTTGGAAGAGCGCGTTGACGGGGTAGAGCGCGTCGACCCGGTCGTGCTCGACGAGCTGAGGAGGCAGACGTGAGCGGAAGGATCGCCCGGATCGACGAGCTGGAGCTCTTCCCGATCGAGGGCCAGGAAGGCCTGACCTGGCGGCCGGTCCGCCGCCACTTCGACATCCAGGCCTTCGGCGTCAACGCGTACACCGCCGACGAGGCGGGGAAGCGCGTGGTCGAGGAGCACCGCGAGGAGGGCGGGCACGAGGAGCTGTACGTCGTCCTCTCCGGCCGCGCGCTCTTCATGCTCGACGGCGAGGAGCACGACGCGCCGGCCGGCACGCTCGTCCACTGCCCGCCCGGCACGCCGCGCGGCGCCGTGGCTGCGGAGGCCGGGACGACCGTGCTCGGAATCGGCGCCAAGCCCGGCGAGGTCTTCGCGCCGTCCGGCTGGGAGTGGACGTTCGCCGGCATGTCGCTGCTCAGCCAGGGCCAGGAGGAAGCCGCGCGGCGCGAGTTCGACGCCGGGATCGAGGCCTACCCGGACGCCTGGCAGGGCTACTACAACCTCGCCTGCGTGGAGGCCAAGCTCGGGAACCGCGACCTCGCGCTCGCCCAGCTGCGGCGCGCGGCCGAGATCGACCAGGAGGTCGTCTCGAAATACGCGCCCGAGGACGAGGACTTCGCCTCGCTGTACGACGACAAGGAATTTCTAGCGATCACCGGGCAGGCGCAGCCCAGCAGCTCGGGCTCGTAACGCCGGCAGCGGGTCGGCTTCCGGCCGCGCCACGAGCAGCACCGCACCGTGCCCGGCCTCAGCGACCAGCGAGTCCACTAGTAGTTGCAGCCCGACCGCGAGCGCGAACGCCTTGTGCGCGCGCTCGCCGCCGAAGGGCACGAGCTCGTCCTCGGCCGCCTCACCAGCGAGCACCTCGCCGTAGGTGACGCGGCCCATCGAGACGTCGCTGACGAGCGGCTCGCCCTCAGACGAGGGAATTGCGATCGCCAGCGGGTTCGTGCCCGTCAGCTTCGGCCCGCCCTCGGGATGGCCGAGCCGCGCGGGCGAGGTGGCGCTCAGCGCGGCGACGAGCCCGCCGGCCGCAAGCTTCCGGCCCCAGTAGCCGAGCATCCCGGTCGGGAAGGTCCGCTGCGCGACGACCAGGCGCGCGTGCTCGGGCGGGTCGGCCAGCTGCGCGTCGACGATCGCGGCGAGCGTCAGGTAGCCGAGCGCGCCGTTGCCGTCCCAGCGCTCGTAGCCGGGCTCACTCATGAGCCGCTGGGGCCGCGCCGAGGGATCGAGCTCGAACGGCCGCGTCGCGAGCCACTCGACCCGCGAGAGGCCATGACCGGTCTTGCCGCGCCGCTCCGCGTCGAGAAAGTGGTCGGCGAGCGTGCGAGCGTCGGCCTCCTCGAAGCCGAGCCCCGTCAGCGTCTCCAGCACCTCGCGTTCGTCCACGTTCACGAAATCCTTACGGGTTGGCACAGCCATCGGCGCGGAAGCACCGTCTAAGTCTCTGGTTTCAGTGGGGGCTCCACACAAGGAGGCCCCGGGGTCCACTGGAACACTCGGAGGGCGCCTTCATGGCGCCCTTCGGCTTTCGCGGCTATAACGGCCAGGTGAGAACCGCCGCAGCGCTTGCCGTCGCGCTCGGCGCCGTCATCGTGACGACCGCCGCGGCGGCCCCCAAGGCCCACGTGGAGCGCGCCCGCGCAGGCGCGGTCGAGGCAGTCTTCTCGTACAGCTACGACGCCGCGGCCTTTCGCTTCACGCGTCAGCGCCTGACGATTGTGCGCGACGGCGTGACGAGCTTCTCGGCCGTGCTGCGCAAGCCTCCCGGTGGCGGCTTCAACGCCCAGCCGGCCCGCTACTTCCTGCACAAGCGGTCGGTCTTCGTCACCGACGTGGACGGCGACGGCGAGCCCGAGGTCGTGCTCGACCTCTACTGGGCCGGTGCGCACTGCTGCTGGTACAGCCAGATCTACCGCTACGTGCCCCCGACCGGGCACTACTCCGCGCTCGTCCACGTCTGGGGCAACTTCGGCTACGTCTTCGCCGACCTCGACCATGACGGGACGCAGGAGCTCGTCACCCGCGACGACCGCTTCTCGTACGCCTTCGCGAGCTTCGCGGACTCGCGCTGGCCGGTGCGGATCCTGCGCCTCCGAGCGGTGGGGCTCACCGTCGAGACCCCCACCTACCCCAGTGAGATCGGCCGCGATGCCAACGCGCTCTGGCACGCGGCGATGAACCCGAAGCGGAAGGGGAGCAACCAGGGAATCGTGGCCGCCTGGGCCGCGGAAGAGTGCATGGTCGGCCACTCCGCGGTTGCGTTCAGGACGATCGACCGCCTCTCCCGCAGCGGCAAGATCCACGGCGAGCGCACCCGGGTCGCATTCGAGCGGAGGCTGCGCAGCTTCCTGCGGCGGACTGGGTACTTGCCTAGCTAAGAACCGGCAGCGACTTCACGATCCCGACGCCCTGCTCGCGCCGGGTGGCCGAGATCGCCTCGGCGATCGCGGTGAGCGCGCGGCCGGCCTCCGAGTCCGGGTCGCTCTCGACAAGCGGCGTGCCGGCATCGCCGGACTCGCGCAGCCGCGGGTCGAGCGGCACCGTGCCGAGCAGCGGCACCTCGAGCTCGTCGGCGAGCCGCTTCCCCCCGCCGGTGCCGAAGGTCTCGCCGCTCATGTTCTCGATCACGCCCAGCAGGCGCATGTTCGTCTTGCGCGCCATCAGCGCGGCACGTGCCGCCACCTCCTGGGCGAGCGGCTGCGGCGTCGTCACGACCACGGCCTCGGCCCGCGGCAGCAGCTGCCCGAGCGAGATCGAGACGTCGCCGGTGCCCGGCGGCATGTCCACGACGAGCGTGTCGAGCTCGCCCCAGTGCACGTCGGTGAGAAACTGCTCCAGCGCTCGGTGCAGCATCGGGCCGCGCCACATCACCGGCTCGTTGTCGTCGAGGAAGAAGCCGATCGACATCAGCTTCAGCTCGCCGCGAACGGGCGGGACGATCATCCGGTCGACCGCGACCGGCTTCTGGTGGATGCCGAGCAGGTGCGGAATCGAGTGGCCGTAGACGTCGGCATCGAGGATCCCGGTGCGCTGGCCCAGCTTGTCGAACGCGGCCGCGAGGTTGGCGGAGAGCGTCGACTTGCCGACGCCGCCCTTGCCGCTGGCGACTGCGATCACTCGCGTCTCGCGGTCGAGCTGGATGCCCTTCGTGCGCTCGGTCACCGAGCCGCGTAGCCGCGCCGTCAGCGCGCTCCGCTCCTCGGGCGTCATCACGCCGAACTCGAGCGAGACGCGCTGTACGCCGTCGACCGGCGCGAGCGCCTGCGCGACCTGCTGCTCGAAGCTCGAGCGCAGCGGGCAGCCGGCAACCGTGAGCGCGATCCCGACGGTCACGTCGCCGCCTTCGATGCGGACGTCGCGGACCATGTCGAGCTCGACCACGTTGCGCTTCAGCTCCGGGTCGATCACCTGCTCGAGCGCCTTCAGGATCTCCTCGCGCTGCGGTTCCATGGCCGGAGCGTAGCCCTACGGCTTCAGGCCAGCGCGGCGAAGAGGCGCTCGCAGACCTCCGGCGTCGCCGCGGCGACGCAGCGGGATCGGCCCTCGATGTCGAGCGGGGCGGCGCCGAACGGCGGTGCCTCGGGAAGCTCGATCGCGAGCCCGCGCTCGCGCACCAGCAGCTGCGCGGCCGCGATGTCGACCGAGCGCGCGCCCTTCAGCGAGCAGACGGCGTCCACGCGGCCGGCCGCGAGGTGGCAGAGAGAGAGCGCCAGCGAGCCCATGATCCGCAGGCGGTAGGCGACGCCGACCATCGCGGCCGCCTTCTCCGCGACGCTCGAGGTCAGCGTCGCCTCGAAGGAAAGGATCTCGATCTCCTCCTTCGGGTAGATCGGGCCGAGGTCGCCGCCGTTCAACAGCGCGCCCTTGCCGCGCTCCGCTACCCACTCCTCGCCGGTGCCGAAGTCGTAGACGTAGCCGAAAGACACGTCGTCCATCGTCGCGCCCTCGGCGACCGCGATCGAGACCGAGAAGAACGGGATCCCGCGCTTGGCGTTGAGCGAGCCATCGATGGGGTCGACCACGATCCTGGTCGGGCCGTCGCCGACGATGCCGACCTCCTCGGAAACGATCGTCGTCCCTTCGATGCCTTGCAGGCGCTCGAGGATCACCTTCTCCGCGGCCGCGTCGATCGCGGTCGTCTCGTCGCCGCCCTCGCCGTCGCCGACCACCGGCTCGCGCTCGTCGCGGGTCGGCAGCTCGACGAGCACGCCGCGCACGTCCTCGACCGCCTCGCGGCAGACCTTCAGCCAATCCGTCACAACGGCAAGAACAAGAGACCGCTGACGAGCTTCGGGTAGAAGTAGGTGCTCTTCTGCGGCATCGTCTCGCCGCGCTGGGCGACGGCGAAGACGTCCTCGATCCGGGTCGGGCGCATCAGCACCGCGACCTCGGCCTCGCCGGCGTCGACGGCACGCACCGCCTCGCTCCAGTCGGGCGTGTAGCTGATGCCGTCGTGCCCGAGGCGGTCGACGAGCTGGACGTCGAGCTCGTTGCCGTCGACTGCCAGCTCGTAGCCGCCGTCCCGGTAGAGCACGGCCGCTGCGCGGTCTGCGGGCACCTCGTCGAGCGCCTGGCGTGCGTCTCCGGTGAGCTCGTCGGCCGGCAAGTGCTCACCAGGCTCGTGCTCGAAGACGCGGTGGGTCGGGAAGATCATCAGGCCGGGGTCGTCGAGGCTGACGAGCACCGCTAGCACGTCGGTCCCCTCGCCATACGCGAGTGCCGTCTCGTAGCGATGGTGGCCGTCGGCGATCAAGAGCTGGCGGTCGGCGAAGGCCTCGGCGATCCCGTCCGGCGGGAGCCGCCAGAGGCGCGCGCCCTCGACCTCGAGGTCCGGCTCGCGGTCAGGTCGCTGGGCGGGCGGCGAACCTTCGTAGAGGAAGAACAGCGGCTCGAGCTGGGCGTTCACCTCGCGCAGCAGTCGCAGCCGGCCCTCCTTCGGCCCACGGTGAGTGCGCTCGTGCGGCAGGACAACGCGGTGCTCATACGGCTCGGCCTTGAGCGCCGCGACCAGTCCTTCGCGCGTGCGCGCGACCCCGTCCGGGCCGACGTAGTCCTGCGAGAGCCACCAGAAGCCCGGCTCGGGCTCGTCGACCAGCGTCGCGTTCTCGCGCCAGGCGCGCCAGGTTCGGCCGGCCTCGCTCTCGTCGTCGGGCAGCGTCAGGTGGACGACGTTGTGCTCGTTCCGGGCCGCGAGCTCGTCGCGCTCGGCGGGCGAGATGACGTCGTAGGGCGGGGCGACGAGGGTGTCGAGCGAGCCGGCGCGCTCGCCGTAACGAACGGCGCGAAACGGCTTCACCTCGGCCACGGGGCCGGAGCGTACCAGCCGCGCTCGGACCTAGACTCGCGGGGTGAGCGCGATCGCATCGCTGGCCGAGGACCGGGTCGTGGAGGGCGTCTACGCGGTCGCCAGGAAGGAGCGGCGACGCACCCGCGGGGGCTCTCCGTACCTCGCGCTGGAGCTCGTCGACCCGAGCGGCCGCATCGAGGCGCGCGTCTGGTCGGACGTCGAGCTGCTCGACTCGCGCTTCGGCGAGGGCGACGCCGTGCGCGTGCTCGGACGGGTCGAGCGCTTCCGCGACCGGCTGCAACTCGAGGTGCGCTCGCTCGAGGCCGCGGAGGAGGCCGACCCGGCCTCGTTCGCGCCCGCGATGCGACGGGACGCGGCCGAGCTCGACGGCTTCCTGGAGTTCCTGGCGGCGGAGATCTCGCACCCCGGCCTGCGCGCGACCGTGGCGCGGTTCGTCGAGGACGAGGCGCTGCGAACTGCGCTGCGCAGCCTGCCGGCGGCCGAGACGCACCACGCCTACGCGGGCGGGCTGCTCGAGCACACGGTCGGCGTGGCGACGCTCTGCCGTGAAGCGGCCCAGCTGCATCCGCGGCTGCGGGCCGACCTCGTGCTCGCGGCGGCGCTGCTGCACGACGTCGGCCGCACCGCGGAGCTGGAGCGCGGCCCGACCTTCCGCGCGACCGACGAGGGGCGGCTGCTAGGCCATGTCCACCTCGGCCTGCGGCTCGTCGAGGAGCGCGCGGCCGCGCTCGAGCCAGAGGTGCGGGCCGAGCTGCTGCACGCGATCGCGGTGCATCACGACATGCGCGGCGCCCGGACGGCCGAGGCCTCGGTGCTGTACCACGCGAACCAGCTCGACGCGACGGCCGCCACGCGACCGGTCGAGTAGCTGCTAGCGCTTCCGCACCAAGATGCCGACGGCGTCGCTGGTCACGACGGCTCCCGCATTGTCCGTCGCGCGCGCCGTCAGTGAATGGCTCCCCTGCGGGACGTTCTTCCACGTGAAGGAGTAGGGCGCGCTGGTGTCCTGGCCGAGCACGGTCGTGCCGTTGAGGAACTCGACCTTCGTGACGGTGCCGTCGAGATCGCTCGCCGTCGCCGTGATCGTGATGCTCGGCTTCCAGGTGAAGATCGCGGCATCGCCCGGGTAGGTGATGCTCACGGTCGGCGCAACGTTGGGGGAGCTGACCGTGATCCTGGACGACACGCTGGTGGTGACGCCGCCGAGATTGTCGGTCGCTCGCGCGGTGAGCGTGTACGTTCCGGCCGCCACGCCGCTCCAGGCGAAGCTGTACGGCGCGGTCGTGTCCTCGCCGAGCTTCGTCGCGCCGTTGAAGAACTCGACTTTGGTGACGGTGCCGTCGGCGTCCGAAGCAGTCGCAGCGAGATTCACGGTGGCGGGGGCGGTGAAGGTCGCGCCGTTGCTCGGCTGCGTGAGTGTCACCGTCGGCGCCGCGTTGCTGGAGTTGACGGTGATCGCGGAGGCCAGGCTCGTAGTCACGCCGCCGAGGTCGTCAGTCGCGCGCGCGGTGAGCGAGTAGGTTCCGGCCGCCACGCCGCTCCAGGTGAAGCTGTACGGCGCGGTCGTGTCCTCGCCGAGCTTCGTCGTGCCGTTGAAGAACTCGACTTTGGTGACGGTGCCGTCGGCGTCCGAAGCAGTTGCAGCGAGATTCACGTTGGCGGGGGCGGTGAAGGTCGCGCCGTTGCTCGGCTGCGTGAGTGTCACGGTCGGCTGGGAGTTGCCCTGGACGGTGACCATGCGGGCAACCGAAGGCACGCCGTTGGCGTCGATGATGAAGAGCATGTAGAAGCCCGGCGGCGCGATGTTGGCATTCGCGGGTGCGCTCGCCGTGAGGCTCGCAACGCCGGCTGTGAAGGAGAGCGGGATGTAGCGCTGCTCCATGTTGTTCGAATGTGTGACGGCTCCCAGTCGGACGAGCGCGACCTTCTGGATCGACGCCGGGTTCGCCGTCGCGATCTCCATCGCGGCGCCGTAGCTCGTGGCCGACAGGTGCGGAGTCGATCGTGGGGCGCGGCGCGAGCGTGCCGTCGGCCTGGAAGAGGTAGGGCGGCGAGAAGATCTGGGCGTTCTTGCCGAGGTAGCCGACCTGGTCGCACGTGCCGCAGATCCCGCCGCCGGAGGACAGGACGCGGCCGTCGGGCAGCAGCAGCGCGGTCGAGTGGTACTGGCGCGTGATCGACTCCGCAGCGAGGGTCCGCCACTGGCCGCTGGCCGGGTTCCACTGCTCGGCCGCGTAGACACCGGCGTTCAGGTCGACGAGCCCGGCGCCCGACGAGTTTCCGCCCGTTGCGAGCACGGTTCCGTCGGCGAGCACCGTCAGGTTGTGCTGCCTACGGCCGAAGGCCATCGGCGCCGTGGCCGAAACCTGCGGCGTGGCTCCGTTGAAGTCGACGACTCGCGCGTCCCTCGTCGAGCCGCCGCCACCGGCAACCAGCATCTTCCCAATGTCGTAGATCGCGTGCCCGCCGTAGTCGCGGTTGATCGTGTCGCGCTGTCCGAACGTTTGCCATGCCCCGGTGCCGGTCGTGTTGAGCGCGCGCAGCGTCTGGTCGGGGCCTGAATACAACGCCCGGCCGTTCGGAGCAACGTCGATCCACGGGTACAGAGGCAGGCTGAGCGACGCGCCGCTCAGCGCACGCAGGCCGCCGGCCGTCGTCCGCACTTCGGGCGTGTCGACGCGGCCCGATGTGATGAGCATCTCGCCGTTACTCAACGGCGTGACTGTGGGATACCAGCGCCCGCCCAACATGTTCGGGCCGAGGCCCCACAGGTTCGTCACAGGATCAAAGATGTGCGTCTGGACGATGCCGTTGAGCTGCTGGTCCTTGTTCCCGCCCGCAATGAACATCCGCCCGTCGGGGAGATGCGCGAGGCCGCTGCAGAAGATGTTGAAGCCGGTGTCGACGTCGACCGGGGTCTGCGTTCCCGTCGCCGGATCCCACACGGTCGCGCGCGTGTGGTCCTGCACGGGGTACGTCTCGGTCGCGTGGTCGCCGATCGAGTCGTAGGCCAGCACCTTGCCGTTCGGCAGCAGCGCGACGTGCACGCCGACGACCGGCCAGTCGACGACCGGGCCCCACTCACCCACGTCCTGCGGCGCCCCGGCGACCGCGGCGGCTGCGGCGTTCGCGGCGCGCATGGTGACGACGCGGGTGTGGGCGTCGAGCGCCCGCTCCTGGGTGGGTGTGAGCGTGACTGCGTCCTCGGCAGCGTGGCCAGCCGCGGTATTGACACCGTCGTGTGCTCCGGCGCCCGGCGCAGCGAGCGCAACTACAGCAGCCAACGCAACGAGCGCGACGCCAAATCGGTACGCCAAGGCCTGTCTCCCCTTCCGCAGAATCGTCTGCACATTAGGCCGCGCGGCCGGACATTGCTACTGGCTTAAGGTCGGGTCTCCGCTAGAAGTTGACGCGGACGGTCACGACGTCGCCGTCCTGAACCTCGTGCGTCTTGCCTTCGAGCCGCTGCAGGTCGCGGCGTGCCGCCTCGGCGTAGCTGCGCTCTCGACCAGGTCGTCCCCGCGGACGGGCGGCGGGTGGAACCTCACTCCCCGCGCAATGAGTGGGCCGCGAGCGCGTCAACCTAGAGGGCGGCGAGGGTTTCGACGCGGCGTTGGATGTCGTCGCGTAGTGCTCGGACCTCCTCCACCGGGCGGCCGGCCGGGTCGGGCAGGTTCCAGTCGACGTAGCGCTTGCCGGGAAGCACCGGGCACGCATCGCCGCAGCCCATCGTCACGACCACGTCTGCCCACTCCACATCGTTCTGCTCGATCCTGCGCGGGCGACGGTCGGAGAGATCGGCCCCGAGCTCCCGCATCACCTCGACCACCTCCGGATGCACCTCTTGCGCGGGCCGGGTGCCCGCGGAGCGCGCTTCGCCACCCAGCCGCTGGTATAGGGCCTGCGCCATCTGCGACCGGCCCGCATTGCCGATGCAGACGAAGTACGCGCGCGGAAGGCCGCTCACGCCGCCGCCACGCTGTCGGCCGGTCCGCCGAGGGCGAAGGCGAGCTGCTCGACCGCCTCCGGCACGAGCCGATAGTAGACCCACGTCCCGCGCTTGCGCGCGACCTCGACGAGGCCTGCTTCCCGCAGCACCTTGAGATGGTGCGAGACGGTCGGCTGGGCGAGGCCGAGGGTGCCGAGGAAGTCGCAGACACAGACTTCCTCCGAGCCCGCCAGCCGGTTGACGATCGCGACGCGGCTCGGGTCGGCCAGCGCCTTGAACCGCGCGGCCAGCTCCTGCGCCACACGCCCGTCGAGCGGCGGCGAGCCCGGACAGCAGCAGGGCGCCTGCAGAACCTTCAGCTTCCTATTCATTGACGTTCATCAATATAACAGCTAGCCTCGAACGCGAAAGGAGGTCGGCCATGCGCGCATGTGACTGCGAGTGCTGCGATTGCGACTGCGGCTGCTGCTAGCCGCTAGACGTTGAAGCGGACGGTGAGCACGTCGCCGTCCTGCACCTCGTAGGTCTTGCCCTCGAGCCGCTGCAGGCCGCGTCGTGCCGCCTCCGCATAGCTGCCGGTCTCGACCAGGTCGCTCCAGCGCACGACCTCGCAGCGGATGAACCCGCGCGCGATATCGGTGTGGATCGACGCCGCCGCCTCGAGCGCAGTCTGGCCCCGGCTCAAGGTCCAGCCCCGTGCCTCCGTCTCGCCGGCAGTGAAGAACGTGATCAGGCCGAGCGCCTCGAACAGCCGGTGGACGACCTCGTCGAGGGCCGACTCGCCGTCGCGAAAGGCGGCCGCCTCCTCTTCGGGCAGCTCGGCCAGCTCCGCTTCGAGCTTCAGGTCGATACCGCCCGGGCCGTTCACGACCGGCACGACCGGCTTGGTCGTCAACGGCTCGAGCTCCGGCGGCAGGGCTCCCTCCCAGTCCCGCAGCGGGCGGCCCGCGTCCAGCCACTCGAGCACGCGCTCGAGCTCCGCGACTTCCTGCCGAAGTTTCGCGTCGCCCGACTTGGCCTGCTTCGACACCCGCTCGAGCCGCCGCTCGACGTGGTCGCGGTCGGCCACCAGCAGCTCGAGCTCGAGCCGCTCCAGGTCGCCCTCCGGATCGGCTCCAGGCGAGAAGCCGCCGACGACGGCCACCAGCGCGTCAACGCGGCGCAGGTTGCCCAGCAGCTGCGGCCCGGTACCGGGCACGTCGGTGATGCGCGCGGCCGCCGGCGTCACCTTCGCGGCCGAGACGACGGCCGCGAGCTGGCCGAGCCGCTCGTCCGCGATCGGCGCCATCCCGACGTGCTCCTTGCCGAAGTCCGGCCCCACGCCCGCGCGCGTGAGCACGTTGAAGAGCGTGGTCTTCCCAGCGGCCGGGAGGCCGACGATTCCCGCTTCGAGCATGCTCCTAGTCTTGCGGGAGTTGCTTCTGCAGTGACGCGAGAGCGCGATGCTGCAGCGACTTGACCGCGCCCTCCGACTTGTCGAGCACGGTGCCGGCCTCGCCGTTCGAGAAGTTGAAGAGGAACTTCAGCATCAGCACCTGCTGCTGCTCCAGGGAGAGATTCTCGATCAGCTCGAGCATGCTCTTGCGGCCGATCGACTGCAGCGCGGCGTCCTCCGCGGATGACTCGGTCGCACCCTCGGGCTCCGGGACCTCCTCCTCGGGCTGCCAGCGCCGCGAGGCGCGGAAGTGGTCCATCGCCAGGTTGTGCGCGATCCGGAACAGCCAGGCCGAGAAGGGCGCCGACTGCCAGCGGAAGCGGCCGATCGCCTCCAGCATCTTCAGGAACGTCTGCGTCGTCAGATCCTCGGCGTCGTGGCGGTTCCCGACGCTCATGTGCAGGTAGCTGTAGATGCGGTCGAAGTGCAGCAGGTACAGCGCCTCGAGCGCCTCACGATCGCCCTGCTGGGCCAGCTCGACGAGACGGCGCAGGTCGTCCGTGCTGGTTCGCGCGACGGCGCTCATCATTAAGCCTTGCCCTTACGAGTCCGACCGCTAACGCGCGTCAGCCGGTGAAGCCGACGCGGCCCTCGCGCGAAAAGCGCTTGAGGTAGACGACACGGCGCAAGGCGACGGTGTAGCGCCCGTCCTCGGCCTCCAGCGCCAACGCGCCGTCGCGGCTGTCGTCGAGCGCCCGCTCGAGGGCATCGGCGGCCGATAGCTCGACGTTGGCGCCCATGATCTGGCCGCCGTCGAAGGCGATCTCGATGCGGACGCGTTCCTCAGCCACCGCTGACGATCTCCGCGAGCACGCCGTGCACAGCGTCGGGATGGACAAACGCGACCTCGAGCCCGAAGAGCCCACGCCGCGGCGACTCGTCGATCAGCTCCGCGCCCTCGGCGGTCAGCTCGTCGATCGCGGCGCCCACGTCGTCGACCTCGTAGGCCACGTGGTGCATGCCGGGCCCGCGCTTGGCGAGGAACTTGCCGACCGGCGAGTCGTCGCCGAGCGCTGCCAGCAGCTCGACCCGGTCGGAGCCGATCCGCAGCGACGCCGCTTCGACGCCCTGGTCGGGCACCGTCTCGCGATGCTCGAGCCGTGCGCCGAAGAGCCGCTCGTAGGTCGAGAGCGCGCTGTCGAGGTCGTCGACGGCGACGCCGAGGTGGTGAATCCCGCGCGGCTGCACGCGGGCGATGCTATCTGGTCAATCCGAGCCGACGACGCGGACGGTGCCCATGGTTTCCGACGAGCGCGACTCTGGCTCGACATCGCCGACCAGCTCGGCGAGCTCTTCCTTGTCGAGCGTCTCCTTCTCGAGCAGCGCGACGGCGATCCGGTCGAGCACGAGGCGATGCTTTTGCAGCAGGCGCATCGCTTCGGCGTACGCGTCGTCGGTCAGCCGCGCCTGCTCCTGGTCGCGCAACCGCTTGGTCTCCTCGGAGAGCGCGTAGTTGTCGGCGCGCATCGTCCGCGAAGCGGTCGCGCCCGACATGCCGTACTCGAAGACCATCGCGCGCGCCACCTCGGTCGCCTTCTCGAGGTCGTTGGCAGCCCCGTTGGTGACGCGCCCAAAGACGATCTGCTCGGCCGCGCGGCCGGAGAGGTAGACCTTGAGCAAGTCGGCGAACTCCTCTGCCGTGTGCAAGTAGCGCTCCTCGCTCGGCAAGTTGAGCGTGTAGCCGAGCGCCTGGCCGCGCGAGACGATCGTCACCTTGTGCACGGGCAGCAGGTCGCCGGTCAGGTGCGACATGACCGCGTGCCCGGCCTCGTGGTAAGCGAGGATCCGGCGCTCCTTCTCGGTCATCACCTTGCGCTGCTGGAGACCGGCGACGACGCGTTCCATCGCGTCCTCGAAGTCGGACTGCCGGATCGCGGTCTGGTTCGAGCGGCCGGCGAAGATCGCCGCCTCGTTGGCGATGTTCTCCAGCTCTGCGCCGGTCAGGCCCGCGGTCTGGCGCGCGATCGAACGCAGGTCGACGTTGTCCGCGAGCGGCTTGCCGCGCACGTGGACAAAGAGGATCGCCTCACGGCCGGCGAGGTCGGGTGCGGCGACGAGCACCTGCCGGTCGAAGCGGCCCGGCCGCAGCAGCGCGGCGTCGAGGTCCTGGAGGCGGTTGGAGGCGCCCATGACGATCACCTGCTCGCGCGCCTCGAAGCCGTCGAGCTCGACCAGCAGCTGGTTCAGCGTCTGGTCCTGCTCGCGCGAGAAGCCGTGGCCGGTGCGCTGCGCGCCGACGGCGTCGAGCTCGTCGATGAAGACGATCGAGGGCGCATTCTTGCGGGCCTCTTCGAAGAGCTTGCGGATCCGCGCCGCGCCGAGGCCGGCGAACATCTCGACGAAGGCGGATGCGCTCTGCGCATAGAAGCGCGCGCCCGCCTCGCTGGCGATCGCCTTGGCGAGCAGTGTCTTGCCCGTCCCCGGCGGTCCGTAGAGCAGGATCCCCTTCGGCACGCGCGCGCCCAACCGGCCGAAGCGCTCCGGGTCGGTGAGGAAGTCGATCACCTCGCGTAGCTCGCCCTTCGCCTCGTCGAGGCCGGCGACGTCGTCCCAGGAGACGCGCGAGTTGGACGTGATCGTCTTCGCAGCGCTCACGCGAGGCATCACCTGCAGCGTGCGCCAGAGGATGTAGACCATCAGGACGAGCAGGACCGCGAAGAACAGCGGCAACCAGGCCGCGATCCCGTCGCGAATGAAAACGAGCACGTCGCCCATATCCCTTCCCTCGTTATCGCCGTCTTTCGGCCTCGCGTCAACCGGCGGGCACCCGTGGAGACCGCACTAGAATTGGAGCCGTGCTGCCGGTGCCCGCCCATTTCGACCCGGCGACCGTGGGCGAGGTCTGGCGGGTGCAGTACGAGGAGCTCGCGCGCGATGCCGAAGAATGGGCGCAGGAGCACGAGGTCGAGCCGGCGGTCGAGGACGCCTTTCGGATCTGCCTCGTCGCGGTCGACGTCCAGAACACGTTCTGCATCCCGGCCTTCGAGCTCTTCGTGGGCGGCCGCTCCGGGACGGGGGCCGTGGACGACAACCGCCGTCTCTGCGAGTTCATCTACCGCAACCTCGACGCGATCACGAAGATCGTCCCCACCCTGGACACGCACCAGGCGATGCAGGTGTTCCACGCCATCTGGCTCGTGGACGCCGACGGTGAGCATCCGCCGCCGTACACGCTCGTTTCTGCCGACGACGTCGAGTCGGAGCGCTGGCGCGTCGACGAGGTCGTGGCTCGCAGCCTCGGGCTCGACCCGGAATACGCGCAGCGCCATCTCCTGCACTACACGCGAGCACTCGAGTCCTCCGGGAAGTACAAGCTCACGATCTGGCCCTACCACGCGATGCTGGGCGGGATCGGCCACGCGCTCGTGCCCGCGGTCGAGGAGGCGATCTTCTTCCACTCCGTGGGGCGGCGCTCGCAGCCCGACTTCCAGCAGAAGGGGCATTCACCGCTCACCGAGCATTACTCGGTGTTCGGGCCGGAGGTGACGCGAGGGCCAGACGGCGAACTGCTCGGAGCGCCCAACACGCCGCTGCTCGAGGAGCTCTTGAATTTCGACGCCGTGTTGATCGCGGGCCAGGCGAAGAGCCACTGCGTCGCCTGGACGATCGCCGACCTACTCTCCTCCTACCTCCGCGACGAGCGCAGGCTGGCAGAGAAGGTCTACCTGCTCGAGGACTGCACGTCCCCCGTCGTGGTGCCGGGCGAGGTCGACTACACCGAGGAGGCGGACGCTGCGTTCGAACGCTTCGCGGCCGCCGGCATGCACGTCGTGCGCTCGACCGACCCGATCGAGGACTGGCCGGGACTGGCCGCCTCGGCCCGCGTCTGAGCCCTACTCGACGAGCTCGAGCCGCGGGTTGTCGCGGAAGCGGCGGCCGACCTTTGCCGACGGCCGGCCGTCCGTCATCACGATGTCACCGGTGAAGTCGTTCTCGCCGCGGATCAGCGCCGAGCCGACGCCGTAGGAGTCGACCGGCACTCCGCGCTCCTCGAACGCGCGGATCCGTGCCACGTCGAAGCCGCCCGAGACGACGATTTTGACGCGCTCGAAGCCGTCGCGGTCGAGCGCGTCGCGCACGTTGCGCACGAGCTGCTCGTTCACCCCCCGCGGGTCGAAGTCGCCCATCTCGCTCCAGAGCGAGCGGTCGACGAGCTGACCGGACGTGTCGAGCCGCACACCCCAGAGCCGCGGGCCGAGCGCGCGCGCCACCTCGAGCGCTGTCTGCACCGAGTCGTTCTCGAAGTCGACGAGCACGGTCACATGCATCTCGGGGTCGACGTTCTCGACGAACTTGGTCGCCGCGAGCACGGTGTTGCCACCGTAGGCCGCGATCAGGGCATGCGGCAGGGTCCCGATCCCGCGCCCGCCCCACCAGGAGGCCTGCGCCTCGGAGGTGACGCCGATCTCGGCGCCGACCACTTGGCCCCCGACGAAGGCCGCGTAGCCGTCGCCGGTTTGGATGCGGTGGTGGTCGTGCCGGGCCGGCATGAAGATGATCGGCTTGCGGTTGGCGGCCTCGAGCACATGCACGACGTTGCTGGTGATCAGCGTCCGTCGCGCCAGCACGCCGAGGTAGACCGTCTCGAGGTGCGCGAAGCCGGTGTAGTCGCCCTCGATCCGCAGCACCGGCTCGAACGGCTCGATCTGGTCGCCGTCGTAGAGCGCGTGGACGGTCAGGTCGTCCCAGTCGTCGGCGCAGAGCTTCAGCACGGCGATCGCCTCGTCGATCCCGCCGAGGTAGGAGTCGTGCTTCTGGAACACCTGCATCACGACCCGTGGGTGGCGGTCGTCGCGGATCAGCACGTCGCGCGTGTGGTTGAAGTACGCGTCGGTGTAGTAGCCCTCCCGCATCTTCTCGACGGGGAGCTCGAAGATCTCGGCCGGAAGTCTCTTAGTGCGAGTCCGCTGCTGCATGCTCGAGCTCCAGGCAGGCCGCCAGCGCCGCCTCGGCGACCTCGAGCTGCTCAGGGCTCGGCTCGGCGGTGGCAAACCGGTGCTGCAGCTCGTGGCCGGGCCACGCGAGCGCGCGTGAGAGCGCGTTGTCAGGGTTGCGCGTCATCCACCCGAAGAGCTCGGTGGACGCGGCGACCGCGCCGAGCTGAGCCGCCGCGCGGGCGGGGCCGCGCAGGTGCGCCGGCGCCCTCGCGGCGAGCGTCGCCCCGACCGCCGAGCTCGCGAGCAGCGGGCCGAGCAGGTGCGAGCCGCAGCGCTCGTGCTCGCGTGCGCGCTGCTCGCCGTGCTCGTAGCTGCCGATCGAGATGTGCTCGGCGCCGTGGTAGGCCGCCAGCTCGGAGCCCCGGAGCGCGAGCGCCGCCGGCAGCAGCGAGAGCACCCCGCCGACAAGCTCGCCCGCAAGCGGGCTCAGGCGCGGTGAGCCTTTGATCGCCTTGACCGCGAGCGCGGTCCCGAACATGGTCGCGAGCACCTGCGGGCGCTGAAACGGCAGCTTGGCCTCGGGCAGCCGCCGATAGACCTGGGGCAGGAGCGCGAAGACCTCGGCGAGCCGCGCCGGGCCGCGCAGGATCGGATTCTCGACCTCGGCCGCGCGCAGGCGCTTGTACTCCGCGGCGACCTTCAGTTCGCCGTCATCGGTGCGCACCGCGCACGCCCAGGCGTGCGGACCGTGGACGAGCACGCCGTTCACGAGCGCCATTCCTCCGAGGCGAACCTTCTCAGCCATCAGCCAGAAGCCTAGCCACCACCGGTCACCTCGACGGCGACGTGCCGGAAGCAGTCGACGGCGAGCTCGAGGTCGTCGAGCTCGATCCGCTCGTCCGCCGAATGGATCAGCCGCGCGGCCAGCTGCGGGTCCATCGCCTTCGTCGGGAAGAAGCCGTACGCGACGGTGCCGAAAGCATCGCGCAGCCAGTGGCTGTCGGTGAAGCCGGCAACGCAGACGGGCAGCACGGTCGCCTCGGGTTCGACGCCGGCGACGAAGCTCTCGACCGCCGACCAGAGCGGCGTCTCGAGCTCGGAGCGCGTGCCCCCGCGCCCGTCGAGCCATTCGAAGTCGTACTCGCCCTCGCCGAGCACATGCTTGAGGACGGGCTCGACCTCGTCCTGTGTCTGCCCGGGCAGCAGGCGGCAGTCGACCACCACCTCGCAGAGATACGGGATCACGTTGCGCGTGTCCGAGGCGGAGATCATCGTCGGCGAGAGCGTCAACGAGAGCAGCGGCTCGAGCAGCTCGGCCGCGGCCGGGTCGGTCGCGCGCACTAGCTCGAGCCCCTCGGCCGGCTCCAGCTCCCGGCCGGCGACGGCCTTGATCATCGCGGTCGTCTCCGGCCCGAGCCGTAGCTCCGGGCGGTAGGCGGCGAGCCGCTCGATCAGCGGCGCGGCCTTGACGAGCGCGTTGTCGGCGATCCCCGGAACCGATGCGTGCCCGGCGCGCCCGTGCACCAGCAGCCGGAAGGGCGAGCTCATCTTCTCGGCGCTCGAGCAGAGATAGAAGGTCCGGCCGAAGAGCTCCATCCGCTCGCCCGCGCCCTCGTTCAGCGCGTAGTCGGTGCGGACCGCGTCCGGGTGGTGCTCACAGAGCCACGCCAGCCCGTGGGCCTCGCCGACCTCCTCGTCCGCGCAGGCGGCGAAGACGAGGTCGCCCGCCGGCTCGAAGCCCTCGCGGGCGAGCGAGGCGATCGCGACCGCCTCGGCGGCGACCTGGCCCTTCATGTCGAGCGCGCCACGGCCCCAGAGCTCGCTGCCGCGCACCTCGCCCGACCAGGGGTCGACCTCCCACTCCGAGGCATCGGCGCCGACGGTGTCGGTGTGCGAGAGGAGCAGCAGGCTCTTGCCGTCGCCGCGGCCGGGCAGCCGGGCGACGAGGTTCGCCCGCTCGGGCGTCCTCGCGTAGAGCTTGCTCTCGACGCCGTGGCCGGCGAGGTAGTCGCGCAGGAGCTCGGCGGCCTGCGACTCGTTGCCGGGCGGGTTGACGGTGTCGAGGCGGACCAGCTCCTGCAGAAGCTGCGTGACCTCGTCGCGGAGCGTCACTCTTCCTCGTTCGCCAGCTCGGTCAGACGGTTTCGCGCCTGCCAGAGCTCGGGGTAGAAGCGCTGCTTGATCAGGCTTCCGAGCAGCTCGACCGGCGTACCCTGCGTGCCGACGACGCTGTCGCCGATGATCCGCGCAACCACGAGGTAGTGGCGCATCCGCCACATCGTGATCCGCTCGTCCCAGCCGAGCAGCAGCTCGGCCAGCTGGTACAGATCCTCGTACTCGCGCCCGCGACGGTAGAGCTCGACGACGTTCAGGCCGGCCTCGCTCAGGCGCGCGTGGAACGCCTGGCCGAGCGGTGGCGTCACGCGCCGGATCTCACGGAAGCCCGGCGAGTCGAAGCCGCTCCCGTGGCCGAGCTCCTGGCGGACAGCCTGGTACTCCCAGGGCGACATCTGCTCGAGCATCTCGAGCTGGCCGACGACGTAATCGAGACACAGGTGCGCGCGGCGCAGGAGCCGCTCGGCCGGGGCGAGCTCACCGTGGTCGATCAGGCGCGTCGCCTCCTCGACCTCCGTCCAGGCCAGCTTCAGCCACAGCTCCGACGCCTGGTGCACGGTCTGGAAGAGCAGCTCGTCCCGGTGAGCCTGCTCCTCGGGCCTGCGCTGGAGCGAGAGCAGCTCGTCCGTGCGCAGGTAGCGCTCGTAGTCGCTCGCGCCCTCGCCGGCGAGGATCGGCTTGGTGTAGTCCTCGACGCTCACGAGGCCGGCGGTTGGAAGAGGTAGAGCTCGTAGCCATCCGGGTCGGTGATCCGCGCCGCGGCGCCCCAGTCTTCGCGCATCGTCTCCTCCACCTCGACCCCGGCCGTATGCAGGCGCTCCGTGGCGGCATCGAGGTCCGCGACCTCGAGATTCACGTGGACCGAGCCCGCCGACAGCGGACCGATCCCCTCGTGGGCCAGATGGAGGGCGAAGCGCGTCTCGCCGAGCGACGCCTCCTGCCAGTCCTCGTCGCCCTCGAGCGGGATGCCAAGGAGGTCGCGATAGAAGCCGAGCGAGCGTTCCATCTCCGAGACGTAGAGATAGACGACGTTCAGGCGGCGGACCAGCGGCTCGGTGGTCGTCCCCACGGCGCGGAGCATACTTCCCGCATGAGCGACCTTTTCGCGGACGCGGCGCGGGAGCGGATGCAGGAAGTCGCGCCGCTGGCGCTGCGGCTGCGGCCGCGCTCGCTCGACGAGTTCGTCGGGCAGGAGCAGGTGCTCGGCGAGCGCTCGGCGCTGCGGCTCGCGATCGCGGAGGACCGGGTCGGCTCGGCGATCCTCTACGGGCCGCCGGGGACCGGCAAGACGACGCTCGCACGCATCGTCGCAGAGACGACGGGTGCCGCCTTCGAGGAGCTGTCTGCGGTCTCGGCCACCGTGAAGGACGTGCGCGAGGTACTCGCGCGGGCGCGCGAACGGCTCGGCGGGTCGGGCCAGCGGACGATCCTCTTCCTCGACGAGATCCACCGCTTCAACAAGGCCCAGCAGGACGCGCTCCTGCCTGCGGTCGAGGAGGGGCTCGTGACGCTGATCGGGGCGACGACCGAGAACCCGTACTTCGAGGTCAACTCGGCCCTGCTCTCGCGCGTTCAGATCTACGAGCTGCAGCCGCTCGGCGAGGAGGAGCTGCGCACGATCGTCACGCGCGGCACCGAAGCACTGGAGGCCGAGGTGCCGGCCGAGGTCGTCGCGCTCGTGGCGCGGCGGGCCGGCGGCGACGCGCGCAACGCGCTGAACATCCTCGAGCTGGCGGCGCAGACCGCCCGTGCCGAAGGCACCGCAGTGAACGAGCAGCACGTCGAGGACGCTGCGCGCAAGCGCCCGCTCGTCTACGACAAGGGCGGCGACGCCCACTACGACTTCGTCTCGGCGTTCATCAAGTCGATGCGCGGCTCCGACCCCGACGCGGCCGTCTACTACCTGGCCGCGATGCTCGAGGGCGGCGAGGACGCGCGCTTCATCGCCCGCCGAATGGTCGTGCTCGCCTCCGAGGACATCGGCAACGCCGACCCACGCGCGCTGCTGGTCGCCGTCGCCGCGGCGCAGGCGGTCGAGCACGTCGGTCTCCCGGAGGCCCGCCTGAACCTGGCGCAAGCCGCGATCTACCTCGCCCGCGCGCCGAAGTCGAACGCGTCGTACGTCGCGCTCAAGGAGGCGACCGCCGACGTGCGCGAGCTCGGCCAGACGCGACCGCCCGACGCGCTCCGCGACACGCAGCTACCGCGGCGCGAGGAAGCTCGGCCGCGGCGAGGGCTACGTCTACCCGCACGACGACCCGCGCGGCTTCGAGGCCGAGCATCTCCCGGAGCCGCTGCGCGGTAAGACCTACTACCGCCCGAGCGGCTCCGGCGAGGAGGACGAACGCAACTGAGCGAGAGCTTGACTACGATTAGGTCCCGGGGTCATGGAGATGAGAAGGGTCGCCGCCATACAGCTCGCGGTTGCGGCCGGGGTGGTTCTCGCTCTGGCCGGGTCGACCAGCGCCACGCAGGCCGCTCGGTCAGGCTCGCCTCCGTGTAACCAGGCGCGCGCAGCCCGCCTGGATCGACT
This sequence comes from uncultured Actinomycetes bacterium, assembly GCA_963717725.1. Taxonomy (GTDB): domain Bacteria; phylum Actinomycetota; class Thermoleophilia; order Gaiellales; family Gaiellaceae; genus AC-32. Next base: position 247,053 of record CAVQWS010000025.1, read on the forward strand.
ACGGCGACAAGTGGGTGCCGTTCAGGCGCCTCTTCTTCCAACCCGGGCTCACGGTCGCGCTGGCGCACGACGCGCCGGCCGCGGACGCGCGCCGGGGCGGCGCGCAGCTCGCCTTCTGGGACATGTCTCTCCGGCGCGCTGTCGGCACGCCTGCGAAACCGGCCGACCCGCGGACGATTCCGGCTGCAACGGCACGCGTGCTGGAAGACGCCGTGCGCGTCACCGGCTGCTCGACGCCCGTGATCGGCCTGAACGAGCTCTTCGAGGCCCAGCGCCCGGCGCCGTGGCGGCCGCGGACTGCCCGTTACCGCGCCAACGTGCTGGCCCTCGTGCAGGGCCTGGCCGCGCACGGTGCCCAGCCGCAGCTCTTCATCTCTCAAGCCGGCGCCACCGGCGGCGCCGCGGGAAACTGGTGGCGCGCGTTGGCGCAGGTCGCAACGATCGTCCGCGAGCTGTACCTGCCGGCTCCGTGGCTGCACGCGTTCGGGCCGGGACGAGCGAGCGTCTACATGCGGTTCGAGCTGCGGCGCGCCGTGCGCAACCTGACGACGATCGGTGTCCCGAGCACCCGGGTCGGCATCGCTCTCGGCTTCCAGGCCGGCCGCGGTGGCCGCATGGGCCTGGCTGCGGCGCCGTGGTTCGAGGTCGTCAAGCGCGAGGCGCTGGCCACGCGACAGGTCGCCGGCGAGCTGGGCCTGGCCTCCGTGTGGTCGTGGGGCTGGGCCACCTTCCCGGGCGGTCGTGCCGACCCGGCCACGAAGCGAGCGGCCTGCGTCTATCTCTGGACCCGGGAAGCCGGTCTCTGCGACGGGCCTGCCGCGGCGGGCTCCGCCTTCAACCGTTCCCTCGCCCAACCTGCCGAGGGCGGCCACCGGCGCGTGACGCTCCGGGTGCTGAGCTCCCGCCATCCAGCCTGGTTCCGGGTGGCCGCGTCGGCCAAGCTGGCGGCGCGCATCGCGTTCCTGCAGGAACGGCGCGCTGGCGCGTGGCACAACCTGCAGCGGCTGCTCCTCGGCCCGCTGCACCCGCGGCCGATGCGCGTGCCGCTCTCGAACGGACGCCACCTCGTCCGGCTGTACGTCGCGGCAGAGAACGCACCGCGCGGAGACGCGTTCGCGACCGCGCCCCGCGTCGTACGCGTCCACTGAACACGGCTCGCCCTCGGTAGCCTCGGTCCTCAGCGACGACGAGGAGGAGCAAGGATGGCGATCGAGCGACGGGCCCATGCAACCTGGGAAGGCGACCTGCGCAGCGGGTCGGGGACGTTCGACGTCGGCAGCGGCGCGATCAGCGGCCAGGAGGTGACGTTCGCATCGCGCTTCACGCCGGAGCCCGGCGGCAAGACGAGCCCGGAGGAGCTGATCGCCGCGGCGCACGCGACGTGTCTCTCTATGGCTCTCGCGAACGGGCTCGCCCAGTCCGGGCACCCGCCCACGAAGCTCGAGACGGACGCGGTTTGCACGCTCGACCAGACCGACGCGGGCTTCCGCATCACGACCATGAAGCTCACGGTTCGCGGCGAGGTGGAGGGGATCGGCGAGGACGAGTTCCAGGCCGCCGCACAGCAGGCGAAGGAGGGCTGTCCGGTCTCGAACGCGCTCGGTCACGTCGAGATCTCGCTTGAGGCGTCGCTGACCTAGTCGGAGCCGCGCTCGAGCCGGCGGGCGGCGAACTCGCCGAAGTCGCCGCCGAGCTTGCGGTAGGCATGGGCGGCTCGCTGGTTGTCGTACACGGTTCGCCGAAACTCGAGCTGGCCGTCGCTGTAGCGGACCGCCCAGGCGGCCCGGGTGTCGCCGTCGAGCGGCATGCCGACGCTACCCGGGTTGAAGAGCTCGGTGCCGTCGGGCCCGGGCCGCCGGAACTGCTGGTGACTGTGGCCGAAGACGACCTGCCGGTCGTGCACGCCAGCCAGTAACCGCTCCTCGTCGGGCTCAGGCTGCGGTGCGAAGCTCTCGACGTCCGAGAGCGGCGAGCCGTGCACGTAGAGCACGCCGTCGAGCTCGGCTCGCGGCGGCAGGGCGTAGAGCCAGTCGACCACCTCGTCGGGCAAGTGGCCGCTGAAGATCGCGTACGACTCCATCACCTCCGGCCGGTCGAGCGGCGGCTCGCGCAGCCAGCGCTCGCCGTTGCCGCGGATCCAGGTCGCATTGGGGAGCTGCTTCAGGCGGTCGAGCGTCTCGAGCGGCCACGGGCTCGGCGTACCGTAGTCGCCGCCCAGGAGCCAGCGGTTGATCCCTTCGTCGTCCGCCTGTTCGATCACCCGCTCGAGCGCGGGAATGTTGCCGTGGATGTCGTAGAGCAGCCCGAGCATCGCTCGCTAGTGTGCCGCGAATGCAATTACACGTCCACGAGTGGGGAGACCCGGACGCTCCCACGGTCGTGTGCGTGCACGGCGTCTCGGCGCATGGCCGGCGCTATCGCAGGCTGGCAGAGGAGCGCCTCGCGGCGCACTTCCACGTGCTCGCGCCCGATCTGCGCGGACACGGCTCGTCGGATTGGGAGCCGCCGTGGAACCTCGAGACGCATCTGGACGATCTGCTCCAGACCCTCGAGCCCGAACGGCCGGCGATGTGGGTCGGCCACAGCTTCGGCGGCCGGCTGGTGCTGGAGCTCGCCGCGCGCCGGCCGGAGCTGCTCACGTGCGCGGTGTTGCTCGACCCCGCGATCCAGATCCTGCCGCACGTCGGCTTCGACTTCGCCCAGGAGGCCGCCAAGGACCACGCCTTCGCGTCGCCCGACGAGGCGATCGACGCGCGTCTGACCAGCGGTTTCGCGACCCCGCGCGCGGCACTCGAGGAGGAGGCACGGGAACATCTCGCCTCATCGCCCGACGGCCTCCTGCGCTGGCGCTACGCGCGCGGCGCCGTCGCGACGATGTACAGCGAGCTCTGCCGAGAGCCGCCGCCCTCGACCGTGCTCAGCCGCGTGCCGACACTACTCGTCCACGCCGAGCAGTTCGGACTCGTGCGCGAGGACCAGCTCGAGGAGTACCCGGCAACTCTCGGCGAGAGCCTCGAGCTCGTCGCCGTGCCGGGCGGCCACGTCGTCTACTGGGATGCGTTCGAGCCGACCGCTGATGCCGTCGAGAAGTTCCTGCTTCGTCACAGTCCCGTTTCACACCCGTGAATCGCCCGCCGCTAGGCTGATTGCAGGGGGAACACCAGAGCGGGACCCCGGGGCAATTCACGCGCGTGTTACAGAATGCGGGCGCCGAGAGCGCTCGCGACCAGCTCCACGGCCAGCTTGGCGGTCTGGTTCTCGCGGTCGAGGATCGGATTGACCTCGACCACCTCGAGCGAGCTCAGGACCTCCGACTCGGCGATCAGCTCCATCGCCAGATGCGCCTCGCGATAGGAGAGCCCGCCGCGCACCGGCGTGCCCACGCCGGGCGCAACCTCGGGATCGAGCACGTCCAGGTCCAGGCTGAGGTGGACGAACCCGTCGCCGCTGACGTGCTCCAGCGCCTCGCGCATTGCGGTCTCGACTCCCATCCGGTCGAGGTCGCTCATCGTGAACACGCGCGCCTCGAGCTCGGCCAGCAGTGCTCGCTCGCCCGGGTCGAGCGAACGGACGCCGACGAGCGCGACCCGGCGCGGCTCCACGGCCGGGAGCGAGTATTCGTTGCTCTCGAACTCCGGCCCGGCGAGGCCGAGGGCGGCCGCAAGCGGCATCCCGTGGACGTTCCCGGTCGGCGACGTCTCGGGCCGGTTCAGGTCGCCGTGCGCGTCGAGCCAGAGCACGCCTCCGGGCCCGCGGGCGCGAGCCATGCCGCCGAGCGAGCCCAGAGCGACCGAATGGTCGCCGCCGAGCACCAGCGGTAGGTAGCGCTCTTCAGCTGCCCGCGCGACCAGCGCGGCGATCCGCTCGACCGTCGCCTTGATCTCCGCGAGGTAGCGCATGCGCTCGTCGCCGACCGCGGTCGCCTCCGCCACGGCCGTGACGACGTCACCCCAGTCCTCGCAGCGGCGACCGAGCTCGAAGATCCGCTCGTCGAGGCCCGCGTACCGGATCGCGGACGGGCCCATGTCGACGCCGCGGCGGCCGGCGCCCAGGTCGAGGCCTGCGCCGATCACCGCCACCGGTGGCTGCGTGTCCTGCGTGCTCACCGAGGCAAGGCTATTGCGGACGAGAGGCTGATGGCGAGGGCCGGGATCGAACCGGCGACACCACGGTTTTCAGCCGTGTGCTCTACCAACTGAGCTACCTCGCCGCGGCCGCCTAGTCTAGCCGCGCCCGTCGCGAAAGAAGGACGTCCGGACCGGTCTACCGCGCCCGAACGTCCTTGTGGCACCGGACACTAAAGGCGATCGCCCTTGCGGGCAAGAAGCGCCGTCGCGCCGTCGGCCTCGAAGTCCGCAAAGTCCGCAAAACCGTGCGTGCCGAGCTCGCGGCGAAGGCGCTCCGACGGCACCCAGATCGGCGTCTCCGGGCCGGCCGAAAAGGAGAAGACAACGTGACCGCCGGGAGCCGTCACCCGCGCGAGCTCATCGAAGAACGGGATCATGTTGGCGAGCTGGACGAGGTCGAAGGCGCCGTCCTCGAACGAGAGCTTCGCCGCGTCCGCCTGCTCGAAGCGCACACGGTCGGCCAGCTCGGGTGGCCTGCGCTGCCTGGCCTGCTCGACCATGGCGGGTGCGAGGTCGACCCCGACGACCTCGGTCTCCGGGAAGCGCCGCGCCGCGACGAAGGCTGCGAGCCCGGTGCCGGTGCCGAGGTCGAGCACCCGCTTCGGCGCCGCGGGCAGCGCGTCGAGCGCGCGCTCCAGGGCCGCGAAGGCCTCGGGCCGGCGCATCGAGTCCCAGACCGGCGCGAGCCGCTCGAACTGCGCCCGCATCAGCCACCGGAAACCACGCCAGAGACGAGGGCGCGAGACGACGGCGTTCGTCGTCACCCGGGCGAACCGGCGGCCGAACTTCGCCTCCAGGTCGGACAGCCTCACGGCGTGCGCAAATGGATGCGGACTTCCTCGCCCGGAACCGCCCCGAAGAGCGCCGCGGCGCTGCCGCCGCTGATCGCGATCGCGATGTTCCCGTAGGAGTCCTCGTAGAGGATGATGTCGCCCGGCCGCGCGTCGGCGAAGGTGCGAGCGGCAGTCGCGTAGTAGCGGTCGAGTGCCAGCTCGAGCTCCACGGTCACGCCCGGGAGCACGCCCGCCTCCTCCAGATGCTCGCGCTTGAGGTTGAGCTGCATGTTTCCGAAGTGGTCGACGTAGAGCAGGATCGCGCGGATTCGGTTCTGGCCGACCTCCGGTGCCGGAAGATCGAGGCGGGCAAGCGCCTGTGGGTCGATCGGCGGCCCGAGCTCGTCCAGCGGCACGCCGAGCGAGAGGTGCGCCGCCGCCGGTGAGAAAAGGTCGCGGCCGTGGAACGTCCGCGAGACCATGTCGAGCGCGTAGTCGGGATTGGCAAGCTCATGCGCCGCCTCGACGCCTCCAAGCGAATCAGCCGCGGGGAGCAAGAGGCCGTTGTCGGGCCCGACCAGCAGCCGGTCGTCGGCGGTGCGCAGCGCCAGTGGTCGGCGGTGGCTACCGACTCCCGGGTCGACGACGGCGAGATGGACCCCGACGGGCATGTACGGGAGCGTGTTGGAGAGGACGAGCGAACCCTGCAGCACTTGCTGCGGTGGGATCCCGTGCGTGATGTCGATGATCTCCGCGTCGGGCGCGATCCGCTTGATCACGCCATGACAGGTGCCGACGAAATCGTCCTGCAGCCCGAAGTCGGACAGGAACGTGATCACCATGGGGCGGGAGCCTAAGGCGTCTGTTTGGCCGCCGCGCGCCTGACGGCCTCGACCAACCCGTCGAGATCGTGCGGTCGCGCCTCGGCGACGACAGCGACACCGGCGGTTGCTGCGACACGCGTCGTCTCCGGCCCGATCGAGACAGCGGGCAGCTCGAGCCCGAGCGCCGCGAAGGCCTCCGCGGCCGAGGCCGACGCGAGGACAACGAGATCGCCCTCCGGCAGCGGCTCCGGCCGCAGCGCGCTCGTGCGGTAGAGCAGGACGACATCGGCCCCGAGTTTGTCGGCAAGCAGCGGCCGGGCGCGCTCGGCTCCGGCGAAGAGAACACGACCAGCGGGCGTCGGGAACACCGCGAGCAGCCCCTCCTGCGTGGAGACCTCCGGCACAAGCGCGGGCTCGACGCCTCCCTCGGCGAGCGCGGCGGCCGTGCCAGGGCCGATTGCCGCGACGTTCGGCAGCGTGCCGCGAGCCCGGCGGAGCAACTCCCGCGCGCCGAACGGGCTGGTGACGACAACCCAGTCGTAGCCGTCCACGGCGACGTGTGTGGGCCCGATCGGCTCGAGCTCGATCAACGGACAACGCACGACCTCGAGCCCGAGCGCCTCGAGCCGGCGGGCGAGCGGCTCGACCTGCTCGCCCGCCCGCGTGACAATCACGCGCAGGCGCTTCGAGGCGGCTCCCATCCCTAACCCCCACCCACCCGGGGGTTACTCACGGTACTCGCGAGATGCGCACGTGTCTGTGACGGGATGTGCCGGAAGTGTCATTTCTGCCCGAATGCTGCGAGCTCCGCGGCGAGCGCCGCCGGGTCGTTGCCCTGGCGGAGCTCGAGCCACGAGCCATCCTCTGCTGCGACCATCCCGGTCAGGACGCTGCCGTCGTGATGTGCCGCGACCGGTGCCAGGCAGCCGCCGCCGATCGCGAACACGACCGCGCGCTCGGCCTCGACCCGCCGGCGCGTCTCCTCGTGGTCGGCTTCCGCGACCAGCGCCTCGTCCCCGGTCCGCACCTGCAGCGCGAGCGCGCCCTGCCCCGCCTCTGGCAGGACTTCCTCCGGCGAGAACCTCCTACCGATCTCCCTTTCCAGGCCGAGCCGGTCAAGACCGCACGCCGCGAGCACGACCGCGTCCAACCCGCGCTCGCCGCGCTTGCGCAGCCGGGTGTCGATGTTCCCGCGCAGCGGCTCGATCGAGAGCGACGGCTCGAGCGCGAGCAGCTGCGCGCGACGCCGCACGGACGCCGTACCGACGCGCATGCCCGGCCGTAGCTCCGAAGCGCCGCAGAGCGCGTCGCGCGGGTCATCCCGCTCCAGGTACGCACCCACCGCCAGCCCGTCAGCGTCCGAGGAGGTCATGTCCTTCGCCGAGTGCACGGCCACGTCGATCCGCCCGTCGAGCAGCGCCTCCTCGAGCTCCTTGACGAAGACCCCTCGCGCGCCGATCTCGCCGAACGGCTTCGTCCGGTCGCGGTCGCCCGCGGTCGTGATCGGCACGAGCGCGATCTCCACCCCCGGCCGACGCAAACGGTCGGAGGCGAGCTCGGCCTGCGTCAAGGCGAGCCGCGAGCCACGCGAGCCGACCCTAAGCAGCATCGCGCTCGCGCCGGCGCCGCGCCAGCTCGACGAGCTCCTCCACCTCGCGCTGGAGCCGCGCGAGCTTCGTCGCGATGATTGCCACCCACGCGAGCACCCCGACGAACACGACCAGGTACGCGGCCGCGACGTACTTCTCGCCGGAGCTCATAGCCGCAGCTTCGATCGACCGGCGGGTCGACCGGTCATTTCAGACGGACACGCGATCAGAGCTCGCGTGTCCTGAGGCCGGCATCGCAAGCGATGCCTCACGCCAGCAGTTCCCGCAGCTCGCGCAGGCGCGCGTCCAACCGCTTGCCGGCGAGCTCGACGCGGTACATGGTCGCCGCGAGCAGCAGCAGGCCGACCCACGAGACGCAGAAGGTGAAGAACATCGAGCCGGACATCTGCGGCCCGTGCCGCGTGAAGACGGTCGGGTGGATGAAGTCGTTGGCAAGGCGAATCGAGAGCCACGAGACCGGGATCAGCACGACCCCGAAGAGCGCGTAGACCGCGCACATGTTCGCGCGCGCCGGTCCGGGCTCGACCGAGTAGCGGAGCATGAAGTAGGCCGAGTAGAAGAGGAACAGGATCAGGAAGGTGACGAGCTGGTTCGAGCTCCACGTCCACCAGATCCCCCACGAGGCGCGGGCCCAGATCGACCCGGTGACGAGCGTCAGCGCACCGAAGATCACGCCCTGGTGGATCGCCGCGTAGCTCTCGAGATCCGCGCCCGGCGCGCGCGTCCGCAGATGCGTGAGGGCCTTCCAGGCGCCCCAGCCGAAGCACGCATACGAGGTGAGCGCGATCGGCACGTGGATGTAGAAGATCTTCTGGGTCAGCCCCTGGTCGGCGTCCAGCGGCGCGTAGAAGAAGATCAGCGCGATCGCGCTGCCGAGCACGACGACAGCGCTCCAGGCGAGGGCGGGCAGAGGGATGTCGCGAAGGCGGACGGGCACCTGAAACCGCTGGAATCATGGCAGCTAGACTCGGGCCCGTGGCCGACCTCGGGCGTGCCGCCCTCCTCGTCGCCTTCGGGCTGGCCCTCTACGCCGTGGTCGCGGGGGGCCTCGCCGCCTACGACGGTCGCCGCCGGCTTCACGAGTCCGCGCGCAACGCGCTCGTCGCCGCCTTCGCCGCGACCGCCGTCGCCGCCTTCGTGCTCCTGCACGCCTTCAACGCGCGCGACTTCACGTTCACCTATGTCGCCGACCACTCCTCGCGCAAGCTGCCGTTCCCGTACTCCTGGACCGGCTTCTGGGGCGGCCAGGAGGGCTCGCTGCTGCTGTGGCTGTTCGTCCTCACCGCGCTCGGTTCGCTCGCCGTCACCCTGAACCGCGACCTGATCCGGCGCCTGCTGCCCTGGACGGTGCCCGTGATCGGAGGCGTCGCGACCTTCTTCGCATTCCTGCTCGTCTTCGTCTCGAGCCCGTTCGACGTGCAGGCCGCACCCCTCGACGGCGCCGGCCTCAACCCGAGCCTGCAGAACCCGTACATGATGATCCACCCGCCGCTGCTCTACCTCGGCTACGTCGGCCTGACGATCCCGTTCGCCTTCGCCATGGGCGCGCTGCTCTCCGGCCGTTTCGACGAGGCCTGGATCGTCGCCACCCGCCGCTGGACGCTGCTCGCCTGGACCGCGCTCGGGATCGGGATCCTGCTCGGCGCGAAGTGGGCCTACGAGGAGGTCGGGTGGGGCGGCTACTACGCGTGGGATCCGGTCGAGAACGCGGCCCTGATGCCGTGGCTCGCCTCGACGGCCTTCCTGCACTCGGTGATGGTGCAGGAGAAGAAGAACATGCTGCGGGTCTGGAACGCTGTGCTCGTCACGCTCGCGTTCTGCCTGTCGCTGTTCGGCACCTTCCTCACACGCAGCGGCGTGATCAGCTCGATCCACAGCTTCACGCAGTCGTCGATCGGGCCGTGGCTGCTCGGCTTCATCGCCGTCGTGGCCGCCTTCTCGACGGCACTGATCTTCTGGCGGCTGCCGCTGTTGCGGACGAAGACGCGGCTGGAATCGCTGGCCTCACGGGAGGCGGCCTTCCTCTACAACAACCTGCTGCTGGTGGCGCTGACGCTGACGGTGCTCTGGGGAGTCGCCTTCCCGCTCTTATCCGAGCTCGTGCGCGGCGAGAAGATCACCGTCGGGCCGCCGTACTTCGACTTCTTCCTGCGCGTGCTCGGCCTGCCGCTGCTGCTGCTGATGGGGATCGGGCCGCTCGTCGCCTGGCGGCGTACCTCGCTCCGCGCGCTGGGGACGAGCCTGATCGGGCCGGCGGTGTTCGCGCTCGCCTGCGGAATCGCCCTGGTGGCGCTCGGCGCCGGCTCGAGCAAGGCCGGCCTCGTCGCGTACACCTTCTGCGCGTTCGTGCTCGCGGCGATCGCGCTCGAGTTCATCCGCGGAACCCGGGCGAGGCGAGCGCTCGACCGCTCCGGCTGGCCGGCCGCGTTCTCGTCACTCGTCGGCCGCAACCGCCGCCGCTATGGCGGCTACATCGTGCATGCGGCGATCGTCCTGCTCGCGCTCGGGATCGCCGGCGGCGCGTACGGCTCGACCAAGGTGCAGAAGCTCGAGCGCGGCCAAACGATGAGGATCGGCGGCTACGACCTGCGCTACCTCGGCTCGGTCGTGCGCAACGAGCCGAACCGGACCGAGATCCGCGCCCGTCTCGCCGTCTCACGCGGCGGCCAAAGCCTCGGCACCTACCTCGCGGGCAAGAACAGCTACCCGGTCGAGGACCAGGTCTCGAACGAGGTCGGGATCCGCACCGACTGGCTGCGCGCGCAGGACCTGTTCCTGATCGGCGACCAGTTCAACAACGACGGCTCGGTGGTGATCAAGGCGCTGGTCAACCCGCTCGTCGACCTGATCTGGCTGGCCGGCTTCGTCTTCCTGCTCGGATCGCTGATCGCGATGTGGCCGGACGAGCGTGAGCAACGCCGCCTGGCCCGCCGGGGCGCGCCGGTTCCGGCGACGTGAGTCTGCCGCAGCTCGACGGCCCCACGTTCATCACGGACGGCGGGATGGAAACCGTGTTGATCTTCCACGAGGGCCTCGAGCTGCCGGACTTCGCGAGCTTCGTGCTGCTGGACGACGAAGCCGGCTCCGAGGCGCTGCGCACCTACTTCCGCCGTTTCCTGGCCATCGGCCGCGAGCACGGCATCGGCGTCCTGCTCGACACGCCGACCTGGCGGGCGAGCCCGGACTGGGGCGAGCGGCTCGGCTACTCGCGGGACCGGCTCACCGAGCTCAACCGCCGCGGCGTCGCGCTGCTCGAAGGGCTACGGGCCGAGACGAGCGGCGATCCGCCGCTGCTGATCAGCGGCTGCATCGGGCCGCGCGGCGACGGCTACGTCGTCGGCGAGCAGAGGTCGGCGGCCGAAGCGGAGCGCTACCACTCTTTCCAGGCCGAGGTCTTCGCCGATACCGCCGCAGACGCCGTCAGCGCGCTGACGCTGACGTACGCGGACGAGGCGGTCGGGATCGTGCGGGCCGTGTACAAGGCGGGCCTCCCGGTCGTCGTTTCCTTCACGGTCGAGACCGACGGACGGCTGCCCAGCGGTCAGACCCTCGGCGAGGCGATCGAGCACGTCGACGCCGAGACTGACGGCGCTGCTACCTACTTCATGCTCAATTGCGCCCACCCGACGCACTTCGCCGGCGCGCTCGAGGCGGACGCACCGTGGATCGGACGGCTGCGAGGCATCCGCGCCAACGCATCCAGCCTGAGCCATGCCGAGCTGGACGAGGCGGAGACGCTCGACGAGGGCGACCCGGCCGAGCTCGCCGCGGCCTATCGCGAGCTGAGCGAGCGACTGCCGGCGCTGAGCGTCTTCGGCGGCTGCTGCGGCACCGACCACCGCCACGTCGAGGCGATCGCCGGCGCGGTCACTCCGTGACGACGTACTCGAACGACGCCCACGCGAGCAGCGCGAAGATCGTGTCGTAGAGCGCGAGGAAGCCGAGGTAGCGGCCAGAGCCGTCGGCGACGCTCGCGCCGACGCCGCCGATCACGATCGGCAACGCGAGCGGCAGGAAGAGCAGCGGCAGCAGCAGCTCGCGCGCACGGCCGGCGGCTGCCATCGCAGCGAGCAGCGTCCCGACCGCACAGATGCCGAGGTCGGCGAGCAGCACGCCCGCGACCGTCGACCAGCCGACCGGCTCGAAGAAGAGCGCGAACGCCGGCAGCGCGACCGCCTCGGCCACCACCAGGAACGCGAGCGTCGCGATGGCTTTCGCAAGCCAAATCGCGCTGCGGTCGACAGGCGCGAGCACGAGCCCGTCGAGCAGGCCCTGCTCCCGCTCGGCGACGAACGCGCGGCCGAGACCGAGCAGCGCGGTGAAGAGGATCGCGACCCAGAGCAGGCCGAGCTCGGCGAGCTTCGATGACCCGGACGGGAGCGCGAAGTGGAAGACCACGAGGATCGCGATCACGAACAGCAGCATCGCGGGCAACGTGTCTCGCGCCCGCAGCTCCAACCGAAGGTCCTTCCGCGCCAGCGTCGCCGTGTCGGTCAGGTAGCTACGCAAGCGCGAGCCTCCCTCTGGCGAGCGGCGCGACCCGGTCGGGATCGTGGGTGGCGACGAGGATCGTTCGCCGCTCGCGCATCCCGGCGAGCTCACGGTCGAGCAGCTCGGCGCCTGCCTCGTCCAGGCCGCTGAACGGCTCGTCGAGGATCAGCAGCTCGGGCTTGTGCAAGAGCGAGCGGCAGAGCGCCAGCCTCTGCAACTGGCCGCGCGAGAGCTTCGCCGCGCGCTCGCCCCGCGACTCCCAGAGGCCGAAGCGCTCGAGCAGCATCCCAATCCGCTCGCGCCGCTCTGGCACGCGGTAGAGCCGCCCGTAGAGGTCGAGATTCTCGAGCGCGGTCAGCTCGAGGTAGACGAGCGGCTCGTGCCCGAGGAAGCCGATCGCCCCGCGCTCGGGCTCGACCTCGAGCGTGCCGCCGGTCGGGATCGCCAGCCCGGCACAGAGCCGGAGCAGCGTCGTCTTGCCCGCGCCGTTCGCGCCGGTCACGACCAGGAAGCCGCCGCGCTCGAGCTCGAAGTCGAGCCCGCGCAGGACGCGCTTCTCGCCGTAGTCCTTCTCGAGCCCAGCCGCGCGAATCACAGGACGTCCAGCAGGACGAAGACGAAGAATCCGATCGAGATCACGCCGTTCATCGTGAAGAACGCCGTGTCGAGCCGCCGCAGGTCGCCGGGCCGGACGAGTGAGTGCTCGTACGCGAGCAGCCCGGCGACGACGGCCACGCCGACCCAGTACCAGGTGCCGACCGGCAGGCCGAGCCCGGCGGCGACGAGGAATGCGACCGTGCCGACGTGGCAGATCCGCGCGGCCACGAAGGCACCGCGCTCACCGAAGCGGGTCGCGACCGACTGCAGGCCCTGCTCGCGGTCGACCTCGAGGTCGAGCAGCGCGTAGAAGCAGTCGAAGCCGGCCACCCAGAGGGCGACCGCGCCGCCGAGCGCCCACGCCTCCCACGGAATCGTGCCGGTGATCGCCGCCCAGGCACCGACCGGCGCGAGCCCGTCGACCGCGCCGAGCCAGAGGTGGCAGAGCCAGGTCAAGCGCTTCAGGTACGGGTAGATCACGAAGCCGGCGACCGGGATCGGCCAGAGCCAGTGCACGAGCGGGTCGAGCTGGAAGACGGCAATCAGGAAGACCGCCAACGAAGCCGCACAGAAGGCGACCACGGCAGTCGGCGAGAGCAGGCCTGCGGGCAGCTCGCGACCGGCCGTGCGCGGGTTGCGCGCGTCGAGGCCGGCGTCGATCAGGCGGTTCAGCCCCATCGCCAGCGAGCGGGCGCCGACCATCGCCACCGTGATCCAGACCAGGTCGTGCGCGCTCGGCACGCCATCGACAGCAAGGAAGGCGCCGACGTAGGCGAACGGCAGCGCGAAGATCGTGTGCTCGAACTTGACGAGCGAGTAGAACCGGGCCGGGTACGCGAGGGCGGTCATGTCTGCTTGTGGGCAGTCGTCGCACCGGCAAGCAACTCGACCGCGTGCTTCAACGCCGGGCGCAGGACCTCGAAGCCGTCGCGGCAGCCGCCCGGCGAGCCGGGCAGATTCACCACCAGCGCCTGGCCTCGAACGCCGGCGAGCCCGCGCGAGAGCAGGGCGTGCGGCGTCTTCGCCAGCGAGTCGGCGCGCAGCGCCTCGGCAATCCCGGGCGCCAGCCGCTCGAGCACGTCGCCGGTCGCCTCCGGGGTGACGTCGCGCGGGCCGAGGCCCGTGCCGCCCGTCGTCAGCACGACCGATACGTCCTCCGCGAGCTCGGCAATCGCCTCCGCGATCGCGTCGCGGTCGTCGGGCACGACGCGCCGCTCGACCTCGTAGCCCTCCTCGCCGAGCAAGGCCGTGAGCAGCGAGCCGCTCTCGTCCTGGCGCGACCCTTCGGCCACGCCATCGGAGATGGTGAGCACGGCCGCCTTCACGACTTCGTCTTCTCCAGCAGCCGCACCTCGCCGATCTCCATCGCCTTGTCGACCGCCTTTGCCATGTCGTAGATCGTCAGCGCTGCGACCGACGCGGCGACGAGCGCCTCCATCTCGACCCCGGTCTGCGCGGTCGTCTCGGCGGAAGCGACTATCTCGACCTCGGACTCAGCGAGCTCGATCTCGACGCCCACGTGGGTCAGCGGCAGCGGATGGCAGAGCGGGATCAACTCGCTCGTCCGCTTCGCCGCCTGGATGCCCGCGAGCTTGGCGGTGACGAGCGCGTCGCCCTTCGGCAGCGAGCTCAGCTGCGCCACCGTCTCCGGCGCGACGCGCACGACCGCCCGCGCCACGGCCCGCCGCCGCGACAGCGGCTTGCCGCCGACGTCCACCATCCGGACCTCGCCGGCCTCGTCCACGTGCGAGAGCTCGCCCACGACCCGGATCCTAGACCCGTCGGGGTACCATGACCGAGGGCGTATGGACCGGGAAGAACGGATCATCGAGAACGAGAAGCTCTTCCGTGAGGTGAACGAGCGCGTCGCGGACATGCAGGCGAACTTCTCCGGCCCGGATCCCGAGTGGGTCTGCGAGTGCGGCGACGAGACCTGCTTCGAGAAGGTGGCCGTCTCGGTCGACGACTACCAGCTGATCCGCTCTCATGGCGACTGGTTCGTGATCACGCCCGGCCACGACAAGGCGGACATCGAGCGCATCGTGCGCGAGAACGGCGAGTTCGTCGTCGTCGAGAAGTTCGAGCTCTAGGAGACCTGCGCGCGGCAGCGGTCGAGGTCGGCCAGCTGCGCCTCGATCCACTCGGCCACGTCGTGCTCGCGCACGTGGGCGCGGATCGCCTCCAGCCGAACGCGCCGCTCCGACTCGCCCATCGTCAGCGCGGCATGGATCGCCTCGGCCTGGCCGGCCACGTCGAACGGGTTGACCGACAGCGCCCACTCGCCGAGCTCAGCGTGCGCGCCCGCGTTCTCGGAGAGGATCAGCACGCCGTCGCGCTCGTTCACGAGCGGCGCCTCCTTGGCGACGAGGTTCATGCCGTCGTAGATCGCGTTTACGAAGAGCGCGTCGAACTGCTTGTACGCCGCCACCGAGCGGATGAAGTTGTCCTCGATCATCAGCTCGATCGGCGTCCAGCCGTCCTGCTGGAAGCGGTCGTTGACGCGGCGGGCCCCGCGCTGGATCGCGCCGAGGTACTCCGCGTACTCGGGAATCTCCTGGCGCGAGGGGTCGAGCTGGGCGAGCATGCCGACGCGGCCGTGCATCTCCGGATGGGCCTCGAGGTAGAGCTCGAAGGCGCGGAAGCCGCGGACGATGTTCTTGGAGGGATCGGTCCGGTCGACGCGCACCACAAGCTGCTCCGGCCGGCGGCGGAGCAGCTCGCGCTCGACCGCGAGCACGGGCTCGCTGGAGGCGAGCTCGTCGAACTCGGTCGGGTCAAGCGAGATCGGATGCACCGTCACGAGCGTGCGGCGCTCGTCGAGAGTGACCAGTCCGTCTCCGAAATCGGCGTCGGCCCCGGCGACGTCGCTCGCGGCGCGCATGAAATTCAGGGCCCATTGCCGCGTGTGGAAGCCGACCAGATCGTTGGCGAGCATGCCCTCGTGGATCGCTCGCCGGATCCGGTCGGGGAGCACGTGCCAGTAGTCGGTCTGCGGCCAGGGGATGTGGACGAAGTGGGCGAGCAGCGCGTCGGGCGCGCGCTCGCGGACGAGCCGCGGCGCGAGGTAGAGGTGGTAGTCGTGGAAGAAGACCGCAGCCTCGGGCTCGGCCTCGAGCTCCTCGAGCACGGCCTGCGCGAAGGTCTCGTTGACCTGGGCGTACCCGCCGTCCCACGCGTGCTGGAGCGCGATGTCGATCGACGGCTCGTGGGCGAGCTCCCAGAGGTAGTGCTGCAGGAACCAGAGCATCGGGTTCGAGATCACGTTGTAGAACCAGTCGTAGGCCGTCTCGTCGTGGGCGAGCAGGCGCAGCCGGAAGGGCGAGCCGTCGCGCGACTGCTCGTCGATCGCGGCGCCCCCCGTGTCGACCGAGACAGCCCGGTCCTCGTCGCTCATCGCGCTCGCGATCCAGGTCACGTCATGCAGCTCGACAAGGCTCCGCAGCGCCGTGACGAGGCCGCCACCTCCGCGCCTCGCGACCCGCTCGCCGTCCGCGTCGCGGCCATACGTGACGGGCCCGCGGTTCGAGACGACGATCAGCTTGCGGCGGCGCGGCATGCGCCGACCACCCTACCGCCGCCCGGCGCCGCTAGCCCGCCGCGGCCGCGACGGTGACTTCGGCGCCCGCCGTGTCGTTGCCGTCGAGCTTGTTCAGCAACACGAGCCAGTCGCGGAGCAGCCGCGGCATGAGGAAGTTCCGGCGGACGTACTCCTTCCCGCGCAGCGCGCGCTGCCTCGCCGCGGCCGGGTCGGTCAGGATCTCGAGGCAGGCCTGCGCGCATTCCTCGGGCGAGTGTGGATCGACGAGCCAGCCGGTCTCGCCGTCCTGGATCTGCGCCACGATCCCGCCCACGCGGCTCGCGACGGTTGGGCGCGTCTTCCAGAGCGCCTCGGTGACGGTCAGGCCGAAGCCCTCCTTGGTCGACTTCTGGATCACGGCGTTCGAGTGCACCTGGAAAGCGTTGACCTCGACCGAGCCGATGTTGTTCAGGTTGGAGAGGATGTAGACGTCGGGGTCGCCGTCCGCGTAGGTGACGGTGCGGTTGTAGTAGTCCCAGCCCTCGGGGTCGTCGTGCGCCATCGAGCCGACCAACGCGAGCTGGACGTCGGGATGCTCGGCCTTGACGATCCGGTAGGCGTCGATCACGCCGAGCGGGTCCTTCCACGGGTCGAAGCGCGAGACCTGGGTCAGCAGCGGCCGCTCGACGTCGATCCCGAACTGATCGACGATGTAGGACGCGTCCTCGGGCGAGAGCGCCATGTTCTTCGGGGTCAGCGGGTCGATCGCCGGTGGCCAGATGTAGGCCGGCGGCAGCTCGGCGGTCTGCGGCACGTACTCCTGCCGGTGGAAGATCGCCGCGTCGTAGCGGCAGAGCCACGGTAGGAGGAAGTCGAGCACCTCGCGGTTCGGCTGCGAGAGGTCGATGTGGCAGCGCCAGATCCAATGCGCTGCGCTGTCGGGAAAGTGCTCGATCATCCCGGCGGGCTGCGGGTCGTGGATCAGGACATAGTCGTACTCGTCCGAGAACTCCTCGGCGTTCAGCGCCTGGAAGCGGCGATAGACCTCCTGCTGAGTCGGCGTCAGCCCGGTCGGGTCGCCCTGGAGCGCGTTGTGGATCGTCTTCGTCGCGGCGAAGAACTCGTCGGCCCCGGCGATGATCCGCCACTCGGCATCGAGGCCCGCGTCGCGCATCAGCGGCACGAGCGCGTAGTTGATCTCCGCCACGCCGCCGCCGAAGGCCGTCGCCGAGACGTGCACGAGCCGCTTGCCGCGGAGAGGCTCCGCCAGCCGGCGGATCTCCTCCATCAGCCCGCGCGAGACAATGGTCGCGTAGTCCGCGAGCGACTTCTGACCGACGTTGACGAGCTGCAGCATCAGCGGTCGCCGAGAATAGCGATCCGGTTCGGCCGGGCTCAGTCGTTCAGGAGCTTCACGAAGCGGAGACGGGAGCCGCCGCCCTCCCGCTCGCCGATCTCGACCTCGTCGGTCAGCGCGCGGATGATCGCGATCCCGAGGCCGCCCTCCTCGAGCTCGTCGTCCCCGTTGCCCCGTCCGCTGTTCGGATCGAAGCCGCTGCCGGCATCGCCGACCTCGACTGCTAGACGGTCGGCGAGGAGCTCGTAGAGGATGTCCACGCTGCCGCCGCCCTCGCCGTAGGCGTGCTTGACGGAGTTCGTGCAGGCCTCGGTCAGGGCGAGCTTGAGGTCGTGCAGCGCCTCGTCCGACACGGGCCGGACGCCGGCGATCGCGGTCAGGGCAAGACGCCCGAGGGTGATGTACTCGGGTTTCGCGGGGATCGTCAGCCGGACTGAGCGGCCCTCTTCGCTCATCCCCGGACTTGTTCCCGGCCGAGAGCTGTCTCTAACCAGGAGGAATTGCCGCTCTCGCCGCCGAAAGACATAGGTTCGGATCCTAGTGCGTCTCTGAGCGCTCGCCGAGGCGCAGCGGCAGGTCGAGCCGGGAGTGACCCCGCTCGATCGCGAAGCGGATGACCTGGCCCGGGCTCATGTTTGTGACGATCCGCGCAATATCCTGGGAGCCGACGACGCGCTGCCCGTCAATCGCCACGATCACGTCGCCGTTCCGCGGAAAGACGACCCCGAACGCCTGGGCGCGCGAGGAGTCGGCGTGGAGCCCGGCCTTCGCCGCCGGGCTGCCGGGCACAATGCCGGTGACCACGGCTCCGTGCGTGACCGGGTAGCCGAAATGGCGCGCGAGCGCCGGGGTCAGGTCGGTCGTCGCGACCCCGACGTAGGCGTACGAGACCGAGCCGTCGGCGATCAGCTGGTCCATCGAGCGTTTGGCGGAGTTGATCGGCACCGCAAAGCCGACGCCCTCGGCCTGGCCGCTCTGGCTGCGGATCTGGGCGTTGATCCCGATCACGCGCCCGCGCGCGTCGAAGAGCGGCCCGCCGGAGTTGCCGTGGTTGATCGGCGCGTCGGTCTGGATCGCGTCCACGAGCTTGAAGTCCGAGGTCAGCGAGTCGATCGAGCGGTGCGTCGCCGAGACCACGCCGACGCCGAGTGAGTCCTCGTTGCCGAAGGGGCTGCCGATCGCCGCCACCGGCGCGCCGACGGCGACGGCGGCGGAGTTCCCGAGCGGCACCGGCACGAGCGTGTGCGCCGAGGGGTCGACCTTGATCAGGCCGACGTCGTCGAAGACGTCCCAGCCGACGATCGAGGCCTCGGCCCGGTCCTTGTCCTGGAACTCGACGTAGACCTTGTCGGCGGGCTTCGCCACCGAACCGCTGCCCGCGTCGGTGATCACGTGCGAGTTGGTCAGGATGAAGCCCTTCGGCGAGACGACAAAGCCTGAGCCCTGGGCCTGCGTCGCGGTCTCGGGGTCGGTTCCGAAAACGGAGACGATCGTGACGACGCCGGCGGCCCGGCTGGCGTAGATCGCGCTCGGGCTGAAGCCGTTGCCCGTCAGCGGCTTGACGTTCGGCGCTACCGCGGCGGTGGCAGCCTCGCCGGACGGCCCGGTCGCCGGGGCGGCGCGGAAGACCGTGGTCGTCGAGCTCGAGTCCGTCCAGCCGGTCAGCTTGCCGAGCCCGAGTGCGGCGAGGCCACCGAGCAGGGCGCAGACGAGGGCGACTGCGGCAATTCGCACAGTCGTCGCACTGTAGCTACGCCCCTGCCGAAAGGGCCTTTTCGCGTGAAAACGGTTCGGACGGCGCTGCGGCTCGGGGCAGGACCAGCGAAAACACGGTTCTGCCGGGTCGCGAGTCGAGCTCGATCGAGCCGTCCATCAGCTCGGCCAGCTGCCTGGCGATCGCCAGCCCGAGGCCGCTGCCGGAGGCGCGCGTCCCGTCGAGCCGGAAGAAGCGTTCGAACAGCTGCGCCCGCTGGTCCTCGCGAATGCCGCCGCCCGCGTCCTCGACCTCGAGCACCGCGTTCCCCTCCCGCTCGAGGGTCCGCACCTCGACCGGCGTTCCCGGCGGGGTGTGCAGCAGCGCGTTCTCAACCAGGATCCGCCCCAGCTGGAGCACCCGCAGCTCGTCGGCCTCCGCAAGCACCGTCGCACCGGAGCCTCCCACGGTGAGCCGATGGCCGCTCGAAGCCGCCAGCGGCCCGAACTCCTCCGCCAGATCGGCCGCCAGCGCGCCCAGGTCGACCGGCTCGCGCGCCACAGTCAGCCGGCCCGAGTCGAGCCGCGAAAGGTCGAGCAGGTCGGAGGCGAGCTTCGTCAGACGGTCAACCTGCTCGCGCATCGAGGTCAGGAACTCGCGCCGGGTGGGCTCGTCTAGCTCTTCGTCGTCGAGCAGCTCGAGGAACCCGGCCAGCGAGAACAGCGGCGTGCGCAGCTCGTGCGAGGCGTTGGCGACGAACTCCCGGCGCGCGTCGTCGAGATGCGCCAGGCGGACGCGCATCCGCTCGAACGCCGCCGCCAGCGCGCCGAGCTCGCCGCCACCCGTGTCCACAACCGGCTCGTCGAAGCGGCCGTTCGCAATCCGGTCGGCCGCGCGCTCCAGCCGCCGGATTCGGCGCGCGAACATCCGCGCGCCCCCGTAGCCGAGCAGAAGCGCGATCAGCAGCGCCACGCCGGCGGCGAGCAGAACACGCCGCTCGACGAGCCGGATGCTCCCGAGTTCGACCGGGTCGCGCACGAGCAGCGCGTAGCTGCCGCGGAGTACCGGGGCGGCGGCTTCGGCATAGGTCGTCTGGCCGTCGGTGACCGTTCCGTGCTGCGGCGCATTCGAGTCGAGGGCATGTGTGGCGACGGGATCGCCCTGCAGGCGGGGTGAAAGCTGGCCGGAGTCGCGGTACGGCACGACCAGGCCGGAAGGCGCGAGACGGTTGAGGAGCACTACTCGTACCCCTTCGTTCTCTTCCGAAGCGGTCGCCACCCACTCATCGGTTAGCGGGTCCTGCGGCCTGACTTGAGGACGCAGCTTCGCCGCAATCCCCGTCAGGTCGGCGACCCGCGTGTCGATCGCGCGCTCTCGCAGCGACGGCACGACGGTCAGATAGACGACGCCGAGCGCGATCGCGACCACCAGCAGCAGCGCGAGGCTGAGCTGGGTGCCGACGCTCTGAATGAAACGTCTCACGGCCGGAAGCGGTAGCCGACGCCGCGGACGGTGAGAATGAACTCGGGCTCGCTCGGGTCACGCTCGAGCTTCTCGCGCAGGTGGCGGACGTGCACGTCGATCGTGCGCGGCTCGCGGTAGTCCGCGCCGCCCCAGAGCGCCTGCAGCAGCATTTCCCGTGAAAACACCCGTCCGGGGCTGGCTGCGAGGCTTCGCAGTAGCTCGAACTCGACGTACGTGAGCTGGACGACCCGCTCGCCGACGTGCACGTCGCGACGGGCCAGGTCGATCCGCAGCCCGTCGCGCTCGATCGTCTCCTCGCCATCCTGCTCACCGCTTGGAATCGACGCGCGGCGCAGCAAGGCACGCACCCGGCTGCGGAACTCGCGGATCGAAAACGGCTTCGTGATGTAGTCGTCGGCGCCGAGCTCCAGCCCGAGCACCTTGTCCAGCTCGTCGTCGCGCGCGGTCAGCATGATGATCGGCACGCTGCTGGAGGCCCGCAGGCGCTTGCACACCTCGAGCCCGTCAAGCTTCGGCAGCATCAGGTCGAGCACGACGAGGTCGAAGCGCTCCTCCGCGAAGCGTGCCAGCGCCTCCTCGCCGTCGCGGGCCTGGACGACGCGAAAGCCGTCGCGTTCGAGCGGATAGGCGAGGAGCTTCTGAACCGCGTCCTCGTCGTCGACGAGCAGGATGGTGGAAGAGTCTGGCATCGCAGCGCCTGCCGGCGGACGGGTCGCCCTACTATAGCCACGGCATGGCGGCGCTCCCGCCCCGTTCCTCGCGGCGACGCCCGCGCCGAGGGTCGCTCGAGCGGCCGGTCAGCGGGCGCCTGTATCGCGGCACCTGGCTGCTGGTCGGGATCCCGCTCTTGGTAGCGGCCTTCAGCGTGCACAAACCCGGCCCGCTGCCGCCGCCAACGATCGCGCTGCCCGCCTCGTTCGACGGCCCGAGCGCGGTCACGCTCGCCTCGGAGCTGTCGCGGCTCTACCCGGACCGCGCGCCGGGAAGCGCAGGCGCAGTCGGGGCAGAACAGTGGGTTCGCGACCAGCTGACGCCCTATGGGCTACGCGTCGAGCCCGAGCGTTTTCGCGCCGACGTGCCTGGTCTCGGCGAGCGAACGCTCGTCAACCAGGTCGTGACCGTCCCCGGGCGCTCGCCGGACGAGATCGTCGTCCTCGCGCACCGCGACGACGCCGGCACCGGACCCGGCGCGAACAACAACGCCTCGGGCATCGCCGCGCTGATCCTGCTCGCGCGCTCGTACGGCAGGACCTTCGGCGCCCAGGCAATCAGCCCGCAGCACACGCTCGTCTTCGTGGCCACCGACGGCGGCGCGTTCGGCGACCTCGGCGCGCGGCATTTCGCCGAGAGCCACCCGGGGCGCATCGTGGCCGCGGTCGCCATCGACACGCTCGCGTCCAACGGCCGCCCGCGTTTGGTGCTGATCGGCAACGAGCCGCGCCTCGCCTCGCCGGGATTCGTCGAGACCGCGGCCCAGCGCGTGCTCGAGCAGGCAGGCCGGCGCCCGGAGCACCCCGGCGCGCTAGCGCAGCTCGTCGACCTCGGCTTTCCGTTCACACTGCACGAGCAGGGGCCGCTCCTGGCCAGAGGCATTCCGGCGCTGACACTGACCACCGGCGGCGAGCGGCCGCCGAGCGGGTTCGCCGACCAGCCGGAGCGGCTCAACCGCGTGCGGCTGGCCGAGCTCGGGCGTGCGGCACAGCAGCTCCTGCGCTGGCTGGACGCGGGCGCCGAGCTCGCGCCGGGAACCGCTCGCTACGTCTACTTCGGCCCCCGCGTGCTGCCGGGCTGGGCGATCGAACTCGTGCTCCTGGCGGCGCTCTTGCCGTTCCTGGTCTCCGCAGTCGACCTGTTCGCGCGCTGCCGGCGCCGTCACATCCCGCTGACCCCGGCGCTGCGCAGCTACCGCAGCCGTGTCGGCTTCTGGCTCTGGGCGGCGATCCTGTTCTGGCTCTTCGCGCTGATCGGCATCTGGCCATCGGCGCCCGCCGTGCCGCTTCCGCCCGGCGCGGCACCCGGGACCGACTGGCCCGTCACCGGTGTGCTGGCGCTGGTTTTCCTCGTCGGTCTCGGCTGGCTGGTCGCCCGCGCGCGCCTCGTGCCTCGCGGACCGGTCTCGGCGACAGAGCAGCTCGCGGGCGCGACGGCCGCACTTCTTGCGCTGGCGGTCGTCTCACTCCTAGTGGTCGCGACAAATCCCTTTGCGTTGATCTTCCTGCTGCCCTCGCTGCACGCCTGGCTCTGGCTGCCACACGTGCGACGCCATCCGATCTGGACGCGGCTGGCCGTGCTCGGCGCGGGTTTTCTGGGGCCGCTGCTGCTGCTGGGCTCGTTCGCGTTCCGCTACGGGCTCGGCCTGGACACGCCGTGGTACCTGGCGGAACTGACCGCGACGGGCTACGTGAAGCTCGCCGCGGTGGCGATCGCCGTCGCCTGGCTCGGCGCCGCCGGCCAGATGACGGCGCTGACAGCCGGCCGCTACGCGCCCTACCCGCGCGCGCGCGAGCGGCCTCCGCGCGGGCCACTGCGCGAGGCGGTTCGCCGGACCGTGCTTACAGTGAGAGCTGCCCGGCGAAAACCGGCGGGCAGTGAGCGAGAGGTAGTGGAGGGGTGAACAAGAGGCGGATCCTGCGGATCACCGGCACACTGATGCTGGGCGCCGGCGTGCTCGTCCTCGTCTGGGTGCTCGTCGTCTGGCGTTGGCAGGACCCGTTCACTGCGCTCTACACGACCTGGAAGCAGCACCAGCTCAGCCAGAGCTACGAGCGGCGGGCGAAGGCGTTTCGCCTGCCGGAGCCGAGCTCGAAGACGGCTTCGGCGCGCGTGGTCACGGCCGGCCAGATCCGCGCGGTGGCACACCGCTACCGGCTGGAGTCAAAGCGCGGCCAGGCGATCGGGCGGCTGCGCGTGCCGCGCCTCGGCCTGAGCATGGTGGTGGTCGACGGCACCGACGAAGGCTCGCTGAAGAAGGGCCCCGGCCTCGACCGCCGGACCTACATGCCAGGTGAGGGCCAGCTGATCTACATCGCTGGCCACCGCACCACCTACCTCGCGCCGTTCGCGCACATCGAGCGGATGAAGGGGGGCGACCCGATCAGCCTCGAGGTTCCCTACGGCACGTTCCGCTACCGAGTCTTCAAGCACCGGATCGTCGACGCCGACGCCCTTGCGGTCCTGCACTCGCACGGGCGGGAGATCGTCGAGCTGCAGGCCTGCCACCCACGCTTCTTCGCCTCGCAGCGCTACATCGTCTACGCGCGGCTGATGAAGATCGAGCCGCGTGGCGCGGCACCGATCCGCGCGCCGTCCCGCACCCTCGCCGCCGCCCCGCTCGCTTCGGCGCAGGGCTGACCGCCCTCAGGCAAGCCTGAGGTAGCGCACCGGCGAGCCCGCCGCGAGCTCGCCTTCGCCGCGAGGCAGGAACACCAGCGCGTCGGCGCTCGCGGCCCTGGCGATCATGTGCGACTCCTGCCCCCTCAACGGCTCGAGCTCGACCGCGCCGTCGTCGCCGGCCCAGGTCCGCGCGCGCACCAGCTCGTCTCGGGCCGGATTCCGTTTCGCCGCAGCCGCGAGCCTCCCCGGCTCGAACCGGGGCAGCGGGTCGGCGTGACCCTGAAGGGCCAGGACAGCAGGCCGGACGAAGAGCTCGAAGCCGACCAGCGATGAGACCGGGTTCCCAGGCAGTCCGAACACGAGCGTGCGCCCACGCACGCCGAACGAGACCGGCTTGCCCGGCTTCACGGCCACGCGCCAGAAGACCTCGTCCACGCCGAGCTCGGCCTCGATCGCGCGGACGAGATCGTGCGGGCCGACGGAGACACCGCCCGAGGTCACGAGCACGTCGTGCTCGAGCCCGCGCGCGAGCGCCTCCCGGTGCGCGTCCTCGTCGTCGGCGACAGCCGCCAGGCGCTCGACGGAAGCGCCCGCCGACCTGAGCTGAGCGTCGAGGATCAGCCCGTTGGCCTCGTAGACCTCACCCGGAGCGAGCGGCTCGCCCGGCCGGCGAAGCTCGGTTCCCGTTGCCAGCACGGCGGCGCGCGGCACCGCCCCGCACGCCACCTCGGCCACGCCCGCGGCGGCGAGGGCGCCGAGCTGTGCCGGCCCGAGCCGCGTGCCTGCGGCGACGACCTCGTCCCCGGCATGCAGGTCGCCGCCTTGGGGCCGCACGTTCGCGCCTGGCTCAGCCGCCTCGCCGATCTCAACTGCGTTTTCATTATCGACAACATACTCGAGCGGGATGACGGCATCCGCGCCCTCCGGGACGACGCCGCCGGTGGCGATCCCCATCGCCTCACCGGGCTGCAGCGGCTGCGCCGCCGGCCGGCCGGCGGCGACGCGAAAGACCACTGGCAGCACCCCAGGCGTATCCGCCGCGCGCACGGCGAACCCGTCCATCGCGCTACTCGGGAACGGCGGCAGGTCGACCATCGCGCGCGCCACCTCGGCGAGCACGCGACCCGCCGCCCGCTCGAGCGGGACCGGCTCCGCAGGCAGCGGCGCGGCGCGCTCGAGCACGAGGCGCTGGGCTTCCTCGAGAGTCAGGAGCTCGGCCACGACCGCCGCATACCGTACGCGCGGAGGATAGGCTCAGCCGCCGTGATCTCGGTCGTCGTCCCCGTTCACGACGAGGAGCGGACGGTGGCGCTCCTCTACGACGAGCTGGAGTCCGCGCTCCAGCCGCTTGGCCAGCCCTGGGAGGCGGTCTTCGTCGACGATGGCTCGACCGACGGGTCGTACGCGGCCCTGACCCGGCTGCACAACGCACAGGAGAACGTCCGCGTGATCCGCCTGCGCCGGAACTTCGGCAAGGCGGCGGCGCTGGCAGCAGGCTTCGCGCACGCCGAGGGCGAAGTCGTCGTGACGATCGACGCCGATCTCCAGGACGACCCCGCCGAGATCCCGCGGCTGCTCGCCAAGCTCGACGAGGGCTTCGATCTCGTCAGCGGCTGGAAGACGCAGCGACGTGACCCGCTCACGCGCCGCGTCCCCTCGAAGATCTTCAACTGGGTCACCGGCCGCGTCTCCGGCCTGCGTCTGCACGACCTCAACTGCGGGCTGAAGGCGTACCGCGCCGAGGTCGTGCAAGGGCTGCGGCTGTACGGCGAGCTGCACCGCTTCATCCCGGTGCTCGCGCACTACCGGGGCTACCGCATCGCCGAGCTGCCGGTCAACCACCGTCCCCGGGAGCACGGCCGCTCCCGCTACGGGGTCGAGCGCTACGTTCGCGGCTTCCTCGACCTGCTCACCGTCTCGTTCATCGGGCGCTACCGCTACCGGCCACTTCACCTCTTCGGCGGGCTTGGGCTCGCCCTCGGCGCGGTCGGCTTCGGCGTACTGCTGTACCTGACGATCGACAAGCTGCTCGGGCACGCGATCGGCCAGCGACCACTGCTGATCCTCGGCGTGCTGCTGGTGGTAGTCGGGCTGCAGTTCTTCTCGCTCGGCCTGATCAGCGAGCTGATCACGAGCCAGCACGAGGAGCGCGCGGGCGCGCGCGAGCGGACCGAGCTCCACGTCGACGACGTGCTCTCCTAGCCCGCCAAGGGCATGCGCGTCCTCTACTTCGGGACCTACGAACGCGACTACCCGCGCAACGCGCAGGTGATCTCGTGCCTGCGCCGGGCGGGGGTCGAGGTGAAGGAGCGGCACGTCGCGGTCTGGGAAGGGCGCAGCGACAACTGGAGCGCGGGAGCCGGCGCTGCCGCGCGGCTTGGTCTGGCCGAGCTCGAGCTGCTGCGCCGTCCGCCCGGCGACTTCGACGCGGTGCTCGTCGGCTACCCGGGACATCTCGACCTGCCTGCCGCCAAGCGCGCCGCACGAGGGCGGCCGGTGATCTTCAACCCGCTCGTCTCGCTCGCCGACACCTTCGTCTCCGACCGCGGCCGCTTCCGCGCCGGCTCCGTCGCGGCGCGGGCACTAGCTGCCGTCGACCGGCACGCGCTGCGCGCGGCCGATCTCGTCGTCGCGGACACACGCGCGAGCGCCGACCACCTGGCCGAGCTGGCAGGTCTCGCGCGCGAGCACGTCGAGGTCGCATACGTCGGGGCCGAGGAGCGGGTCTTCGGGCCCGGCTGGTCGCCCGCCGAGCCGTTCACGGTCCTGTTCGTCGGCAAGTTGATCCCGCTGCACGGCGTCGAGACCGTCCTCGCCGCCGCGCGCGCGGCGCCCGAGCTGCAGTTCCGGCTCGTCGGCAGCGGCCAGCTCGAGTCCCTCGTGCGCGACCGGCCCGCGAACGCGGACTGGGTCCCGTGGGTCGAGTACGAACGGCTCCCGGATGAGCTCCATCGCGCGGGCTGCGCGCTCGGGATCTTCGGCACCTCCGAGAAGGCGAGGCGCGTGATCCCGAACAAGGCCTTCCAGGCGCTCGCGTGCGGGACGCCGCTCGTCACCGCCGACACGCCCGGTGCGCGGGAGCTGCTTGTCGACGGCGAGAGCGCGCTGCTCGTTCCACCCGGCGACCCGTCGGCGCTCGCGGGGGCCCTGCAGAAGGTCGCCGCGGACCCGGAGCTGGCGCAGCGGCTGTCTGCCGGCGGCCGCGCGGCCTACAAGGCCCATGCGAGCGAAGACGTGCTCGGCCGCCGCTGGCGCAAGCTCGTCGAGCAGGCGGTCGCGCACGGGTGACCCGCCCGCGCGCACTGCTCTGGACAGCGGTCGCCGCCTACGCGGCCGGCTTCTCGGCGCTCTCGGTCCTGCGCCACCGCGCGTTCTCGACCGGCCGCTTCGACCTCGGCAACATGGTGCAGTCGGTCTGGTCGACGGCGCACGGCCACCCGCTGCAGATCACCGGGCTGCGCGGGGACCAGGTCTCCCGGCTCGGCGCGCACTTCGACCCGATCCTCGCCGCCTTCACGCCGCTCTGGCTCGTCTGGCCGAGCCCGGACATGCTGCTCGTTACGCAGGCGGTCGCGGTGGCGCTCGGCGCGCTGCCCGTCTACTGGCTGGCGCGCAAGCACCTCGGCAGCGAGCGGGCCGGCGTCGGCTTCGCGCTCGCCTACCTCGCCTACCCGCCGACCCAGTGGCTGACGCTGAACGAGTTCCACCCGGTCGCGCTCGCCTGCCCTCTGCTGCTGTTCGCGATCTGGTTCCTCGACGAGGGCCGCCTGCTCCCGTTCGCGCTCTGCGCGGCGGTCGCGGCGACCACGAAGGAGGAGGTCGCGCTCGTCGTCGCCGGACTCGGGATCTGGTACGCGCTCGCCCACGGCCGGCGCTGGACCGGCGTGGCGATCGCAGCGGCCGGGGTGGCGGTGGCGCTGATCGCGATCGAAGTCGTGATCCCGCACTTCAACCGTGCGGGGACCTCGAGCTTCTTCACGCGCTACAGCCAGGTCGGCAGCACGCCGGGCGGAATCGTCCACACCGCGCTGACCGACCCCTGGAAAATCGTCACAACCGCCTTCACCGGCCGCGGGCTCGGCTACCTGGCGCGGCTGCTGCTGCCGCTCGGCGGCCTCGCGCTGCTCGCGCCCCTGATGCTGCTGGCGGCCCTGCCCGAGCTGGCGGTCAACCTGCTCTCGGCCGCGACCACGCAGACCTCGATCCGCTTCCACTACACGGCCGGGTTGATCCCGGTCCTGATCGCAGCGACCGTCTTCGGCGCCAAGCGGATCGGCCCGCGCGTTCCGGTCGCGAGCCTGGTGGTCGTGCTCTGCGTGGTCGCGAACTACGTGCTCGGCCCGATACCGGTCTGGCGCTACTTCCCCGGCGGCAGCGAGACGCAGGCCCGCGCGGCAGAGGTGACCGAGCACGACCGGATCGCCTCCAGAGCGCTGCGGCTGATCCCGCCGCACGCAGTCGTCAGCGCGACCAACTCGCTCGGCGCGCACCTCTCGGCGCGGCGGCGGATCCTCAGCTTCCCTTACCTGCAGGACGCGCAATGGGTCGCGGCCGACGAGACGGCGCCGGGCTACGCCGACCGGCTCGCGCCCTTGCCGACCGCGGTCCAGCTCTCTTGGCTGCGGCGCAACCCTGAGTGGCGGCTCGTCTTCGAGCGCGACGGGATCCTGATCTTCCAGCGGGCGAGCTCGGCGGCCAGCGCGAGGTAGAGCGCGACCATTACCAGGTCGCGGGCGAAGAGCAGCCAGACCGGCCACTCGAGCCGGAAGAGCGCGCCATAGTGGAAGAACCAGACCTGGGCCAGCACGAGCGCGACCGCCGTCAACGCGACCGCGACCGCACCGCCGCCGGCGACGACGAGCGGCAAGAGCCAGACGAGGTACTGGGGCGAGAAGACCTTCGTGAAGGCGAGGAAGCCTGCGACCGCGGCGGCGAAGGCGAGCGGCAGCCGCGCTCGCAGATCGCCGAGGCGCGCGTACAGGACCCACACCGTCGCGACCGCAAGCGCCTCGAGCACCAGCAGCGCCGCGGCGACGGCGTCGGCGGTGCCGCCGGTCAGGTTGCGGCCGGCGACGCCGGTCGTCTCGACCACATGCGCGTGGTAGAG
Source organism: uncultured Actinomycetes bacterium (assembly GCA_963717725.1). GTDB lineage: Bacteria > Actinomycetota > Thermoleophilia > Gaiellales > Gaiellaceae > AC-32. Next base: position 275,967 of record CAVQWS010000025.1, read on the forward strand.
GCCGAGCCGGTCGAGGACGAGCAGCACCGAGGCGCCGAGGCTCTCGACCTGCAAGCCGCGCGCGGCCTGCGAGTGGAAGCTCTCGTAGACCCCGTGCGGCGCGTAGACCGCGAACGGCGCCACGACTGCCGCGGCGACCAGCACCAGCACTCCGAGCGCGAGCGCCGTCCGTCTCGTGCCGGCGCGGCGCCAGACGAGCCAGGCCGCGAGCGGGACCAGCACGAGCGGGTAGACCTTGGCGCTGACAGCGAGCCCGAGCACCGCGAAGGCCGGCAGCTCCCAGCCACGCAGCAGGAGCCAGAGCGAAAGCACCGTCAGCAACGCCGGCCAGGCGTCGTAGGTGTTGAGCGAGATCGGCCCGAGGGCGATCGGCGAGAGCGCGAGCAACCCGACCGCAACGCGGATCCGCGTCAGCGACGCGCCGAGCTCGGCGAGCACGAGCGCGACGAGCACGATCGTGGCCGCGCCGCAGAGGGCCATCAGGGTCTTGAAGGCCGCGTTGTAGTGCGAGGCACCGAAGGCGGTCGGCGGCAGGAAGACGGCGAACGCGCCGGGCGGGTACTCGACGAAAACGTCGCGGTAGGGCAGCGCTCCGTGTAGCAGCCGCTCGGCGTAGCCCTGGTAGACGTGGACGTCGCGGAACCGCGCCGCGCGGAAGAGCCCGCCGTCCGGGACGGCGCAGGCGGCGAGGTAGACCGGGATCGCGACGAGCGCGGCGCGCAGCGGCCGCGTCAAGCTCACGGCGAGGGTGGTGGCGGAGGCGGCGGTGGCGGCGGCGGGACCGGCGGCGGCTCTATCGGCGGAGGGGGAGGAGGCGGAGTCGTGATCACGGTGCGCGTGGTGCCCGACGGTGGCGGAGGCGGTGGTGGTGGCGGTGCCTTTGCGGTCGTCGTCTGGCCCGAGGTCGTGGTGGGGCTGTAGTAGTAGGTGCTGGCCGGCCGGAGGCTCGAGCCGTACTGGCCCTGTGTGAACGGTCGCCAGACGACCGGGTCGATCGGAGACGCCCAGTTAAGCGCCGGCGTGTTCCCCATCGCCGTCTCCATGAACAGCTTCCAGATCGTCGCCGGGAAGGTGCCGCCGGCGACCGCGATCCCGTGCACGTTCTCCATCGGGATCTCGCCCTGCGGGTAGCCGACCCAGACCGTCGTCTGGAGCTGCGGCACGTACCCGGAGAACCAAGCGTCCGCGTGGTTGTCGGTCGTACCCGTCTTGCCGGCGGTGGGGCGGCCGAAGTAGGCGCCGACGCCGGTGCCGCCGAGCACGTTGTCCTCGAGGATCTTCGTCACCTCGTACGCGACGCCGTCGCTGATCACGCGCCGCCGCTGCGGCTTGCCCCAGCCGGCGTCGGTGTCCTCCTTGCCGTTGGCGAGCACGACCTTGCGGATCGCCATCGGCTTCGAGTAGATCCCGCCCGCCGCGAGCGTCGCGTAGGCCGAGGCCTCCTCGAGCGGCGAGATCGCGTCGGCGCCGAGGCCCATCGCGGGCACGACGTCGAGGTGCGAGCGGATGCCGAGCTTGTGCGCCATCTCGGCGACCTTGTCGGGGCCGACGTCGAGCGTCAGCTGCGCGAAGACGGTGTTGTCGGAGGCGAGCGTCGCGCTGTGCACCGAGATCGAGCCCGAATAGGAGTGGTCGTAGGTCTGAACGTCCCAGGCCTCCGTGTACGGATCGGGCTGGTAGTGGAACGGCGCCGAGGTGTAGTAGGTCGAGTCCGGGTTCATGCCCTCGTTGATCGCGGCCGCGAGCACGAACGTCTTGAACGTCGAGCCCGGCTGCCGCCGCGCCTGCGCGACGAGGTTGAACTGGTTGCCGGTACGGCCGGGCGTGACCGCGGTCATCGCGCGGATGGCGCCGTTCGCCGGGTTGATCGAGACCACGGCGGCCGCCGGGTCGTCGCGCAGATAGAGCGTGTCGGTGATCGCCCTGCGCGCGGCCACCTGCAGGAACGGATTGATCGTCGTGTAGACGCGCAGGCCGCCCGAGCGGACGGTGTTGGCGCCGTATTCGTCGATCAGCTTGTCGCGGACATAGCTGAAGAAATACGGCTCACGGATGCGCGTGTACAGCCTGCCGGGCTTCAGCTTCAGGTTCGCCTGCTGGACGGCGTGCCGGTACTGGCCCTCGCTGATGTCGCCGTAGTCGCGCATCGCGCGTAAGACCTGGTCGCGCCGGTCTCGGGCCGCGCCTGGCCGGTGCAGCGGGTCGTAGACCGAGGGCGCCTGCGGCAGGCCGGCGAGCAGCGCCGACTCGGCGAGGTTGAGGTCGCGCGCGTGCTTCGAGAAGTAGGTCTGCGCCGCGGCTTCGATCCCGTAGGCGTGGTTGCCGTAGTAGACCTGGTTCATGTACTGGCCGAGGATCCAGTCCTTCGAGCGGGCGCGCGAGAGGCGGATCGCGAGGCAGGCCTCCTTCAGCTTGCGCTTCAGCGTCCGCTCCTTCGAGATGTAGAGGTTGCGCACGAGCTGCTGCGTGATCGTCGACCCGCCCTGGACGACGTGGCCGGCGCTGAGGTCCTTCCAAGCGGCGCGGGCGATGCCCTCGTAGTCGACCCCGCCGTGCTGGTAGAAGCGGTGGTCCTCGATCGAGACCGTCGCCTTGCTCATCCACGGGCTCACGCGCCAGAGGGCCACCGGCGTGCGGTTGCGCTCGGCAGGGATCGCGCCCAGCAGCGACCCGTTGGCGGCATAGACGAACGAGTTCTCGCCGATCTGGACCGCCTTCAGCTCGGTCAAGTCGCAGTCGGAGCGGAACCTCGCGACCGCGCCCACGCCTGAGGCGATCACGGCCAGGACGATCACCAGCAGCGTGACGAAGATCAGCGTCGTGCGGCGCTTGCGCTTGCCCCTGGTGCGGTCGCGCCGGCGGCGGCTGCGCCGCAGGACGTGCTCGAGCTCGTCGTCGCCTCCGCGGCCGCGACCCCGAGGCGGGGGAGGCGGCGGCGGGGTCATGCGAAGACCCCCGCCTCGCGCAGGCGCTCATGCGCGCGCAGGCGGAGCTCGTTCTCGAGCCGCTCGGCGCTCGGCTCGTCGGGCGCCCAGACGCTGAGCTGCAGGCTCGCCTTATCGGCCAGATCGACCACGGAAACCTCCGCTTGCTCGTCCTGGGCAGCCTCACGCAGCAACGTGCGGGCGGCTTCGAGGTCGGTATCGAGAGGAACCTGGACTGTCACGTGCGCGAGCTTCTTTCGGCTGCGAATGGACGAGTTGCGGATGCTATCCGAGGCGATCTTCTCGTTCGGGACCACGAGCCGGTCGTTGTCGTCGATGCGGATGAAGGTGTAGGTCAAGCCGATCTCCTCGACCACCCCGTTGACGCCGCCTTCGGTCTCGACGTAGTCGCCGATCCGCACCGGCTGCGCGAAGGCGATCAGCAGGCCAGCGATGAAGTTCCCGATCGTGCGCTGGGCGGCGAAGCCGACGACGATCCCGATCACCGCCGAGGAGGCCAGGATTCCGGTCGCGACCGCGCGCACCTGAGGGATCACGAGCAGCGCCGAGAGCACGCCGACGAAGACGATCAGCGTCAGGATGCTGCGCCGCAGCACGCGGTAGCGCGTCAGCGTGTCGGGCGGCAAGTCGCGACGCTGAAGCCGGCGGTCGACCAGCCAGGCGACGATCAGCGTGACGAGCAGCACCACGCCGAAGACGATCAGGCGGGTCCAGAGGTGATAAGAGATCGCTGCTAGCGCCACTAGCTGTGGTTAGTCGAGAGGGAGGGGTTTCCTGCCCGCGAAGCCCTCGTCCACGCCATGCCAGTGGGCGACCTCGTCCTCGCCGAGCTGCCAGCAGAGCAGCACTTCCTCGCCCTCGTGGAGCGCGGGGAAGTCGACGAGGCCGGTGTCGAGGTCCTTCACCAGCACGCCCAGCCGCTCCAGCTGTTCGGCCGCCTGCGTGACCGCGTGCGACTCCCGCTGGAACTGCTCGTCCAGCTCGCCGGGCTCCTGCGGGTCGAGATCGCCGCCGTTCCCGGCGATGCGGGCGGTCAGCCGCGCGCGGCGCTCGGCAGCGAGGCGCATCCCCTGGCGGTGCTCGACCAGCGCCTCGGCCAGCGGCCGGACCTCCGCGAGCAGCTCGTTCGCCTCCGAGGGAGTGAAGTAGCGCCGGGCCATGCGGATATCATCGCGCGCCGTGTCCGCCGGTCAACGCGTTCGCTTGCCGAAGCGGACGGCCCGCCGCGAAATGCGGCTGCCGCGCGCGGGGAATCCCGCGCCCGAGATCTGGCTCTGGTCGCGCCTGGCGATCTGGGCCGCGGCGCTGTTCTCGCTCTTCGTCTTCGTGCCGAACCGCCATCCGCGGGCGGCGATCTGGGACGACCCGAAGCTGACGCACGACCTCGGCGCGGTCACGGACGTCTGGGCCCGCTGGGACAGCGTCTGGTTCCTGCGCATCGCCGAGCACGGCTACGGCTCGGCCAAGGGTGCTGCGGCCGCCTTCTACCCGCTCTACCCGGCGACGGTGGCGCTGCTCGGACGCGTGCTCTTCGGCCACTACGTGCTCGCCGGGATCCTCATCTCGCTGGCCGCCTCGTTCGCGTCGTTCCTGCTGCTGTACCGGATCGCCGAGGAGCGGCTCGGCGCCGACGGCGCGCGGCGGGCAGTGCTCTACCTGGCCGTCTTCCCCTTCGCGCTCTTCCTGCAGGCCGTCTACAGCGAGTCGCTCTACCTGTTGCTGACGCTGGCCGCGTTCATGCTCGCCGAGCGCCGGCGCTTCCTCGCCGCGGGCGCCGTCACCGGGCTCGCGCTCCTGACGAGGCCGACCGCGGCCGCGCTGCTGCCGGCCCTCGCGCTGCTCGCGTGGCGGGAACGCGAGCGCGTGCGGGCGCTCGCCTCACTTGCGGTCGCGCCGCTGCTGTTCGCGGCCTACCCGCTCTACCTCTGGGCGGCCGAGGGCGACCCATGGCAGTTCCTGCACGCGCAGCGGATCTGGAGCCGCCACCTCTCGCCGGCGGGGCCGCTCGGCGGGATCTGGGACGGCCTGCGCGCGGGTTGGGCGGGGGTCGAGCAGCTGGCGTCCGGCTCGCACACGCATGTCTACTGGACACCGGTGCAGGACTCCGACCCGATCCGCGTGGCCGTGCTCAACCTCGAGGCGCTCGCCTTCCTCGTGTTCTTCGTCGTGCTCGCCGTGATCGCCTGGCGGCGCTTCGGCGCGGCGTACGGCCTCTTCGCGGCGCTCAGCCTGGCGATCCCGCTGAGCGTGCCGAGCGAGCGCTGGCCGCTGCTCTCGCTGCCGCGCTTCGGCCTGACGATCTTCCCGCTCTTCCTCGCGCTGGCCGTTTTGGGCGGCCGGCCGCGGGCACACACGGCGATCGTGGCCGTCAGCTCGCTGCTGCTCGGAGTCTCGGTCGCGCAATGGGCGCTCTGGCAGTGGGTCGCATGAGGCTCGCGCTCGTGCCGGTCGCCGCGCTGCTCCTCCTGGCGGGGACCGCCTGTGGCGAGCGCTCGGAGCCGACCGGCGCCCTGGTGCAGAGCTACCCCGTCACCGTCCAGGGCACCGGCGACGCAACGGTCGTCGAGGCCGCGCCGAAGCGGATCGTCCCGGTCGGCGTGGGCCCACGGGAGATCCTCAAGGCGCTGGGGCTCGACCGACGCACGACCACGGTGGACGACGCGCTCGTCGGCCTGCCGCTCGTCGACGCGATCCGCCACGCCAAGCCGGACCTGATCGTCGCCGCCGCCGAGACCGACCCGCTCGACCTGGCCCGCGCGCGCAGCGCGACCCACGCACCCGTTTACGTCGAACCCGGCGGCTCGGTCGGCGACGTCGTCCAGGCGATCGGCGACATCGGCCTGCTCACCGGCCGGCCGGTCCAGGCACGGCGGTTGACGGCCCGCATCGAAGCAAAGCGCCAGGCCGTCGCCAAGGCGGTCGCCGGAACGCCGCTCGTGACCGCGTTCGTCGACACCGGCGGCTTCGCGACCATCTCCAGCCGCACCCTCCTCGGCGACCTGATCGCGCTCGCCCACGGGACAAGCGTCGCCGGCGCGAGCCCGGAGCAGGGGCCGTTCCCGGTCAAACGCCTCATGCAGCTCGACCCCGGCGTCTACCTCGCCACGGCGGGCAGCGGGAGGACGCTCGCACAGCTGCGTGCCCGCGCCGGCGTGAAGCGTCTGCAGGCCGTCCGCTCCGGGCGCTTCGCGGTGCTGCCGGAGGACGCGACGGTCGCCGGGCCCCAGGTCGGCGAGGCGCTCGTGCAGGTCGCACGAATTCTGCACCCCCGGTGAGAGGTGGCAAGCTCGCCGGCTGGCTCGCCCTCGTCGGCTCGCTCGCGGCGCTCAACTACGCGAGCCGCTTCTCCTCCGGCAAGCCGCCCGCCGACTCGCTCTACCGCTACGACACCGCGCTCAGCGGGCTTGTCTTCTACGCCCTGACGCTCGGGATCGTGCTGCTGATCGCGCGCGGGCTGACGCCGGCCGAGCTGGGGCTGCGCAGACCTGCATCCTGGCCGCGGGCGCTCGGCTTCACGCTCGGCGTGCTCGTCGCGCTGCTGATCGCGGAGTCGCTGCTCGAGAACCTGCTCCACGGCGCACGCGAGCAGGGGCTCGAGCCCGCGCATTGGAACTCGGCCAAGGCGGTGCAGTTCGCGCTCAACGCCGCGGTGGTCGTGGTCGCCGCGCCGCTCGTCGAGGAATTCACCTTCCGCGGCGTCGGCTTCCGGCTGCTCTCACCGTTCGGAGCCGCGGTCGCGGTGCTCGGCACAGCGGTGGCCTTCGCGGCCGACCACGGGCTCGTCGAAGGCTTCCCAGCCCTGTTCTTGTTCGGGGTCGCGGTCGCGCTCGTTCGCCTCCGCACCGGCAGCCTCTATCCGGGGATGCTGCTGCACGCGTCCTTCAACGCCTTCGCGCTCGCGGTCGCCGTCGCCCGCTAGCTCGTCTATGTTTCTCTCGTCGTGCGGCGTGCAGCGGTGTTCCTGGCAGCGATGGCGCTTGCTCCCGCAGCGCACGCGGCACCGCCTGCCCTGACGGCCCAGGCGACGCCCTCGAGTGGTGCCGCGCCTCTGGCGGTGACGCTGACCGCCACCGGCGACACGGCGACTTACCACTGGGAGCTCGGCGACGGCGGCACCGCGGATGGCCCGGTCGTCCAACACACCTACGCGGCCGGCCGCTTCGCCGCCCACGTGACCGCCACTAACCCGCTCGGCGAGACCTCAGAGGCGACGGTCACGATCACCGCGACCGGGATCACCCTCGCCGGCCCGGGCGCAGGCCGCTACCAGCAGCTCGCCCGTTTTCACGGCAAGCTCGTCCCCGCGGTCAAGGGGGCTCGGCTCGCGCTCTACCGAAACGGCACGCGGATTGCGACTGTGCGCCCCGACCGCGGCGGGAACTTCTTCGCCCGCGGCCGCGTCGGCACGCCGGACGCGCGCTACACCGTCCGCTATGGGGGAGCCGTCTCGAACGCGGTCGCGCTGGCCGTGCGGCCGGGGCTCGACACCGCCTTCAGCGGCTCGGGGCGGCTCGGAACGCCGCTCTCGCTGCTCGCCCGCGAGCGGCCGGCCACGGCGGGCACCGTGAGCGTGAAGGTCTGGCGCGGGCACCGGCTCGTTGCGGGTCGCTCCTTCCACGGCCGCCTGCGCCTGCGCCTTCCCACAGGCTCCGCGGGCACCTTCCGCGTGCGGCTAACGCTGCAACCGGCTCCCGGCTACCTCGCTGCCCGGCGGGTGCTCGAGCGGATTGTCTTCGCCCCGTCGCTCGGGCCCGGCTCGGCAGGCCCGAGCGCCTTCGAGCTCGACCGCCGACTGCACGACCTCCACTATGCGCTCGGCCGCGTCGACGGCTACTACGGCCAGGACGACATCGACGCGGTCTTCGCCTTCCAGAAGCTGCACGACCTACCGCGCACCGGCCTCGTGGACACTCGCTTCTGGATCGAGCTGCAGCGGGCCAGCATCCCTCAGGCGCGCTACCCGGGCACCCACGTCGAGGTCAGCAAGGGCCGGCAGGTGCTTTTCCTCGTCCGCGACGGCAAGGTCGCGCTGATCGTGCAGGTCTCGACCGGCGCCACCGGCAACACGCCGCTCGGGCATTGGCGCGTCTACAGCAAGGTGCCGGGCTTCAACGCCAAAGAGATGTACTTCTCGTCCTTCTTCGTCGGCGCCTTCGCGATCCACGGCTACCACAGCGTGCCCCCGTACCCCGCCAGCCACGGCTGCGTGCGCATGCCGCTGTGGGTCGCAACGCGCATCTACTCGCTGATCGGCTACGGCACGAACGTCTACATCTACTGGTAGAGGCGTCGCTTGCGATGCCGTTTCAGGATCGCGGGCTCTGCCCGCGCATCCGTCTGAAATGACCGATCGGCGACAGTGGTCCTCGGCGATCGGCCGTCGGGCCGCGCTAGCGCTGCTGGCGCTCGCCGCGGCTGGCTGGCTCGTCTACTCGCAATGGTGGGGCCAGGGCGACGCGCACGAACTCGCTTGGCGCGACCTGAACGCGCAGCTGGGCCGGGTCGAGTTCACGCGCAAGGTGAGCGCCGTCTACCGGTCGCGCGCGCCTTTCGCTCACCTGCTCGAGGCGACGATGCCCGGCCGCGCGCCGAACCCGCCGCCGGTCGACTTCGCGCGCCGCGAGGTGGTCGTGGTCTCACTCGGCCCGCGCTCGAGCACCGGCTACTCGCTGCGGGTCGAGCGCGTGGTCGAGCGCCGTCGTGAGATCGACGTCTACCTCCGCGAGCGAGCACCCGCGCTCGGCGATCCGGTCGAGCCGCGCGTCACGTATCCGTACCGCGCGATCACGATCCCGCACACCTCCAAGCCCGTGTACGTCAAGCTGCAGGGGAGACCGTGACCGAGAACGACCCGCTCATCCGCCAGCTCCGGGAGCAGATCTCGGACAACGACCGCGCGATCGTCGACGCGATGAACGCGCGCCTGAAGCTCGTCGCGCGGTTGAAGGGCTACAAGGAGTCACGCGGCATGTCGTTCGTCGACCCCGACCGCGAGCAGTGGATGTTGCAGTACCTCGCGCGCGCCAACCGCGGGCCGCTCTCGAGCGACGGCTTGCAGGAGCTGTTCGACGAGATCCTCGCGCTGACCAAACGCGAGGTCGAGCGAGACGCGGACTAGTCCTCTTCCTCCGAGGCCTCGGCGAACTCGTCCGGGGTGACGTGGTCGAGGAACTGCTTGAACTCGTTGACGATCTCCTCCTCGTTCACGTCCTCGCCCTCGAACTCGATCGCCGACTCCTCGATCACGTCCTCCGCGGCGAAGATCGGCGCCTCGGCCCGGACGGCCAGCGCGATCGCGTCGGACGGGCGCGAGTCGATCTCGATCTCCGAGCCGTTCTGCTGGACGGTGATCGACGCGTAGAAGGTGTTCTCCTTCAGCTCGGTGACCGTGATGCGAACGATCTGGGCGCCGAGCTCGCCGAGCATGTCGGTCACCAAGTCGTGGGTCAGCGGCCGGGGCGTGCTCGCGCCCTGGAGCTTCATCAGGATCGCCGCCGCCTCCGGGTGGCCGATCCAGATCGGGAGGAACTTGTTCCCGTCGGCCGTCTTCAGCAGCACGATCGGCTGCTTGCCGACGAGGTCGAAGCTCACGCCGTAGATGACCATCTCGTACATCAGGCGTCCCCGGCTCCGGTCATAGCCTCAGGGTACCGGCTCAAACTCCGCGTAGAGGCGGGCGATCGGGCGGCGCCTCGAGCTCGAGGTCGTCGGCGGGAACGGTTCGCGGCTCGCCGGTCAAGGCGTCCTCGAGAAAGACCTGCCGCTGGGGCAGACCCATGGGATCGAGGCCGCGCAGATAGTACTGCCGGCCCTCGTAGAGGACGATTTCACCGATGTTCATGGCCGCAGTTCTTGAGACGTCATCGGCGCCGATTCGGGCGCCCACCATCCCTGATGTGAGTGCGGCTACACTGGCCCGCTCGCGCGGGCGATTAGCTCAGTTGGTTAGAGCGCCGCTCTGATAAGGCGGAGGTCCGTGGTTCGAATCCACGATCGCCCATCTAGGCCGTAGTGAACTCCGCCCAGAGGGGGCGGTGGTCGGAGATGTGGAACCGCGTGTAGGCGCGGAACTGCGCCGGGGTGCGCTGGGCCCACAGATCCTGGAACAGGGCACCGTCGAAATCGAAGACGTTGCACGCGCCGGTGAAGCGGTCCATCGTCGTGCCCGGGAAGAAGGCGATCTGGTCGTACTGGTTCTCGGAGGCGATCGCCGAGCCGATCTGCGAGCTGTGCGGCGGCGTGGTCAGCCCGAGGGCGACGAGCGCGTCGAAGATCCGGTCGCCGGGGGCGGCCATGGGGAGGTTGAAGTCGCCCAGTGGGACGATGTCGCCGACGTAGGACTTCTTGTCGCGGTGGGTCTTGTCGGCCCACCAGGCCACGGCGAACGTCTCCAGGGTGCGGCGGTCGAGGTCGGCCGGAGCCTCGGAGCCGTAGAAGAGGTGCACGTTCAAGAGCGCGAAGCGGAAGCCGCCCGCCTCGAAGCTCGCGAGGTAGGGGCCACGGTCGAAGCCGGCAAAGGCGGTGGTGGCACCGGCAACGGTGATCCTCGGCAGCTGGCTCGGCGGGATCGCGACGCGGCCTACCTCACGGAGCCGCTTGACCTTGCGGGTGTCGTAGAGGAAGGCCTGGCGCTCGCGGTTGCCGGACGCATCGGAGAAGAGCAGGTCGTAGCGCGAAGGCAGGTGCGAGTGGATCGCCTCGATCCCGCGCAGGTCGGCGTTCACCTCCTGGACAGCGACCAGGTCGAACCAGCTCGCCACCTCCGCGATCAGCGCGTAGTCGCTGTCGAGCCTTTCCTGGACGCCGAGGTTGGCGACGTTCCAGGTCGCCACCAGCAGGCGGCCCTTGCCCTTCGCCGGGATCTGCCGGCCGGGCTTGTGCTTGCGGTAGTCCCGCAGCGCCCCCAGCTCGTGCGCGAGGTCGTAGGTGTAGTCGAAGCGCGGCTTCGGGAACGGCGGCACCGTTCCGTTCTACACCCGTGAGCGGTCCGGTTCTAGTGGACGATCTCGGTGCGGACGAGGTAGTCCTCGACCGCCAGCAGGAACTCCGGATCGTCGGCGATCTCGGCCAGGGTGCCCTTCGTCAGGTCGTCGAGCTCGGCGTCGTGGGCGAGCTCGAACAGGAAGGGACCGAGCTTGCCGGCCTGCGAGAGCGCCGACATGCGCAGGACGAGGTCACGCGTCATGTCGTCCTGGTTGATCGCCTCGAACGACTCGAGGTTGTCCCGGAGGGTCTGCAGCATCGCACTGGGTCAACGACCCGCGGGCGCTGTGGGTTACGGCCTACGCCACGCGTTCGAGCGCCTCGACGAGCTCTGCCAGCTCGGTCTCGTCCGCGAAGGCGATCTCGATCCTGCCGGACACGATGCGCGCTGGGAAGCCCGTCAAACGTTCGGCCGCCTTGCGCGCTCGCTCGGCGAGCGCCGGATCGACCTTCGCGACCTTGCGCGGTTTCGTCTTCGCGCCGGCCCAGCGGGCGGCCCGCTCGGCCGCGCGCACCGACATCCCGCGCCTGACGATCTGGCGCGCCAGCCGGCGTCGGCCGTCCTGGTCGGGGACAGCGAGCACCGCGCGCGCGTGACCCTCTGTCAGCTCGCCCCGCTCGACGAGCCTGAGCACGTCGTCGGGGAGCTCGAGCAGCCGCAGGCGGTTCGAGACGGTTGGCTTGGCCTTGCCGACGCGCTCGGCCAGGTCGCCGAGCGAGAGCTCGAACTCGTCCAGCAGGAGCGCGTAGGCCCGCGCCTCCTCGACCGCCGAGAGCTCTTCGCGCGCGACGTTCTCGACCAGGCCGAGCAGCAGCGTCTCGCGGTCGTCGGCCTCGCGCACGAGCGCCGGCACGGTCGGGATCCCGGCCTCCTGCGCCGCCCGCCAGCGGCGCTCGCCCGCGATCAGCTCGAAGCCGCCGGCCGGGCGCGGTCGTACGACGACCGGCTGGACGAGACCCTGCGAGCGGATCGATTCGGCGAGCGCCGAGGTCGACTCGTGGTCGAAGCGCTTCCGTGGCTGGCGCGGGTTCGCGTGGATCGTCTCGACCGGCAGGTGCGCCAGCTCGGGCTCGCCCGGGCCGCCGACCAGCAGCTCCAGGCCACGGCCGAGGCCGCGTCGTTTCTCAGTTGCGGCCGACAAGCTCCATCGCCACCTTCCAGTACGCGTCGGCTCCCGCCGAGTCGCGGTCGTAGGCCGTTACGGGCAGTCCGTGGCTCGGCGCCTCGGCCACGCGCACCGAGCGCGGCACCGAGGTGCGGAAGACCAGGTCGCCGAAGTGCCGCCTTACCTCGTCGCTGACGTCGGCGGCGAGACGCGTGCGCCGGTCGACCATCGTCAGGATCACGCCGCCGAGCGCGAGCCTCGGGTTGAGCCGCGAGCGCACGAGCTCGACCGAGCCGACCAGCTGCGCGAGCCCCTCCAAAGCGTAGTACTCGGCCTGCACCGGCACGAGCACACGATCGGCGGCCGCAAGCGCGTTGACCGTCAGCGGGCCGAGCGAGGGCGGGCTGTCGACGAAGACGAAGGCGTACTCCTCGGAGGCGCCGGCCAGCGCATCGGCCAGGTAGCGCTCCCCGTCGCCGCGGCGCGAGAGCTCGACCGCGACGCCCGCGAGCTCCTGCTTGGCCGGCACGAGATCGAGCCGCGCGAAGCGCGTCCGCTTGACCAGCTTCGGCAACGGAACCCCGTCGAGCAGGTCGAGCGACGAGCTCCCGTTCGCGCGCTCGCCGAGCCCTGAAGTGGCGTTCGCCTGCGGGTCAAGGTCGACCACGAGCGTCTTCTCGCCCGCCTCCGCGAGGCAGGCGGCGAGGTTGATCGCCGTCGTCGTCTTGCCGACGCCGCCCTTCTGGTTCGCAAGCGCGTAGATCCGGCCGGGCACACCGAGACGCTAACTACGCGAGCGGACGTTTTCGGGCCACGCCGGGGCGGCGCGGGAAACCCGGCGGCGTCGGCCCCAGCTTGCGTAGGATGAGCAGGCCCGGCGGGGAGTCCGGCTCGAGCTTGGCGGCGAGCAACCCGGCCACCTGCGCCACGCGGTCGGCCTGCGCCGTCGGGCCGACGTAGAGCACCGCCGCACCGCCCAGAGCGACCAGCGGCAGGCACCACTCGGCCGCGACCGGCGGTGGCGCGAGTGCCTTGGCGACGGCGACGCCCCACGCGTCGAGCGGCTGCTCTTCGGCGCGGCCGCAGACGATCCGCAGGTTCGGCAGCTCGGTGAGCCAGCGCTCGAGGAAGTCGCACTTGCGCCGCGTCGCCTCGAGCAACGTCACCTCCCGCCCGGGCAGCGCTTCGGCCAGCGGGATCCCCGGCGCCCCGCCGCCGGAGCCGACGTCGACGATCGGGCCCTCGAAGCGCTGCACCGTCTCGAGCGCCGCCAGGCTCTCGTCGAGATGCACGCGCCGCGCCTCCTCGCCGGAGACCGAGGTTAGCCCGGGCGTAGCGACGAGCTCGTCGAGCCAGCGCTCGATCACACGGGGTCGATCACGACGAAGCGGTTGGGCTCGGTGCCCTCGCTGCGCGTGACCACGCCCGCGTAGTCCTTCAGGCAGACGTGCACGACCTTGCGCTCGACGGCCGTCATCGGCTCGAGCTCGACTGAACGCGCCGAGGCGATCGCCCGCTCGGCGCTGCGGTTCGCGATCGCCGCCAGCGCCTCCTCGCGCCGGGCGCGGTAGCCGGCGGCGTCCACAATCACGGCCTTGCGCTCGTCGCCGCGGCCGCGCCAGACGACCGCGTTCGCGAGGTACTGAATCGCGTCGATCGTCTGGCCGTGCTTGCCGATCACGAGCCCGAGCTCGCGGCCGACCACCGTCGCGGTCACGCGCTCGTCGTCCTCCTCGATCTCGATCCGGGCCCGAACGCCGATCGCGTCGAGGATGTGCTCGACGACGCCGCGCACCTCGGTGGCCTGCTCGCCTTCGTCGGCCGGCGGGGCAAAGGGCTCCTCCTCGACTGCGGGAGCAGCGTCGACCGAGGCGACCACCCGCGCCGGCGCGAAGCCGACCCCGAGCAGCCCGCGCTCGCCCTCGGAGACGACCTGGAAGCGAACCGCGGCCTTGTCGATCCCCGGGCGGAGCTTCTCGAGCTCCCGCAGCGCGGCCCACTTGGCCTCGCCAACGGTCTCGCCGGTCACCTCAACCTGCAACGACTCGGTCTCGGTCATCGCCGCGCCCCGCCCTTCTTGCGCTTGACCTTCCGCGGCTGTGAGGACTTCGCAGGTGCGGGCGCCGGCTCGGGCACCACCGCGGTTGCGACCTCCTTCGGCGGCGTGCGCGAGGAGCGCTTCTCGGGCGCCGCCGGCCGCGGCATCAGCCGCCGCGTGACGAGCCCCTGGCCGACCGTCCACAGGTTCGTCGTCATCCAGTAAAGAATGAGCCCGACCTTGAAGTTGATGATGAACGGGATGAAGACGATCGGCAGGACCAGCAGCATGATCCGCTGCGACTTCTCAGCGGTGGCGCTCATGAAGTAGCTCGAGGCGAGCTGGCTGAGAGCGTAGATCGCGACCAGCACCGGCCCCCAGCCCTCCGAGCCCTTGTCGGTGATGTTCCAGAGGCCGAGCCACTCGAGGTTGTCGCCCGGCAGGTGCGGGAAGTGTTTCAACACCAGGTAGAGCGAGATGAAGACCGGGAACTGCGCCAGCAGCGGCAGGCACGACGAGGCCGGGTTGATGTTGTTCTCGCGGTAGAACTTCATCAACTCTTCCTGCTGCCGCTTCTTGTCGGCCTTGTACTTCTTCTGAAGCTCCTTCATCTGCGGCGCGTGGCGCTGCAGGTTCTGCATCGAGTGGATCTGCCGAACGGTCAGCGGCACCAGGATCAGCCGCACGATCACGGTCAGCGCGACGATCGACCACGCCCACGGCAGCCCGATCGCGCCGTGCGGGCCGAGCCACTCGAGCACGTTCCGCAGGAGGTTCTCGAGCGGGGTAAGGATGTGCGCGAAGATCATCGGAAGAGCCTCTGGTGGTGTGCGTAGTCGACCCCGCCGCGGCTCCACGGGTTGCAGCGCAAGAGGCGCCAGCCGGCGAGCACCGAGCCGCGCACGAGCCCGTACTCGCGGAGCGCGTCGAGAGCGTACTGCGAGCAGGTCGGGTGGTACTTGCACGAGCCGTGCGAGAGCAGCCCGAAGGTGCAGCGCCACATGTAGACGAGGCCGAGCCCGAGGTAGGCCGGCGCGCGAAGTGCGACTCTCACGCTGCCGCCTTGGCGAGGATCTCGTCGACGCGCTCGCCGAGCCAGTCGAAGCCGCGCGTGTCGACGGCCTCGGCCAGGCCGGGGCGCACGACGAGCACGTAGTCCTGGTCCTGCGGCAGCTGCGCGAGGCGAGCGCGGAAGGCTTCGCGCAGGCGGCGCTTCATCTTGTTGCGCACGACCGCCGGGCCAACGGCCTTCGGCACCGCGAGCCCGAGCCGAGGCCCCTCACCGTCCTCGCGCGCGAACCAATGGAGGACGAGGAAGCGCGTCGAGACCGAGCGGCCATGGCGATAGACCGCGTCGAAGTCGCGCGAGCGCGAGAGGCGGTGGCGGCGTTGCACGCGCGTGCCCAGCGGCGTCAGGCCGAGAGGCGCTTGCGGCCCCTTGCGCGGCGCCGCTTGAGGATCACGCGGCCGGCCCGGGTGGACATCCGGGCACGGAAGCCGTGGCGACGCTTCCGCCTGCGCACGTTGGGCTGGTAGGTCCGCTTCATAAGTCGACTGAGGGAAGAAGAACCGCCCGATTACCGGGCGGCGCGCGAGCCAGTATAGCGAGGCGTTGGGAGGTGGTTCTCCACAGGTTGGAGGACGCACAAGCGAGGGGTGAATCGTGGGGCGAGTGCGGGGCGGACCGCTGCAAGCGTCGCCTCGACCGGCAGCATCGTCCACACCTGTGGACGGCGGTGTGGAGGGCTTGATTTTCCCTGCAAATTGCGTCTTTTTCTTCCACTCGAACTCGTCCGCGGGGGGCGTTGTGAGGCCGCCGTCACGCTGCTATGCTCGCCGCTCGCCAGTTCCCCGACAAGGAGTGCGTCCGGCGGCGTGGAGCCCTCAATTGAGCTGACTGCGGAAGGCCTGTGGAGCGAGGTTGCAAGTCGGCTCAGAGGCGCCCTTAACGACACGACGTACCGCACGTGGTTCAACCACGTGAAGGGACTCGAGTTGAACGACGACGAGTTCGTGCTCGCCGTTCCGAACGACTTCACGCGCGACTGGATCGAAGGCCATTTCATCGGCCTGATCAACGCTGCCGTGGGCGACGCAACCGGCCGCGAGCGGCGGATCCAGCTCGCCGTCGCCGAGACCGAGGGCGCGGAGCGAAGCGAGGCCGTCGAGGCGCAGTTGCCCGTGTCGGCCGGCGTCGGCTGGAACCCGAAGTACACCTTCGACTCGTTCGTGATCGGCTCCTCGAACCGCTTCGCGCACGCGGCAGCGCTGGCCGTCGCCGAGGCGCCGGCCCAGGCCTACAACCCACTCTTCATCTACGGCGGCACCGGGCTCGGCAAGACCCACCTCCTGCAGGCGGTCGCGCAATACGTCAGCGAGCACCAGGGCGAGCTCTCGGTGCGCTACGTGACGAGTGAGACGTTCATGAACGACTTCATCAACGCGCTGCGCGACAAGCGGATCGAGGGGTTCAAGCAACGCTACCGCGCCTACGACCTGCTCCTGATCGACGACATCCAGTTCTTCGAGCACAAGGAGCGGATCCAGGAGGAGTTCTTCCACACGTTCAACACGATCTACGAGGCCGGCGGGCAGATCGCGATCTCCTCAGACCGTCCGCCGCGCGACATCTCGACGCTCGAGGAGCGGCTGCGCTCACGGTTCGAGTGGGGACTGATCACCGACATCCAGCCACCCGACCTCGAGACGCGGATTGCGATCCTGCGCAAGAAGGTCAAGACCGACGACATCCACATCTCCGACCCGAAGGTGCTCGAGTTCGTCGCCGGCCGGATCTCGTCCAACATCCGCGAGCTCGAGGGCGCGCTCACACGCGTGGTCGCCTTCTCCTCGCTGACCGGCCGCCCGATGACCGAGGACCTGGCGCAGGACGTGCTCAAGGACGTCTTCCCCCAGGGCGAGGTGCAACAGGTCACGATCGAGCGGATCCAGGAGCTCGTCTCCGACCGCTTCAGCCTCTCGCTCGAGGAGCTCTGCGGCGACAAGCGCTCGCAGAACATCGTCTATCCGCGGCAGGTGGCGATGTACCTCTCGCGCGAGCTGACCGACTCGTCGCTGCCCAAGATCGGCAAGCAGTTCGGCGGACGCGACCACACCACGGTGATCCACGCGACCTCCAAAATCGCGCGCATGATCCGCGAAGACCGGGATGTGTACAACCTGGTGCAAGAGTTGACCAAACGCATCAAGCAGGCGCAGTGAATCTGTGGACGCAGCTCGGCGGAGTACGTGGCCCTGTAGACAACCCCGTTTCCTCCCCACTCGCCGCCCACAGCGCAATCCCGCTCCAGAAGCCGGAACGAGGCGTCATCCCCGTACTCCACACTCTCTATGACTACGACAAAGGAATTTCATAAATGATGGAAACAGAAGCTGTGGTCGCACAGGGAACCCTCACCGTCACCTGTCCTCGGGACGAGCTGACCCGAGCAATCGGGATCGTCTCGCGCGGTGTCTCGTCGAGGACGACCGTCCAGATCCTCGCCGGCATCCTGCTGCGTACCGCGGGCGGCAAGCTCGAGCTTGCGGCGACCGACATGGAGCTCTCGCTGCGGACGTCGATCGACGTCCAGGACGCGACCGAGGGTTCGGTCGTCGTGCCGGGTCGGCTGCTGCTCGATCTGGCGCGCCTGCTGCCCGCTGCCGAGGTGACGATCGAGCAC
Organism: uncultured Actinomycetes bacterium; assembly: GCA_963717725.1. Taxonomy (GTDB): domain Bacteria; phylum Actinomycetota; class Thermoleophilia; order Gaiellales; family Gaiellaceae; genus AC-32. The sequence continues at coordinate 293,722 of CAVQWS010000025.1, forward strand.
AAGCCCGAGGAGGCGGCGGTCGAGGTTCGCTCCGGCTCGGCGACCTACCGGCTGCACACCTACAACGCCGAGGACTTTCCGCGGCTGCCCGAAGCCGAGGTGGCCGAGCGGCACGAGGTCGACCGCGAGACGGTGCTGACCACGATCGCGCGGGTCAGCCGCTCCGCCTCTCGTGACGAGTCGCGCCCGGTGCTGACCGGCGTCCTGATGCGCTTCGAGCCCGGCCGGCTGGTGATGGCCGCGACGGACTCCTACCGGCTCTCGGTCAAGGAGACCGCCGTCGAGGGCACGGTGCCGGGGCTCGAGGCGATCGTCCCGGCCCGCGCGCTGGGCGAGCTCGCCCGGATCGCCCAGGAGGGCGAGAAGCTCGAGCTGGCGGTGCACGAGAACCAGGTGATCTTCTCGACGGGCGATGCGCTCCTGACCACACGGCGCATCGACGGGCAGTTCCCGAACTACAAGCAGCTCGTGCCGGAAGCCTTCGACTACGAGCTCGCCCTGCCGAGGGAGGAGCTGCTGGACGTTGTCCGCCGCGTCTCGGTGATGGCCCAGCGCAACTCGCCGCTACGGCTGCGCTTCGCCGATGGCGAGCTGACCGTCTCCGCGCAGACCCAGGACGTAGGCGAGGCCCGGGAGTCGCTGCCGGTTCCCTTCAGCGGCGAGCCGCTGGAGATCGGCTTCAACGCCGAGTTCCTGCGCGACGGGATCGAGTCGGTGCTCGGCGACCAGCTGCGGTTGAAGCTGATCAGCCCGCTACGCCCAGCCGTGCTCCAGGGCGAGGGCGACGACTTCCTGTACTTGATCATGCCGATTCGTCTGGCCGGCTGATAGTCGTCTCGGTAGCGCTGAGGGACTACCGCTCGTACTCGAAGCTGGACCTGGAGCTCGAGCCCGGCCTCGTGCTGGTGACCGGTTCGAACGGCGCCGGCAAGACCAACCTGCTCGAGTCGCTGCATGTCGGGACGCAGGGGTTCTCGCCGCGGACACGTGCGGACGCTCAGCTGGTGCGCTTCGGCCGGGACGCGGCACGCGTCGCCCTGCGCGGCTCGCGGGCCGGCGTGCCACTCGAGCTCGAGGTGACGCTGGAGCTCGGCAGCGGCAAGCGGGCAACGCTGAACGGGGCGAAACTGCGCGCGGCCGAGCAGCTGCGGGGCGAGGTGACGACGCTGGTCTTCACGCCCGACCGGCTGGTGGTGGTCAAGGGCGGGCCCGCCGCGCGCCGGGCGTACTTCGACCGCGTGCTCGGACGGCTGGCGCCGAGCCGCGCCGGCCTCTCGGCCGAGTACGGCGCCGCGGTCGGGCAGCGAAACGCGGCGCTGCGGCGGGTCGCGCAAGGCGTCTCCTCACGGGAGGCGCTCGTTCCCTGGAACGAGCAGGTGAGCAGGCTCGCCGCCAAGCTCGTGGCCGGCCGGCACGAGACCGTGGCCGCGCTGCAGCCCGCCTTCGCCGAGCGGGCCGGCGAGCTGGGACTGCTCGCGGCCGAGCTGCGCTACGAGGGCGACGCACCGAGCGTCGAGGAGCTCGAGCGGCGCCTCGACCGCGATCTCGAGCGTGGCGCGACCGGCGCCGGGCCGCACCTCGACGACCTCGGCGTCCTCTCGGCCGGCCGCGACCTACGCACGTTCGGCTCGCAAGGCGAGCAGCGCCTGGCCGTGCTCGCGTTGCTGCTCGGCGAGGCCGAGCTGCTGGAGGAGCGCCGCGGCACGCGCCCGCTGCTCCTGCTCGACGATGTCCTCTCGGAGCTCGACCCTGAGCGCCGCCGGATCCTTGCCGACCGCGTCCGCGCCTCCGGCCAGGCGCTCGTCACGAGCGCGAGCCGCAATGCGCTCCCCGGCGAGCCGTCCCAGACGCTCGACGTCTCCCAGCGCGAAGACGGCACGAGCGAGGTCGCGTGATCGAGCGGCTCGGCGGCCAGGTCAAGCGCGAGCTCAGCCGTTTCGGCGGCGCGGCATCGATGACCGAGCTCGTCGGTGCGTGGCCGGTCGCTGTCGGCGAGACGGTGGCGGCGAACGCCTGGCCCGCGCGGCTCTCCCGAGACGGGACGCTGCACGTGAACGCCGCCTCCTCGACCTGGGCCTTCGAGCTGCAGCACCTCGAGAGTGAGATCGCAGGGCGCCTTCGCGAGGCGGTACCGGAGGCCGCGCCGGCCCGCCTGCGCTTCGCACCGGGGCCCCTGCCGGAGCTCCCCGCCGCGCCGCCGGAGGATGCGAAACGGCCCTTGCCGGAGCCCACGCTCGAGCAGGCGCGGGAGGCGCACGAGTGGGCCGCCGCGATCGAGTCAGAAGATCTCCGCAAATCGGTAGAAAAAGCTGCGCGGATGAGCCTCGCAAGCGCCGCTGACGGCCGCTTCGCCTGCTAGACTTACATCAGCCCGGAAATGCGCGAGTTGCAGGGCTTTTTTTAATGGCTGAAGCTTCTTATACCGGTAAAGACATCACTGTTCTCGAAGGCCTCGAGCCGGTCCGGCTGCGGCCGGGCATGTACATCGGCTCGACGGGCGCTCGAGGCCTCCATCACCTCGTCTACGAAGTGGTCGACAACTCGGTCGACGAGGCCCTCGCCGGACGCGCCGACACGATCGAAGCGACCATCCATCCGGACAACTCGGTCACGGTCTCCGACAACGGCTCCGGTATCCCGGTCGACGTCATGCCCGAGCAGGGCCTGCCCGCCCTGACCGTGGTGCTGACGAAGCTGCACGCCGGCGGCAAGTTCGGCGGCGAGGGCTACAAGGTCTCCGGCGGCCTCCACGGCGTCGGCGTCTCGGTCGTGAACGCGCTCTCGGAGTGGCTGCACGCCGAGGTGCACCGCGACGGCAAGATCTACCGCCAGGAGTTCGCCCGCGGCGAGCCGACGACGGAGCTCGAGGCGGTGGGTGTCGCCACGAACACCGGCACGACGATCACCTTCCTGCCCGACGGCGATGTCTTCGACGAGCTCGAGTGGTCGGCCGAGACGCTCGTTCAGCGCCTGCGCGAGACCGCGTTCCTGACCAAGGGACTGCGGATCGTCCTCTACGACGAGCGCGAGGGCGAGGAGAAGCACGAGTTCCACTACGAGGGCGGGATCCGCGACTTCGTCGCCTACGTGAACAAGGCCAAAGACCCGGTGCACAAGTCGATCGTCTACTTCGAGGGCGACAACGGCGACGGCCAGGTCGAGCTGGCGATGCAGTGGAACAACTCCTACCAGGAGTCGGTTTTCTCGTTCGCCAACAACATCAACACCACCGAGGGGGGCGCGCACCTGTCCGGCTTCAAGGGCGCTCTGACGCGCACGCTGAACGACTACGCCCGCGCGAAAGGCCTGCTCAAGGAGAAGGAGGACAACCTCGAGGGCGAGGATGTCCGCGAGGGCCTGGCCGCGGTGCTGTCGGTCAAGCTGCGAGACCCGCAGTTCGAGGGGCAGACGAAGACCAAGCTCGGCAACGCGTGGATGCGCGGTCTCGTCGAGCAGACGGTCAACCAGCGGCTGGCCGAGTACTTCGAGGAGAACCCGAGCGACGCGAAGCGGATCATCGACAAGGCGATCTCGGCGGCACGAGCGCGACAGGCGGCGCGCAAGGCGCGTGAGCTGACGCGGCGCAAGAGCGCGCTCGAGAGCGGCTCGCTGCCCGGCAAGCTGGCCGACTGCCAGATCAGCGACCCGGCCTCGGCCGAGCTGTTCCTCGTCGAGGGCAACTCCGCCGGCGGCTCGGCCGTCGACGCGCGCGACCGCACCTTCCAGGCGATCCTGCCGCTGCGCGGCAAGGTGATCAACTCCGAGAAGAACCGCATCAACAAGGTGCTCTCGAATGCGGAGATCCAGTCGATGATCACCGCGATCGGCACCGGCATCGGCGATGAGTTCGATCTCGAGAAGCTGCGCTACCACCGCGTGATCGTGATGACCGACGCCGACGTGGACGGGTCGCACATCCGCACGCTGATCCTGACCTTCCTCTACCGGCAGATGCCGGAGCTCGTCGACGGCGGCTTCGTCTACATCGCCGTGCCGCCGCTCTACGCGGTCAAGATCGCCGGACGCGAGCAGTATGTGGTCAAGGAGTCGCAGTTCGAGGAAGTGCTCGTTCGCGAGCGCGTCAAGGACATCGAGGTGACCGACCGCTCGGGCGAGCAGCAGAAGCTGACCGAAGCGCGCTACCAGCGCTTCAGCCGCGCCCTGCACGAGTTCGAGGGCTGGGCCTCGCGCCTGCGCGCCGACTTCGGCAATGGGCCGGCCAACTTCGTGATCGAGCACCGGCTGGTCGAGACCGAGGCCGCGCTCGCCGGCGAGATCGACTCCGCGCTCTCGGCGCTCGAGCCGAACGGCTACGAGGTGGCGGTGGTCGAGAGCGACGCCGACGGCGCGAGGATCAAGGTGACCGAGCGCGAGACGAGCGCTGCCGTCCACGTCATCGTGCCGACCGAGCTGCTGGCCTCGCCGGTGTACGCCAACCTGCGCAAGACCTACGCGCGGCTCGTCGAGATCGTCGGCGCGCCGCCCTTCGAGCTCGAGCTGGGCAAGAAGACCCGGCACGCCGAGACCTTCGAGACGCTGCGCGACCACGCGCTCGAGCTCGCCAAGGAAGGCCTCCAGGTGCGGCGCTTCAAGGGCCTCGGCGAGATGGATCCCGAGGAGCTGGCGCAGACCACGATGGACCCGACCCGGCGGATGCTGATCCGGGTCGAGGTCGACGACGCTGCCGCCGCCGACCAGGTCTTCTCGATGCTGATGGGCGACCAGGTCGAGCCGCGCCGCGAGTTCATCGAGCAGAACGCGAAGGACGTTCGCTTCCTCGACGTCTAAGACGTGGCGACTGTCGAACCACTAGGGCCGGGCCGGATCGAGCCGCGCGAGCTCGAGCAGGAGATGCGCTCGAGCTTCCTCGACTACGCGATGAGCGTGATCGTCGCGCGGGCGCTGCCGGATGTGCGCGACGGGCTGAAGCCGGTCCACCGGCGCGTGCTCTACGCGATGCACGAGGCCGGCCTGCAGCCGAACCGCGCTCGCCTCAAGTGCGCCCGCGTCGTCGGCGACGTGATGGGCTCGTACCACCCGCACGGCGACCAGTCGATCTACGACACGCTCGTGCGGCTGGCGCAGCCGTTTTCGATGCGCTATCCGCTGGTCGACGGCCAGGGCAACTTCGGGAACATCGACGGCTACCCGGCCGCCGCGATGCGCTACACCGAGTGCCGGCTCGCGCGCCTCGCCACCGAGATGCTGCGCGACATCGACGCGGACACCGTCGACTTCAAGCCGAACTACGACGAGTCACGCCGCGAGCCGACCGTTCTGCCCTCGCGCCTGCCGAACCTGCTCCTGAACGGCTCCGCCGGGATCGCAGTCGGGATGGCGACCAACATGCCGCCGCACAACCTGGGCGAGGTCGTGGACGCGCTGGTGGCGATGATCGACGAGCCGACGATCGACGTCGACCGCCTGACGAAGCACATCAAGGGCCCCGACTTCCCCTCCGGCGGGATCGTCCTTGGCCGCGAGGGGATCCGGGAGGCCTACCGCTCGGGACGGGGGCGGATCGTCCAGCGCGCGCGCACCCACATCGAGGAGCTGCGCGGCGGCCGCACCGCGATCATCGTCAGCGAGCTGCCCTACGGCGTCCGCAAGGGCGGCGACGAGGGCGTGATCAAGAAGATCGCCGACCTCGTCAACGACAAGGTCATCCCCGAGGTTCACGACGTCAAGGACCTGTCGGACAAGTCCGGGATGCGGATCCAGATCGAGCTCAAGCGGGACGCGATCCCGCAGGTCGTCCAGAACAAGATCTTCAAGCACACCTCGCTGCAGACGACCTTCGGCTACAACGCGGTCGCGCTGGTCGACGGCGTCCCCAAGACGCTCCCGTTGCGCGACCTGCTCCAGCACTACCTCGACTTCCAGCGCGAGGTCGTCACCCGCCGCTCGAAGTTCGAGCTGCGCAAGGCCGAGGCCCGGGCGCACGTTCTCCAGGGCTACCTGACCGCGCTCGACAACCTCGACGCGGTCATCTCGCTGATCCGCGCCTCGGCCGACCCGGACGCCGCGCGTGCCGGCCTGATGGAGACCTTCGAGCTCTCGGAGATCCAGGCCCAAGCGATCCTCGACCTGCGGCTCCAGCGCTTGACCGGCCTCGAGCGCAAGCGGATCGAGGATGAGTTCGCCGACCTGCAGGAGCGGATCTCCGAGCTGCGCACGATCCTCGGCGACGAGACGAAGATCGACGGCCTGATTCGCGAAGAGCTGCTCGAGCTCAAGCAGGTCTACGGCAAGGGCGACGACCGCCGCACCGAGATCGTGGCCGCCGAGGGCGAGCTCGACCTCGAGGACCTGATCGCTGAAGAGGACATGGTGATCGCGATCACGCGCTCCGGCTACGTGAAGCGGCTACCCGTGACCACCTACCGCGAGCAGCGCCGCGGCGGGATCGGCGTGATGGGCATGGACCTGAAGGACGAGGACTACATCGAGCACCTGTTCGTCGCCTCGACGCACGACTACCTGCTCTTCTTCACCTCGGTCGGCAAGATCTACCGGTTGAAGGTGCACGAGCTGCCGCTCGGCACGCGCCAGTCGAAGGGCCGCGCGATCATCAACCTCCTGCCGTTCGCCCAGGGCGAGCAGGTCAAGGCCGTGATCGCCACGCGCGACTTCAAGGAGGCCGAGTACCTCGTGCTCGCGACGCGGAACGGGATCGTCAAGAAGACGCGCTTCGAGGAGTACAACACCCCGCTCAAGGCCGACGGGATCATCGCGATCAAGCTCCGTGAGGACGACGCGCTGGTGGACGTGCTCCACTCGAACGGCGGCGAGGACATCATCCTCGTCTCGCGCAAGGGCCAGGCGATCCGCTTCCACGAAGACCAGGTGCGCTCGATGGGACGCGCCACCTCCGGGGTCAAAGGCATGGGCCTGCGCAAGGGCGACGAGGTGATCTCCGCCGGAATCGCCGACGACGAGCTCGACATGCTGGTCGTCACCGACCAGGGCTACGGCAAGCGAACCCGCATGGCCGACTACCCGGTCAAGGGCCGCGGCGGGCTCGGCGTCAAGACCGTCCAGCTGACGGCGGCCCGCGGCCAGCTCGCCGGCGCGCTGCCGGTACGCGAGGGCTACCAGGTGATGCTGATCTCGAACGGCGGCACCGTGATCCGCATGCCGGTCGACGAGATCAAGCGGCTCGGCCGCTCGACCCAGGGCGTGATCGTGATGCGCCTACGCGGCGACGAGCAGGTCTCCAGCATCGCGCTCGTGGCCGAGTCGGAAGAGGAAGCCGAGCCGGAGCTCGAGTCGGCACCTGCTGGAGATAACGGTAAGAACGAGTAAGTTCGCGCCTAGCTCTTCCATAATTCGAAGCAGGTCGCTATAACTTTCAAAAGAGAACCACGGCAGGAGCAGACGATGGCGTACGACAAGGCAGCAGACTTCCTCGAGCCGATCGACCTGGCCGAGCACCTCGACAAGATCGAGCTCTACCTGGGCCAGGTGTGCCAGATCGCCGGAATCTCGAAGATGCAGCTCGATTACTGGACGAACAAGGCCCAGATCCCGACCAAGGGAAACAAGCAGCGTATCTACGACATCGACGCGCTCGAGACCGTGATGCTGATCAAACAGGCGAAGGACAAGGGCCTGAACCTGGGCGCGGCGATTGAGGCCGCTAGGCGCTTCCGCGAGACGAACCGCGCCGCCGCCGAAGCTTCCTAGCGGCGCAACTGGGCCGCTGCCTGCTCGGGCGGGATCGTGTTGACGTAGTAGCCGGCGCCGAGCTCGAGCGATGCGAAGACGGTCAGGCGCGGCAGCAGCTCCAGGTGCCAGTGGCCCGACTCGTGCAGCCAGAGGTTCATCGGTCGCGGCGTGTCCTCGGCGAGCCGGCGTAGGACCTCGGCGGCCAGGTCGAGCGCGGCGCCGAGCAGCTGGCCATAGCCGTCCGCCTCGTGCTCGAGCGGCGCGACCAGGCACTCGTACGGCGCGCGGCCGGCGTAGGGGCAGAGGAGCACGAGCCCGTCGCGCTGCTCGACCACGCGCGAGCCGTCGGCGAGCTCGACCTCGAGCAGCTCGCAGAGCGGGCAGCCCGGCCGGCGCTCGGCGTGCGCGACCGGCGGCTCCGAGTCCAGCCAGACGAGCTGGGAGTGCGAGTGCTGCAGGCTCGCGCCGGCCGCGTGGCCCTCGTTGATCCCGGCGAAAAGCACCTTGCCCTCCTCCCGCGCCGCCTCGGCGCGCAGGCGCCAGGCCTCGGCTACCAGCTCCAGCTGCTCGAGGTCGAGCTCGGCGATCGAGCGCGCGTGCTGCGGTGTGTTGACGACCACCTCCTGGTGCTCGAAGGCCGGGTACTTGTTCGGCACGACGCGCACCCGCCAGCCGGGCGTGTCCGGCGCGCGGTCCCGCGGGAGCGCGAGCAGCTCGGGCGGCGTCCGGTCCTCGCGGCCCTCGCAGAACGGGCACGAGGCGAGCGTCTCCTCCGTGACCGGTTCGAGCTTTGCAGCACCGGCGCCCGGGCGGCTCGACCGTCCCGGCGCGACCGCGACGAGCCGGCCCGAGAGCGGGTCGACTCGCAGCTCTGCGCTCAGGAGTCTGGGCCCTTGAGCCGTTCGAGGAACGGCGTCAGCAGGTCGATCGGCGCCGGGAAGACGATCGTCGTGGACTGCGAGGAGCCGAGCTCGACGAGCGTCTGCAGGTAGCGCAGCTGCAGGCCGATCGGGTGGTCCTCGATCACGAGCGCCGCGTCCTTCAGCCGCTCGGAGGCCTGGAACTCGCCCTCGGCCGCGATCACCTTGGCGCGCCGCTCGCGCTCGGCCTCCGCCTGCCGGGCCATCGCGCGCTGCATGCCCTGCGGAATTTCGACGTCCTTGACCTCGACGATCGAGACCTTCACGCCCCAGGGCGCGGTGGCCTCGTCGATGATCTCCTGCAGGATCGAGTTGATCTTGTCGCGCTCGGAGAGCAGCTCGTCGAGCAGGTGCTGGCCGAGCACCGAGCGCAGCGTCGTCTGCGCGATCTGCGAGGTCGCGACCATGAAGTTCTCGACCTGGACGATCGCGTTCTTCGGCTCGACGATCCGGAAGTAGGCGACCGCGTTGACGCGCACCGGGACGTTGTCCTTGGTGATGACCTCCTGCGGCGGGATGTTCAGCGTGATCGTGCGCAGGTCGACCTTGACCATCCGGTCGACGATCGGGATCAGCAGGAACAGGCCTGGGCCCTTCGGCTCCGCCAGCAGCCGGCCGAGGCGGAAGATGATCCCGCGCTCGTACTCGCGCGCCACCTTGATCGCCGAGACCAGGAAGAGCACGACGAGGAACAGCAGGATCGCGACGAGGATCAGAGCCGCTGCCATGGCCCCGATCCTACCCGGGCGGGGTGCGCTAGGACGAGTGAGGTCGTTCCAAGAAGGTGCGTCAATCGGCCGCACAGGCGAAGCCCGCACGGCCCTCCAGGAGGCGCCGCAAGCAGCGCCTCAGTCGGAGACGGGCTCGACGACGAGCGTCAACTCGGGCCCGACGCTGGCGACCCGCACGCGCTGGCCCGGGCGCAGCGGCTCGCCGCCGGCCGGCCGCGCGCGCCAGAGCTCGCCCTGGACGAAGACCAAATCGTCGCGCCGGGCCTCGCCGAGCTCGCCGACCATCGTCTGCGGCCCCGCCCGGACCGGGCTACGGCGCACCTGTACGGCCTTCGTCAGCGCGAACACCCAGATCAGGCCGATGCCGACCGCGAAGGCGACGAGCAGCGGCGTGTTCACGTCGTTGTACGGCGAGGGCGCGTTGTGAAAGAGCAGCAGCGTGCCGACCACGAGGCTGATCAGCCCGGCCACGGTGAGCGCGCCGTGGGTGACCACGTGCGCGTCGATCACCAGCAGCCCGACACCGAGGAGCAGCAGGGCGAAGCCGGCCCAGCTGATCGGCAGCACCGAGAAGCCGAACAGCGCGAGCAGCAGCGAGACCGCGCCGAGCGCACCGGGCAGCACCACGCCTGGGTGGAAGATCTCGAAGCCGATCCCCGCGATCCCGGCAAGGAAGAGCAGTGGGATCAGGTTCGGGTCGATCAGCGTGTTCAGCAGGCTGGTGAAGAAGCCCGGATCGACCTCGTCGATCTGCGCGCCGGCGGTGTGCAGGACGTAGTGCTTGCCGGCTGTCTTCTGGCCGTCGATCTTGTCCAGCAACGCGGGCAGGGTGGGCGCGAGCACGTCGACGACGTTCATCTGCTTCGCCTCCTGCTCGTCGAGGTTGGACGCCTTGCGCACCGCGTCGGCTGCCCACTCGGCGTTGCGGTGGTGGAACTTCATCAGGCTCGTGAGCGAGGCGACGGCGTCGTTGATCACCTTCCGCCGCAGGTCGGAGCCGAGGTTCTGGCCGCTCGAGTCGATCGGCGTCGAGGAGCCGATGTTGGTCGCCGGCGCCATCGCGGCGACGTCCGCCGCCTCGGTGATCCAGACGCCGGCCGAGGCGGCGCGGGCGCCACTCGGCGAGACGTAGACGATCACCGGGATCTTGAGGCCGATCTCCTTCTTGACGATCTTGCGCATCGACTCGGAGAGGCCGCCCGGCGTGTCGATCACGATGACGGCCGCGTCGTAGTGGTCGTCCTGCGCGCGCTGCAACTGGTGGTCGAGGTAGCTGGAGGTGACCGGGTTCACCTCGAGCTCGTAGTGGATCGCCAGCACCCGCGGCTGCGCTGCGGAGGCCAGGGCGGGAACGGCGAGGGCAACGACCACTGAGGCCAGGAACCCCCGGATGAAGGGCCGCTTCACGCTTGTAAAGATTCTACCGACGAGCAGCGGTTTTCCTTGCGGGCGAGGAAGGTGTCTGCTTCTCTCGAAGCGGGTCCGTTCGATGAAGAAGCCGCTCGCCGTCGCAGCCGTCCTCGCCGCCGCGTTTCCCGGTACCGCCCTCGGGGCCGGGCTCGTGCAGCAGCGAGAGCTCCAGCCGCAGGCTGGCGTTCGCACGCTTGCGACCCGGAACTTCGAGCTGGTCGGCCTGCACTGGCGTGGGGCGGGTCGCGTCGAGTACCGCACGCGCAGCTTGGCCGGCCGCTGGAGCACCTGGCTGCTCTCGAACGACGAGGACGCGTTGCCCGATCGCGGCAGCCGCGAGTGGCGGGTGACGCACCGCTGGCGCGTGGGCGAGCCGCAGTGGACGGGCGCCTCGAACGCGATCCAGTACCGCTCTCTCGGCCGGGTCTCTCGCGTGCGCGCCTTCCTCGTTCGCAGCCCGCGGCTACCGGTGGGTGGGAAGCGGCCCGAACTGGCAGGCGCGCCGCCGATCGTCACGCGTGCCGACTGGCATGCCGACGAGTCGATCCGCCGCGCGGCGCCGTACTACGCGGACGGGATCCACCTGGCGATCGTCCACCACACGGCCGGGTCGAACTCGTATTCGAAGTCCCAGTCGGCCTCGATCGTGCGGGCGATCGAGCTCTACCACGTGCAGGGCAACGGCTGGAACGACATCGGCTACAACTTCTTGGTCGACAAGTACGGCCAGATCTTCGAGGGTCGCTACGGCGGGATCACGAGGCCGGTGGTCGGCGCCCACGCGCAGGGGTTCAACAGCGGCTCGGTCGGGATCTCGTTGATCGGCGACTACACCTCAACGTCGATCACGCCGGCCGCGCGGGCGGCGCTCGTCTCGCTGATCGCCTGGCGGCTCGACCTCGTCCACGTCGACCCGCTCTCGAAGGTGGTGCGCGTCTCGGCCGGAAACCCACGCTACGCGGCGGGCACGGCGATCACCTTGAACGCGATCTCGGCTCACCGCGACGTCTACCCGACCAGCTGCCCCGGCACGAGCCTCTACGCACAGGTGCCCTCGCTGCGCACCGAGGTCTCGAAGACGGGACTGCCGAAGCTCTACGCGCCGGCTGTGGTGGGTACGCTCGGCGGGCCGGTGCGCTTCACCGCACGGCTCTCCAACGCCGTCGCGTGGACGGTGACGGTGCGCGACGACGCAGGCGCGACCGTGGCGAGCGGGACCGGCACCGGGACAAAGGTCGACTGGACCTGGGACGCGACCGCCGCTGCCGAGCAGCACTACGCGTGGTCGATCACTGCGGCGCAGATGCGCCCGGCAACCGGCTCGATCGGCAGTGCGCCGGTGCCGCTCGCGCTGCACAAGCTGAAGCTCGCGCCGGCGATCGTCTCGCCGAACGGCGACGGCCGCGGCGACGAGGCGAAGGTCACCTACGTGCTCTCGGCGGCGGCGACCGTCACCGCCAGCGTCACCGACGCGCTCAACCGGCCGGTCGCGACGGTCTTCGCCGGCACCCGCGCCGCCGGCAAGCAGGAGCTGACCTGGGTGCCGGACGCGATTCCGGACGGCTGGTACCGGCTGACGCTGACCGCCGTCGCGGGCACGAAGCAGGTGCAGACCTCGACCCGTTTCTGGGTCGACCGCACGCTCGCCGCTACGACCGCGAGCACGCCGGCGTTCTCGCCGCGGCTGAAGCCACTCGGGCTGAGCTTCACGTTGGTCAACCCGGCTCATGTCGAGGTCCGCGTCCTGCGCGGTCCGGCCGTCGCCGCCACGCTCCTCGAGTCCGACCTCGGCCCGGGCACGCAGCGGCTGAGCTGGGACGGGAGCGAGCTCCCGGACGGCCGCTACGTCGTGGAGGTCGCCGCGACCGACTCGCTGCTGACGGTCATGCAGCGCGTCGCGGTGCAGATCGACCGGAGGGCGCCGACTGTTCGGGTCGTCTCGCTCCCGTCGGCGATCGTCCGCGTTTCCGAGCCGGGAACCCTGGTCGTGGCCGTGAACGGGCGCTGGCGGAAGCTGGCCGTCAGGAAGGCGGGCCTGGTGCGTGTGCCCCACCGCGGCACGGTCCGCGGGCTGACCGCGTTCGAGCTCGACAAGGCCGGCAACAAGAGCCGCGTCGTCAGCGCGCGCCGCTGAGCCACGCGTCGTAGCGGCGCTCGAGCCGCTCGAGCAGCTCGGCGAGCAGCTCCGCCCGCTCGAGTTCGCGGCCGGTCTCGACCAGGACGGAGGTGGCGGGCCGGTCGACCTCCTGCGGCAGCTCCTCGGCGGTGAGGTTGACGTTGACGCCGATCCCGAGCACCACTCGCTCCTCGCGGGCCTCGGCCAGGACCCCCGCCAGCTTGCGGCCGCCGACGAGCACGTCGTTCGGGAACTTCAGCTCGGGCTCGATCCCGGTCAGCGCGGCGACCGCCTCCGCGCAGGCACGGGCCGCCACGCCCGTCAACTCGGGCAGCCGCTCCGACGCGATCGCCGGCCGCAGCTGCAGCGAGCAGAGCAGGCTCGTCCCTGCGGGCGCCAGCCAGCGCCGGCCCAGCCGCCCGCGCCCGGCGGTCTGCTCGTCGGCCGCCACAAGCGCTCCCTCCGGCGCCTCGGGCGGGAGCAGCAGTTGCGTCGATGGTGTCGAGACGACGTACTCGTAGGGCGGCCGAAGCGGCCGCGCAGCTTCGGCTCGACGGCCTCCGGCGACAGTGAGTCGGTCATGGCGAAATACACTACGGCGGCCGTGCAACCTCCTCTGCACAAGCGCCGTCAGATTCGGCAGGACCCACGGCCCGAGCGGCCGCTGGTCTACGAGAGGCTCAGTGATCCGATCCTGGTCAAGCGCGCGAAAGACGGCGACGCGAAGGCGCTCGCCACGCTCGTCGAGCGGCATGCCCCGCGGGTCGAGAAGCTCGCCGCGCACGTGCTCGCCGACCCCGAGGATGCCCGCGACGCGGCTCAGGAGGCTCTGGCCAAGGTCTGCGTGCGGCTGCAGCAGTTCCGCGGCGACTCGCAGTTCGCGACCTGGCTGCACCGGCTGGTCGTCAACACCTGCCTCGACGTCGCCGACCGGCAGCGCGGCCGCCGCTGCGAGCCGCTGCACGAGGACGAGCGCGTTGCCGCCGACGCCGATCCGGCACGCGAGGCCGCGCTCTCGGAGCTGCGTCACGAGCTTCGCCACGAGCTGGCAGGGCTGTCGCAGGAACAGGCGAGCGTGGTCGTGCTGAAGGACGCGCTCGGCTTCTCGTTCGCGGAGATCTCGGCCTGCTCCGGGATGCCGGTCGGGACAGCGAAGTGCTACGCACACCGGGCCCGCGCGGGCCTGCGCGCACGGCTGACGGACGAGCACGCGGCGTGACCGTTCTCGACCGCGAGCAGATCGAGGCGATCCTGCCTCACCGGGAGCCGTTTCTCCTGATCGACGAGGTGCTCGAGCTCGAGCCCGGCGAGCGCGTGGTCGCGCGTAAGACCGTCCGCGCCGACGAGTGGTATCTCGCCGGCCATTTCCCCGGCCGGCCGGTGATGCCAGGCGTGTTGATCGTCGAGGGAATGGCGCAGACCGGCGCCGTGGCCGTGCTCTCGCAGGAGGAGAACCGCGGCCGGCTGGCGCTCTTCGCCGGGATCGACGACGTGCGCTTCAAGCGGATCGTCGAACCGGGGGACGAGCTGATCTACGAGTGCAGGCTCGAGACGGTGCGCGGGCCGATCGGCAAGGGCAAGGCGACAGCCCGCGTCGGGGACAAGCTCGCGGCGCGCGGGACGCTGACCTTCGCGGTGGAGCAGACGTGATCGGCACGGCAAACGGCGTCGCGATCTCCATCACCGGGCTCGGCTCGTACGTGCCCGATCGCGTGCTGACCAACGACGACCTCTCGACGATGATGGACACGAACGACGAGTGGATCCGCGAGCGCACCGGGATCCGCGAGCGCCGCATCGCCGAGCCGGAGCAGGCGCTCTCCGACCTCTGCCTCCCGGCCGCGCGCGAGGCACTCGCCGACGCCGGCCTCGAGGGCTCGGAGATCGACCTGATCATCGTCGCCACGGTCACGCCCGACATGGCGTTCCCTTCGACCGCCGCGATCCTGGCCGACCAGCTCGGCGCGGGCGCGGCCGCCGCGTACGACCTCTCGGCCGGCTGCACCGGCTTCATGTACGCGGTCGCGCAGGGCTACGGGATGCTCGCCGGCGGCCTCGCGCACAAGGCGCTGATCGTCGGCGGCGACGTGCTCTCGAAGATCATGGACTGGAGCGACCGCTCGACCGCCGTGCTGTTCGGCGACGGCGCGGGCGCGGTGGTGCTCGAACGCGTCGCCGACGGCGGCTTCCTCGGCTTCGAGCTCGGCGCCGACGGCTCGGGCGGGCCGCAGCTCTACCTGCCGGCCGGCGGCTCGCGCACGCCCGCGAGCGCCGAGTCGGTCGAGGAGGGGCAGCACTTCGTGCACATGAACGGCCGCGAGGTGTTCAAGTTCGCCACGCGCGTGCTCGTCAGCTCTGCGGAGGCCGTGCTGACCGAGTGCGGCCGCAGTATCGAAGACGTCGACGTCTACGTTCCCCACCAGGCGAACGTGCGCATCATCGAGCATGCGCGGCAGAAGCTCGGGATTCCTGAGGAGAAGACAGTGGTGGACGTCGATCGCTACGGCAACACGTCATCGGGCTCGATCCCGCTTGCACTGGGGGATGCGAAGGCCGACGGCAGGCTTCGCGCAGGACAGCTCGTATTGATGACCGGAATGGGTGCCGGCCTCACGTGGGGCTCGGGTTTGATCGAATGGACGGCAGGAGGAGAGGGATGAGCACGCCGAAGATCGCATTTTGCTTCCCGGGCCAGGGGTCGCTCGAGGCGGGCATGGGCAGAGAGATCGCCCTCGCCGTGCCGGCGGCCATGGAGGTCTACGAACGCGCGAGCGAGGCCTCGGGCCTCGATCTGGTGCGCCTGTGCTTCGAGGCCCCGGAGGAGGAGCTCGTGCACACCGAGGTGCAGCAGCCGGCGCTCGTCGCCACGAGCCTGGCCGTGCTGGCGGCGCTCCGCGAGAACGGTTTCGAGCCGGATGTGGTCGTCGGCCACTCGGTCGGCGAGTTCGCCGCGCTCGCCGCCTCCCAGGCGCTCTCGAACGACGACGCGATCAGGCTCGTCCGTGCCCGCGGCCTGGCGATGG
Organism: uncultured Actinomycetes bacterium; assembly: GCA_963717725.1. Classification (GTDB taxonomy): domain Bacteria; phylum Actinomycetota; class Thermoleophilia; order Gaiellales; family Gaiellaceae; genus AC-32. The sequence continues at coordinate 309,590 of CAVQWS010000025.1, forward strand.
CCGAGGCGGCGCGCGAGAACCCCGGCTCGATGGCCGCGATCCTCGGTCTCGCCGACGAGGTGGTCGAGGCGCTGTGCGCCCGCATCGCCAACGTGTGGCCGGCCAACTACAACTGCCCCGGTCAGATCGTGATCTCCGGCCAGAGCCCGTCCGTGGACGAGTGCTGCAGCGAGGCGGAGCGCGAGGGCGCGCGCCGCACGGTCAAGCTCCGGGTCTCGGGCGCGTTCCATAGCCCGCTCGTCGCCCGCGCCGCCGAGCACCTGCGCCCGGCACTCGACCGCGCCAAGTTCTCCGATCCGATCGCGCCGTTCATGTCAACGGTCACCGCCAAGATCGAGCCTGCGCAGAAGATGGCCGCGCTGCTCGTCGAGCAGCTGACCGCGCCGGTCAAGTTCACGCAGGCCGCGCGGGAGCTGATGCGGCAGGGCGTGAAGGTCTTCGTGGAGGTCGGCCCGGGCAACGTCCTGACCGGTTTACTGAAGAGGATCGACCGCAGCGTGAAGGCGATCCCGGTGGGCGACCTCGCCTCGCTCGAGAAGCTTCGGGAGACACTGGAAACTGCCTGACGGCTTCTGCTCGCTCGAAGGCAAGACGGCCCTCGTCACCGGCGGCTCGCGCGGGATCGGGCGCGCGATCGCGCGCGAGCTGGCTCGCGCCGGCGCCGACGTCGTGCTCGGCTACCGCTCCGGCGCCGACGAGGCGGAAGCCGTGGCCAAGGAGGCTGGGGGCCGCGCGGTGCAGGCCGACGTCTCCGACCCGGAGCAGGCGAAGCGCCTGGTCGAGGAGGCGGGCGACCTCGACATCCTCGTCAACAACGCGGGCCTCACCCGCGACGGCCTGCTGGCACGGATGTCCGACGAGGACTGGCGCGACGTGATCGAGACGAACCTCTCCTCGGTCTTCTACACCTGCCGCGCGGTGACCCGCGGAATGATGAAGAAGCGCGCCGGCTCGATCGTCAACGTCTCCTCGATCGTCGGCGTCCACGGCAACTGGGGGCAGGCGAACTACGGTGCCTCCAAGGCCGGGATCATCGGCTTTACCAAGTCACTGGCCCGCGAGCTCGGCAGCCGCGGCGTACGCGCGAATGTCGTCGCGCCGGGCTATGTGAACACGCGCCTGACGGACGTGCTGCCGGAGGAGGCGCAGCAGGCGATGCTGGCGAACACGCCGCTCGGCCGTCTCGGAGAGCCGGAGGACATCGCCGGGGCGGTACGCTTCCTCTGCTCCGACGAGGCGGCCTTCATCACGGGCGAAGTGCTGCTCGTCGACGGCGGGCTCGGGATGTAGATGATGAACAACGGCAGCCTCAACGGACGGCGCAGGGTCGTGATCACCGGCCTCGGCGCGGTGACCCCGCTCGGCGCGGATGTCGAGAGCACCTGGGACGGCCTCGTCGCGGGCCGTTCGGGCGCGGGCGAGATCACGCAGTTCGACTCGAGCGACTACGCCGTTCACTTTGCCTGCGAGGTGAAGGATTTCGATCCGACCGCGTACATCCCGTTCAAGCAGGCTCGGCGCATGGACCGCTTCGCGCACCTGATCGTCGCCGCCGCGCGCCAGGCCGAGGCCGACTCCGGGATCTCGATCGAGTCCGAGTCCGACCGCGTGGGCGCGGCGATCGCGACCGGGATCGGCGGCCTGAAGGCCTTCCAGGACTGTCACAGCGAGCTGCTCGAGCGCGGCCCCGACCGGGTCAACCCGTTTTCGATTCCCGAGATCATCCCGAACATGGGCGCGGCCTGGGTCTCGATGCAGCTCGGCACGCAGGGCCCGCTCAGCTCGCAGTGCACGGCCTGTGCCGCGTCGAACATGGCGATCGGTGACGGCCTCGACGCGATCCGGCTCGGCCGCGCCGACGTGATGCTCTGCGGCGGCACCGAGGCGCCCGTGACCGAGGTCGGAATCGCCGGCTTCAGTGCGATGCGTGCGCTCTCGCGGCGCAACGACGACCCCGAGGGCGCGAGCAGACCGTTCGACTCCGGCCGCGATGGCTTCGTGATGGGCGAGGCGGGCGCGGTGGTCGTGCTCGAGGAGCTCGAGCACGCGAAGGCGCGCGGGGCGAAGATCTACGCCGAGCTGTTGGGATACGGCGTCTCCTCGGACGCGCGGCACATCACCGAGCCCGACCCTTCCGGCGTGAACCCAGCGCGTGCGATGACGATGGCCTTTCGCGACGCCTCGGTCGAGCCGGACGAGATCGACTACATCAACGCACACGGCACCTCGACGCCGCTCGGCGACGCGGCCGAGACGCGCGTGATCAAGCTCGCGCTCGGCGAGGAGAATGCACGCAACACGCCGGTCTCCTCGACCAAGGGCGCGACCGGTCACTGCCTCGGCGCGGCGGGCGCGGTCGAGGCGATGTTCTCGATCCTGGCCGTAGAACGTGGCGTGCTGCCGCCGACGATCAACTACGAGGACCCGGACCCCGAGTGTGACCTCGACTACATCCCGAACGAGTCCCGCGAGGCGGACGTGCGCACGTCGGTCTCGAACTCGTTCGGCTTCGGCGGGCACAACGCGACCGTCGTCTTCCGCCGCTTCGAGGACTAGCCCCCCTCTCGAAGCGTCCCCAGGCGCTCGCGCACCCGGCCGGCCATCACGAGGTTCTCCTTGGCTTCATAGCGGGCCAGCGCCTCTTCAAGGGCCTCGGCGGCTGGCTTGTGCCGGCCTGCGAGCGCCAGGACCTCTCCCAGGTCGGCGTGCGTCTCGGCCTGGGCGTTCAGCGCCTCGGTGTGCTCGCCGATCTGCACTGCCTCTCGCGCGAGCAGCTCGGCCGTGGCGTGCTGTCCGCGATGTGCCTCGACCAGCGCCTGAGCGTCACGCCAGAGCATCTGCGTAGACGCGTCGTCGCTCGAGCCGAGCTCGGCTGCGCGCGACGCCCAACGCTCGGCCTCTTCGAGCTGTCCCACCGCGCAGTAGACGCGCGCCAGGCTGCCCGCGATCGTGGAGAGCTCCGAAGACTGGCCGAGCTCCTCGTCGATCCGACAGCCGGTCTCTCCCGCCGCGACAGCGGCCGCAAGATCGCCCGCGAGCAGCTCGATGTACATGGCGTAGCCCTCGACGGCTGCGAGCACCGTCCGCGCGCCGCGTTCGATGAGCTCTGCGCGGAGCTCGTCGAGGAGCACCCGCGCCCCGTCGAACCGCCCGAGCATCGCTAGCGAGGTCATGCGGAACGTCCGCAGCCAGTAGGTCCGCTGCTCCTGTGGATCCTGCTCGTCCAGCCAGGCGAGGAGCTCGGTGACCGGCGTCGAGCCATGGAAGCGCGCATGGCCCTGGTAGCCGACGAGCGCCGTCCCGCCCGCGGGTGCTGAGTAGGCCGCTGCTTGCTCGTACGCGCCGGCCATCCGGTCCATGTGCGCCCGCATGTTGGCCACGCTGCCAAGGGCGCGGTAGGCAATACGGAGCGCGAGCTCGTCGCCGGCGGCTTCGAATACCGGCAGCGCCTCGACGACGAGCGCCTCCAACGCATCGGCGGCGCCTGCAGGCTTGACGGAGACGCGTAAAACGGCCTCGTGAATTCGGCCGCACAGCTCGCCTACGCGGTCGCCAGCGGCGGCCGAGCGTTCCGAGACGGAGCGCGCGCGGATGACGGCCTCGTCGATCTTGGTGCCCGTGAGCGCGTCGATGAGATCGGTTTCGAGGGCGAGGTCGACCTCCGCCGCGGGCGCCAGCTCGGCAGCACGGTGGAGGAGGTTCGCGGCGCTGCCGAAGTCAAGCCGGTTGAGCGCCCGCCGACCGGCGGTTGCCAGGCGCGCTTGCGCCGCCGCCGCGAGCTCGACGTCCTCCAGGCCCAGCTCGCTGCGGTACCGGACGGCCTGCTCGAGGTGGTAGCCGAGGAGCTCGTCCAGCTCGACGACGGCGGTCCCGTGACCCTCGAGCCAGTCGGCAAAGCGCGTGTGCAAGTCTGCTCGCGCGGCCTTCGGCAGAGCGTCGTAAGCGGCGTCCCGGATCAGGAGATGGCGGAAGCGGAAGCCGTCTTCGCCGGGGATCTGTGCTTTGTCCGGCGCGATCAGCTGCTTGCGGGTAAGCGCGGCGAGGCGCGGCGTCACCGCCCCCTCGCCGGGTGACAGTGCCTGGATGGCGCCGCGGTGAAAGACCTCTCCCTCAACCGCGCCGCACTCGAGCACGGCTCGCTCCGCATCGTCGAGTTGGTCGAGGCGCGCGGCGAGCAGTGCCTGGAGCGTCGGCGGGACGACCACCTCGCCGCCGTCTTCGCCGGCCATCGCCAGCATCTCGCCCACGAACAGCGGGTTCCCTCCCGCGGCCCGCGAGATCTGCCCACGCACCGCCTCGCCGATGCGAGGGGGTATCAGTGACTCGACGTCCTCCGCCGTCAGCGGCTCCAACCGGAGCTGCACCGGCCATGCGGCGCGTCGCTCGATCAGCTCGGGACGCGACATGCAAACCAGCAGAATCGGCGAGCCTGAGGAGAGAAGCGCGACGTGCTCGACCAGGTCGAGGAAAGTTTCCTCGCCCGAGTGGACGTCGTCGAAGAGCACGACCAGCGCCCGCTGCGCCGCCGCGTGCTCGAGCGTCTTGCGGAAGGCCCATGCGATCTCCTCCGCCGAAACGCTCGTGTCGGCCGCTCCCAGAAGGGAGCGGATCGCCGAGGCGGCTTCGGGGTCCGGGGGCAGCGTGTCGAGTTGCTTCAACACCTCGACCACGGGCCAGTAGGTGATTCCCTCGCCGTAGGGAAGGCAGCGGCCGCGGACGGTCGTTGCTTCGATTCGGGCAAGGGCCTCTGCGACGAGGCGCGATTTGCCCACGCCTGCATCTCCGACGATCGTCACGAGCTCGCACCGCCGTTCGCCCAGCGCCCGCTCCCATGCCTCGCGCACCAGCGCAAGCTCCCGCTCGCGCCCGACGAAGGGCGTCTCGTGGCTGCGCTCGGGTGCGCCGAGGATCCGGAGGAGCCGCTGCGCCGGAACGGGCTCGGCCTTCCCTTTGAGCTCGAGCGGCGCGATCGGCTCGGCTTCGACGGCCTCGCGGACGAGCTCCAGTGTGGGCTCGCCGAGCAGCACGTCTCCCGGCTCCGCCGCCTGCTCGAGCCGCGCGGCAACGTTGACGGCGTCGCCGGTCGCCAGGCGCTCCTCGGTACCGATGACGACCGTGCCGGTGTTGACGCCGATACGCGCCTGGAGTTCGAGCTCCACCACCGCGTCTCGCATCTCTGCGGCCGCGCGCACCGCTCGCAGCGCGTCGTCCTCGTGCGCGGTCGGCACACCGAAGACCGCCATCACGGCGTCGCCGATGAACTTCTCCACCGTTCCACCGTGCCGCTCGACGATCGCTTTCATCCGCTCGAAGTAGTGCGCGAGCAGCTCGCGTAGCGCCTCCGGATCGACCGATTCGCCGAGCTCGGTCGAGCCGGTGAGGTCGCAGAACAGAACGGTGACTGTCTTGCGCTGCACGAGTGCATGATCGCTCGCGGGAGCGCTAGTCGCAGGCGTCGGCGTAGAAGCGCAGGTAGTCGCCGAAGTGCTGGTCCCAGTAGGTGCCGTCGTGATTGCCCGGCCAGACGTGGAAGCTGATGTCTGCGCCGCGGGCTCGTAGCTCGCGGGCGAGGTGCGACGCCGCCGGGCGGAGCTGGTCCTTGTCGCCGATGTCGATCCAGACCGGCGCGTCGTAGGGCGACCGCTTCCGCGCGATCCCGATCAGGTCGTGCCGCTTGAAGTCGGCCGCGTTGTCGAAACCGAAGGAGATGTCGTCGGAACCGGGCTCGAAGATGGCCGGCGAGTGGCCGCCGACCGCGCAGAACTTCCGGAGCCGTCCGAGGTCGAGCGCGCCGAAGCCGCCCATCGAGATCCCGCCGATCGCGACTCGGTCCTTGTCCGCGCCGCTACGGGCGAGGGCCGCGGGGATCACCTCGTCGAGCACGTACGAACCCCACTTCCCCTCCTTGCGGTCGTGCCACCAGCCGATGTCGCCCTCGGGGAGCACGACGACCGGCGCGTGGTCGCCCAGCCGGCGCAGTGCCGAGACGAAGGCGGGGCTGAGCGTGTCGCTCGGCGTGCCGCCGTAGCCGTGCAGGAAGACGAGCAGCGCTCTGCCGTCGCCCCCACCCGCCGGCGTGACCAGCGTCTCGTCGAACGGGCGGCCGAACAGCTTGCTGTTGAGCGCGAAGGTCGAGACTTTGAGCGGCGTCTCCGGCTTCGAGCTCGACGAGCCGCAGCCGACGGCAAGCACCACGAGCAGGAGCGAGACCCCGATCCGCATCGGCCGCGATGGTACTGCGGGTAGCGTGCGGCCCGGTGGCCAGATTCGTCGTCGACTCCAGTGCCGTCCTCCACCTGGCGAGCGAGGAGATCGAGGTTCCCCCTGAGCACGAGCTGCTTGCGCCGACGCTCCTGCGCTCGCAGACGCTGTCGGCGCTGCACGAGGCCGTCCACCGCGGCGAGCTCGAAAGCGAGGTGGCGCTCGAACGGCTCGAGCGCATCTGGGCGATGCCGATCCGCCTGCTCGGCGACGCGGTGCTGCGGCGCAACGCCTGGCGCTTCGCCGAGCAGCTCGGGTGGGCCCAGACCTACGACGCCGAGTACCTCGCGCTGACGAAGCTGCAGGGCGACGCGCTGGTCACGCTCGACCAGGAGCTCGCCCGCAAGGCGGAGGGCGTCGTCCCGACGGCGACGCTCGACGAGCTGCGCACACCGTCTCGCTAAGCTCGCTGCCATGGCCGACCGGTGGGCGACGTTCGACTGCTACGGCACCCTGATCGACTGGAACGGCGGCATCCGCGGCCAGCTCGCGCGCGTCTTCGGCGACGAGCGGGCAGACGCGCTGCTCGTCCGCTACCACGTGCTCGAGCCGATGCTCGAAGCCGACGGCACCCGCTCGTACCGGGAGGTACTGACCGAGGCGATGCGCGGCCTCGGCGCGCCCGAAGAGGAGGAGGACGCGCTCGCCCGCTCGCTGCCCGACTGGCAGCCGTTCCCGGAGGTGCACGACGCGCTTGAGCAGGCGCGCGGGCGAGGTTGGAAGCTGGCCATCCTCTCGAACACCGATCCCGACTACATCGGGGCCTCGCGGGAGCGCATCGGCGTCCCGTTCGACGAGGTGGTCGTCGCCTCCGAAATCGGCTCGTACAAGCCCGCGCTCGGGCACTGGCGTACCTTCGAGGAGCGGGTCGGCCGCCTGCCGGACGTTCACGTGGCCGCGAGCCTCTTCCACGACGTCGCGCCGGCGAACGAGCTCGGACTGCCCTCGATCTGGATCAACCGTCTCGGCGAGACACCTGGGCCGCAGCCGACGCGCGAGCTGCAAGACCTGTCTCGGCTCGCGGACACGCTCGAGGAGGTCGCGTGAGCGTCCGGCTGCGCGACGCGAGCGAGGACGACACGCCGGCGATTGGCGCCTTGATGGCGGAGCACGCGCTCGCGTCGTTCGGCGAGATCGAGCTGAGCGAGGAGGAGATCCGCAGCTGGTTCCGGGAGCCAAGGCTCTGGATCCAGCTCGCCGAGGGCGATGGCGAGCTCGTCGGCTATCTCGACGTTCGCAGCGAGGACGGCGGTCGCTTCGACGTCGACGCGCGTACGCTCGACGCCGAGGTCGCGCCCGTGCTTGTCCAGGCCGCCGAGGCGCACGCGCAGCAAGGGGTGCTGCGCGGCTACGTCCAGGGCGACGAGCCGGTGCTGCGAGGCGCCTACGGCGCGGCGGGCTGGCGGCCGATCCGCTACTCGTTCCGGATGCAGATCGAGCTCGGCGGCGACCTGCCCGAGCCGGTCTGGCCCGACGGACTCGAGCCGCGCAACGTCCGCGAGGGCGAGGAAGAGCGCGTCTACGAAGCGCACATGGACTCCTTCGTCGACCACTGGGACTTCCGTCGCGAGAGCTTCGACGATTGGGCACGGCACACGAGCGACAACCACCGCTTCGACCCCTCGCTCTGGTGGCTCGTCGACGACGGTGACGAGCTTGCCGCGATCTCGCTGAACTCGTGGCACTTCTCCGGCGACCCGCAGTTCGGCTGGATCCACGTGCTCGGCGTCCGGCCGGCCTGGCGCAGGCGTGGCCTCGCGACGGCACTGCTGCTCCACTCCTTCCGTGACTTCAAGCAGCGCGGCGCGACTCGGGTCGGTCTCGGCGTGGACGGCGAGAACACAACCGGCGCCGTCCGGCTCTACGAACGCGTCGGCATGCGCCAGGTTCGCCGCGACGACACTTACGAGAAGACCTTGTGAGTCGCCTCCGCGCGCGCTGTCCCGACTGCCGCACCTTCACCGCGGTCGCGATCGGGCCGGGCTACGAGTGTCATTCTTGCGGCCGCGAGTACGGCGCCGGCATGGTGCGCGTGCCCCAGGCCTGGGGCGAGGGCGGCGAGTCGATGGCCGAAGCGGCGCGTCTACCGCTGCCTTTCCCGGAGGCCGCCGTCGTCGAGGAGGAGACGCTCGACGAGCAGACGCTGGCGGTGGCGATCGACCTGCCGGAGCGCCCGCTCGTGCTCGGCGGCTGCTGCTGCTCCCACATTGGCGCCGTCGAGGCGCTCGCTGCGCGCAACGGCCGAATCGCGTTGATCTGGATCGACGCGCACGGCGACCTGAACACGATCGAGAGCTCGCCGTCCGGGAACCTATGGGCGACGCCGTTCCGGGTGATCCTCGAATCCGGCGCGGTCGACCCGCAGGACGCGATCCTGGTCGGCGCGCGGAGCCTTGACCCGCCCGAGCGCGAGTACATCGCCTCGATCGGCCTGCGCACCGACGTGGAAGAGCTCGAAGAAGCGCTGGACGGAACGGCCGGCGTCTATGTCGCCCTCGACGTCGATGCGCTCGAGCCGGGGGAGATCCAGCCCTTCATGCCCGAGCCCGACGGCCTCACGCTGGACGAGGTCGAGCAGCTGTTCGGCCGCGTCCGCAAGCAGACCACGATCCTGGGCGCGGGCTTCAGCGCTTCGGCGGCCGAGCCGGCGAACGTGGAGCCGCTCACGCGGCTGGCGCTCGCCCTGGGGCTGTAACTCCCGGCCGAGGCGTCGGGTCTAAACTCGCAAGTTCGTGTCAGAACGGATCGACGTCTCCATCGAGCACCGCCATGCGCCCGCCGAAGACGGTGGCAAGCCGCACCCGAACACCTGCCCCAAGTGCGGCTCGCACTACCGCGACGACGAGCTCGAGGCGTCGCTCTACGTCTGCACCCAGTGCGGCCACCACTTCCCGGTGCACGCGCGCGACCGCATTGTGCAGCTGACCGACGAGGACAGCTTCGTCGAGGAGGCGGCCGAGCTGCGCTCCGACGACCCGCTCGAGTTCTTCGACCTGCGGCCCTACACCGAGCGACTCTCGGAGGCCGAGCTCTCGACCGGCCTGGGCGAGGCGATGGTGATCGGCCGGGCCGCGATCGAGCAGCAGCCGTGCCAGCTGGCGGTGATGGAGTTCGGCTTCATGGGCGGCTCGATGGGCCGCGTCGTCGGCGAGAAGTTCACGCGTGCCTGCGAGGGCGCGGCCGAGCGCGGCGTCCCGCTCGTCTCGGTCACGACCACCGGCGGCGCGCGCATGCAGGAGGGGATCCTCTCGCTGATGCAGCTGCCGAAGACCGTCTGCGCCGTCGAGGACCTGCACGACGCGGGCGGAACGCTGATCAGCGTGATGGCGCACCCGACGACCGCTGGCGTGCTCGCCAGCTTCGCCAGCCTCGGCGATGTGCTCGTGGCCGAGCCGGGCGCGCTGCTCTCGTTCACCGGCCCGCGAGTCGTCCAGCAGACGACGCGCGAGAAGCTGCCAGAGGACTTCGGCCTGGCGGAGTCCAACTACCGCCACGGCCACGTCGACGCGATCGTCCCCCGACCCGAGCTGCGCGGCACCGTCGCGCGCCTCTTGAGGCTGTTCGCCGATGGCCGGTGAAGCCGAGCTGCGGCTGCGCGAGCAGCTCTCGCGCCTAAGGAGCCTGCCGCTCCTGCGCGGGGCCAAGCTCTCGGGTGAGCTGGAGCGGCTGCAGAAGCAGCTCGACCGGATCGTCGCCGAGCCGAGCAGCGAGGAGATCTGGCACTCGGTCGAGCTCGCGCGCCATCCGGATCGGCCGTACACGCTCGACTACGTGGAGCGCCTGCTCGACGACTGGTTCGAGCTCCACGGCGACCATCATCACGGCGACGACGCCGCGCTCGTGGCGGGCCTAGGGCGCTTCCGCGGCCGCACGATCGTGCTGCTCGGCAACCAGAAGGGCCGCGACGTGAAGGAGCGTACGCGCCGCAACTTCGGCATGGCCTATCCGGAGGGCTACGGGAAGGCGATGCGCGCGATGGAGCTCGCCGAGCGGCACGGCTTCCCGATCCTCAGCCTCGTCGACATCCCGGGCGCCTACCCCGGCGTGACCGCCGAGCAGCACGGCCAGGGCGGCGCGATCGCGCGCTCGCAGGCCGAGCTCGCGCGGCTGCACGTTCCGGTCGTTGCGTGCGTGATCGGCGAGGGGGGCTCCGGCGGCGCGATCGCCACGGCGCTCGCCGACCGCGTGTTGATGCAGGAGAACGCGATCTACACAGTGATCTCCCCGGAGGGCTGCGCGGCCATCCTCTGGCGGGACGCCGGCGAAGCGCGCAAGGCGGCCGCGGCGTTCAAGCCGGACGCGGCGCACTGCCTCGAGCTCGGCGTGATCGACGCGATCGTGCCGGAGCCCGCCGAGGGCGCACACACGAACGCCGACGAGGCCGCGCGGCTGCTCGGCGACGCGTTGGCCGAGTCGCTGGAACTGCTCGATGGCCAGTCCGGCGACGACTTGCGGCGCCAGCGGCGTGTGCGATTCCGCACAATCGGCCAGGTGCCCGCAACCCGCTAGAAACCGCGGGCTGAGCGGCCCTTTTCCACATCTTCCACAGGCTTATCCCCTGGCCGTACACATGTCGAGGCCGGCTTGTAGCCGGCCCCGACCGTAACCCCCCGTTGGGTGGAGAAGCTTTGTAAGAAGTACGACCCCGAGTTGTGGAATGTATTTACCGGCCGGCGAGGATGCAAACCTGGCGAGCCGGGTAGCGTGCCATCATGGCCCGCTCGCTCTGGTCGGGGACGCTTTCCTTCGGGCTCGTCAGCGTGCCGGTGCGCCTGGTCGGCGCGACCGAGTCGAAGGAGCTCCGCTTCCATTTCCTCGACAAGCACGATCTGCAGCCGATCGGCTACGACAAGGTCCGGCGGGACACCGGCGAGCACGTGGACAACAACGACGTCGTTCGCGGCTTCGAGGTCGAGAAGGGCCGCTTCGTCCCGCTCGAGGACGAGGACCTCGACCGGCTCGACGTGGAGCTGACGAAGACGATCGACATCTGCGACTTCGTCGACCTGGACGAGATCGACCCGATCTACTTCCGCAAGGCCTACTACCTGCTTCCACAGGACGGCGCCGAGAAGCCCTACCGCCTGCTGGTGCGGGCGCTCGACGAGACCGGCAAGGTCGCGATCGCCAAGATCGTGATCCGCAACAAGCAGCACCTTGCGGCGGTGCGGCCGTCGAACCGGGTGCTCGTGCTCGAGACGATGTACTACGCCGACGAGGTACGGGAGCCCGAGAAGGTGGACGGCGGCGGGCAGTTGCGCAAGCCTGAGGTCGAGATGGCGAAGTCGCTGGTCGAGAACCTGAGCGCCAAGTTCGACCCGGCCAAGTACGACGACACCTACCGCAAGGAGTTGCTCGAGCTCCTGAAGGCGAAGGCCGAGGGTGAGCCGTTGCCAGAACCGCGAGAGGACACGGAAGGCGAGGTCGTCGACCTGATGGCGGCGCTGCGCGAGTCGGTCGAGCGAACGCAGAAGAAGTCCGGAGGTCGCAAACGCGCTAAAAAGGCTTCGTGAGCCTGCGCCAATACGAGCGGAAGCGCGACCGCAAGAAGACGCCCGAGCCGTTCACCGGCAAGCGCAAGGGCAAGCAGCCGATCTTCGTCGTCCAGCGCCACGACGCACGGAGGCTCCACTACGACTTCCGCCTCGAGCGCGACGGCGCGCTCGCGAGCTGGGCCGTGCCGAAGGGCATCCCGCTCGAGGTCGGCGAGCGCCACCTCGCCGTTCACGTGGAGGACCACCCGCTCGACTACGGCAGCTTCGAGGGCGAGATTCCGAAGGGCCAGTACGGCGCGGGCACGGTCGAGATCTGGGACTCCGGCACCTACGAGCTGGTCGAGGAGAAGCGCGACGGCGGGCTGACCGTCCGCCTGCACGGCAAGAAGCTCGAAGGGCTCTGGACGCTCGTCCCCGCCCACCTCGACGGCAAGGAGCAGAACTGGCTCCTCCTCCGCAAGCAGGACGACGGCGCTGCCCCGGCCGGCCCGAAGCGCAAGTACGCGGCGATGCTGGCCACGCTCTCCGACCCGAAGCAGATCCCGAAAGGCGAGGGCTGGGAGTTCGAGATCAAGTGGGACGGCTACCGGATCGTGGCCCGCGTCGCCGGCGGAGAGGCCGAGCTGCGCACGCGCAAGGACCAGGACTACACCGAGCGCTTCGCCAACGTCGCGAAGGAGTTGGCCAAGGCGCTGAAGACGCCCGACTGCGTCGTCGACGGCGAGGTCTGCGCGCTCGACGACGAGGGGCGCCCGAGCTTCTCGGCGATGCAACAGGGAAAGCCGGGCACGCCGATCGTCTACTACGTCTTCGACCTGCTCGAGGTGGACGGCGAGCCGGTGATCGAGCTGCCGCTCTCGGAGCGGCGCAAGCTCCTGCGCAAGCTGCTCGACGGCCGCAACCGCACGATCCAGTTCTCGGAGGGGTTCTCCGACGGCCAGGCGCTCTACGAAGCGGCGCAGCAGCGCCGGCTCGAGGGGATCATGGGCAAGCGGCTCGACTCCAAGTACCTGCCCGGCAAGCGCTCGCGCGACTGGCTCAAGTTCAAGACGCACGGCGAACAGGAGTTCGTGGTCGTCGGGTACACGAAGGGCAAGGGTCGGCGCGAGTGGTCGTTCGGCTCGCTCGTGCTGGCGACGAACGGGCCCGAGGGGCTGGAGTGGGTCGGCAACGTCGGCACCGGCTTCGACGACGCCGAGCAGGAGCGCCTGCTGAAGAAGCTCAAGCCGCTCGAGCGCAAGAGCTCGCCCTTCCCGAAGCCGCCGAAGATGCCGCGCATCCGCAAGGGCGACATCGTCTGGGTCGAGCCGAAGCTCGTCGCCGAGGCCTCCTTCGCCGAGTTCACGCACGACCGCCGCCTGCGCGCGCCGGTCTACCTTGGTCTGCGCGAGGACAAGGACGCGAGCGAGGTACGGCTGGAGACGGCGGAGCCGATCCCCGACGTGATCCGCAAGGGCAAGCGCGTGCTGCGGCTCTCGAACCTGGACAAGCCTTTCTGGCCGGAGGAGGGGATCACCAAGGGCGACCTGCTCGCCTACTACCGCGACGTGGCGGCGGTGCTCGTCCCGCACATCCGAGAGCGACCGTTCACGCTGAAGCGCTACCCCGACGGCTGGCAGGGGAAGTTCTTCTTTCAGAAGGACGCGCCGGCGGGGATGCCCGACTGGATCCCGACGGTCGAGCTCGAGGTCTCGACCCGCGAGAAGCCGCGGCAGCGCCGCAAGATCAAGGCGCCGCTCGTGAACGACGAGCTCGCATTGTTGTGGATGGTGAACATGGGCTGCATCGACCTGAACACCTGGTACTCGCGACTGGACAAGCTCGACCGGCCCGACTTCGTGCTCTTCGACCTCGATCCCTCGCCCGGTGTTGCTTTCAGCGACACGGTGCAGGTGGCGCTGCTCGTGAAGGAGACGCTGGACACGCTCGGGCTCGAGTCGTTCCCGAAGACGAGCGGCGCCGACGGGATCCACGTGCTCGTCCCGATCTCGCGCCGGCACACCTACGAGGACACGCGCCAGTTCGCCGAGATCGTCGCGGGCGCGCTGGCCTCGACGCACCGCGGCCTCGTCACGACCGAGTGGTCGAAGTCGAAGCGCAAGGGCGTCCTGATCGACGCGAACCAGAACGGCGAGGGCAAGACGATCGCGTCGGTCTACTCGGTGCGGCCGAAGCAAGGCGCGTCCGTCTCCACCCCTCTGCGCTGGGAGGAAGTCGACGAGTCGCTCGACCCGTCCGCGTTCACGATGGAGGTCGTCCGCAGGCGCGTGGTCGAGCACGGCGACCTCTACGAGGGCGTCCTCACGACGAAGCAGTCGCTCTCGGCCGCTTTACGCCGTCTGCGCTAGCGGCTACCCTGCGCCAGTTCGACTGTTTTCGGCAAAGGAGGTGCGACATGACGTCGACTGCACCCTCCGGTCGCAGAGCCTGAGGCTCCCGGCTAGCCGCAGCACACCTTTGTAGCGAGCTCCCGCGAGGCCTCGGGCACGTGTCCGGGCTCGACCCCTTCCTGAAAGGAGTTCGCTTGAACCTGCAAGACCTCGGCTGGGACGACGGCTTCGCGGCCGCGCTCCAGCCACACGACAACTGCATCGCGGGACGCGTCTCCGCACAGCACCGCGGCGAGTACGACGTGCTCACCGAGGCCGGCGAGCTGCGCGCGCACGTCGCCGGCCGCCTGCGTCACGACGCGTCCTCCGGCGCCGACCTGCCGGCCGTCGGCGACTGGGTCGCGCTTCGCGACGAGGTCATCCACGCCGTGCTCCCGCGGCGCTCGGCGTTCGAGCGCAAGGTCAACCTCGCCGCGACCGAAGCACAGGTGCTTGCGGCGAACATCGACACGGTCTTCGTCGTGACCGCGCTCGACGACGACTTCAGCACGACCCGGATCGAGCGCTACTTGACCCTGGCCTGGGAAAGCGGCGCCATGCCGGCGCTCGTGCTGACGAAGGCCGACCTCTGCGACGAGCCGCTCGCGATGCTGCTCGAGGCCGAGCAGGTCGCGCTTGGCGCGCCCGCGCACGTGGTCAGCAACGTCACGGGCGAGGGGCTTGACGAGCTCGCGCCGTACCTCGGGCTGGCCAAGACGGTCGCGCTGCTCGGCTCCTCCGGCGTCGGCAAGTCGTCGCTCGCCAACCGCCTGCTCGGGCACGAGGCGCAGGCGACGAAGGAGCTCGCCGAGGACGGCACCGGCCGTCACACGACCGTTGCCCGCCAGCTCATCCGGCTGCCGGGCGGCGCGCTGCTCGTGGACACGCCCGGCTTGCGCGAGGTCCAGCTCTGGGGCGCCGACGAGGGCATCGACCAGGCGTTCGCGGACGTGGACGACCTGGCCGCGGGCTGCCGCTTCAACGACTGCGCTCACATGCAGGAGCCCGGCTGCGCGGTCCAGGAGGCGATCGACGAGGGCAGGCTCCCGCGCGAGCGGCTGCAGAGCTACCGCGCGCTGCAGCGCGAGCTGCAACGGCTGGCGGCGAAACAGGACGCCCGCCTCCGTTCGGAGGAGAAGAAGAAGCGCGTCGCGTTCGCGAAGAGCCTGCGCAAGAGCGCGTGGTGATCAGAGGTCGCGGCGCGAGAACGCGAACGCAGCGACGAGCCCCACGATGAACAGGTAGGCGCAGGCCCAGAGGCGGACTGGCGTGCCGCCGGTGTTCGCGCCGCCGAACGGCCCGAGCTGGATCAGGTAGCCCGTCAAGCCGATCGTGTCGGCGGTGATCTCGCGCAGCCCGTCCTGGTAGAGGGCCTCGAACGGCGCAACCCACGCGATGATCGTCGCCCAGTGCTCGAGGCGGTGCGAGTTGAGCGCGTGGCCGATCGAGCCGAGCAACCCGGAGACGAGGCCGGCGCCGAAGATCATGAAGATCGCGATGCCGTTCGCGGTCGCGGTGAGGAAGACCGAGCCGAGCAGCGAGAGCGCCGCCACGATCGCGACACCGCCGGCGAGCTCGATCGCCGGAACGACGGCGTGGTCGGGCCACCAGTCGCCGGCGAGGCCGGTGATCACGACGGCGGTTGCGTAGACCGCGATCACGTACGGCGTGGAGACGGCGATCGCGCCGAGCCAGCGCGCGAGCAATAGCGTCGGCCGCGACACCGGGCGGACAAGCAGCGGCTGCAGCAGCCCGCGCTCGGCGTCCCCGCGCACCGCGCCGAGTGTCAGGAAGATCGCGAGCACGACGCCCAGGAAGAGCGTCGAGAACATCGCCAGGCCGACCATGAACGCGCCGGCAAAGGTCCGGGGCTCGATCGCGGGCGACGGCGAGCCGAGGTTGTTGACGTCGCGGAAGAGGTAGTGGTTCGCGAGCCAGTAGAGGAAGAGAAAGCCGGCGGTCAGGAGCAGCACGACCGCGAACACCTTCCTCCGGAGCGCCTCGCGGAGCGCGTAGCCGGCGATCGTCAGGATCGCGGTCACGAGGTCTCGCCTCCGACGGCCTCGAGGTAGGTGTCCTCGAGCGTCGAGGTCAGGACCTGGACGCCGTAGACCTTGCGCCCGGCCGCGACCAGCTCGGCGACGAGGCGCGGCACGTCCTCGCGCGTGCCCTCGTAGACCTGCCTCCCCTCGTCCGTCTCGATCTCGACGCCGCGCCCGCGGCTCAGCTCTGCCGGCGAGCCCTCGCTGACGACCTTCCCGCGCAGAAGGATCACGACGCGGTCGCAGACGAGCTCGATCTCGCTGAGCAGGTGCGAGTTGAGCAGGACCGATGTGCCTCGGCTCTGCAGCTGCTCCAGCAGTTGGCGCACGGTTCGCCTGCCGACCGGGTCGAGTGCGCTCGTCGGCTCGTCCAGCAGCAGCAGCTTCGGTGTCCCGACCAGCGCCTGCGCGATGCCGAGCCGCTGCTGCATGCCCTTCGACATCGCCTCGACCCGGCGGTCGCGGGCGTCGGACAGGCCGACCAGCTCGAGCAGCTCCGCTCGCTCGGCCGCGCCACCGCCCGAGCCGGAGAGCCGTTGGTGCAGCACGAGCAGCTCGTCCGCCGAGTACCAGCCGGGAAAGCGAAACAGCTCGGCGAGGTAACCGATCTGCCGCCGCGCCTCGAGCGAGCCTGCACGCGCGCCGCAGACCTCGGCCTGGCCGCGGGTGGGCCGGACGAGCCCGCAGGCGATCTTGACCAGCGTCGACTTGCCCGCCCCGTTCGGGCCGAGCAGGCCGACGAGCTCGCCCTCGTTCACCTCGAGGTCGACCCCGGCGAGCGCGGTCGTCGAGCCGTAGCGCTTCTCGAGCGCGTTGACCGAGAGCGCCGCGCTCACTTCGCGGCCGGGGCGAAGAACTTCGTGTAGTGGCCGACCTCGTCGAAGCCGAGCCGGCCGTAGAGCACCTTCGGCCAGTCGTTCGCGTCGGCGACGAGGAAGACGAACCCGGCGCCGGCCCTCCGCGCCTCGGCGATTGCGCCGAGCACGACTGCGCTCGCGTGGCCTTCGTTGCGGTGCTCGGGGAGCGTGCCGACGTCCTCGACCTGCGCGTCGGCGTCGTCCAGGTAGAGGTCGGTGTAGCTGACCACCTCGCCGTCGAGCTCGACCGCGAAGAAGCGGGTCGTGACGCGCTTGCCGATCAGGGCCTTCGCCGCGAAGATCTGCTCGAGCACCTTCGGGCTCGCCCACGGCTCACCCGCGAGCACCTGCTTCCGTGCCTCACGCAGGTCGGGCTCAGAGACCTCCCGCACGAGCGAGAGGTCGGCCTCGCGCTCGGGCTCGCGCAGTTGGGCCATCACCACATGGCGGTCGATCCGCCAGCCCTGCTCTTTGAACCAGGGCGCGAGAGCGTCGCCGAGCTCCGGGTCGGGAACGAAGATCAGCCGCCGCTCGAGCCGGGCGGCCTCGGCGACGAGCTCCTCCGCGTTCCCCCGGTCGGCCCAGAGGTAGTTGCCGTCCAGGCGCCGCGGCAGCTCGTCGGTGTAAACCGCTCGTCCGCACGGCGACTCGACGACGCGGGTGCCGCTCATGTCCCCGCGGGCCATGAACTCGTACGAACGGGCGAGCTCCTCACGCATCGAGGCGGTTGGGATGGCCGAGCATCGAGAGCTCGGCGATGTCGCGGCGGAAGAAGAGCGAGGTCGTCCAGTCGGCCACCACGCGCAGCCTTCGCGAGAAGAGCGGCAGCTGGTACAGGTGGTACGTCCGCGTGATGAACCAGCCGAGGAAGCCGGTGAAGCGGAAGCCGGGCACCTCGGCGATGCCCTTGTAGCGGCCGAGGGTGGCCACCTGGCCGAGCATGCGGAAGCGGTACGGCTTCTGCTCGCCGGCGAGGTTCTTGGCGAGGCGGCGAGCCTGGCGGAGCGCGTGCTGCGAGGTCGGCGGGTCGACCGCACCAGGCGTGGCGAGGTTTGGGACGGCCGCGCAGTCGCCGAGCGCCCAGACGTGCTCATGGCCCTCCACGCGGAGCTGTTCGTCCACCTTCACCCGGCCGCGCTCGTCCAGGGGGAGCCCGAAGCTCGCGAGCATCGGGTTGGCCTTGACGCCGGCCGTCCAGACGACGGTGTGCGTGTCGAAGCGCTCGCCGTTCGAGAGCTGCGCCGCGTGCCGCTCGACCGACTCGAGCGTCGTGCCGACGCGGATCTCGACCCCGCGCTTCGACAGTTGCTCGGCCGCGTACTCGCCGAGACGGGGCGGGATCTCCGGCAGGATCTTCGGCGCCGCGTCCACGAGCACCCAGCGCTGCGGCGCGTCCTGGAGGCTCGGGTAGTAGCGCAGCGCGTCGCGGACGAGGTCGGAGAGCTCGGCGAGCGCTTCGACGCCCGCGTAGCCGGCGCCGACGAAGACGAAGGTCAGCTCACGCTCGCGGTGATCCTCGGTGGAGGCCGCGTCGGCCGCATCGAGCCGCTGCAGGACGTGGTTGCGCAGGTAGATCGCGTCGGCGAGGTTCTTGAAGCCCAGCGCGTGCTCGGCGAGGCCCGGGATCGGCAGTGCCCGCGAGATCGAGCCCAGCGCGATCACGAGCTCGAGGTAGGTCACGGTGACGTGTCCCTCGAGAGTGTCGACCTCGACGCGGCGGCCGGCGAAGTCCAGCTCGGTCGCGCTGCCGAGGAGCACGTCCGAGTGGGGGCACATGACGCGTAGCGGCACGACCACGTGGCGCGGTTCCAGCGTCCCCGAGGCCGCTTCGGGCAGCAGCGGCGTGAACAGCATCGAGTTCTCCGGGCTGACGATCGTGGCGCCGCGCTTGCCGAGGATCCGCGCCACATAGCTGCCGGCGAACCCGCCGCCGACGATCACCGTCCCGCCCCGTGCCTCCCGCTCGCTCACGCCTCTACTATCGCTGCGTGAGCCTGGAGATGCGCGAGTCGTGCGAGCGCTGCGGCGCCGCGCTGGCCGCGGACGGCGAGGCGTACATCTGCTCGCACGAGTGCACCTTCTGCGGCGAGTGCCTCGAGGCGCTGGAGCAAACGTGCCCGAACTGCGGCGGCGAGCTGGTGCGACGGCCTAGACGCGCAGCAGCGGGCGCGTGAGGCACGTCGGGCCGCCGTCGCCCTTCGAGAGCTCCTCGCCGCGGTAGGTCAGCACCTCGACGCCGGCACGCTCCATCCGCTCGCGCGTGACCGGGTTGCCCTCGACCGCCAGTGCTACGCGTGGGGCCAGGGCGAGGACATTGGAACCCATCGAGTCGAATTCCTCGTCCGGAACCCGCACGAGCTCGACATCGCGGGCCCTCGAGCAGCTGCGCGAGCCTCGCCGGCAACAAGGGCTCGTAGACCACGGCCAGATCCGGCGCGAGCGGGCTGATCAGCGACATCAGGTGCATCACCTCGTCGCGCCCGTGCCAGTGCGGAAGGTCGAAGGCCACCACTTCCACCTCCGGCAGCAGCTCGCGCAGGCGGGCGATCCCGGCCGCGTTCGTGCGATAGCCGCAGCCGACCAGCAGCGTGCGCGCGTCGAGCCAGCAGCAGTCGCCGCCCTCGGCCCAGGCCGCCTCACTCAGCCGCCCCGCGACCGGGACGCCGGCGCGCTCGAAGTCCTCCGCCATCGCGTTCACTTCGGCGCGGCGGCACTTCTTGCCCGGGTGGAGCAGGAGCGCGCCCTCGTCGGCGACGAGCGCCGGGTCGTAGGTGTAGATCGCGTCCGGGTTGCCGGGAGTCGCCGACTCGGCGAGCACGACCTCCGCGCCGGCGTCCGCGAGCAGCGAACAGAAGGCCTCGTGCTCGCGCGCGATCCCGGCCGCGTCCGGCTCGGAACGCCAGCCGCACCGCTGCCAGCCGTGCAGGTCCTCGGCGCGAGGGGCGCGGACGAGCACGCGGCGGAGCACGCCCGTCATCGACTGGCAGCCGTAGAGCTTCTCCTCGACGCTCACGCCGAGGATCGTACTTCGGCCAGACGCCGCTCCAGGAAGGCGCGCTCGGCGGGTTGCGGTGCCAGCAAGAGCGCGCGGCCGTAGGCCTCGGCCGCCTCGTCCCCGCGGCCGAGCCGCCGCAGCAAGTCGGCCCGCGCCGAGTGCAGGTGGCGGTAGCCGTCCAGCCCGTCGATGCCGTCGATCAGCTCGAGACCCTGCTCCGGTCCCTCTGCCATGGCGACCGCGACAGCGCGGTTGAGCTCGACCACCGGCGAGGGCGCGAGGGACGCGAGTCGGCCGTAGAGCGCGGCGATCTGCGGCCAGTCGGCCTCGGGCTCGAGATGGAGCGAGGCGATCGCCGCCTGCAGCTGGTACGGCCCCGGCTGCCGCAGCGGCAGCGCCCGGTCGAGCACGGCCCGGCCCTCCTCGATCCGCGCGGCGTCCCAGAGCAAGCGGTCCTGGTCGTCCAGCAGGACGAGCTCGCCGTCCGCGTCGAGCCGGGCGGCCCGGCGTGCGTCGTGGAGCAGCATCAGCGCGAGCAGGCCGAGCGCCTCCGGCTCGTCGGGCATCAGCACCGCTAGCACCTTGCCGAGCCGGATCGCCTCCTCGCAGAGCTCCTCGCGCGGCGGCGGCCCATAGCCCTCGTTGAAGATCAGGTAGACCACCGCGAGCACCGAGCGCAGCCGCTCCGGCAGTAGGTGGTCGGGCGGGACGCGGAACGGGATCCCCGCCGCGCGGATCTTCTTCTTGGCGCGGACGAGCCGCTGAGCCATCGTCGGCTCGGGGACGAGAAAGGCCCGCGCGATCTCCTCGGTCGTGAGGCCGCCGAGCGTGCGCAGCGTCAGCGCCACCTGCGCCTCGCTCGCGAGTGCCGGATGGCAGCACGCGAAGATCAGCGAGAGCCGTTCGTCGGGGAGCGTCTCGTCCACCTCCTCCGCCGGCTCGAGGGCCGCCAGCAGCTCGGTCTTGCGGCGCAGGTTCTGCTCGCGCCGGATCCGGTCGATCGCCCGGTTGCGCGCCGTGGTCAGCAGCCACGCGCCCGGGTTGGCGGGGGCGCCCTCGCGCGGCCAGCGCTCGAGCGCGGCGGCAAAGGCCTCCTGCACCGCGTCCTCGGCGAGCTCGACGTCGCCGAGCGCGCGGGCGAGGATCGCGAGGGTGCGCCCCCATTCTTCGCGGAAGAGCTCTTCTACGACGAGCCGTCCTCCTCGAAGACCATCACCGGCCGCACCTCGACGGAGCCGTGTTGCGAGCCCGGGATCTTGGCCGCCCACTCCAGCGCCTCGTCGATCGAGCCGACGTCGACGATGTAGTAGCCGCCGAGCTGCTCCTTCGTCTCGGCGAACGGGCCGTCGGTGGTGAGCGTCTCGTCGTTGCGGACGCGGACAGTGGTCGCGGTCTCGGTCGGCTGCAGCGCGTCGCCCGCCACCATCGAGCCGCTGCCCTGCAGCTCCTCGGTGAACTGCATGTAGGCCTGCATGATCTGGCCGTTCTCTTCCTCGCTGCGCGACTTCCAGCCGTCCTGGTCGCCGTAGATCAGCAGCATGTACTGCATCTCGCCCTCCTGTTCGGTCGCTTACGAGAGTACGACGAACGGAAACGCTGGGGATCGACACCCGTCATGCCGATATCTGTGCGATGAGGCTTGCGGTTGTGCCACTGATCCTGGTCGTGCTCGTGTGCGGCGGCTGGGCGACCGAGAAGCACACGCGCTCCGGCAACGAGCGTGCGCTGAGCGCGCTCGCCTCGGAGCTCGCCGGCCGGCCGGTGCACGTCCGCTGCGAGAGCCTCTGGCACTCGATCGTGAACGTGGACGCAAATCTCGGCGATGTGCCGTTTCCGAACGGCCGTGCCGCTTCGTACACCCACATCACGCGCGGGATGTGCAAGGAGCTCGCCCGCTTCCGCAGCCGGCCCGAGGCGCCGGAGCTCGCATGCCTGGCCGAGTTCGACTGGAACCGTTTCACCGGCAGCGGCGATCCGGCGGCGACGGCCTGTTCCGAACACGCCAACGACTTGGCCGAAGCGCTGGTCACGCTCGCGCACGAGTCGATGCACATGCGCGGCTGGTCCGACGAGGCGCTCGCGCAGTGTTACGCGATCCAGGAGGTCGCCTTCACGGTGGAGCGGCTCGGCGGCTCGCCCCAGGAAGGAGCCGCGGTCGCGAGCTACCTGTTGTCGCTGCAGCCGTTCATGCCGACCGACTACCAGTCGAACGAGTGCGCCTCCGGCCGGTTGCTCGACCTGCACCCGGGGACCAAGGTCTTTCCGACCGAGTCTGTTCCCGGCCCGCCCGCGGCCGGGTTCTTCGGCCCGCAGCTCTAGGGATTCGCGGGCGGCGGCCCGCAGCGGCGCGGCTCCTGGTTCGACGGCGCCTTCGCGGGCAGGCGCTTCGAGCACTTGACCACCGGCTTGATCAGGTCAGTCGTGTTCGAGGACGAGCTGCCGATCCCGAGGAAGACGAAGCTGAACAGCAAGACCAGGATTGCGAGGAATGCCATGCCGGAATGCTACGCCGAGGCGAGCATCCGGTCGAGCAGCGTGAGCGCGCCGGCCTTGTCGAGCGGCTCGTTCAGGTTGCCGCACTTCGGGCTCTGCACGCACGACGGGCACCCACGCTCGCACGGGCAGCCGCGCAGCAGTTTCGCCGTGTCCTCGGCCCAGCCCTCGAAGACGTCGAAGCCGCGCTCGGCGATCCCGACGCCGCCGGAGTGGCCGTCGTAGACGAAGATCGTCGGCCGCCCGGTCTGGAAGTGCAGGTTCGTCGAGAGCCCGCCGATGTCCCAGCGGTCGCACATCGCCCAGAGCGGCAGCAAGGCGATCAGCGAGTGCTCGGCGGCGTGCAGCGACCCGAGCAGCCTCGGCATCTGCTCCAGGCCTTCGAGCATCCACGCTTCCGGGAGGAACCAGACGGCCTCGGTCTCGAACTCGGTTTGCGGCAGCTCGAGCGGGACGAGCTCGAGGCTCTCCTGCGTCTGGATCGATTTCTTCTGGTAGCCGACGACCTGGTCGGTGACGACCACCGAGCCGAAGGTGAGCTCGACGCCCAGCCGCCGGTCGGAGCGCCGGGGCTCGACGATCGCGGTGGTCGTCTCGGTCTTGGCCTGCGTGTAGTAGTCGCCCGAGAACGGCTCGACGAGGGCCGTGCGGTTCTCGAGGTCGAGTGCGCGCACACGGTAGCTCTCGCCGAGGTGGAGGTAGATCGCGCCTTCGTGCACGGTTGTGAAGGCGCGCTCCTGCTCGGCGATCCCGAGCACCGTGCCACTCGAGCCGTCGACGATCGTGAACGACTCCGGGCCGGTCGAGCGCAGCGAGACGCGAGCGGCCGGGTAGTCGCGGCCCGCCCAGACGTAGCCCGCCTTCGTGTGCTTGAGCTCGGGGAGGACGGCCGCGCGCTCGAGGGCCGCGTCGCCGAGCACCTCGCGGTCGCGGTCGTCCAGCGGCGCCTCGAAGGCGGCGGCGCGGACATGGCCGTCGAGCACCCGCGGGTTCTCGTGGTCGAGGATCGCGGCCTCGACGCGCCTCCCGAGCAGCGCCCGCGGCTCGCGCATGAAGTACTGGTCGAGCGCGTCCTCACTGGCGACGAGCACCGCCAGCCCGTGCCCGCGCCGGCCCGCGCGTCCCCACTGCTGCCGCAGCGAGGCGACGGTGCCGGGGAAGCCGACCGAGATCACGCAGTCGAGCAGGCCGACGTCGATCCCGAGCTCGAGCGCGTTCGTCGCGCTGACGCCGAGCAGCTCGCCCTCGAGCAGCCTCCGCTCGATCTCGCGCCGTTGCTGTGGCGTGTAGCCGGCGCGGTAGGGCGAGAGCCGCGAGTCGTCGCCGAGCCGGTCGGCAGTAAAGCGGTGGATCAGCTCGGCCGCCCGCCGGCTCTTGGCGAAGCAGAGCGTCCGCAACCCGCGCTCGACCAGGTCGGCCATCAGCTTCGAGGCTTCGCCGAGCGCCGAGGCTCGCAGCCCCAGCTCCTCGTCGGTCAGCGGCGGGTTCCAGAGCGCGACCGTCCGCTCGGCGCGCGGGGCGGCGTCGTCGCCGATCACGGTCGTCTCGACACCGAGCAGCCGCGTCGCCAGCTCGCCCGGGTTGGCGATCGTCGCCGAGGCCAGCAGGAACTGCGGGTCCGCGCCGTAGACGCGCGCGAGCCGCCGCAGCCGCCGCAGCACGTTGGCAACGTGCGAGCCGAACACCCCGCGGTAGACGTGCGCCTCGTCGACGATCACGTAGGCAAGGTTCGTGAGCACGTCGCCCCAGCGGTCGTGGTGCGGGAGCACGCCAACGTGAAGCATGTCCGGGTTGGAGAGGATCAGGTTCGCCCACTTGCGCACCTGCCAGCGCCGGTCGGCGGCCGTGTCCCCGTCGTAGATCGCGGCCCGCAGCTTGGGCAGGCGAAACGATCCGAGCGCCCGCAGCTGGTCCTGTGCGAGCGCCTTGGTCGGATAGAGGTAGAGCGCTCGCTGCTTCGGCTCATGCGCGAGCGCGTCCAGAACGGGCAGGTTGAAGGCGAGCGTCTTCCCCGAGGCAGTGCCGGTGGTGACGACGAAGTGCTCGCCGCGCGCGGCCGCCTCCCAGGCCTCGGCCTGGTGCGCGTAGAGCGCGTCCACGCCTTGCGCGGCCAGCGCCTCGCGCACGCGCGGGTGCAGCGCCTCGGGCAGCGGCGCGAGGATCGCATCTCGCGCCGGCACTTCCTCGAGATGGGCGAGCTCCTCGCCCTCCAGCAGGCCGGCCCAGCTCGCTGCGACGCTCATCGCCGTGCCCGCAGGGCGACGAGGTACGGATAGTCGCGCTCGCTCAGCTCCTCGAAGAGATCGATCCGCAGACCGGCAGACGCGAAGGCCGTGATGAAGTCCGCCAGCGTGAGGTGTCTCGAGTCGATGCGGGCGCGCAGCCCCTCGGGGTCGCCGACCCCGGGCGCGCTGCCGTCGTAGCGCCTGCTCGGCCGGTAGCCGGGATGGAACGCCGGCGTGCCCTGCGCGTGCACGAAGGCTGAATGCGGCCCGACGAAGCATGGATGTCCGCCGATGTAGACGAACGGCGCACCGGCGCGGAGAACGCGTGCGACCTCGGCCACGGCGGCTCGGAAGTCACCGACGTCGGTGTGCGTCCACACCGAGATCGCGGCGTCGAAGGACTCGTCCTCGAACGGCAGCGAGTGCGCGCTCCCCTCGACCACCTCGAGCCCGCGCTCCCGGGCGACTGCGAGCAGCTCCGTCGAGACGTCGACGCCGACAGCCAACCAGCCGAGCTCGGCCGCGACCGCCGTGGCCACGCCCGTTCCGCAGCCGACGTCCAGGCACTGCCCGTCTCCGGTGCCGAGCAGGCGCATCAGCGCGGCCAGCTCGTCGGTGGTCAGCTCCGGGCGCCAGCCGTCGTACCACTCCGCGATGCCGTCGTAGCGCGCTTCGCCCATCTCGCCGATGCTAGCCTGGCCCGACCGGGGTGCCCTCACGGGCTGAGATCACACCCGTCGAACCTGATCCGGTTCGCACCGGCGAAGGGAGTGCAGTTTGGTTCCGAGATGTCTGACGATCGCGGGCTCCGACTCGGGTGGAGGCGCGGGGATCCAGGCCGACCTGAAGGCCTTCGCCGCCGCCGGCTGCTTCGGCACGAGCGCGATCGTCGCGCTGACGGCGCAGAACACCGTCGGCGTGGTCGCCGTGCACGAGCTGCCGCCCGAGTTCGTGCGCGCCCAGCTCGCGGCCGTCTTCGACGACATCGGGGTTGACGCGGCCAAGACGGGGATGCTCTTCTCGACGGACCGTGATCGAGACGGTGGCGGACTTCCTCGCCGAGCATCCGGTGCAGCTCGTGGTCGACCCGGTGATGATCGCGAGCTCGGGCGCGCGGCTATTGCAGGAGGACGCCGTCGCAGCGCTCGTCTCGCGGCTCTTCCCCCTCGCAGCCGTGGTGACGCCGAACGAGGTCGAGGCGCGGTTGCTCGTCGGCGACGGGCCCAAGCGCGAGCTCGCCGAGCGGCTGGTCGAGCTCGGCGCGCCTGCGGCGATCGTGACCGGCGGCCACGGCGACCCGGTCGACCATCTCTTCGACGGCGAGCGACACTTCGAGATCCCGGTCGAGCGGCTCGACGTGCGCGCGACCCATGGCGCCGGCTGCACGCACTCGGCCACGCTGGCGGCGCTGCTCGCGCGGGGACTGTCGCTCGAGCAAGCCGCGCGCGGAGCGGCCGAGGCGGCCTCGCGGGCGGTTGCGCAGGGGCTGCCCGAGATCGGCGAGGGCGACGGCCCGGTCGACGTGCTCGGGCTGCGAGGCGCCGCGTGAGACGACGCGTGCGTCGTCTCTATCAGGCCACACGGGCTTGGCCCGTGCGGCCGTCTGAACCGACCAGTCGACCCGTTGACCGTGAGGAGACTGACGCATGACAGCGGGCGCCGACCTCGCGCTGATCCGTGAGCGCAAGCCGCTCGTCCACCAGATCACCAACTACGTGGTGATGAACGAGACCGCTAACGCGACGCTCGCGCTCGGCGCGCTGCCGGTGATGGCGCACGCGCTGCAGGAGGTCGAGGAGATGGCGAGGGCGGCCTCGGCGCTCGTGCTCAACATCGGCACGCTCTCGGACGCCTGGGTGGAGTCGATGTTGCTCGCCGGCCGGGCGGCCAATCGCGCCGGCGTGCCGGTGGTGCTTGACCCGGTCGGCGCAGGGGCAACGACCTATCGCACTCAGACCTCGCGCCGGTTGCTCGCCGAGCTGCGGATCGCGGTCGTCCGCGGCAACTCGGCCGAGATCGCCACGCTGGCGGGCCGGAGCGCGCAGATCCGCGGGGTCGAGGCGGTCGGCGAGGCCGGCGGTCCCGAGCTGGCCCGCGAGGCCGCGCGCGAGCTGGGCGCTGTCGTCGCCGTCACGGGCCTGGTCGACCACGTCTCGGACGGCTCGACCGTGCACGCCGTCGCCAACGGGCACGAGCTGCTCGGCACGGTCACCGGCACCGGCTGCATGGCGACGGCGATCACGGGCTGCTTCCTCGGCGTGCGCGGGGACGACCCGCTCGCGGCCGCGACCGAGGCGCTGGTCGCGTTCGGCGTCGCCGGCGAGGACGCGGCCAAGAAGGCGAAGGGCCCCGGCTCGTTCCACGTCGCGCTCTACGACGCGCTCTACGACCTCGACCCGAAGAAGCTCGACTCGCGCGCCAAGCTTTCGTGAGGCTGCACGCGATCGTCGAGGACCTCGCGGCAGCGCGGGCGGCGGTCGAAGGCGGCGCGACCGTCGTGCAGCTGCGACGCAAGGGCCTGAGCACGGACGAGCTGGTCGAGGCAGGCCAGGGCTTCGCGGAGCTCGACGCCCTCTTCGTGGTGAACGACGACGTCGAGGCGGCGCTGCGGCTCGGGGCGAACGGCGTCCACCTCGGGCGCGCAGACGAAGGCGCCGAGAGAGCGCGCGCGGCCGGGCTGTTCCTCGGGACGTCGGCGGCCTCAGTCGCCGAAGCGCTCGACGGGGAGCGGCAGGGCGCCGCCTACATCGGTGCGGGTCCCGTCTGGCCGACCCCTTCGAAGCCCGACGCCGACACCGGCGATCGGCCGCGACGGGCTCACCGAGATCTGCCGCGCGGTCTCGATCCCAGTCGTGGCGATCGGCGGCGTCGACGCCTCCAACGCGGGCGACTGTGTTCGCGCGGGCGCGGCCGGCGTGGCCGTGATCCGGGCCGCGGCCGAAGCACGGGAGCTGCGGGCGGCGGTCGATGCGGCTCTCTGAGCTCGGCGAGACCGGGCTGCTGGCCGAGCTGGAACGGCGTGGCCTCGCCCGCGGGATCGAGCACGACGCAGCCGAGCTCGGCGGCGGCCTCGTCGTCACGCAGGACGCGCTCGTCGAGGGCGTCCACTTTCGGCTCGACTGGACGAGCTACCGCGAGCTCGGCTACCGCGCGGCTGCGGTCAACCTCAGCGACCTCGCCGCCTCGGGAGCCGAGCCGCAGGCGCTGCTAGTCACGCTCGCCGCGCCGGGCGAGCTCGAGCTCGAGGACGTGCTCGAGCTCTACGAAGGCCTGAACGAGCCCGGCGTCGCGATCGCCGGCGGGGACACGAGCAGCGCGCCACAGCTCGTGCTTGCTGTGACCGCGGTCGGCCGCTCGGCACGCGTGCCCGGCCGAGCCGGGGCCCAACTGGGCGACCTCGTCGTCGTCACCGGCCCGCTGGGCGCCGCGGGTGCGGCCTTCAGGGAGGGCCGTCACACCCGGCCGCCGCTTCGGCTCGAGGAAGGCCGCCGTCTCGCCGCCGTCGCCCATGCGCTGACCGACATCTCGGACGGGCTGGCGGTCGATGCGGGCCACCTCGCCGCCCGCTCGGGCTGCCGGCTCGAGCTCGACTTGGGGCAGGGCTCATTGGCGCCCGGCGCGACCGTCGAGGACCTCGGCTTCGGCGAGGACTACGAGCTGCTCGCCGCGACTCCCGACCCGCTCGAGTTTCCCGTGATCGGCCGCTGCGTCGAGGGCGAAGGCGTTGAAATCCGGCTGATGGGCAAGCCCGTAGACGTGGCAGGGTGGGAGCACTTCGGCGGGCGGGGGGCCGGCGACTTGCGCTGAAACGCGCGAGCGGCAACTCTACGGGCCGGTGCTGATCTACATCTTCAGGCGGCTGGTGTGGGCACTGATGCTCTTCTTCGTGATCACGCTGATCGCGTTCGTGATGTTCTTCGTCCTGCCGGGCGACTCGACCAACGCGCAGCGCAACCAGCAGGGGTTCGGGACCGACCTGCAGACCACGTACAACCTCCGCGGCTCGTTCGTCAGCGAGTACTTCGGCTTCCTCGACCGCGTCGTCGTGCACGCCGACCTCGGCGACTCGACTCGTTCGCAGGACGCGGTCACCGACGAGATCAAGGACACGCTGCCCATCACTCTCTCGCTCGTGATCGGCGGGATGATCCTTTGCCTGCTGATCGCGATTCCGATCGGCATCCTCTCGGCGATGCGGCCTCGCTCGCTGATCGACCGAGGGTCGATGCTGTTCATCCTGGTCCTCATCTCCTGCCAGCCGTTCTGGCTGGGGCTGATGCTCTCGTACCTGCTCGGCGTGCGGGCGCACGCCTTTCCGGTGGGCGGCTACTGCGATTTCCACCACTACGCGGCGAGCTCGAACTTCTGCAGCGGCCCGCGCTACTGGGCCTACCACATGGTCCTGCCCTGGTTCACCTTCGCCGCTCTGTTCGCCGCCTTCTACGCACGCATGATCCGGGCGAGCCTGCTCGAGCAGCTGAACGAGGACTACGTCCGCACCGCGCATGCCAAGGGCGCGAGCTCCCGCCGCGTCTTGCGCGCGCACGTCTTCCGCAACGCCTCCCTGCCGGTGGTCACGATGCTCGGGATGGACATCGGCGTCGCCTTCGCGGGCGCGCTCTTCATCGAGACGGCCTTCACCCTGGGCGGGATGGGCCAGCTGCTCACCCGCTCGCTGTACAACAGCGACCTGCCGGTGATCCTCGGGATCGTGCTCGTCGTCAGCGTCGCGGTGGTGATCGCGAACCTGGTCGTGGACATCCTCTACTCGGTGCTCGACCCGCGGGTCCGCCTGCACGGGCCGTCCGACTCGGTGAAGGCCTCGCGGCGGGTCGTGCGCGAGCTGCGCGCGCCGCAGCAGCAGCAACAGCAGGCTCCGGAGCCGGCGACGCCTACGTGAGCCACTCGGCCCACGCCTGCTCGTAGTACGAGCGGGGGCGTGCGCCGATCACCGTTCCCCGAGCCTCGCCACCCTGGAAGAGGATCGCGGTCGGGATCGAGAGCACCTCGTAGCGCGAGGCGGTCTGCAGGTTCTCGTCGATGTCGAGCTTGGCGAACTTGATCCGGCCCTCGTGCTCGGACTCGAGCTGGGAGAGGATCGGCTCCACCGCGCGGCAGGGCCCGCACCACGGAGCCCAGAAGTCGACCACCACCGGAGTCGAGGACTGCAGGACCTCCTGCTCGAAGGTCGCGTCGGTCAGCTCCAGCACGCTCCGACTCTACAGGCGTCCTGCCAGCGCCCGGAGCCGCAGCGCCGGCACCTTCCAGATCGCCTCGAGCACGATCGTGCGGCTCATCTTCGAGCCGCCGTGCTCGCGGTCGACGAAGGTGATCGGCACCTCGACGACGCGGAAGCCGGCACGGAGCGTGCGGTAGGTGCTCTCGATCTGGAAGACGTACCCCTGGGAGGCGATCGCATCGAGGTCGAGCGTCTCGAGCACCGCGCGCCGGTAGCACCTGAAGCCGCAGGTCATGTCCCGGACCGGCACGCCGAGCAGCACCCGTGCGTACCACGAGCCGCCGCTGGAAACGAAGCGACGCACACGCCCCCAGTTGCCGACACCGCCGCCTTCCACGTAGCGCGAGCCGAGCACGAGATCGGCGTCGGCGGCCGCGGCGATCAGGCGCGGCACGTCGGCCGGGTCGTGCGAGAAGTCCGCGTCCATCTCGAGGACGAGCTCCGCTCCCTCCGCCAGCGCGCGGCCGAAGCCGGCGAGGTAGGCGGGCCCGAGGCCCTCCTTGCGCGGGCGGTGGAGTACCTCGACGTGGTCGTGCTCGGCCGCCAGGCGGTCGGCCAGCTCGCCGGTTCCGTCCGGTGAGTTGTCGTCGATCACGAGCACGGAGACGCCCTTGTCGGCGAGCGCCTCGACCATCCGCTCGAGGTTCTCGCGCTCGTTGTAGGTGGGCAAGCAGACGACCGCCTTCACGCCCCTATGATCGCTGTCATGGCGAAGACGCTCCCCCGCAACGCCGAGGTGGCCGAGCAGCTCGAGCTTTTGGCCGACCTGCTCGAGATCGAGGGGCAGGCCGCCTTTCGCGTGCTCGCCTATCGCCGGGCGGCCGCGCGCGTCCGCGAGACCGGCACGCCCGTCGCCCAGCTCGCGCTGGACGGAACGGCCAAGGAGCTGCCGGGGATCGGCGCGACGATCCAGGACAAGATCGTCCAGATCGTGAACACGGGCGAGATCGAGGCGCTCTCGAAGCGGCGGAAGACGATCCCGCCCGAGGTGGTCGAGTTCCTGCACATTCCCGGTCTAGGCCCGAAGACGGTGCGCAAGATCTGGCAGGAGCTCGGCGTGACCACGCTCGCCGAGCTGAAGGAAGCCGCGCGCGCCGAGCGGCTGCGGACGCTGCCAGGCCTCGGCGCCAAGACCGAGGAGAGCATCCTCAAGTCGACCGCGCGCAAGAAGAAAGCGAGCGGCCCGCCGCGCGCCTTGCTGGGGCAGGCGCTGCCCGCGCTGCTCGCGGTGGTCGAGGTGCTGCGGGAGCATCCCGCCGCCCACCGGGTCTCCGAGGCCGGCAGCGCGCGGCGGCGCAAAGAGACCGTGCGCGACCTCGACATCATCGCCACCGCCAGCGACCCGAAGGCGCTGACCGAGTACTTCACGCAGCTCGGCTGGGTCTCGGAGGTGGTGGCGAAGGGCGCGACGAAGGCGACGGTCGTCTCACACGAGGGCTTCCGCTTCGACCTGCGCGTCGTACCGCCCGAGAGCTACGGCAACCTGCTGCAGCACTTCACCGGCTCGAAGGAGCACAACCTCGCGCTGCGGGAGGATGCGCAGCGGCGCGGCTTCTCGGTCTCCGAGTACGGGGTCACCGAGGTCGAGAGCGGCGAGGTCTTCACGGCCGAGAGCGAGGAGCAGGTCTACGAGCGGCTCGGCTACGAGTACATCCCGCCCGAGCTGCGCGAGAACGCCGGCGAGCTCGAGGCGGCGCGCAAGCGCGAGCTGCCGCAGCTGGTCGAGCAGGGCCAGCTGCGTGGCGACATGCACACGCACTCGCACTGGTCGGCTGACGGCAAGAACTCGCTCGAGGAGATGGTCACGGCCGCCAAGGCGCGCGGCTACGCCTACTACGCGATCACCGACCACTCGCACTACCTGCGGGAGGGCCGGATGGAGCAGCAGGCGAAGGAGATCGACAAGCTGGCGAAGCGGGTCGCGCCGCTGAAGCTGCTGAAGGGCGTCGAGGTGAACATCAAGGCCGACGGCACACTCGACGTCCCCGACGAGGTGCTGGCCGACCGCGACTGGGTGGTCGCCTCGATCCACACCGCCTTCGATCGCGAGCCGACCGAGCGGATCATGGCGACGATGGAGAACCCGCACGTGCACGTGATCGGACACCTGACCGGCCGCAAGATCACGCGGCGCGAGCCGATGGAGATCGACCTCGAGCGGGTGATCGAGAAGGCGCTCGAGACGGGCACCTTTCTCGAGATCAACTCGCAGCCCGACCGGCTCGACCTGCGCGACGTGAACGCGCGCCTGGCCGGCGAGGCGGGCGTGCCGATTGTGATCTCGAGCGACGCGCACCAGCTCAAGGCGCTGGACTACGTCGACTTCGGCGTCGCGCAGGCGCGACGTGCGTGGCTGACGGCGGAGCAGGTCGCCAACACCCGCACCTGGGCCCAGCTCAGGAAGCTGATGAAGAAGTGACGCCGCGCCGCTATCGCGCAGTTGTTCTCGACCTCTGGAACACGATCGCGAAGTGGCCGCACGCCGAGTGGGCGGAGGTTCGCCCGCGGGTCGCCGAGCGCCTGGGCCTGAGCCCGGAGGAGTTCGACGAGCGCTGGTACGGCGAGCTTGCTCACGAGCGCGAGACCGGGCCGATCGCCGACGTGCTGGCGCGCTTCGACCTCTCGCCGGAGGCCGCCGAGGACGTGCTCGAGCTGCGGGGTGCCGTCACGCGCCAGGGCCTCGTGCCGGTGCCCGGCGCGGCCGAGACGATCGCCGAGCTCCGTGAGCGCGGCCTCAAGACTGGCCTGATCACCGTCTGCAGCGAGGACGTGCCGAGGCTGTGGGCCGAGACGGCGTTCCACGGGCTCTTCGACGCGGAGGTCTTCTCGTCATCGGTCGGTCTCCGCAAGCCCGACCCACGCATCTATCACCTCGCACTCGACCAGCTCGAGGTTCCCGCCGAGGAGGCGATGTTCGTCGGGGACGGCGCGAACGACGAGCTCGGAGGAGCCGAGCGGGTCGGGATGACGGCCGTGATGCTCGAGGTGCCGCCCGAGGAGCTGCCCGGCGAAGTGCAGCCGGAGTGGGACGGGCTGCGGATCCGCGTGCTACCGGAGCTGCTCGAGCTGGTCTAGCGCCCCGTCGTGCAGCGCTACGCGGTAGCGCCAGAGCGCGCGGCCGGTCTCGAGCAGGCGCTCGCGAATCGGGCCGGCCAGCTCCCGGGTCGTTCCCCAGCGCGCGGCGCTGATCTCGTGCGTATCGATCGGCCGCAGCTGCTCCTCGTCCGTGTGGGCGGAGAAGACATGCGTGCGCCACTCGATCACACGGTCGGCGCAGCGGAAGACCGCCTCCGTGCTGACCAGGAACCGCTCGAGCTCGATCTGGATCCCGAGCTCCTCCTTCGCCTCGCGCTCGACGCCCGTCTCGAAGCGCTCGCCCGGACGGACGCCGCCGCCCGGCGGCCGCCAGACGCCTTCCGGGTAGGACGGCTTCTGGATCAGCGCGAGCCTGCCGCTCGGGTCGAAGACGAAGAAGGTGACGTCGTGCCGCCGCTCGGGCGAGCCGCCCGCGAGCGTGAACTCCTCGGCGCTCACCTCGCCCTCCCAGCGCAGCGGCTGCGGCTCGCCGTAGCGCTCGCGCATCGGGGCAAGCACGGCCTCGGTCAGGTGCATCCGTCGATGGTACGGTCGCGCGCATGCCGCTCGACGCGCTGGCGCTGGCGCTCGGCGCCGCCGTGCTGCACGCCCTCTGGAACCTGCTGCTCGCGCGCGAGCGGGACACCGAAGGCGCCTCGGCGGTCGCGCTGCTCGCCCTGGTCGTCGTGCTGGCGCTGCCGGCCGCGCTGACCTGGCGGGTCGAGGCTGACGCGATCCCCTTCATCGCCGGCTCGGCCGCGCTCGAGCTCGCGTACATCGCCTTGCTCGCGACCGCGTACCGGCGGTACGAGCTGAGCCTCGTCTACCCGGTCGCGCGCGGGATGGCGCCGGTGCTGGCGCTGCTGATCGTCGTCGCGGCCGGAGGCGCGCGGCCGTCCACGCTGGGCGTCGTCGGCGTATTCGCCGTGGCGGTCGGCGTGCTGCTCGTGCGGGGCGTCAAGGGCGATCTCGGCGGCTTCGTCTTCGGGATCGTGATCGCGGCCGCGATCGCCGGCTACACGGTGGTCGACCGCTACGGGATCCGCCATGCGGCCGCCGGGCCGTACCTGCTGCTCGTGATGCTCGGGCCTGCGGTCGTCTACTCGCTCGCGATCGGCCGTGCGCGCGTGCGGGCGGCGGTCTCGCCGGCGACGGTCGTGATCGGCGCCGCCTCGGCTTCCGCCTACCTGCTGGTGCTGCTCGCGCTGCGGCTGGCCAGCGCGCCCGCGGTGGCGGCTGTCCGCGAGACGAGCGTGGTGATCGCCACCGCGGCGGCGGCGGTCGTGCTGCACGAGCGCGTCGGCCCGGCCCGGCTCGCCGGCGCCTGCGTGGTCGTCGCCGGCGTGACGCTGCTCGCGCTCTCCTAGAGCGTTCGCAAGAGCTCGAGCAGCTCGGCGGGTGAGGCGACGACCAGGTCGGCGCCTTCGCGCAGCTCCGCCGGCCCCTCGGCGGAGGCGACGGCGACCCGCACCGCCAGCTCCAGACCGTCGAGGCCGCGGAAGGCGTCGAGGTCGGTCGTGTCGTCGCCGGCGTAGAGCGCTCGCTCGAGGCCGCGCTCGGCGAGCAGCGCCCGCACCGCCGTGCCCTTGTCGGCCTCGACCGGCGGCCGCAGCTCCAGCACCTTCCGGCCCCAGCGCGCCTCGAGCCCGGCCGACCGCGCCCGCTCGGCGACGGCCTCGAGCGTCCGCCGCGCCTCGTCCTCGTCCGGCGCCTCGCGCCAGTGGAAGGCCACGGTCAGGCCCTTGTCCTCGAGCCACGGCCAGTCCTCCCCGGCGAACGGCCGCAGCGCCTCGCGCCACTGTTCGGCCTCGGGAGCCAGCTCGAGCCCGTGGACGCCGACGTAGACGACTCCGTCGACGCCGACCATCCGAGCTGCCTCCGCGCCGGTCCTGCCGCTGATGCACGCGACCAGCGCGTACCGGCCGGCGAGCCGTCGCACTTCGGCACGCGACTCCTCAGGAACGACCGCCAGCTCCGGCCGCGCCACGATCGGCGCGAGCGTCCCGTCAACGTCGAGCAGCACGGCCGCCCGGCCGGGCTCGGAGCGCAGCCGCGCCAGCCGATCCTCCACACCGCGCAGAATACGGCGGTGCGCTACCTCCTCATCGGCCTGGTCGCCGGCGTGTTCAGCGCCCTCTTCGGCGTCGGCGGCGGAATCGTGGTCGTCCCGCTGCTGATCCTGATCGCCCACTTCAGCGAGCGGCCGGCGATGGGAACGTCGCTCGCCGCGGTCGGGCTGATCGCGTTCGTCGGCGCGGTCAGCTACGGGTTCCACGGCGAGCTGAAGCCCGGCGCCGCCGCGGTCGTCGGCCTGCCCGCGGCGGTCGGCGCCGTTTTCGGCACCGGCCTCCAGCAGCGTCTCGAGGCCCGCACGCTCTCGCTCGGCTTCGCCGCGCTC
Organism: uncultured Actinomycetes bacterium; assembly: GCA_963717725.1. GTDB lineage: Bacteria > Actinomycetota > Thermoleophilia > Gaiellales > Gaiellaceae > AC-32. The sequence continues at coordinate 345,039 of CAVQWS010000025.1, forward strand.
CTCGCAGGCATCGCGATCTGGCTGCTCGTCTGATGTGGACGCTCGCGCTGGCGGCGGTGCTCGGGCTGGCCGCGGGCGTACTCTCGGGTCTCTTCGGCGTCGGCGGCGGGATTCTGTTCGTGCCGACGCTGACGCTCGTGCTCGGCCTTACGCAGCTGCACGCTGAGGCGAGCTCGCTGCTCGCGATCCTGCCCACGGCTGCGGCAGGCGTCTGGCGCCAGCGCGAGTACGGGAACGTCCGCTGGCGTGCGGCGCTCCTGCTCGGGCTCGGCGCGATCGCCGGCGTGGAGGCGGGCGTGCAGATCGCGGAGTCTCTACCCGAACACGCGCTGCGGCGGCTGTTTGCGGTGCTGATGCTGGCTGTCGCCGCCCAGCTGGCCTGGCGCGCGCGGCGAAAACCGCCCTATGCTTCCTGACGTGGCCAGCGTCGAAGAATTCTGGATCCCGCTCGTCGACGAGCCGATCGGCACGATCGTCGCCGAGATCCAAGAGGAGCGGCCGGAGATCGCCGAGCTCGTCGGTTCACCCCGCCGCCTGCTCGCGTTCCGCACGTTCGCCTACATCCGCGTCGGGATCCTGCTCGGGCGCCTGCTCGTCGAGCACGACGTCAAGCCGGACGAGAGCGTGAGCTGGGCCGAGCAGCTGGCGCACAGCCCCGAGCATCGCGAGAAGGTGGTGCTAGAGGTGCTGGCGGTGGCCAAGGAGGTCGCCGCCGATCCCGCCTATGCGCGCGAGCACGTCGGGCCGAGCGACGAGGAGCGGCAGCGCTTCTCGGAGTTCGCCAAGCGTCGTTTGGCCGCCGACAGCTGAACTCAGGCGTCACGCGCCGCCGTCTCTGCTCATAATGCGTGGACGGTGGCGAAGCGGCTCACGATTCTCGTGGCGCTGGCTGGTCTCGTCGTCCTGCTCGCCGGGGCGGGAGGCGCCGGCGGCGCCGGTTCGACCGCGGGTGCCTCTGCGGGCGCGGTGGCGATTCGCGTGGTCGTGCCCGGCCAGGTCGGCGCGGAGGCCGGCTCGATCTCGTCGCCGCCCTACCACGCCGCTTTCGGCTCCGGCTTCTCCTACCCGGCCGACGGCTCGGTCGTTAGCACCGGACCGATCAGCGCCTCGGCCTCCAGCGACTCGGGCACGTCCGGGGTTGCCGCCGCGACGAGCCAGGTGCAGACGGTCAGTCTCTTCGGCGGGGAGATCACCGCCGAGACGGTCAAGGGCGCCGCGCACGGCTCGACCCGCGGCCGCACTGCGAGAGGCGACTTCGCGGGCGCGACGATCGCGTCGCTGACGGTGCTCGGCTCGGCGGCCGCCGCCGCGCCGAACGGCCGCGTCGAGCTCGCCGACTGGGGGTACCTCGTGACGCTCGAGCAGGGCACCGACGTCAGCTCCGGCGCCGGCGGCACGCAGGGCTTCCACGGCTTCGTGACCGCGCTCGCCGTCCACCTGACCGCCCCGCACGGCCAGCTGCCGGCCGGCTCGGAGATCCGGATCGGCTACGCCGAGGCGAACGTGCAGGCGAGCGTCGGCCCGGCGCCGAGGCCGATCGCCCCCGGTCCGGTCGCGAAGCAGCCCGAGCACGCAAAGCGGAAGCAGACGCCCGTTGCCCCCGAGCCGACCAGGAACGGCCGCAGCTCCCGTCCGCTGTTGGCGATGCCCACCGGCCTGCAGCCGCCGCTGACCGCAGGCGGCTACGTCTTCCCCGTCTACGGCCCCGTGTCGTACGGCAACAGCTTCGGCGCCTTCCGCGGCGACGTCGCCGGGAACTGGCACCACGGCGACGACATCTTCGCGCCGCTCGGCGCGCCGATCCTCGCCTGCGCCGACGGGCTCGTCTTCTCGGTCGGCTGGAACGACGTCGGAGGCAACCGGCTCTGGCTGCGGGACTCGCAGGGAAACGAGTTCTACTACGCGCACCTCTCCGCCTTCACGCCGATCGCCCGCAACGGGATGCACGTCAAGGCCGGCGAGATGCTCGGCTTTGTCGGCAACACCGGCGACGCCCAGGGCACCCCGACGCACCTCCACTTCGAGGTGCACCCGTCCGCGCTGCTGTTCATGGGCTACGACGGCGCGGTCAACCCGACGCCCTACCTGGACGCGTGGAAGCACCTCCAGGACGTGCGCTTCTCGAACGTGGCGAGCTGGCTCGCCAAGACCGGGATCGCCGACCCGGCGCCCAAGCCGGCCGCGATCGTGCTCCAGGTCTCCGACATCTCAGCGGCGAGCGGGCTCGAGCCCGGCTCGCTGCAGCGGGCGATGTCGGCGCGCGCCCGCGGCACCGAGGGCCAAGTGGCCCGGTCGCTCGGGTTGCGCCCTCGGGCGCCTAGGCCCTAGCTGCCGTTGCCCGAGGAGCCGTAGCCGAACTCCTCGTCCTCGCCGAAGATCTTGTCCTTCAGCCAGCGCCGTGTCTCGGGCCCGGTCAGCGGGTTGAAGAGCAGGCCGAGCGTGATTCCGATCAGTAGCAGCGAGCTGTTGCGTCCCTTGTGGTCCTGGTGTCCCTGGATCCGGTCGGCGGCGTCGCGCAGGTCCTGGATCGCGGAGCGGAGCTGGTCCTGGATGTCCTGGTCGGTCGCAACCTTCGTCGCGACACCTGTCACGCCGCGGTTGGCGATCAGCTCGTCGTAGACGCCACGAGCGGTGGCGAAGGCGCTGCGCAGGTTCTCCCGCAGGACTTCGTCTTCGATCGCCCGCTTGACGTAGGGCTTCGCGTCCTCGATCCGGTCTCTCGCATTGGCCATCAGGGGCCGTCCTTTCATTCGCTTGCTCGCGGGGATTCTCTACCCTAGCCGCGCGCTGCGCTAAACGGGTGCGGCGGCCTGCCGCTCGGAGGCGGGCGTGGCCTGGGGGCGCGAGCGGCCCGGCGAGCTGAACGCGACGGCGAAGACGTCCTCGATCGTGTCGGCGGGGATGAACTCGAGCTCGTTGCGCGCCTCGTCCGGCAGCTCCTCGAGATCGGGCTCGTTGTCGCGCGGCATCACGATTCGCTTCAGGCCGTAGCGCTGCGCGGCGAGCGCCTTCTCGCGGATGCCGCCGATCGGGAGCACCTGGCCGGTGAGCGTGATCTCGCCGGTCATACCGACGTCCTCGGCGACCGGCTCGTTGCGCACGAGCGAGGCGATCGCGGTCGCGATCGTGACGCCCGCGGAGGGGCCGTCCTTCGGCACCGCGCCGGCGGGGACGTGGATGTGAACGTCGTGCTCGGCGAACCAGTTCTCCGGCAGGCCCAGCTGCTCGGTGTGCGAGCGCACCCACGAGAGCGCCGCCTGCGCCGACTCCTTCATCACGTCGCCGAGCTGGCCGGTGATCGTCAGCTTGCCCTTGCCCGGGTAGGCGGTCGCCTCGATGAAGAGCACGTCGCCGCCGACGGGCGTGTAGGCGAGCCCGGTCGCGACGCCGGGGTCGGCCGTCCGCTTGCGCGGGTCGGCCGGGAAGCGGCGCGGGCCGAGCCACTCGCGGGCCTGGTCCGGGTCGATCTCGATCTGCTCGGTCTTGCCCTCGGCGACCTCGCGGGCGGCCTTGCGCAGCAGGTCGGCGATCCGCCGCTCCAGGTTGCGCACGCCGGCCTCGCGGGTGTACTCGCGGATCACCACGTGCAGTGTGTCGTCGCTGACCGTCACCTGCTCCTCGCTCAGGCCGTGCGCCTCGAGCTGCTTCGGTACGAGGTACTTGCGCGCGATCCCGGTCTTCTCGTCCTCGGTGTAGCCCGACAGCTGGATCACGTCCATGCGGTCGAGCAGCGGGCCGGGGATCGTCTCGAGCTGGTTCGCGGTGCAGATGAAGAGCACCTTCGAGAGGTCGAACGGCAGGTCGAGGTAGTGGTCGCGGAAGTGCGAGTTCTGCTCCGGGTCGAGCACCTCGAGCATCGCGCTCGCGGGGTCGCCGCGGAAGTCGGCGCCCATCTTGTCGATCTCGTCGATCAGCACGACCGGGTTCTTCGACTCGGCGTCGCGCAGCGAGCGGATGATCGTGCCCGGCATCGCGCCGATGTACGTGCGGCGGTGGCCGCGGATCTCGGCCTCGTCGCGCACGCCGCCGACCGAGAGCCGGACGAACTTGCGTCCGACCGTGCGCGCGATCGACTGGCCGAGCGACGTCTTGCCGACGCCGGGCGGGCCGACGAAGCAGAGGATCGGGCCGGAAAGGTCGTTCTTCAGCTTCGAGACGGCGAGGTACTCGAGGATCCGCTCCTTGACCTTCTCGAGGTCGTAGTGGTCGTCGTCGAGGATCTCGCGCGCGCGCTCGAGGTCGAGGTTGTCCTCGGTGGTCTCGCTCCAGGGCAGCGCCAGGATCCAGTCGACGTACGTGCGGATCACGCCGTACTCGGCCGAGGCCGGCGGCAGCTTCTCGAGCCGTGAGAGCTCACGCTCGACGGCCTTCTTGGTGTCCTCGGGGAGGTTCTTCTGCTCGACCTGCTCGCGCAGCTCGGCCAGCTCGGCCTGCTGCTCGTCGCCCTCGCCGAGCTCCTCCTGGATCGCCTTCAGCTGCTGGCGCAGGAAGTACTCGCGCTGGCCCTTCTCGAGCTCCGACTGGACCTGCGACTGGATCTTCGTGCCGAGCTCGACGACCTCGAGCTCGCGCTTGAGGATGCGGAGCACGTCGCGCAGCCGCACCGAGACGTCGCTCTGCTCGAGCAGCGCCTGCTTCTCGCCGGTCTTCAGCCGCAGGGTCGAGGCGACGAGATGCGAGAGCGCGCTCGGGTCGTCCACGTTGGCCGCCGCGAGCTCGAGCTCGGAGGGCAGGTACGGGACGAGCGAGATCAGGCGGCCGAACTCGTTCTGGACGCTGCGGGTGAGCGCCTCGAGCTCGGGCGTCTCCTCGACCTCGTCGGGCACGACCGTGAACTCGCCGACCAGGTACGGGTCGTCCTGGACGTGGCGCTCGAGCTTGATGCGGGCCACGCCCTGGACGAGGATCCGCAGCGTCCCGTCGGGGACACGGATCATCTTGTGAACGACGGCGGCGGTGCCGGTCTCGTAGAGGTCGTCCCAGCCGGGCTGCTCGACCTCGGGATTCTTGACGGTGACGAGCGCCAGCATGCGCTCGCCCTCGAGCACGTCGTCGACGAGCTGGATCGAGCGCTCCTGGCCGATCGCGAGCGGCGAGACCGACTCCGGGAAGACGACCGTTTCCTTCAGCGGCAGCACCGGCAGCGTCGAGGGGATCTCGACGTCTGTGGTCTCGAACGGCTCTTCGAAGTTCAATTCACTCATGCGCGGCCTCGGATCACGATCGCCACGCGCTCGGCCTGCGGCGCCTCTGCCGCCACCGGGAGCGTGACGATCAACATGCCCTGCTCGTAGCGGGCGCTGGCGGCGCTCGCGTCGACGGGCTCGTCGAGCGGGATGCGGCGCTGGAAGGGGCCGTACTCGATCTCCAGCTGCCGGTAGCGGCCGCTCACCTGCGGGCGACGCCGCTCGCCGGCGACCACGAGCACGCGGTCGGCCGCGATCACCTTGATCGAACCCGGGTCGACGCCCGGCAGTTCGACGATCACGCGCAGCTCCGCCGGGTCCTCGCTGCGGATGCAGTCGGCCTGCGGCCGGAAGCCGCGACGCCCTCCCGCGAAGCGCGGCAGGTGCCAGAGCTCGTCCACGAGCTCCTGGATCTCGTTGTGCAGGCGGTCGATGTCGGTGCGGTTCTTCATGGTTTCCGGTGAAAGCGTAGTGCCCGTTTCAGGGTTGCGGCAAAAGTTAGCAAACACTAGCTTAGTGCCGGCCCAATACGATCCTCGGCGTGAAGGGACTGATCTGCGCAGGCGGTTCCGCGACTCGGCTGGCCGAGCTCACGCGCGTGACCAACAAGCACCTGCTGCCGGTGGGGAGCTGGCCGATGGTCTATTACCCGCTCCAGCTGCTGCAGCGGCTCGGGGTGCGCGAGGTGCTGCTCGTCACCGGCCAGCAGCACGCCGGCCAGTTCATCGACCTGCTCGGCGACGGCAAGGTCGAGGAGCGCGGCGGCGGCGAGCTGCTGTTCGAGCTCGACCTCTCCTACAAGGTGCAGACCGAGCCCGGCGGGATCGCGCAGGTGGTCGGCATGGCGCGCGACTTCGCCGCGGACGACCGGCTCGTGGTCTGCCTCGGGGACAACATCTTCGAGCACGCCCAGCGCGAGGCGGTCGAGGCCTGGGACGAGGGCGCAGTGGTGTTCGTCAAGGACGTGCCGGACCCCGAGAACTTCGGCGTCGTGGCCTACAACGGCGACTCGGTGGCCGACATTGTCGAGAAGGCCGGCATCGTCGACACGCGCTACGAGAGCCCGCCCTCCAACGACGCGGTCGTGGGCCTCTACTGCTACCCGTCCGAGGTGTTCGAGATCGTCGCGACGCTCGAGCCCTCAAGCCGCGGCGAGCTCGAGATCACGGACGTGAATCGGGAGTTCGCGCGACGCGGGGAGCTGAAGGTGCAGCGAGTCGAGGGCTGGTGGCACGACGGGGGCAAGCACTGGCAGGACCTCGCCGAGGTCGGCCGCCTGATCGAGCAGACGGGCGTGAACAAGTGATCGAGGGCGTTCGGGTAATCCCGCTGAGGCGCTTCGAGGACGTGCGCGGTTGGTTCATGGAGCTGATGCGCGCCTCGAACCTGCCGCAGCCTGTGAAGCAGTCGAACCTTTCCTTCTCGCGCAAGGGAGTGATCCGCGGCCTGCACTACCACGAGCGGGGCCAGAGCGACCTATTCGCCTGCCTGCAGGGCATGGTGCGGGTCGTCGTGCTCGACCGCGAGAGCGGCGCGACGTTCACCGCCGACATCGGCGACGAGAACCCGGCCGCGGTCTTCATCCCCGGCCATCACGCGCACGGCTACGAGGCGCTGACCGATTGCCTCTTCCTCTACCACGTGACCGAGGAGTACGACGCAGACGACCCCGACGAGCACGGCGTGCCCTGGAACGACCAGCGCGTCGTCGATCTCTGGAGCACGACATCGCCGATCCTGTCCGAGCGCGACGTCGTCTGATCACGGGCGCGGGCGGCCAGCTCGGGGCTGCGCTGCGCGAGGTTTTTCCCGACGCCGAGGCGCGGACGAGGGCGGAGCTGGACGTGACGCAGCCGTTCGCGGTCGAGACGGATCTAATCCTCCACGCTGCTGCGTGGACCGACGTCGACGGTGCCGAGGCCGACCCGGCAGGCGCGGAGCTCGTCAACGTCGACGGCACGCGCAACGTCGTCGCCCAGAACGTGCCAGTCGTCTACTACTCCAGCGACTACGTCTTCGATGGCTCAAAGCGCGAGCCATACGTCGAATCGGACGCGCCGAACCCGCTGTCGGTCTACGGCCGCACGAAGCTCGAAGGCGAGCGGGAAGCGCGCGAGGGCTGGATCGTCCGCAGCTCGTGGCTCTTCGGCTGGACCGGCACGAACTTCGTGTGCACGATGCTGCGGCTCGGGGCCGAGCGCGACGAGGTGAGCGTGGTCGCCGACCAGCTCGGCTCGCCTACCTACGTCGGCCATCTCGCCGAGGCGACGCGCGAGCTGCTCGAGCTGCCGGGCGGCATCTGGCACGCTGCCGCCGAGGGCGAGTGCACCTGGGCCGACTTCGCGCGCGCGATCTTCGAGGACGCCGGCCTCGACTGCCGCGTGCGCGAGATCACGACCGAAGAGCTCGGCCGGCCGGCCACGCGGCCCGCGTACTCGGTCCTGCGCAGCGAGCGCGAGGACGCTCCGCGACTACCGCACTGGCGCGAAGGCCTGCGCGCCTGCCTCGAGCGCCTTTAGCGCCAGGCCGCTTCGTCCACCGGCGCGCGATCGCGGAGCGGTTCCCACCACTCGCGGTTGTCCGCGTACCAGGCGACAGTCTGGGCGATACCGTCCTCCCAGGCGATCTCGTCGCGCCAGCCGAGCTCGTCGCGGAGCTTGGTCGAGTCGAGCAAGTAGCGCCGGTCGTGGCCGGGGCGGTCGGGGACGATCGTCTTCAACGACTCCGGCTTACCGGTGTGCCCGAGCACCGCGTCGGCGATCTCCTCGATCGACTTCTCGACGCCCGAGCCGACGTTGTAGGTCTCGCCGAGCCGGCCGCGCTCGAGCACGAGCTCGATTGCGCTGCAGTGGTCGAGCACGTGCAGCCACTCGCGCTTGTTCGCCGTCGAGGCGTACAGCGGCAGCGGCTTGTCGTCGAGCGCGTTCGTTGTGAAGAGCGGGATCACCTTCTCCGGGAACTGGTACGGCCCGTAGTTGTTCGAGCAATTGGTGATCGTGACGGGTAGCTCGTAGGTCTCGAAGTACGCGCGCACCGCGTGGTCGGCGCCGGCCTTCGAGGCGTTGTACGGCGTCCGCGGACGGTACGGCGTCTCCTCGGTGAAGACCTCGTTGGAGTCGAGCGGCAGGTCGCCGTAGACCTCGCAGGTGGAGACATGGTGGAACCGCTGGATGCTGGTGCGGCGGGCGGCCTCGAGCATCGTCTGCGTGCCGATCACATTGGTGCGGAAGAAGCGGCCGGGGTCGACGACCGCGAGCGAGTTGTGCGATTCGGCGGCGAAGTTCACGACCACTTCGATCCCCTCGTCGCGCAGCGTCTGCTCGGCGAGCTCGTCGTCGGCGATGTCGCCCTGCACGAACGGCACGTCCTCCGGCAGGCTCTCGCGGTTGCCCGCGTAGGTGAGCAGGTCATAGGCGGCGACATAGTCGTCCGGGTGGCGTTCGAGCCAGTAGCGGACGAAGTTCGAGCCGATGAACCCGGCCGCGCCGGTGACGAGGATCCTCATGGCGCGGGCAGTCTAGTCAGCGAACTGTGAAGATTTCGGGCAACTGAGCCGAAAATCGCTGCACCGTGCGCTACTCTCAGGGTGTCCGGCCGTAGCGGTCCGGCCTGGATCTTCCACGCCCTCGGCCGATCTATAAGGCGATGGTCAGCACATTCGCAGCAGCCCTTCTCGCCGCCCTCGGTCTCTCAGGACCGTCGGCGACGCACGCGGCGCCGCCATCCGGGGCGACCTTCTTCGTCTCCGGCCACGGCTGGGGTCACGGCGTCGGGCTGGCGCAGTACGGCGCCTACGGCTACGCACTGCACGGCTGGGCCGCCGAGGACATCGTCATCCACTACTACCCGGGGACAGAGCTCGGCCAGGCGCCGGTGAAGCGCGTCCGCGTGCTGCTCGCGCCCGGCTCGAAGAAGGTCGCCGTCTCCTCCCGCGCGCCGTTCACCGTGCGCGACGCCGCCGGCAAGACGTACAAACTGCCGGCCGGCAAGCAGGAGCTCGGCCCGGGGCTGAAGCTGAAGCTCGCCGCTTCGACAAAGGCGCTGCCGGCGCCGCTCGTGTTCTCGCCCGGCACCGCGCCGCTCGCACTCGGCAACCGCGCCTACCGGGGCACGCTGCGAGTCACCGGCGGCAAGGCGGTGCGCGTGGTGAACGTGGTGGGCCTCGAGTCCTATCTCTGGGGCGTCGTGCCGAGCGAGATGCCCGACACCTGGCCTGCCGAGGCGCTCAAGTCGCAGGCGATCGTGGCTCGCACGTACGCGCTGACGCACATGCTGGGCGGCGGCGACTTCGACGTCTACCCGGACACGCGCAGCCAGGTCTACGGGGGCATGGCCGCCGAGTCGGACTCGGCGCGCGAGGCGGTCGACGGCACCGCGGGTGAGGTCGTGCTCTACAAGGGCGAGCTCGCGCAGACCTTCTTCTTCTCGAGCTCGGGCGGCCGGACGGCGAACGTCCAGGACGTCTGGAACGGCTCGAAGCCGACGCCGTACCTCGTCTCCGTGCCGGACCCGTATGACACGCTCTCCCCCTATCACGACTGGGGCCCGCTCAAGATGAGTGCGCTGCGGCTCGGCAAGCGGCTCGGCTCGCGCGGGGCGCTGCTCGACGTGCGCACCGACACGGCCGCGGACGGCCGCGTCCGGTCCATGACCCTGATCGGCACGAAAGGGAACCGCACCGTCAGCGGCTCCAGCGTGCGCGCGGCGCTCGGGTTGCGCTCGACCTGGTTCACGATGGGGACGCTGAGCCTGACGCAGCCGGGCCGCCCGCTCGAGTACGGCACCCAGACCCGCCTCGTCGGGCTCGCGCGCGGGATCCCGCAGGTTACGCTCGAGTCGCGTCCCTACGGCGGCCAGTGGAAGACGCTCGCCGTGCTCAAGTCGCGCGGCGGCCAGGTGGCTGCGACGCTCTCGCCGAAGGTGACGACCGACTACCGCATCTCCTCGGGGATCGCGCGCAGCGCCGTGGTGCGGCTGTCGGTGGCGCCCTCGGTGCGGCTGACCGCCTCGAGTGACCGGACCGCGGTCACCGGGCTCGTCAAGCCGCTGCTGCCTGGCGTGCCAGTCCAGGTGCAGCGGCAGGGCGGCAACGGCACATGGACGACCGTCTCGACGGCGAACGTCACCGCGGACGGCGCGTTCGAGGCCTCGGTCAATCTCACTCCGGGCAGCTACCGCGCTCGCGTGGTCGCGGGCAAGGGCTTTGCTGCCGGTCTCTCGCCGGTGCTGACGGTGGTGCAGGCATGAGGCGCCTGCTGGCCGTCGCCGCGCTCGCGCTGACCGTCACGGGGACGGCGGGTGCCGCGCTCACGGCGTCGCCGAACGACCAGTACCTCGCCCGCCAGTGGTACCTCGGCCGCGATCACGCGCTCGACACTTTTGACGCCACGAAGCAGCTGTTCACGGTCCGCGTGGCGGTGATCGACTCCGGTGTCGACCTCGGCCACCCCGAGCTGAAGAACCGTGTCGTCGCCCACCGCAGCTTCGTCGGCGGCACTGTTGCCGACACCGTCGGTCACGGCACGTTCGTCGCGGGCGAGATCGCGGCGATCGCGGACAACACGACCGGGATCGCGGGACTCGCGCCGCCCGCGCGCCTGGTGGTGGCGAAGGTCGTCCGCGACGACGGCACGATCCCGCCGCGGGCGGAGGCGCTTGCGATCCGCTGGGCCGTTCAGCAGGGCGCGCGCGTGGTCAACCTCAGCCTCGGCAGCACGCGTGACCCGAGCGACCCGAGCGTCGACGGCTTCTCCCGGGTCGAGCAGCGGGCGATCGAGTTCGCCGTCCGGCAAGGGGCGCTCGTCGTCGCGGCCGTTGGGAACGGCAACGACGCGCCGCAGAAGCCGTGGCCGTGGGCGAGCTACCCCGCCGCGTTCCCACACGTGCTCGGCGTCGGGGCCTACGGGCGCCTGGGCGGCGTGCCGAGCTTCTCCAACCGCGACGACCGCTACGTCGACCTGATCGCCCCCGGGATGGACATCTTCTCGCTCTTCCCGCGCCCGCTCACGGCGCCGCTCTCCACCTGCCTCGAGCAGGGTTACTCGAGCTGCGGCGGCAAGGACTACAAGCACGCCGACGGCACGTCGTTCTCCTCGCCTCAGGTTGCCGCCGCGGCGGCGCTCCTGTTCGGCGAGGAGCCCACGCTGCGGCCCGACCAGGTAAGCGCGCTCCTGAAGCTGAGCGCCGTCGACGCGTTGCCCGCCAACGGCTGCGACGACTGCAGCCTGGGACCGGACTCGCTCAGCGGTTTCGGCCGGCTCGACGTCGGCGCTGCGCTCGACTCGCTCCAGGGCCCAGGGCCCGATGCCGACCGGTTCGAGCCGAACGACGACGCCGGTCGCGAGGCGGCGATCGTCTACCGGAGCATGTCGGCGACCGCGACGCTCGACTGGTGGGACGACCCGAACGACTTCTACCGGATCCACCTCGTGCGGGGCCAGCGGCTGTCGGTGCTGGTCACAGCGGGCCCGAAGGTCGACCCGTCGCTCGTGCTCTGGAAGCCGGGCCTCCAGGCGCTCGCCGACGCGCGCTCGGACCTGCGCGCGAAGCGCTCGATTCATCCCGCAGGCGCGCCCGAGCGGATCCACTTCAAGGCGCACCGCACGGCCTGGTACACGCTGCAGGTGCGGCTCGCGCGGCCGGGCATCCCGAGCGGGCCCTACCGCATCCACCTAACCTTCTAGGAGCTCGTCCTCCGGCACGTCGCGCAGCTGCCGCGCGGGGTTGCCGACCATCAGCGCGCGCGCCGGCACGTCGCGGATCACGACCGCGCCGGCGCCGATGAACGCCTCCTCGCCGATCTCGATCCCGGGCAGCAGCACCGCGCCGCCGCCCACGCGGGCGCCGCGGCGAATCGTCGGGCCCTTGCGCAACTCGTGCCGGCGCTCGGTGCGGCCCATGAAGTTGTCGTTCGTCGTGACCACGCAGGGCGCGACGAAGACGTCCTCCTCCAGGGTCGAGTAGGCGGTCACGTAGGCATCCGCCTGGATCTTCGAGCGGTCGCCGACAGAGGTGTCGTTCTCGACCAGCGAGCCGCGGCCGATCACGACGTCGTCGCCGATCGTGCAGCGCTCTCGCACGCAGGCCTGGTCGCCGACGATCACACGCTCACCGACCGTCGTGCCGGCGAAGACGACCGCGCCGGTCGAGACGATCGTGCCCGCGCCGAGCTCGAGCGGCGGCAGCTCCTCGCGCGTGGCGGTCGAGCGCGGCGAGAGGGTCGGCTGCTTGCCGACGACGGCGTAGTCGAGGATCTTGCAGCCCTCGCCGATCACCGTCCCCGGGTAGACGATCGCGGTCTCGGCGATCTCGCTCATGCCGGCGCTGCGACGAGCGAGGCCTGGAGCTGCTCGAGCGCACGGACGACGACGAGACCGTCCGGGCCGCACGGCGAGGATCGCCCTCTCCAGCGCAGAGGTCAAGGAAGCGGCTGCACTCAAGACGTAGTGGCTCGTCATTCGGGATCTTCGGGCTGAAGATGTCGCCCGAGCGGGTTTGCCACTCGCCCGTACGTCGCGGAGGGTTGCCACGGGCCCTTTTCGTAGATCGTCACCTTGCGCTCGAGCTCCATGTCGTCGAAGACGACCATCTTCTCGCGACCCACGACGGTGATCTTGCGCATCTTGTGGGGATCGAGCCAGGAGAGGTGCATGTGCGCAATCTGCCCTGACGGGAAACGTGAGTAGCAGAAGACGATGTCCTCGACGCCCTCGTCAGGAACGCGTTGCCGTGTGCCCAGACCTGGACAGGCTCCTCCTCGAACAGGTGGAGGATCACGGAGAGATCATGGACGCCAAGCGAGAGAAGGGCGTTCTCGTGCTTGCGGATCACGCCGAGGTTCTGGCGGTTCGAGTAGACGCACAGCACATCTCCAAGCTCACCCGCCTGGATGAGGGTCTTCAGCGTGTTGACGGCCGGGTGGTAGAGGAGTAGGTGACCGGGCATCAGCACGAGCTCGCGTTGCTCTGCGAGATCGCAGACACGTCCTCCGTCTCGTGCGCGTGCATCGTCAGCGGCTTCTCGACGAACACGTGCTTTGCCCGCCTCGAGGGCCAGCTTGGCCAGTTCGTAGTGCGTGGGCGACCGGGGTCGCGACGACGACCGCTTCGAGCTCGGGGTCGGCCAGGAGCTCGTCGAAGTCGCCGTGACGCGGGCGCGCGGGTAGCGGGCGGCGAACGCCGTCGAGCGGTCTCGTCGAGCGTCGCAGAGCCAGGCAGGTCGGCGAGCTCGTCGAAGTTCCGCGCGAGGTTCTTGCCCCAATAGCACCGAGACCGGCCTGGCCGATCTTGGTCACAATTTCCAGACCTTGCCGTCCACGCGGCCGTTCCTGCCGGTCGCGTTGCGGAAGTCGACCACGAGCTTCGCGTCCTCGACCAGGCGCTCGTAGTCGATCGAGGAGTGGGCGGTCACGATCGTGACGCAGTCGTAGTCGCCGGGCTCGAGCGGCTGCGAGCTGAGCCCGTGCTTCGGCAGCTCGGGCACGTACGGGTCGTGGTAGGCGACATCGGCGCCGCCCTTGCGCAGCAGCTCGATCAGCTTCAGGGCCGGCGACTCCCGCGTGTCGGAGACGTCGGCCTTGTAAGCCACGCCCAGGACGAGCACCTTCGAGCCGCTGAGCGAGCGCTGCGCGCCGTGGTTCATGGCCTGCGAGATCAGCGACCGGCAGAAGTACGGCATGTTCTGGTTGACCTTGCCGGCGAGCTCGATGAACTCGGTGTAGAAGTCGAACTGACGCGCCTTCCACGACAGGTAGAAGGGGTCGACCGGCAGGCAGTGCCCGCCGAGGCCGGGGCCGGGCTCGAAGCGCATGAACCCGAACGGCTTCGTCGCAGCCGCGTCCACCACCTCCCAGATGTCGAGTCCCATCCGGTCGCAGAGCTGCGCGAGCTCGTTGACGAGCGCGATGTTGACCGAGCGGAAGATGTTCTCGAGCAGCTTCGTCAGCTCGGCGGCCTCCGGTGACGAGACCTCAACGACCTCGTCCACGGCGCTCGCGTAGAGCTCGACCGCGCGTCGCGTGCACTCCGCGGTCAGGCCGCCGACGACCTTCGGCGTCGTCTTGGTCGTCCAGTCCTCACGCCCGGGATCTACGCGCTCTGGCGAAAAGGCCAGGTGGAAGTCTTCGCCGGCCTTGAGACCGCTCGCCTCGAGCAGCGGCGCGACCCGTTCCCGCGTCGTGCCCGGGTACGTGGTCGACTCGAGCACGACCAGCTGGCCCTGCTGGAGCCGCGTCGCGATCTCGCGCGAGGCGTCGAGCAGGATCGTCAGGTCGGGCTCACGCTGGGCCGAGAGCGGTGTCGGTAGGGCGACGAGGATCGCGTCGGCGCCCTCGAGCTCGTCGTAGTCGGTCGTCGCGGTCACGAGCCCGGCGTCGACGTGGGCCTTCAGCACCTCCGAGGGCACGTCCCCGATGTAGCTCTCGCCGCGGTTCAGCTGCGCGACGCGGTCGGCCTGGACGTCGACCAGCACGACCGTCTTGCCGGCGTCCGCGAAGACGCGCGCGAGCGGCACGCCGACGTAGCCGGCCCCGACGATGGCGATCCTGCTCATGACCGAGGAAGCGTATAGAGCGCCTCAGCGATGCCAGCGGCTGCTCGGCCGTCGCCGTACAGCTCGGGCGCGTCCTCGGGGAACGACGCGTGTTCGAGCACTTCGGGCAGCGAGCTCGGGTCATCCGGGTCGACGAGGGTGTTCGCGCCTGCGAAGACTGTGTCGACCCACTCCGTCGAGGGCCGCAGCGTGACGCACGGCACGCCGAGCCAGTAGGCCTCCTTCTGCAGGCCGCCCGAGTCGGTGACGACGGCTGTCGCCCCCGCGACGAGCGCGAGCATCTGGAGGTAGCCGACCGGCGCGATCGCGTGGAGCGGCGGCGCGGGCTCGATCCCGTGCTCGGCCAGCGCCTTGCGCGTGCGCGGGTGGACCGGGAAGACGAAGGTGCGCCCCGTCGAGCTCAGGGCCTCGATCAGCCGCCGCAGCCGCTCCGGCTCGGTGTTCGCCTCGCGGTGGATCGTGAGCACGTCGTAGGGCTCCTCCACAACCGGCTTGACCCGTTCGCGCGCGATCGGCTCGAACAGCCGCGTCGCGTCGGCCATCACGTCGCCGACCACCTCGGTTCGCCCACGCACTCCCTCGGCGGCGAGCTGGTCGCGCGAGCGCTCGTCCGGCGCGAAGAGCAGCGCCGAGAGCCGGTCGACCTCGATCCGGTTCCGTTCCTCGGGCATCGAAAGGTCGCCGCTGCGCAGGCCCGCCTCGACGTGCGCGAGCGGGACTTCGGCCGCGAAGGCCGCGTGTGCGCCCGCCAGCGTCGAGTTGGTGTCGCCGTAGACGAGCACCCAGTCCGGCGCCTCCTCGCGCAGCGGCCCGGCGACCGCCGCCTGCATCTCCGCGACGTCGGCGGTGCGCAGGTCGAGTCCGTAGCGCGGCTCTTCGAGCCCGAGCTCCTCGAAGAAAACCTGCGAGAGCTCGCGGTCGTAGTGCTGCCCGGTGTGCAGCACGATCTCGTCGATCCCGCGCTCGCGGAGGGCCACCGACGTGGGGGCCGCTTTCACGAACTGCGGCCGGTTTCCGACCACCGAGAAGACCTTCATCGCGCGGCTAGACTATGCGCCGCCTCGGGCCGTTAGCTCAGCTGGTAGAGCAGGGGACTCTTAATCCCAAGGTCGTAGGTTCGATCCCTACACGGCCCACTGCCGATCGAAGTCCGCTGCGGAAAGGACGGCGCAGCATGACGACTTCGATCGGCTCGTCTCCTTTCGCAGTTGCCGCTGTGAGCCGCGCCCGCATATGTCGGGCGCGGCGGCGAAGTGTTTGCCGGGCTCATAATCACCAGGTGATCACGCGCGATCAGAGCTCGGCTGACGAGGGCGTTCGCTTCCTCGCTGAGGCGGGCGAGGTACTGGCGGCCTCGCTCGACTGGGAGCAGACGCTGGTGCAGGTCGCGAAGCTCGCCGTGCCGGCGCTCGCGGACTGGTGCATCGTGGACGTGCTCGAGGAGGATGGAGTCACGATCAAGCAGGTCGCGGTGGCGGCGGCCGATCCGCGCAAGGAAGACCTGCTGCGCGAGATGCGGATGCTCTACCCGCCGACGATCGAGTCGCCGCAGCCGGCCGCACGCACGCTGCGCTCGGGCGAGCCGGTGCTGTTCGAGGAGTTCGACGAGGCCGCGCTGCTCGCGACCACGCGGGACGAGCGCCACCTCGACCTGATCGCACGCCTGAATCCGAAATCCGCACTCGCCGTGCCGCTGATCGCGCGGGCGCGCACGATCGGGGCGCTGACGCTTGCGTGGTCGGAGTCGGGCCGCCGTTACACCGAGGCGGAGATCGTGCTCGCGACCGAGCTGGCCAGGCGCGCCGCACTCGCGGTCGACAACGCGATTCTCTACTCGCGTGAGCGGGAAGCGCGCGCTCGGGCCGAGGAGGCCGTCGCGAAGCTGCGCGACCTCGAGCTGATCTCGGAGGCCGCGCTCACGCATCTCGACCTCGACCGGCTGCTGCAGGACCTGCTTGACGGCGTCCGCACGGTGATGCGGACGGACACCGCGGTCATCCTCCTGCTCGACGAGGCGGGCGACGAGCTCGTCGCTTCGTGGGCACGCGGGCTCGAGGAGGAGGTCGAGGCCCGCGTGCGCGTGCCGGTCGGGAAGGGCTTCGCCGGCCGCGTGGCCGCCACGCGCTCGCCGGTCTTCATCCCGGACGTCCAGCGCGCGGAGCTCGTCAACCCGCTGCTGACCAAGCGCGGGCTGAAATCGCTGCTCGGGGTGCCGCTGCTGGTCGAGGGCCGGCTCCTGGGCGTCCTGCACGTCGGCTCGGTCACGCCTCGCGTCTTCACGAACGACGACGAGCGGACGCTGCAGCTGCTGGCCGACCGGATCGCGTTGGCGATCGAGCAGTCGAGCCTCTACGAGAGCGCACGCGCAGCCGGTCGGCGGCTCGAGTTCCTCGCCGAGGCGAGCGAGTTGCTCGGCTCCACGCTCGACGATTCGGCCGCGCTCGAGCGCCTGAGCGAGCTGGCCGTCCCGTACCTCGGTGACTGGTGCATCGTCGACATGCTCCAAGGCGAGCAGCTCGAGCGCGTAGCCGTCGCGCACGCGGACCCCGAGGCGCAGGCGGCCGCCTACGAGTTTCTGAAGCGCTTCCCGATCACGCCGGACGCGGCACATGGCCCGGGCCTCGTGATCGCCACCGGCCGCGCGGAGCTGATCTCCGAGGTGACCGACGAGCACCTGCAACGAGCGAGCGGCGGCGATCCCGAGTACCTCGAGGCGCTCCGCACGATCGGGATGACCTCCTTGATCTGCGCGCCGCTGATCGCTCGCGGCCGCGTGTTGGGGACGATCACGATGCTCTCGGAACAGTCCGAGCGCCTCTACGGGCCTGCTGACCTCGTCACTACGCAGGAGCTGGCGCGGCGCGCTGCGACTGCGGTCGACAACGCGCTGCTGTTCCGCGAGGTCGAGCGCCGGGCCGACGCGGCCCGGGTGCTCGAGCACATTGGCGACGGCGTCTTCATGCTCGATCGCGACGGCATCGTCCGCCTCTGGAACCGCGCCGCCGAGTCGGTCACACGGCTCTCGGCCGACGCGGTCGTGGGGCGGCCGGCGGTGGAGGCGATCCCGGGCTGGGCCGCGATCGCGGGCAACGTGCCCGTCGCGGCGACGCCGACGACCGGGTCGAGCGCCGAGACGCTGCCGCTCGAGCTGCCGGGGCGCGAGCTCTGGCTCTCGATCGCCGCGGTCGAGTTCAACGAGGGCACCGTCTACGCGTTCCGCGACCTGACCGCCGACCGCGTGCTCGAGGAGCTGCGCAGCGACTTCGTCTCGACCGTCTCGCACGAGCTGCGCACGCCTCTGGCCGCGATCTACGGCGCGGCGCTGACGCTCCAGCGTGAGGACCTGCAGCTCGACGAGACGCAGAGCAGCAACCTGCTCTCCGTGATCGCGACCGAGTCCGACCGGCTCGCGCGGACCGTGAACGACATCCTCTGGGCGAGCAGGCTCGACGCCGACCGCGTCCAGCTCGACGTCGGCACGCACGACCCGCGCGAGCTCGCGCGCACGGTCGTCGAGGCGGCGCAGGTACACCTGCCGGCCGGCATCGAGCTCTCGTTCTCGTGCGAGCCGGACCTGCCGCCGATCCTCGGCGACCCCGACAAGGTCCGGCAGGTGCTGACGAACTTCGTCGACAACGCGGTCAAGTACTCGCCCAACGGCGGTGTGGTGGAGCTCGAAATCGCGCGCCGCGATCACGCGGTCCGCTTCAGCGTCGCCGATGCCGGTCTCGGCATCCCGACGAGCGAGCAGCGCCGGATCTTCGACAAGTTCTACCGCGTCGATCCGAACCTGACCCGCGGCGTTGGCGGCACCGGGCTCGGTCTCTACATCTCCCGCGAGCTCGTACGGCGGATGAACGGAACGATCTGGGTCGAGTCGCGGGAGGGCGAAGGCTCGCGCTTCAGCTTCGAGCTGCCGGTAGCGACAGCGTGAAGCGCGCGCCGCGCGGCTGCGCCGGCTCGTAGGCCAGCTCGCCACCGAGCGCGTTCGCGTAGGCCGAGGCGATCGAGAGCCCGAGGCCGGCGCCGGGCGCGGCAGAACGGCGGCTCTCGTCGCTGCGGCTGAAGCGCTCGAACAGGCGCGGCACGAACTCGGGCGCCACGCCAGGCCCCCGGTCCTCGACGCTCAGGCAGGACTGCTCGACCCGGACCTCGACGGGCGGAGCGCCGTAGCGGAGAGCGTTCAGGATCAGGTTCGCGGCGATCCGGTCGAAGGCGACTGGGTCGATTTCCATCACCTGGCCGGGCTCGGCCACCAGGCGCACGTCCGCGGTGCGGTCGCCCACGATCCTCGGAAGCAGCTCCTCGATCCGCTCGAGCGGATCGAAGCGCTCTGGTGGGCCGGCCGCGTTGCCCGACTCGATCTGCGAGAGGTCGAGCAGCTGGTCGGCGAGGCCGCGCAGGCGGTCGGTCTGGACGACGAGCTGGCGGAGCAGCGCGTGCACCTGCTCGTCCGGCAGCTCGTCCACGCGCGCGTCGAGCGTGGCCGCGATTCCATGGACGACCGCGATCGGCGCCCGCAGCTCGTGCGAGGCGATCGAGACGAACTCGTAGGTGAGCCGATTGGCGGTGCGCGCCTCCGCGGTGCCCATGCCTGCCCTGTGACCTACCGAGTGTGGTTCCAAACGCACCGGAGCGGCCTTGCGGCCGCTCCGGGTGAATCGGGTTCCGCTCGGACTAATAGCCGGGCGGGGGTGCGTCCTCGACATAGCCGCCGCGGCGGCGTCCGGACCAGTAGCCGGGGCCGGCCCAGGTCGACCAGAAGATCATCGACACGACGGCGCCGACGATCCCCACGATCAACAGAATCCAGCCGACCGCCTGGATGTCCACGCCGGAGACGGTCGCGTTGACCGCGAAGGCGAGAATCGCTCCGGCCGCGATCAGAAGAATGCTTACTCCGAGTCCCATTTCTTTCCTCCTGTAAGGGGTTGGGGAGGCCCTCTACCCACTTGGCCGCTCCCTGAACCCTGCTAGTTGCAGGAGTTTCTAAGCCTCGGAAAGGGCCGTTCGCTACCCGCACGGCGCGCCGCCGCGTCGAGTAGTCTCGGCCCCGGTGCGCAGGGGATCGATCGTCCAACTGGTCGTCCTGGGAGTCGTGTTCGGCGCGGGCGCCGCGGCGGTGGCGCTGCTGATCCCGTGGCTGCCCGACCCGGCGAGCGAGCAGGCTGACCGCATCGACTTCGTCTTCTGGTTCGTGACCGCGATCTGCATCGCGATCTTCGCGCTCGTCGCGGCGGTGATCGTCTATGCAGTCTTCAACTTCCGCGCCCGGCCCGACGACGACGAGGACGGCCCGCCGGTGCACGGCAACACGGGCCTCGAGATCGTCTGGACGGCGGTGCCGGCCGCGCTCGTGACCGCGATCGCGATCGTCAGCGCGGTCGTGCTGGCGAAGAACGAGCAGCTGCCGAACACGCCCTCGGCCTCCGCTGCCAGGTCCGGCCAGAAATCCACCGTCAACGGCCTGTGCAAGTCGAGGGGCAGCGATCCGCTGAGGCCGCTTGTCGTCTGCGTCATCGCGCAGCAGTTCTCGTGGCTCTTCAAATACCCCGACTACGGCAACGCGACCTCCTCGACCTTGCGGTTGCCGATCCACACGACCGTCCAGCTGCAGCTTCAGGCGCTCGACGTGATCCACTCCTTCTGGGTGCCGCAGTTCGGTCAGAAGCAGGACGCCGTCCCCGGCCTGCTGACGAAGCTTGTGATCACGCCGAAGCGCCTCGGCACCTTCCCGGTCATCTGTACCGAGCTCTGCGGCCTCGGGCACGCACTGATGCGCTCCGAGGCGATCGTGCTGAACGAGGACAAGTTCATCTCGTGGACGAAGAGCCAGCGGGGCGGCGGCGCGACCGGTGCCGGGGGCTTAGCGGGCCCGTCCGGTAAGGCGCTGTTTGTGTCGAACGGCTGCGACGGCTGTCACACTTTCAAGCCGGCCAGTGCCACGGGAACGATCGGGCCGGACCTCGATAATCTGCGCCAGGCCGCGCAGACAGCGGGGCAGCCGCTCGAGGAGTTCATCCGTCAGTCGATCGTTGACCCGAACGCCTACGTCGCGCCCGGATATCAGAAGGGCGTGATGCCCGAGACCTTCAGCTCGCTGCCGAAGCAGCAGCTCGACGCGCTCGTCAAGTATCTGGAGGGGTCGAAGTGAGCGACGCCGTGATCGGCTTCCACGCCGACGAGGCGCAGGCCGAGCACCCGCCGCCCGCGGCATCGCCGCGCGGCTTCCACCGCCTGCTCGCGCCGGGCTGGCTGCGCGTCGCCTGGTTCGTGCCGCTCTTCTTCGGGATCGGCGCGGGCCTCGTCGTGCTCATCCGCTGGCTCGAGGGCTGGCACCCGATCTGGAACGGAACGGTGATCACGACCGTCGAGCTGACCATGGTGCCCCTCGGCTTCCTGGCCGGGATCGGCGGATTCGACTACTGGGTCCGCTACGCGAGCGGCGCGCCCACCCGTGCCGAGGACCACTCCGGCCACGGCGCCCGCAGCTGGCGCGACTACTTCCGGATCAACACCGACCACAAGGTGATCGGGATCCAGTACCTGGTCACCACGATCGTCTTCTTCGTGATCGCCGGCCTGCTGGCGATGTTCATGCGCGCCGAGCTCGCACGGCCGGGGATGCAGTTTGTCGACAACCAGACCTTCAACGGCCTCTTCTCGGTGCACGCGGCGCTGATGATCTTCCTGTTCGTGATCCCGGCCTTCGCCGGCATCGGCAACTACGTGATCCCGCTGATGATCGGCGCGCCGGACATGGCGTTCCCACGCCTGAACGCGCTCTCCTTCTGGCTGCTGCCGATCGCCGGGATCATGATGGTCTCGAGCTTCCTCGTCCCCGGCGGCGCCTTCGCGGCCGGCTGGACCGGCTACGCGCCGCTCTCCGTCCACCAGCCGCTCGGCACGGTCTTCTTCAACATGGGCGTCCAGTGGGCCGGCGCGAGCTCGATCATGACCGCGCTCAACTTCCTGGTCACGATCATCACCATGCGCGCGCCCGGGATGACCTTCTGGCGCATGCCGCTGCTGGTCTGGGCGAACTTCACGACCTCGCTGCTCGTCGTGATCGCGACGCCGTTCATCGCCGGTTCGCAGTTCTTCGTGATGTTCGACCGAGTGATGCACACCAACTTCTTCAACTGGACGGCGGGCGGCTACCCACTCGGGTACCAGCACATCTTCTGGTTTTACTCGCACCCGGCGGTCTACATCATGATGCTGCCCGGCTTCGGCATCGCCTCGGAGGTGATCTCCGTGATGGCGCGGAAGCCAATCTTCGGCTACCGCCTGATGGCGCTCTCGCTGATGGCGATCCTCGTGCTCGGCTTCTCGGTCTGGGCGCACCACATGTTCGTGGCCGGGATGGCGCCCTGGCTGCGCGTGCCGATGATGGTCACCTCGCTGGTGATCGCCGTCCCGACGGGGATCAAGGTCTTCTCCTGGCTGGCGACGCTGTGGGAGGGGCGGATCCACTTCGAGACGCCGATGCTGTTCGCGCTCGGTTTCGTCTCGATGTTCGTGATCGGCGGGCTCTCCGGGATCTACCTCGCCGCCGTCCCGATCGACATCCACACCTCGGACACGTACTTCGTGGTCGCGCACATCCACTACGTGCTCTTCGGCGGCTCGCTCTTCACGATCTTCGCCGGGATCTACTTCTGGTTCCCGAAGATGACCGGCCGGATGTACAACGAGGCGCTCGGCAAGCTGCACTTCTGGCTGACGTTCATCGGCTTCAACCTGACCTTCTTCCCGATGCACTACCTCGGGATCCAGGGGATGCCGCGCCGCGTCGCCGACTACGCCCCGCGTTTCGCCGACTTGAACCTGTTCATCTCGATCGCGTCCTTCGGGCTCGGCGCCTCGACGGTCGTCTTCCTCTACAACATGATCACGAGCTGGCGCTTCGGGGCGAAGGCACCCGCTAACCCGTGGCGCTCGCTGACGCTCGAATGGCAGGTGAGCTCGCCGCCGCCGGTGTTCAACTTCGACGAGATCCCGCAGGTGGTCGGCAACCCGTACGAGTACGGCGTGCCGGGCGCGCGGCACGGCGTCTTCAACGGCGACCGCGTGACCGAAGGCGAGGAGGTGCACGCATGAGCTCGCCCGAGCGGCACGTGCTCGTGATCGCCAACGAGACCGTCGCCGGCCGCAGTCTGATCGAGGCGATCGAGCGGCGGCGCAAGGACGGTCCCGTGCGCGTGACGGTGATCACGCCGGTCAACCAGCCCAGCGAGGGCTACGTGGTCTACGAGGACACCCGCCGCGCCGCCGCCGGCCGCCGGCTGGCGAAGACGCTCGAGGCATTGCGCGCCGCCGGGATCCCCGCCTCCGGCCACGTGGTCGACACCGACCCGGTTGCCGCCACCCGGGACGCGCTCGCCACGCTCGAGCCGCGGCCGGACGAGATCGTCGTCTCGACGCATCCGAAGCAGCGCTCGGGCTGGCTGCGCAAGAACGTGGTCGAGCGGATCGAGGACGCCGCCCACGGCCTGCCGGTCGAGCACGTGGTCGTCGACCTGGCCGAAGAGCGTTCCGACCCCGAGAAGAACGTGCTCGTGGTCGCCAACGAGACGGTCGTCGGCGAGCCGCTGCTGCAGAAGATCCGCGAGCGCGCGGCCCAAGGGCCCGTGTCGTTCCTGATCATCTCGCCGCAGAGCGACGACGCGCGCGAGCACCCCGAGGCCGAGCGCCGCCTGCGCCGGGCGCTGACCATCTTGCGCGGCGAGGGCATCGACGCCCACGCCCAGGTCGCGCACCCGGACCCGTTCACGGCGGCCGCCCAAGCGGTTCGGGATGAGCGCGTGGACGAGATCATCGTCTCGACCTTCCCGGGCCAGAAGACCTCCAGTTGGCTGCGCGGCGACCTCGTCAACCGGCTGCGCAAGGAGACCGGCCTGCCGGTCGACCACGTCGAGGTCGAGCCCGAGGGGGCCGTGGTCTGATGGCCACCGTCGACCACGCGCATCCTCCGATTGCCAACCAGAGCTCGCGCGTGGATGCGCGCACACTCGGGATGTTCCTCTTCATCGCGTCGGAGATCATGCTCTTCGGCTCGTTCTTCACGATCTACTTCTTCGTGCGGGTTTCGGCCGGAACTCCCTGGCCGACCCCGCCCTACCAGCTACCGGTGTTCGTCGCGGGGATGAACACGATCATCCTCGTCACCTCGAGCTTCACGATGCACTGGGCGCTGCAGTCGATCAAGCGCGGCAACCGCTCGGGCCTCAAGGGCGGGCTCGTGCTGACGCTCCTGCTCGGCACGACCTTCCTGCTGACCCAGCTGCTCGAGTACTCCCGGATCGGCTTCACGCCGCACACGGACGCCTTCGGCTCGGTCTTCTTCGGCCTGACCGGCCTGCACGGCGCGCACGTCTTCGTCGGCCTGACGCTGCTCGCCGCCGCCACGATCCGCGCCTTCCGTGGCCACTACACGGAAGAGTCGCACCACGGCGTCGAGATCCCCGGGATCTACTGGCACTTCGTCGACGTGATGTGGATCGTCGTCTACACGACCGTCTACATCCTCTAGCGTGAGCAACCCGCTCAGGAGCGAAGGCGAGGCGTTTCGGTTCCTGCTCGGCACGGTCGTCTACTTCGCCCTGATCGCGATCGCCGGCGTGATCAACGCCTGGGCCGGCCTCGTGGTCTTCATCGTGTTGAGCGTCGCCGTCGTCTGGTGGTGGTGGCGCTCGCGTGAGCCGGCGGCACCCGTGGAGGCCTCGCCGGTGCGCAGCGGGCCCGAGGGCGAGCGGCGGATCCTGGTGGTGGCGAACGAGACGGTCGGCGGCGAGCCGCTGCTCGAGCAGATCAAGCAGCTGGCCTCGCAGGGCAATACACGCGTGCTCGTGGTCACTCCGGCGCTGAACACGCCGCTACGCCATCTCGCCTCGGACGAGGACTCCGCCCGCGCGCAGGCGCAGGAGCGGCTCGATGCCAGCCTGGCCGAGCTCGAGCGGAACGGCGTGCAGGCGAGCGGCGAGGTCGGCGACGGCGACCCGCTGCAGGCGATGGAGGACGCGCTCCGCACCTTCGGCGCCGACGAGATCGTGATCTCCACGCATCCCGAGGGCCGTTCGAACTGGCTCGAGCGAGGCGTCGTCTCGAGCGCGCGCGAGCGCTACGCGGTGCCGATCCACCACGTCGTGGTGGACCTCGGCGACCGACCTTCCTAGCCGCCGGCGACCGAGGAGACGTACTTGGAGACGGCCATGATCTGCGCCGCGGTCAGCGTGCCCTTGAAGGCCGGCATCGCGCTGCCGCCGTTGGTCACCTGCTTCTGCACGATCTCGAGGCTCGGCTTCAGCTGGTCGAGATTCGGCCCGACGTTGCCGCTCGTGCCCGCGTCCTTGAGCGTGTGGCAGCTGCCGCAGTTGGCGGTGAAGATGTCCTTCCCGCTGGTCGATCCCTGCACCGTGCCCGGCCGGCCAGCGACGAGCGCGACGTACGTCGCGACGTCCTGCGCGTCGCCACCGGTCACGAGGTTCGCCGGCATCGGCGGCTCGGCGAGCTCGATCTGGTCTCGGACGACCTGCTCGATCGTTTCCTGCTTGAAGCCCTGCCGCCGGTCGTAGGCGAAGGCATCGTCGAGGTTTGGGCCCTGGGTGCCGTGCGAGCCGGCGGCGGCGAGCGTGTGGCAGCCGGAGCATTTCGCCAGGAAGAGCTCCTTCCCCTTGTCGGGGTCGCCGGCCTTGGAGATGCCGCCGGTGCCGCAGCCCGCCGCGAGCAGGGCGGTGGCGAGAGCGAGGAGCGCGCCGCCGCGCCGCACTAGCTCGGCGTGGACTCCGACGAGTTCAGCGCCGCGACGGCCTCGTCACGCGTGGCGTGGATCGTGAAGACGCGATCGAGGCCGGTGATCTCGAAGATCTTCGTGATGTTGCGGTCGCTGCAGACCAGCGAGAGCTGCCCCTCGTTCGCGCGCAGCCGCTTGACCCCGCCGACGAGCACGCCGAGCGTCGTCGAGTCGATGAACGTCGTGTTCGAGAAGTCGACGATGACGCTCTTGGCGCCCTTGCCGATCACGTCGAGCAGCTGCTGCTTGAACTCCGGGGCCGTGTAGAGGTCGACCTCGCCGGAGAGCGAGATGACGTAGGCGTCGTCGGAGAGCTGCTCGGTGGTGATGTCGAAGTTCATGGGCGCGGCAGTCTAACCCTGCGGCTGCCCGAGGGACGCCTGCAGCTGAGCAAGCGTCTGCCGGACCGCCGGGGCGTTCGCGTTGTCGGGCGCCACCTTGAGGAACTGCTGGTAGGCGGTGATCGCGGTGGTGACGTCGTTCGCGCTCTGGGCGGCGGAGGCCCACTGCAGCAGCGCGTTGGGCTCGTCGGAGGTGCCCTTCGCCGCCTGGGCGGCCTGCTTGTAGACGCCCGCGACCTTCTGGTAGGCGGTCGTCACCTTCGTGTAGGCATCGTTGAGCTGGGTCTGCAGGGCCTGCGAGTACGGGTCCGAGGTCAGCGCCTGGCCGAGCGGCGAGCTCGTGTCGAGCCCAGGCGAGTTCACAACGTTCTGGCTGTAGCCGGCGAAGACGGCGCGGTAGTTGTCGGCCGCGCGGCCTGCCTGGCCGCCGTAGATGCTCGCGATCCGGTTGATCACGTCGAGGTTCTGCGGCGCCACCTGCCGCGCCTTCTGCAGCGTGGCGAGCGCCTTCGCCTCCTGGTTGTCGCTCTGGTAGAGGCCCGCGAGGTCGAGGTAGAGGTTGACGTTCTGCGGCGACCGCGCGACCGCGTCCTGCTTGTCGTGGATCTGCGAGCCGACCGAGCTCCCGCTGTTCTGGCCGAAGAAGCTCTGCAGCGCGTCGCTGATCCCGTTCGAGCCCGAGCCGACGCCGAGCAGGACGAAGCTGAACACGAAGACGAGCGCCAGCAGGACGTAGACGATCTTCGCGTGGCGCCGCAGGCGCGAGAAGAAGAGCTGTTCCTCCCAGGCGGGCGCGCTCTTCGAGCGCTTCGGATCGGGCTTGGGGCGCTCCTTGCGGTGCGCCGATGCGGCTCCTCGGGCCATAGCCGGCCTAGGGTACCTGCCACTCGTGAGCATCGCCTAGCTCGCGAAGGCGGGTCTTCGTGGCCTCGTCGCAGAGTGCGCCCTCCAGTCCGGACTCGTAGGCGTCGCGCGGGTCGAGCCCGAGCTCGGCGGCCGCCTCGTAGTCGCGGCTCAGGTCGGTGCCGAACATCGCCGGGTCGTCGGTCGAGATCGAGCAGCGTGCTCCGGCCGCGAGCAGCTTCGGCAGCGGGTGCTCCTCCAGCGAAGCGACCACCCGCGTGCGCAGGTTCGAGATCGGGCAGACGTCGAGCACGATCCGGCGGTCGGCGATCTCCCGCACGAGGCCTGGGTCCTCCACCGCGCGGATCCCGTGCCGGAGGCGGTCGGCGCCGAGCTCCTCGAGCGCGCCGCGCACCGACGGCGGCCCGGCGACCTCGCCGGCATGCGGGACCGAGGCGAGGCCCAGCTCACGCGCGAGCGCGAAGGCGGGCTCGAAGGGCTCGGGCGGGAACTCGGCCTCGAGCCCGCCGAGGCCGACGCCGAGGACCCCGCGCTCGCGGTAGGCGGCGGAGTAGCGCACGACCTGCTCGGCCTCGTCGAGCGGGAAGCCGCGGACGATGTCGGGCGTCAGCCGCACCTCGACGCCGTGCAGCTCGCGCGCCTGCTCCGCCCCGTCGCAGTAGCCGCTGAAGATCTCGTCCCAGCCGACCCCGCGGCGCACGCGCTCGCTCGGCGAGAAGATCCCTTCGAGGTAGACCGCACCGTGCGAGGCAGCCTCGGCCGCATAGTCGACCACGACCTGGCGGAAGTCCTCCGCGGTCTGGAGCGCGTTCGTGGTCAGGACCCAGACCTCGATGAAGTGCGCGAAGTCGCGGAAGTCGTAGAGCTCGGCGAGCCCTTGCTCGTCGCCCGCCGGGAGCGGGTAGTCGTTGCGCCGCGCGATCTCGAGCAGGGTCGCCGGCCGCACCGTCCCCTCGAGGTGGACGTGCAGCTCGATCTTAGGCGCCGCTTGCGGTGCCGACTTCAGGGCACGCGGGCTTTGCTCGCTTGCCCGTCGGAACTGACCGGTCGACTCGCCTGAAGTCAGTACGACTGCCCCTAGGAATTACTCGCGCCAGCGCGGCTCGAGGAAGGTGGCGAGGCCGATCGAGAGCACGTAGAGCAGGACGAGCGGGATCACCGAGAGCAGCGTCGAGACCGGGTCGACGCCGGGCAGGATCACGCCGATCACCGTCATCACGAAGATGCCCGCGCGCCAGGTGTGACGAAGCTGCGCGGCGCTCAGGATCCGCAGTCGCACCAGCGCGAGCACGAACACGGGCACCTCGAACGCCACGGCCACCCCGAGCAGCACGAAGCTGACGAAGCGGTAGTAGTCACGCGCGCGAATCTGGATGTTGTAGTAGGACGAGTCGTAGTTGGTCAGGAAGTGGATCGCCGGGTTCAGGATCACGAAGTAGCCGAACAGCACCCCGCCGAGCCCGAGGATGGTCGCGAAGGCAACCGGCACGAGCATCGAGCGCTGCTTGCGCTCCTCCACGGCGGGCGCGAGGAACGCCCACAGCTGCCAGAGGACGATCGGCAGCGCCAGGAGCAGGCCAGTCCAGAGGCTGACCATGATCGAGGTCGCGAACGGCTCGATCGGGCTGAGCGTGACCGGCTTGCCCAGGTTGGCCGGCAGCGGCGCGTTCAGCCAGTGGAGGATCCGGCCGTGAAAGCCGTACGCGACGCCGAAGCCGGCGGCGAGGGCGCCGAGGCAGATGATCAGCCGCGTGCGAAGCTCGCCGAGGTGCTCGACGAGCGTGGCCTCCTCGCCATGGCCGAGGCGCCGCGGGAGCACGCTCATCGCGTTACGACGAAGGAGGCGGTGGCTCGTCCGCGGAGCGGGCCGGGAGCTCGGCCTTCTCGTCGTCGTGCGAGCCGGTGATCGAGTCCTTGAACTCCCGCATACCCTTGCCGAGCGATCGCCCGATCTCCGGCAGGCGCTTGGGCCCGAACACGAGCAGCGCGACGATCAAGATCACGATCAGCCCGGTGATTCCAATCTCCGGCAGCATGGATCAAGCCTAGCGCTTTCTCGGCCGGGCAAGCAGCCTCGTCTTCGATACCCTGCTGGAGACCTGGGCGCGCACGGCCGTTTCGACCGTCAGGCGCGCGGCTCGACGCTCTGGACAAGCTTCGTCTCCTGCTCCCGAAGGGCTGACCACGCTGGCTAGCATGACCATCACATGGCGCTTCTAGAACTGAAGAACCTCCACGTCGCGCTCGAGGACGGCACCGAGATCGTCAAGGGCGTCGACCTGTCCGTGGACACGAACCAGATCCACGCGATCATGGGCCCGAACGGCTCGGGCAAGTCGACGCTCGCCTACGCCCTGATGGGCCATCCGGCCTACAAGATCACCGAGGGCCAGATCGTCTTCGACGGCGAGGACGTGACCGAGCTCGAGGCGGACGAGCGCGCGCAGCGCGGCCTCTTCCTCGCGTTTCAGTACCCGCACGCGATCCCGGGCGTGACCGTAACGAGCTTCCTGCGCTCCGCGATCAACGCGATCCGCAAGGCGCGCAACGACGGCGAGGACGACCCGGTCAAGATCAAGGACTTCCGCCAGGACATGCTCGCCGCGATGGAGAAGCTGAAGGTTCCGCGCGAGCTCGCGCAGCGCTACCTGAACGACGGCTTCTCGGGCGGCGAGAAGAAGCGGGTCGAGATCCTGCAGATGGCGCTGCTGAAGCCGCGCGTGGCCGTGCTCGACGAGACCGACTCGGGGCTCGACATCGACGCGCTCAAGACGGTCGCCAACGGTGTGAGCGAGCTCGTCGGCGAGGAGACCGGCGCGCTCATCATCACCCACTACCAGCGCATCCTCAACTACGTGAAGCCCGATTTCGTGCACGTCTTCGTGGACGGGCGTATCGTGGAGGAAGGCGGGCCAGAGCTCGCACACAAGCTCGAAGCCGAAGGCTACGAGGGCTTCGGCGCAAACGGAAGGAACAATGGCAGCAACCACGCCTGAGACCGAAGTCGTCGCCGGGATTCGCAGCGACTACAAGTACGGCTTCCACGAGATCGAGGACTACTTCTTCAAGTCGGGCCGCGGTCTCTCGGCGGAGCTCGTCGCTGCGATCTCAGAGCACAAGAACGAGCCGGAGTGGATGCGCAAGTACCGGCTCAAGTCGCTGGAGTACTTCATGGCGCGCCCGATGCCCGAGTGGGGCGGCGATCTCTCCGAGATCGACTTCGACAACATCTTCTATTACATCCGCCCGACCGAGAAGCAGGCCAACTCGTGGGAGGACCTGCCACCCGAGATCAAGGACACCTGGGACAAGCTCGGGATCCCGGAGGCGGAGAAGAACTACCTCGCCGGCGTCGGCGCCCAGTACGAGTCCGAGGTCGTCTACCACAAGCTCCAGGAAGACCTCGAGGCCCAGGGCGTGATCTTCAAGGACATGGACTCGGGCCTGCGCGAGCACGAGGAGCTCGTCAAGGAGTACTTCGGGACGATCATCCCGCAGAACGACAACAAGTTCGCGGCGCTCAACTCGGCCGTCTGGTCGGGCGGCTCGTTCATCTACGTGCCGCCGGGCGTGAAGATCGAGATGCCGCTCCAGGCCTACTTCCGGATCAACGCCGAGAACATGGGCCAGTTCGAGCGCACGCTGATCATCGTCGACGAGGGCGCCTACGTGCACTACGTCGAGGGCTGCACGGCACCGATCTACTCGTCCGACTCGCTGCACTCGGCGGTCGTCGAGATCATCGTCAAGCCGAATGCGCGCTGCCGCTACACGACGATCCAGAACTGGTCGAACAACGTCTACAACCTGGTCACCAAGCGCGCGGTCGCCTACGAGAACGCGACCATGGAGTGGGTCGACGGCAACCTCGGCTCCAAGCTGACGATGAAGTACCCGGCGATCTGGCTGCTCGGCGAAGGCGCGCACGGCGAGGTGCTCTCGATCGCCTTCGGCGGCAAGGGCCAGCACCAGGACGCGGGCGGCAAGGCCGTCCACGTCGCGCCGAACACGACCTCGGTGATCACCTCGAAGTCGATCTCCAAGGACGGCGGTCGCGCGGGCTACCGCGGGCTGCTCGAGGTCGCCAAGGGCGCGACCGGCGCGAAGTCGAAGGTCGTTTGCGACGCGCTGATCCTCGACGAGGACTCGCGCTCGGACACGTACCCGTACATCAAGATCGACGAGGACAACGTCGACATCGGCCACGAGGCGACGGTCTCGAAGATCGGCGAGGAGCAGCTCTTCTACCTGATGTCCCGCGGGCTCTCCGAGGCCGAGGCCTCGGCGATGATCGTCCGCGGCTTCGTCGAGCCGATCACGAAGGAGCTGCCGCTCGAGTACGCGGTCGAGATGAACCGGCTGATCCAGCTGCAGATGGAGGGCTCGGTAGGTTGATCGAGGTCGAGGGCGTCGACTACGTCCGTGTGCCCGTCACCGACATCGAGCAGGCGAAGGACTTCTACGGGCGGGTGCTCGGCCTGCCGCCCGGCCCGAGCCAGCTCGAGGACTGGGTCGAGTACCAGGCCGGCAACTTGACGCTCGCGGTGATGACGCCGGAGTCGCACGGCGAGTCCTTCGCGCCGATCCCGTCGGGCACGATCGGGCTGCGCGTGCCGGACGTCGCCGCGGCGAAGGCCTCGCTCGAGGAAGCGGGCTTGCAGGTCAACGATGTCTGGGACTCCGGAGTCTGCAGCGGCGCCTCCTTTCGCGACCCCTCGGGCAACGTGCTGACCCTGCACCGGCGCTACGCGCCGCACGACTGATGCAGGTCGAGCAGGTCGACTTCATCAACGTGCCGACGCGCGACACCAAGCGTGCCTTCGCGTGGTACCGCGACGTGCTCGGACTGCCGCTCGACCCGAACAATCACGAAGAGCTTCGAGCGGGCCAGGTGACGGTCACGTTCTGGGAGCCGGAGAGCGAGGGATTCGAGTTCAAGTCGGACGTCGGCGGCTTCGCTGTCCGTGTGGCCGACGTCGAGGCGGCGAAGTCCGAGCTCGAGGGAAAGGGTGTCGAGTTCGTCGGCGCCGGCGACACCGGCGTCTGCAAGATGGCCGTCTGCCTCGACCCGGACGGCAATGCCGTGATCCTGCACCGGAGGTACAAGGACTATGAGTAGGGCCGAGGCGCTCGAGCGCTACAACGCCCTCTCGGTGCCGGACACGACCGAGGAGCATTGGCGCTTCACCGACCT
>CAVQWS010000026.1:0-215430 GCA_963717725.1 uncultured Actinomycetes bacterium
GAGCGGCTTCGACCCAGACGCTTTTGAACAGGGCCGGGGTCAGACCCCGGACGTGGCCGTTCCGTCCATGCTCGCTCTGGACGTGTCCGCGGAGGCGATCGTCACCGAGACCGGCATCGAGATCACGCGCGCGCCGGCCGAGATCCGCTTCGAGCCGCTGGACGAGTCGCACGAGCGGCTGGGGGAGTTGGTCGGCTGGCAGGAGGACAAGTTCGCGGCCCACAACGCCGCCGCCTGGCAGCACGGCCTGCTCGTGCACGTCCCCGGCGGGCTCGAGCTCGAGCGGCCGCTGTTCATCCGGGTCGTGAACGCGATCGAGGGCGGCTCGCTCTTCTGGCGGCTACTCGTGATCGCCGAGGAAGGCTCGCGCTTTTCGCTCGTCGAGGAGCACTCGTCGGCGTCACCCGACCTGCACGGTTACTTCAACGGCGTGGCCGAGCTCTACGTGGAGCAGGCTGCGAAGCTCGAGTACGTCTCGCTGCAGGACCTCTCGCGCGAGACCTGGCACTTCGCCTCGCACCACGCGCGGGTCGAGCGCGACGCCGAGCTCGACTGGGTCAGCGGCGGTTTCGGCTCCAAGCGCGGCAAGGTGCGGATCCAGAACGATCTCGCCGGCCCGGGCGCTACCTCGCGCGTGACCGGCGCCTACTTCGCCGACGGCGAGCAGCACCTCGACTACGACACGTTCCAGGAGCACATGGCGCCCGACACCGAGTCGGACTTCGCCTTCAAGGGCGCCCTCCGGGACCATTCCACCGCGGTCTGGCGCGGGATGATCCGCGTCGAGAAGGACGCACAGAAGACGAACGCGTACCAGGAGTGCCGCAACCTGATGCTCTCGCCGACGACCCACGCGGTGCCGATCCCGGGCCTCGAGATCCTGGCCAACGACGTGCGCTGCACGCACGGCGCGACGGTCGGCCGCGTCGACCGCGAGCAGATCTTCTACCTGATGTCGCGCGGACTCCCGCGTTCGGAGGCCGAGCGCCTGGTCGTGCGCGGCTTCTTCCAGGACGTGCTCGACCGGATCGAGCTCGAGCCGGTGCGCGAGGCGGTCACCTCCGCGCTGGAGCGGCGGATCCCGCAGGCCTGAGCGGGCTAGGCCCGCTCGATCCTGGCCGGCAGCAGCAGTGCCGCTCCGAGGCCGATCAGACCGAAGACGACGAGCGCGACCATCGCCCACGCGTAGCCGCGATTCCCGGTTGCGAGCTCCGAGACCAGGATCGTGCCGGCGATCGCGGTGCCGAACGACGAGCCGAGATTGGAGACACTGCGTGACAGGCCCGAGATCTCGCCCTGAAGGGCCTCCGGGAAGCTCGATTGCACGACGTTGACGGAGGGAGTGAGCATCCCACCCAGGCCGAGCCCGACCAGCGCCAGCCCGGGTAGGAACGCGAGGATGTCGTCCGTCGCCCTGACGAGCCCGAGCAGCAGCAGGATTCCGGCGAGCGTGACCACGAAGCCCCCGACGATCAACGTCCGCTGCGAATAGCGCTTGGCGAGCCGCTCGGCGGCGAGGGACGAGAAGAGGATGCCGAGCGTCGCCGCCGTGAAGACGACCCCGGTCTTGATCGCGCTGTAGCCGCGAACCTCTTGCAGATAGACGGACACGACGAACGACGTCCCCATCAGCACCAGCCACTGGATGTTCTGGGTGACGAGGGCGAGGTTGCAGGTGCGGTTCCGGAACAGCCTGGTCGAGAGGAGCGCCTCCTTGCCCGCTCGCTCACGCGCGCGGATGTAGAGGTAGAACACGAGCAGGAAGGCGGCTCCGATCACAAGGAAGAGCGCCAGCAGGGTGTTGTTGCTACCGGCCTGGAGGATCCCGAACACGACGCAGAACATCCCGACCCCCGACAGCACTGCCCCGACCGCGTCGAAGGGTCGCGTCGGATCGGGCGGGAGCGGATCGACCAGGCGGCGGCTCAATAGCACGATCGTCCCGACCACCAGGGCCTGAAACACGAACGCCGCCCGCCAGCTGATCCCCGTCGTGATCACGCCTCCGATCAGCGGTCCGGCAGCAGCGCCGATCCCGCCCAGACCGCTGATCACGCCGAAAGCCCAGGCGCGTTTCGTCATGTCGCTGAACCACAGTGTCGCGAGGATGTAGACGGGCGGGATCAAGAGCGCTGTGCCAACGCCCTCCAGCACCGAGTTGCCGAGGATCAGGACGCCGAGATTCGGAGAGACGGCGCTCACGAGGGCGCCGACCCCGTAGATCGTCAGGCCCCCGATGAAGCAACGCTTGCGACCCCAGCGGTCGGTCAGCTTGCTGCAGGGGATCATCAAGATCGCCATGATCAGGAGGAAGAGGGTGATCGCGGTTTGGACGCCCTTGACGGTCGTGTCCAGGTCGTCGCTGATGTCGGCGATCATCACGTTCATGTTCGAGCCCGCGAAGCTGCAGATGAACTGCGCGAGCGCGAGGGGCAGGATCAGCCTGCGCGCAGAGGCGAGCGGGTGCTCGACAGCCACGGCCGAGCTCACGCTCGTTGCCCTTTGCCTTCCACGTTGACTCGCCCTCGTCCGAAGGCGTCGATCCGGCCCCACCGTCCGGGAATGTCGAGCAGCTCGAGGTGGCCGATGGCGCTTGGGAGCGCCGCGTCGACCACCAGGTGCTCCCCCTCCGGCTCGAGGCCCAGGGTTGTCCGCAACAACAAGAGCGGCGCACCTGTGGACCAGGCCTGCGGGCTGCACGCCGTCGGGTACTGCACCGGATACCGCGTCTGGGAGCGCTCGTAGCCGCCGAACGCCTCTGGCAGGCGCCCCTCGAAGAACTCGGCAGCGTCCAGGATGCCCGCCGCGACCACGGCAGCTTCGTCCTTGAACCCGTACCGCCGCAGGCCCCAGGCGATGAACGAGTTGTCGAAGGGCCAGACCGTGCCAACGTGGTAGCCGATCGGGTTGTAGCGCCCTTCTCCCTCGGCCAGGGTGCGGACGCCCCAGCCTGAAAAGAGCCGCGGCCCGAGCAAGTGCCCGGCGACGGCCTTCGCCTTGGACTTGTCGACGATGCCGCTCCAGAGGAGATGGCCGTTGTTCGAGGTGAGCGCGTCCACCTGCCGGCCCTCGGGGTCGAGCGCGAGGGCGAAGTACTCGCCGTCCTCGACCCAGAAGTCTCGGTTGAAGCGGCGCTTGAGGTCGGCCGCTTCTTGTTCGAGCCTCTCCGCCAGGGCCGTGTCCTTCCAGACGAGCCGTGCCAGGCGGGCACCCCGGACCTTGGCGTCGTACGCATAGCCCTGCAGCTCGCAGGTGGCGCGTGGGAACCCGGGAATTCGACCGTCCCGGAAGGAGATCGAATCCCAGGAGTCCTTCCAGCACTGGTTCTCGAGCCCGGTCTTCTTGTTGCGGCGCTCGTACCAGACATACCCGTTTCCCTGAAGGTCCGCGTACTCGTCGATCCAGTTGAGCGCGGCGCGTGACTCGACCTCGAGCTCGCGCACGAGCGCTCGGTCCCCGGTCCAGCGCTCGTACTCGTCGAGCAGGACCACGAACAGCGG
Source organism: uncultured Actinomycetes bacterium (assembly GCA_963717725.1). Taxonomy (GTDB): domain Bacteria; phylum Actinomycetota; class Thermoleophilia; order Gaiellales; family Gaiellaceae; genus AC-32. The sequence continues at coordinate 3,501 of CAVQWS010000026.1, forward strand.
GGTCGCGTCCGCGGAGCCGTAGTACGGCGAGTGGGGGCGCTCTTCGAAGGCCGTCAGCTCCCCGTACCGCATTTCGTGCAGGATCCGGCCCGGATCTTCGTCGCGGAAGTCGTCCACGCCGATGCCCTGCCAGTCGCCGAGCGCACGCAGCGTCGTCGCGGCCAGCTCGGAGGCGAACGGAAGCGCCTGCAGGCTCGTGAGGATGCTGTCCCGCCCGAACATGGTCATGAACCAGGGGAGGCCTGCCGCCGGGAGGCTGCGCCCTCCCGCGACGCGCGGCGAGAAGCGGAGCGCTGCCAGGTCGACGAGGCTACGGCGGTAGGTCGCCTTCACCGGCTCCAGGTCGCACTCCAGGCGAGGCGCCAGGTCGAGCCAGCGCTCCAGGCTCTTCCGCATTTGCCGCTGGGACTTCGCCGGATCCTCGACGCGATCTGCTTCCTCGATCCCGAGACCCTCGGTGGCGACGTCGAGCTGCGTGCTCCACTTGCCGTGCGGCCCGATGCGGATCTTGAAGCTGAGGCCGTTCTTGTCGACTCGCGCCGGTTGCGACGACGAGATCACGGTCCAGCGACGGAAGGTCCCGCGTTCGTAGGCCAGCTCGAGCTTGCCGCCCTTGGCGCGCGCCGAATACGCGCCCTTCTTCTGGAGCGCGTCCTTGACCTCGAACAGGTCGGCGAAGTCGCAGCCCGCCTCGAGCCGGACGCTCAGGTCGACCGGCTCGTTGGCATGGTTGAGGATCGTCAGCTCCTCGTGGAAGCCGTTGCCGACCGCGCGGCGCCGGATCACCGACAGCTTCGCGTCGACGTAGACGGTCCCGGTGCCGGGCACGAGAAAGAAGCGCGATTCGAAGTACTCGAGATCGTCGACCGACAGAGGGTTCATCCGGTCGCCGTTGATCGTCAGGACCCACTTCGAGAGGAAGCGCGTGTCGTACGAGAAGAGGCCGGTCGGATCGGTGAGGGACGCCTCGATGTCTCCGCGCGTGTCACTGACCACGAATGTGTTGCCGTCGAGGATCTTGACGCTGCCGTTGCTCACTGCTTCTTCCCGGCGGTACGCGCGCGCCGCCGCCGCAACGGTTTCGGGAAGAGTCGCCGAAGGAGCACGAGCAGTCTCGCATCCCCGCCGACGGCCACCTCTCCGCGCAGCACGGCCGCCATCAGGTTCAGCTTGCCGGCGACCGCCCGTTCGAAGCTCGACCGGTGCACGCGCAGGATGCAGTCGGCGGCGGCGTTCCTACGGGAGACGCGGATGTCGCCTTTGTCGATGGTCACCAGCCAGCGCTCGGTTCGCCTGCCGTCGGCGATGTCGAAGCGAGCGCTGCCCCTCGCCTTCTCAAGCAGAGGCTCGTGCCCTCGACGGCCGAGCTCGGCAAAGAACTCCGCGATCGAGTCGCTCTGCGTCTTCCCCCCCACGCGGCCAACCTAGTCACGGCCGACGAAAACGGCGTCGTCCGGACGGGGTGAGAGGCATCACCTACAATGCGCTCGGGATGAAGGCACTCGACCGTGTGAGGGAACGCCGTCGCAGGAAGGCGCACGAGCGGTACCTGCAGGAGCGCGAGTGGCAGCGCCTGCTGGCCGAGAAGGACACCGCAGAGACGATGCGGGACGCGGCCACCGTCTGGGGCGTCGCGGGCCAGGCCACCTCAGGTCCCGGCAACGGGCTGTAGCCGCTCTGCCGCGACGCTGATCGTGACCCGAGATTCGACGACTCGAGTCTCGACGGTCGGCGGGAACAGGTCAAGCAGCCTGCCTTTGCTGAGCAGCTCGACTTGCTCCCAGTTGTCCCGGCCGAGCGCTTCGAAGGCACGGTCGGCGACCGGGCGCGGCAGCCAGTGGATGAACGGCAGCAGCGTGTGCGTCTCGAACGGGAACCAGCGGTTCGGGGTTGAGACGAACACGCGCGGTGCCACCCGACAGAGCTCGGCGACGAACCGCCGCTGCTGATCGCGCCCGCCGACGTGCTCCACGACCGCGTTCGAGAAGGCGAGGTCGAAGGCGTCGTCCTCGAACGGCAGCTCCGTCCCGCTGGCGGTCACGCAGCGAACCATCGGAAACTCGCGCGCGAAATTCGGCAGCGGAACGTCGCTGACCGCGATGATTCGCTCAGGCCAGGGGTAGAGCGCCTCGAAGAAGTTGTGGCTCGACGCCACGCCCGGCTCGGTGCCGAAGCCGGTGTCGCCGACGCCGACGTCGACGACCCGCGTCTCGGGCCCCGGCAGCATCGTCTCGAGGAACAGCGCCAGCTTGCGGCGCCGGTTCCAGAGCGACGCGCGCGCCGCCAGCCCGCCGAGCACTACGTGATCGCTGCGCCGCGGTAGCAGTCGGCCCGGTAGTGATCCGGCGTCGCTTTGTTGCACGCCGCGCGCCGGTCGGTGCCGTAACGGTGCATCGCGCCGAGGATCGTCCCGATGCCCTCCCAACAGCGCGGGGCGAACCGCGCCGGCGCTGCCGCGCAGAACCGGGAGGCCTCGGGACCGCCGGCGTAGTTGTTGCCGTAGTCCCGCGCGGCGCCATACATGCAGTCACCTGCGTCAGGGCCTGCCTGCAGGCAGAGCGCAACCGTCTTGGCAGGGTCGTACTCGGAGGTACCCGAGGCGTCGCGCCCGTACGACTCGAAGCACGTCTCCACCCAGCCCGGCTCGCTGCGCCGGCACCACGCCGCGGTCTTGCGCCAGTTGTAGCCGTCGAGTGTGTTGATCCTCGAGGTGACCATCAGGTAGCAGTACACCTTGTCCCGCTCGACGACCGCGTTGCACGGGTAGATCGGGTCCTTGGGCTTGAGGTAGCGCGAGGTGACCATGGTCGTGTCGAGGTTCTGCATGAAGACGCCGCCGGTGCAGGAGACGCGGTCGAAGTCGGTCAGCAGCTTGTGACAGGTGCGCAGCGACCAGGGCAGGTCGTCGCCGCTGTAGATCATCAGTCCGTGCCCGAGGCCGTGGACGCACTGGTAGAGCAGGAACTCCTCGGTGTTCACCGCCGGCGCGCTGCACAACCGCTGCGACTTCTTGACGACGACGTTCCGCGGTAGCCCGGCGAGGGCGACCTGCAGGACGCCGTGGTAGTAGCCGGAGTTGCAGGTCATCGCGCCGTGGGAGAGCGCCTGGCCGGGATCGTGCTTGTAGTAGGCCAGGCCGGCGCGGCCGATCCAGTGCGAGATCTGGTGGCAGTCGGCATGCACGGCCGGAAGCTGCGAGTCGTCCGTCGCCAGCAGCGCGAGCGCTTTCTCCGGCCCCTCGCGGTAGGTCAGGTTGCCGAACGCCTGCCTGAAGCAGAACGGCTTGCCGCTTTCCTTGCACTCGGCGAGCGTCGTCTTATCGGGCTTGAAGGCGAAGCTCGTGCCCGAGCTGCGCGAGGCAGCAGAGACGAAGGACGCCACCCGCTCGATCTGCGCCGCCGAGAGCTTCATGCGGAACGAGGGCATGCCGTTGCCGCCGTTTCGCACTTGCCGCGCGACAGTCGACTGGTCCGGCTTCAGCTCGTCGAGATTCGGCCCGACCTGTCCCTTCGAGCCGGCCGCCTTGAGCGTGTGGCAGCTGCCGCAGCCGGCGCTGGCGAACACCTTCGCGCCCGGGGCGCTCGAGCTGCTGCCCGAGCCGCCGCAGCCCGCCAGAAGCGGGAGAATTGCGAAGAGGACGGCTGCTGGCGCGCTGAGCTTCATGACCCGGTGCCTCGGTACGATAGCCCTGTGGCCGTGACGGCTCGCCCAGCCCTCGACGCGCAGAAGCTCCGCGCCGACTTCCCGATCTTCGAGCAGAAGATCCACGGCAAGCCGCTCGCGTATCTGGACTCGGCGGCGAGCTCGCAGAAGCCTCGGCAGGTGCTCGACACGCTCCGCGACTTCTACGAAACCTCCTACGCGAACGTCCACCGCGGCGTCTACCTGCTGTCGGAGCGGGCGACCGAGGCGTACGAGGGCGCCCGCGAGACGGCGCGCGCGTTCGTGAACGCGCCGGCGGCGCGCGAGCTGATCTTCACGCGTAGCGCAACCGAGTCGATCAACCTGGTCGCCTACGCCTGGGGGCTCGACAACCTCGGGCCCGGCGACGTCGTGCTCGTGACCGAGCTCGAGCACCACTCGAACTTCGTCCCGTGGCAGTACATCGCCAAGCGGGTGGGTGCCGACTTCCGGCTGCTCCCGATCGACGACAACGGCGAGCTGCAGCTCGACGCGCTCGACGAGCACGACGGCGTGAAGGTCGTCGCCACCAACCTCGTCTCGAACTCGCTCGGGACGGTCAACCCGGTGACGAAGCTCGCCGCCTGGGCGCACGAGCGTGGCGCGATCATGGTCGTCGACGCCGCGCAAGGCGCGCCGCACCACCGCGTGGACGTCCAGGAGCTCGGCTGCGACTTCCTTGCCTTCAGCTCGCACAAGCTCTGCGGGCCGAGCGGGGTCGGCGCCCTCTGGGGCCGCGCCGAGCTGCTCGAGCAGATGGCGCCGTTCAACCTCGGCGGGCACATGATCCGCTCGGTCAAGGCCGAGGAGACGACCTGGGGCGAGCTGCCCTACAAGTTCGAGGCCGGCACCATGCCGATCGCCGAGGCGGTCGGCTTCGGCGCGGCGATGGACTACGTCTCCGCGGTCGGGGTCGAAGCGATTGCCGACTACGAGAGCGAGCTTGCGGCCTACGCGCTCGAGCAGCTCGCCGAGGTCGGCGGCGTGATCACGTACGGGCCGCCGCCCGAGCGGCGCGCCGGGATCGTCTCCTTCAACGTCGAGGGCATCCACCCACACGACGTGGCGCAGGTGCTCGACTCGGAGGGCGTCGCGATCCGCGCCGGCCACCACTGCTGCCAGCCGCTCATGAAGCGCCTCGGCGTGGCCGCCACCAACCGCGCGAGCTTCTACCTCTACACCGTCCCGGAGGAGATCGACCGGCTCGCCGAAGGCCTGCACAAGGTCAGGAAGATTCTCGGCTGATGGAAGACCTCTACCGCGAAGTCATCCTCGATCACTACAAGAACCCGCGCGGGCACGGGGTGATCGAGGACGCTGACGCGCACGCCGACGGCTTGAATCCGCTCTGCGGCGACGAGGTCTCGATCTACGTCCAGTTCGCGGAGGACGGCGAGACGATCGACGAGGTCAAGTTCTCCGGCCGCGGCTGCGCGATCAGCCAGGCCGCGACCTCGATGCTGATGGAGATGGTTACCGGCCGGACGGCGACCGAGATCGCCGAGCTGCCGAAGGAAGACCTGCTGGAGGAGGTCGGCATCCCGCTGACGCCGATCCGGCTCAAGTGCGCGCTGCTCGGGCTCGGCGTGCTCAAGGTCGCGCTGCACCGCGCCAAGGGGACGCCGCTGCCCCAGGAGTGGGCCGGGCTCGACGAGCTCGACCTCAAGTAGTTGGCGGACATCGTCGTCGCGCCTGTCGAGGAGCTGCCGCCCGGAACGGTGAAGATCGTCCACGCGGGCCAGATCTCGGTCGGCGTCTACAACCTGGACGGGCGCTACTGCGCGATCGAGGACCGCTGCTCGCACGACGACGGGCCGCTCTGCGAGGGCGACTTCGACGCCGACGAGGGCGTGGCGATCTGCCCGCGCCACGGCGCGCGGATCGAGATCTGCACGGGCCGCCCGCTCTCGCTGCCGGCGGTGTTCCCGGTCGAGACGTTTCCCGTCCGGGTCGAGGACGGCCTCGTGAAGGTCACGATCGCGTAGTGGGCGAGCGCTGCTGGGAGAGCGCCGACGAGGCGTACAACCGCTACCACGACGAGGAGTGGGGCCGGCCGGTGGTGGACGAGCGCGGGCTGTACGAGCGCTTCTGCCTGGAGGGTTTCCAGTCCGGGCTCTCGTGGCTGACGATCCTGCGCAAGCGCGAGAACTTCCGCGCGGCGTTCGCGGGCTTCGACCCCGAGGGCGTCGCCGAGTTCGGGGAGGCGGACGTCGAGCGGCTGCTCGCGGACGCCGGGATCGTGCGGCACCGCGGCAAGATCGAGGCCGCGATCGCCAACGCGCGCGCGACAGTCGCGTTGCGCGGTTCCGGGCGCGCGCTGCCGGAGCTCGTCTGGTCGTACCGGGTCGACGGCCCGCCGCCCGGGTCACGCGGCGACTGGCTCGCGAAGACGCCCGGCTCGGAGGCGCTCTCGAAGGAGCTGCGCAAGGCGGGCTTCCGCTTCGTCGGGCCGACGACCGTCTACGCAGCGATGCAGGCCTGCGGGATCGTTAACGACCATCTGGCGACCTGCCCGTGGCGTGCAGCCGCCGAGGAGGACCGCGCCCGTGCTTGACGACCGCATCCGCGCCGTGCTCGCACGGCTCGAGGCCGAGGACGCCGACGAGCGGGCCCGCAACGTCCCGCGTGAGCAGCGAGCGCGCCAGGTCGCGTCTACCACCGGCCAGTTCCTGTTCTCGTTCGTGGCCCCGCAAACCGACTGTGAGGTGCTCGAGATCGGCGGCTCGCGGGGCTACTCGACGATCTGGCTCGCCGCGGGGGTGCGCTACCTGGGCGGGCGCGTGCTCTCGCTGGAGAGCGACCCGGCGAAGGTCGAGGCCTGGCGCGCCAACGTCGAGGAAGCCGGCCTGGCCGACTGGGCCGAGCTCCTGCCCGGCGACGCCTTCGAGACGCTGCCCCGGATCGACGACGTCTTCGACGTGATCTTCCTCGACGCCGAGAAGGAGCTCTACGAGCGGCTCTTCGACGCCGCGCGCGACAAGCTCGAGCCGGGCGCGGTCGTGATCGCCGACAACGTGCTCTCCCACGAGGAGTTGCTCGGCGCGTACTCGCGCGCCCGCCAGGTCGACCCCACGCTGGAGAGCGTCACCGTCCCGCTCGATCGCGGCCTGGAGATTTCCGCAGTCCTCCGCAATCGCTAGAGTGCTGCTACCGCGGAAAGGAGGTGGTCCGGTAGTGAATTCATCAAGTACGGGCAGTGGAGGTACCAGCGGGTAGAGGTGCCGTCCCCGGGACCTACGGGGAACCGCCTAGCCAGCGTGGGGGGCTCGCGTACGAAAGCGCCGCCGGCAGCACGACCGCCGGCCGGAACGCGCCTCTACCACTACGACGCTGGTCACCGGATCAGGGCCGCTCTTCGGGGCGGCCCTTTTCTTTTTGAGTTAGATGGCGCGCCGCAGCTGCTCGTCCAGCGGCACGAGCGGCAGCCGGAACGTCCGCACCGCGTCGTCGTTCGAGACGACGTTGTCTCCGTGCTCGAGCATCTTCAGCAGGTCGCGCGTCAGCGGGACGTTGCCCGGTAGCCGCTCGGTGAGGAGCGCGTTCGCGCGCATCAGGGCCATCGGCACGTGCACGCTCGGCCGCCTCTGCCCGAGGGCGCGCTTGAGCTGCGACCAGAACTCGTTCCAGCTGACGGCGTCCGGCCCGCCGAGCTCGAAGATGCGGTTCGCCGCCTCCGCCTTGTCGACGCCCTGCGCGAAGTAGGTCGCGACGTCCTCGATCCAGACCGGCTGGATCCGCTGCTTGCCGCTGCCGATGATTGGCGTCACGGGCGAGACCCGGGCCAGGCGCCGGAAGGTCGGCAGGATGCCGCCGTCCTTGGCGAAGACGAAGCTCGGCCGGAAGATCACGTGCTCGAGCCCCGAGCCGCTGACCGCCTGCTCCATCTCCCACTTCGCGTGGTAGTAGGGGACGAGATCCTTCGTCTGCTCGCTCGTCCCGAGCGCGCTCATCAGCACGAAGCGCTTCAGCCCCGCCTCCTTGGCGGCGGCGACGAGCTCGCGGGTGCCCTCCTCCATCACCCGCCGGAACTGCTCCGCGCTGCCCTGGCGGATGGCGACGAGGTGGACGACGGCTTCGCTGCCCTCGACCGCGCGACGCAGGCTCTCGCGGTCGGTCATGTCGCCGTGGACGAGCTCGGCGCCCCAGGCCGCCAGCGTCGTCGCCGATCGCCCGTCGGGGTTGCGGACGAGCGCGCGCACGGGCTGGTCACGCTCCCGCAGAGCACGGACGACGCGCGGCCCGACGAACCCGGTCCCGCCGGTGACGAGGATCACGGCTCGATTCTACGGCGGTCGTGCGTTAGGGTCGCGGCGGGGACTGCGGCAGATGGGCAGGTGGGTCATTGCGCTAGTTGCGGCCGGCGTGGTGCTGGTCGCGGCTGCCGCGCGCGCGCAGACGGACCAGGTCGTGTCCGCCCCGACCGTCTTCGCCTCCCACAACCTGCCCTCGGACGCGGTCACCGGCTTCACCGTCTCCTGCCCCGTCGGGTACGCCGCGGTCAGTGGCGGCGTCTCGAGGCCCGGGGCCGGGGCCACGCTGCTGAGCGTCCGCCCCGTGGGGACGAGCGGATTCACGTTCAGGTTCGGCAACCCGGCCACGAACGACGCCACCCGCGTCACCGTCGCCGTCGCCTGCCGCAAGATGCGGGGCGGGCCGGTGCTGATTGTGAAGCTGGTCAAGACCCGGGTCGTCGTCAGGCCGGGGACACAGAAGTCGGGCACGCTCGCTTGTCCGCCTCAGATGACTCCGGCCGGAGCTGCGGTCGATCTCGATCCGGGTCGTGCAAAGTCGCTCGACTCGTTCGCAGGAGCGGCGCTAAGCGTGCGGGCCCTGACCGCGACGCTGCGCGCCTTCGAGTACAGGATCGCGAACACCGGCAGACGCGCGCACGATGTCGTTGTCAACGGAACGTGCGTGACCGTCTTGCTCGCGCCCGACGTGGAGCGCGTGAAGCTGAACACGAGGATCTCGACCTACGCAACCGTGATCGCGCCCGGCGGACATCACTTCCAGCGCCGTTGCAGCACTGGCTGGACCTCCCTCGGCGCGGGCTATGGGCTCACCTCCGGCTCGGTTCGCATCGACGGCGCCGCGGCGTTCGGCACGAGCGGAGCCTGGTGGCTGAGGAACACCGCCGCCTCGCCGCTTACGGCGCGGATGCAGGTGATCTGCGCCCGCGTCGCCTAGGGAGGGCCTGGCGGGATACCACTGAGCCGCCGGAACGCGCTGCTCGCCCCGACGCTGCGTCCTCAGTCGCGCCCGTACCTTCCAGGTACGAACGCTTCCTGCGTCCTTGCCTTGGAACGACCATCGCGCCTCGGCGACGAGCGCTATCCCGCCAAGCCCTCCTAGAAGTTCTGCCAGTAACGGCTCGGCGTCGGGCCCTGCTGGCCCTGGTACTTCGAGCCGAGCGCCCCTGAGCCGTACGGTGTCTCGGCCGCCTCGGTCAGCTGCACGAACGAGAGCTGGCCGATCTTCATCCCGAAATAGATCGTGATCGGCAGGTTGGCGACGTTCGAGAGCTCGAGCGTCACGTGGCCATCCCAGCCCGGGTCGATGAAGCCGGCGGTCGAGTGGATCAGCAGCCCGAGCCGACCGAGGCTCGACTTGCCCTCGAGCCGCGCGACGAGGTCGTCGGGCAGCGTCACCCGCTCGAGTGTCGAGCCGAGGACGAACTCGCCCGGATGGAGGATGAACGGCCGGTCGCCGTCGATCTCGACGAGCTCGGTCAGCTCCTCTTGCGGCTGCTTGACGTCGATGTAGGGATAGCGCGCGTTGTGGAAGACGCGGAAGAAGCGGTCGACACGCACGTCGACGCTCGAGGGCTGCAGCAGCGCCTCGTCGTAGGGGTCGATCCCGATCCGACCCTCCGCGAGCAACCGCCTGATCGTCCGGTCGGAGAGGACCACGGAACCGATTCTAAGGCGGTCGCTTGCGACGCCGACCATGGAGGGCGCGCCGGCTTTGCCGGTGCGCCCGTTCAAGGCGTCATATGCTTGTTGGCCTTTCGATGGACGGCAGCCAGGAGACCGCTCGCGCGCGCGAGTGGCGACGACAACGACGCCGGCGCCAGGTCAGGCGCAGGCGGCTGGTGGCGAGCGCGGTCCTGCTCGCACTCGCGGCGGGAATCACGCTCGGCGCGCGCTCGGTCGGCGGCGGCCCGAGCCATGCAGAGCCGGCCGCAGCGCACACAGCCGTGTCCAAGCCGGCCACGAGCCACGTGCCGGTGCCGCAGGAAATCCGCGGCGTCCATGTCTCGATGGCGCTTGCCTCGCTGCGCGGGAAGCTGCAGCAGTACCTGGCCATGCCCGGCCTGAACACGGTCGAGCTCGACGTCAAGGACGAGAACGGCAAGGTCGGCTTCGTTCCCTCGGCCGTTCCGCTCGCCCGGCGCACCGGCGCGGCCGGCCCGTACTACAAGGCGAAGTGGGCGGCGAAGCTCGCGCACGCCAAGGGCATCTACCTGATCGGTCGCGTCGTTACCTTCGAAGACCCCGTGCTCTCGGAGCAGCGGCCGGACCTGGCCATCCGCAGGAGCGACGGCGCGCGCTGGCTGACGAACGGAGGCCTCGGCTGGACGAACCCGTACGACCGGCGTGTCTGGAAGTACAACGTCGATCTCGCCGCGGCGGCGGCGAAGGCCGGCTTCGACGAGATCCAGTTCGACTACGTGCGCTTCCCAAGCGACGGCGACATCTCGATCATTCGCTACCCCGGCGTCCACCCCCAGCCGATGTCGTGGACGATCCCGGCCTTCGTCCAGTACGCGCGGAAGCGGCTGCACCCGCTCGGCGCGCGCGTCTCGGTGGACGTGTTCGGGCTCGCGGCTACGCACGACCTCGGCATCGGCCAGATTCCGCGCCGGATCTCGCGCTACGTGGACGCGGTCTACCCGATGGTCTACCCCTCGCACTACAACCCCGGCGAGTACAACCTCTCCGATCCTGAAGCGGTGCCGGGCCAGACGGTCACACACTCCCTGCTCGACTTCCAGACCGCGCTCGAGGGACGCAAGGCGCGCCTCACGCCCTGGCTCCAGGACTTCTCGCTCGGCCGCACCTACTCCCTCGGCGACGTGCAGGCGCAGGTGCAGGCGGCGCGCTCGCTGCACGCCCACGGCTTCCTGCTTTGGAACGCCGAGGGGCTCTACGACGGCGCCGCGCTGCAGCCGCCTGCATGAGCGTTATGCAGGTATGCATTCGACCGGCCGCTGCGGTATCGTCAGCAGCGTGGCGATGACACGGGCGATCGAGCTCCGGACCGGGATTCCGGGGCCCAAGTCGAAGGAGATCCTCGAGCGAAAGGGGCTTGTCGTCGCCGACCCGCTGTCGGTCTTCCTGCCGGTCGTGATCGACCGCGGCGACGGCGCCACGCTGACCGACGTCGACGGCAACACCTTCCTCGATTTCACCGGCGGCGTCGGCTGCCTGAACGTCGGCCACTCGCACCCGCGGGTCGTGGCCGCGGCGCAGGAGCAGCTGGCGCGCTTCTCGCACACCGACTTCACGATCGTCCCGTACGAGGTCTACGTCACGCTGGCCGAGCGCCTCTGCGAGCTCGCGCCGGTGCGCAAGCCCGCGAAAGCGGCGTTCTTCAACGCTGGCACGGAGGCCGTAGAGAACTCGATCAAGTTCGCGCGCGCGTATACCGGCCGGCCGGCGGTGATCGGCTTCGAGGGCGGCTTCCATGGCCGCACGCTGCTCTCCCTGACGCTGACCTCGAAGACGCACCCGTATAAGGCGGGGCTCGGGCCGTTCGCGCCCGAGGTCTACCGCGTGCCCTTCCCGAACGCCTACCGCGGACCGACCGCGGCCGATGCGCTGGCGGCCCTCGAACGCACGCTCGTGACACAGGTCGCAGCCGAGAACGTCGCCGCGATCGTGCTCGAGCCGGTGCAGGGCGAGGGCGGGTTCGTGGTCGCGCCGCCGGAGTACGTCGAGGGCGTGCGCCGGATCTGCGACGACAACGGAATCGTCTTCGTGGCGGACGAGGTGCAGACCGGCTTTGGGCGCACCGGCAAGATGTTCGCGATCGAGCACTACGACGTCGAGCCCGACCTGATCACCGTCGCCAAGTCGATCGCCGCCGGCCTGCCGCTCTCGGGCGTGATCGGCAAGGCGGAGATCATGGACGCCCCCGGCGACTCGGCGATCGGCGGCACCTACGTCGGCAACCCCGTCGCGCAGGCCGCGGCGCTGGCCGTCCTCGACGTGTTCGAGGAGGAGGGCCTGAATGATCGTGCGGCCGCGATCGGCGAGACGATCCGCGCGCGCATGCAGGCCTGGCAGGAGCGCTGGGACGCGATCGGCGACGTCCGCGGTCTCGGCGCGATGCTGGCGATCGAGCTCGTCCACGACCGCGAGACCAAGGACCCGGCACCCGAGCTCGCGAGCACGGTCGTCGAGGCGGCCGCCGAGCGCGGCCTGCTGCTGCTCAAGTCCGGGATCTACTCGAACTGCATCCGCGTGCTCGTCCCGCTCGTGATCAACGACGCGGAGCTCGACGAGGCGCTAGGCGTCTGGGAGCAGGCGCTCGAAGCTTCTCTGGCTTAGTTCGAGCCATCGCGGGCACAATTGAGCGTTGTGGTGGGGGAGCTGATCGCGGAGCGCTACGAGCTGGAGGAGCTCGTCGGCACCGGCGGCATGTCGAGCGTCTACCGAGCGCACGACCGGCTGCTCGAGCGTGACGTCGCGCTGAAGGTGCTGCACCAGGAGTTCACGGCCGACACGGACTACGTCGAGCGCTTTCGCCGCGAGGCGCGCTCGGTCGCTCAGCTCTCGCACCCGAACATCGTCACCGTGATCGACCGCGGCGAGCAGGACGGCCGCCAATACATCGTCTTCGAGTACGTCAAAGGCGAGAACTTGAAGGCGCTCGTCCAGCGAGTCGGCCCACTGCCGGAGGAGGAGGCCGTGCGGCTCGCGCTGCAGATCGCGCGGGCGCTCGGCTTCGCGCACGACAACGGGCTCGTTCACCGTGACGTGAAGCCGCAGAACGTGCTCCTGAACGGCGATGGGCAGGCGAAGGTGACCGACTTCGGGATCGCCCGCTCGCTCGACGTCGGCGGGCTGACGCAGACCGGGACGGTGATGGGCACGAGCGACTACATCGCGCCCGAGCAGGCGCGCGGCTCGCAGGTGGATGCTCAGAGCGACATCTACTCGCTCGGCACGGTGCTCTACGAGCTGCTCACCGGCGAGGTGCCGTTCCCCGGCGACAACTTCGTCGCGGTCGCGATGCGGCACATCAACGAGCCGCCCCCGAGCGTGCGCGAGCGGCGGCCCGACGTCTCGCCGCGCCTCGACGCCGTGATCAGGCGGGCGATGGCGAAGGAGCCGCGCGACCGTTTCCGCTCGATGGACGAGCTTTGCGCAGAGTTGAGCGCCTGCCTTTCGCCCGAGATGGGCGCATCCGGTGCGCAGACGATGGTCGTCCCGCGCCGGCGGTCGGAGCTGAGCCGTCCCACCGTCGGGCCGCTGATCCTGCTGCTCGGCGGGCTGGCAGTGCTGGCGGCGATCCTCGCCGGCGTCTTCGCCTTCACCGATCCCGGCGGCCAGCTCTCCGGTCTCGTCGGCAACAGCAAGAAGAGCACCGGTGCCACGGCCGGCCCGGTGAAGTTCACGGCCGCGAGTGCCTACGACCCGTTCGGCGACAACTCCGAGCACGGCTTCCGGGCCCGCGAGGCGATCGACGGCAATCCGGCCACGGCGTGGAACACCGAGCACTACAACGGCGGCCTGAACAAGGCTGGCGTCGGGCTCGTGGTCGACGCGGGCGCGGCGAAGCAGCTGACAAAGCTCGACGTCCGCAGCCTCACGCCCGGGTTCACCGCGAAGATCGAGTCGGGCTCGTCGCCGAACGGGCCCTTCAAGCCGATCTCGGACTCCCAGGAAGTAGGCGGCAACACGACCTTCACGGTCGACGGCGACGCTGCGCAGTACTACGTGGTCTGGATCACCGACCTCGGCTCGAACTCCTCGGTCGAGATCAACGAGGTGAAGGGCAGCTAGTACTTCAGGCGCGCGCGCCGCTCGTGCCGGTCGAGCGCAAGCTGCACGAGGCGGTCGACGAGCTCCGGGTACGGCACGCCCGAGGCCTCGAACAGCTTCGCGTAGACGCTCGTCGCGGTGAAGCCGGGGATCGTGTTCAGCTCGTTGACGAGCACCTCGCCGTCGGGGCGGACGAAGAAATCGATCCGCGCCATGCCCTCGCACTCTCCGGCGACGAACGCCTGCACCGCCAGCTCCTGGACGCGCTCGATCGTCTCCTGCTCGAGCCGCGGCGGGACGATCAGGTCCATCCCGCCGTCGGCGTACTTGGCCGAGTAGTCGTACCAGTCTGCGCCCTCGAAGCCGTGCGAGACGATCTCGCCCGGCAGCGACGCCACGGGCTGCTCGTTGCCGAGCACGCCGCACTCGACCTCGACACCGTCGACGAACTCCTCGACCAGCACCTTCTCGTCGTGCTCGAAGGCCAGCGCGACGGCGGCCGCGAGCTCGTCGTCGTCGTGCACTTTCGAGATGCCGACCGAGGAGCCGAGCCGCGCCGGCTTGACGAAAGCAGGAAAGCCGAAGGGGTTCTGAGGCTTTCCCCCCTGGCGAATTGTGATGTTTCTCGTGACCGGGATGCCGCGGTCGCGCATCACCGCCTTGAAGACGTCCTTGTCCATCGCCAGCGCCGAGCCGAGCACGCCTGCGCCGACGTAGGGCACCCCCGCGAGCTCGAGCAGGCCCTGGACCGTGCCGTCCTCGCCGAAGGGCCCGTGCAGAACCGGGAAGACGACGTCGACCTCGCCTAGCGTGGCCGGCACCTTCGACGTCGGCACGGGCAGCGTCTCGGCGACCGAGCCATTCCCCGTGCCGAGCTCCCAGCGCCCGTCGCGACCGATCTCGACCGTGACCGTCTCGTAGCGCTCCGGGTCGAGCGCGTCGATCACCGAGCGCGCGGAGGCGAGCGAGACGTCGTGCTCCGATGAGCGGCCGCCCAGTAGCACCGCGACCCGGACGCGCCCGCTCACGGCGTCGGCGGGGACGGCGGCGGGCCCGCGTTGAAGCGCCCGACGACGATCGTCACCTTCGAGCCCTGCGGCGCGGTTGAGCTAGGGGTTGGGCTCTGGCTGAGCACGATCCCGTCGAGGCCCGGATCGGTCACGTCCTGGCGCTGCACCGTGACCTTGAAGCCGGCGGTCTCGAGGGTCGAGCGGGCCGAGCCTTCGTCCTGGCTCGTCACGTCGGGAACGGTCGACTCCTTCGGGCCCTTCGAGACGCTGAGCTGGATCGTCGAGCCCTTCGGAGCGCTGCCGCTCGGGCTCTGGTCGACGACGATGCCCTTCGCCTGGTCGCTCTCGACGTCTCTCCGCGACACCGTGAAGCCCTGGTTCTGCAGCGCCAGGTTCGCCTGGTCGAATGGCAGGCCGACCACCGAGGGCACGGTCACGCTGGCCGGTCCGCTAGAGACGTTGATGCGTACGCTGCTGCCCTTCTCAACCACCTTGCCGGCAGGCGGATCCTGCGCCGTCACCGTCCCGGTCGGCTTGCTCGACGGGACGTCGAAGGCGTGCGGGTCGAGGCCCGCGTTGGCGAGTGTCGTGAGTGCCGCATCCCGCGAGAGACCCACCACGCTCGGTACCTCCACCGTCTCCTTCCCCTTCGAGACCGTGATCTGGACGTTCGTGTGCTTCGCGACGTGGTCGCCGGCCTGGGGGCTCTGGTCGATGACCGTCCCCTTCTGGACGGAGTCGCTGAACTCGCGGCCGACCTGCGGCACCAGGCCGGCGCCGCGGATCTTGTCGACGGCCAGTTGCTCCGTCAGCTGTTTCACGAAGGGCACAGCAACCGGCTTGTTGGCATCCAGCTGGTCCTGGATCTTCGTGTAGGCGAACCAGGCCGCCCCGGCCGCAGCGAGGAGCAGCAGCACCGACAAGCACCCAGGGCCAAACGGGCCGTCGCCGCCGAGGCGGGCCCTCGTAGCCGTAGTAGCCGGCGGGTGGCGTCCGGCCCGGCGGCCCGGTCATCGGCTGCGTCGGAGCGCGCGAGATCACCGAGGTCGGCGCAGCGGCCATCACGCCGGAGCCGGAGAGCACGGCGGTCGCGGCCGTCTCGGTCTCCGGATCGACCGGCAGCCCGTCGGCCACGCGCGCCAGGTCGGCGTCCATCTCCTCGGCGCTCTGGTAGCGCTCGGACGGATCCTTCGCGAGCGCTCGCAGGACGACCGAGTCGAGGTCGTGCGGCACCTCGGGGCGCAGCTCCGACGGCGGCTTGGGCACCTCCGAGAGGTGCTTCATCGCGATCTCGAGCGGCGTGTCGCCCGTGAACGGCACCTGCCCGGTCAGCATCTCGTAGAGCACGACGCCGACCGAGTAGAGGTCGGAGGTCTGGTCGACCGGCGCGCCGCGGGCCTGCTCGGGCGAGAGGTACTGCGCGGTGCCGATGATCGAGCCGACCTCGGTCATCTGGCTCGCGCCCGAGCGGGCGATGCCGAAATCGGTCACCTTCAGCCGGCCCTCCGGGCCGACGAGCACGTTGTGCGGCTTGATGTCGCGGTGGACGATCCCGTGCTTGTGCGCGAAACCGACCGCCGCCAGGATCTGCCGCGCGTAGTCGATCGAAACCTTGATCGGCGCCGGCCCGCGCCCCACGATCAGCTCCTTCAGGGAGCGGCCGTCGAGGTACTCCATCGCGATGTAGTAGGTGCCCTCGGCCTCGCCGCGGTCGTAGATCGAGACGATGTTCGGGTGGCTCAGGCCGGCCGCGTTCTTGGCCTCACGGCGGAAGCGCTCGATGAACGAGTCGTCGGCCGCGTGGCGGTCGTTGAGGATCTTGATCGCGACGCGGCGGCCGAGCTCCTGGTCCTCGGCGAGGTAGACGTCCGCCATCCCACCCGCGCCGAGCTTGCGCTCGATGCGGTAGCGGCCGTCGAAGACGGAGCCGATCAGCGTGTCAGAGACGGCCATCTCTCCATCAGAGGTTAGGGGTTCGACCCTCCGGCGAGGATCGCCTGCATGACCGCCTTCGCGATCGGCGCCGCGGTGGTGCCGCCGGAGCCGGTCTGATCCTGCAGCACGACCGCGATTGCGACTCGCGGCGCTCCCACCGGAGCGAAGGCGATGAACCACGTCGTGTTCGCGGATCCGCGGCCGCCTGCGCCGACCTCGGCCGTTCCCGTCTTGCCGGCGACGCGAATGCCCGGGATCTGTGCGGCTGTACCAGTGCCCCCTGTGACGACCGCCTCCATCATCCGCGTCAGGTCACCGGCGGTGTGTGTGGTCATCGCGCGCTTGTACTTCCGCGGCCTCGTGCGGGTGACGATGCCGCCCGAAGGCGAGACGACTCGGTCGACAGCGTGCGGTTCCATGATTACGCCCTTGTTGCCAACCGCCGCCGCGACCATCGCCATCTGTTCCGGCGTCGTCAGCATCCGCTCCTGGCCGAACGCGAGCCGGCCCGGGTCGACCTGAGTCGCCGGGTCGTCCGGGTAGTAGAGCCTGCCGTTCTTGTAGAGGCCGCTGGGCGAGCGCTCGTTGCTGGGCGTCTCGAGCGGCGGGTCCTCGTAGAAGCCGAACTGCTTCGACGTGCCGAGGATGCGGCCCGCGCCTATCGTCTTGCCGATCTCGCAGAAGACCGCATTGATCGAGTGCTCGAACGCCTGCAGGAAGTCCACCGAGCCGAAGCGCTCGGGCCCGCTCTGGTCGCCGAAGTTCTGCACCTGCTTGCCGTACTCAATGCAGTAGCCCTTGTCGAAGAAGCGCGAGTCGATCGTGTACTTGCCCGAGTCAAGCGCTGCGGCGCTCGTGATCACCTTGAAGGTCGATCCCGGCGTGTACAGGCCGTCGGTGGCCCGGTTCAGCAGCGGCGCGGCCGGCCGGCAGGCGGCGCGGATGTTGTTGATCCGCCCGAAGTCGCCTTCGACCAGGTTCGGGTCGTAGGTCGGCCGCGAGGCCATCACGAGCAGTTTCCCGTTGCGCGGGTCGAGCGCGACCACCGAGCCGCACTTGCCTGCGAGCTGCTGCATCGCCACGCGCTGCGCGCCAGGCTTGATCGTCAACCAGACGTCGTTGCCCTTGATCGTCGCGCCGCGGATCTTGTCGAGCGTCGTTTTGAGCACGGTGCCGAGGTTCGAGTTCGAGCCGGTCAGGTAGTCGTTCAGCGACGACTCGAGCCCCGCGCGCGAGCGCGACTGGGTCGAGTAGCCGACCAGGTGTGAGAACAAGCTCCCCTGCGGGTAACGGCGCAGGTAGAGCTTCTGGCCGGCGACCTTCTTGATCCGGTTCGAGGCCAGGATCGTCCCGTCGGAGGCCCGGATCAGGCCGCGCTTGATCGAGAACTGGGCCACGCGCTGGATCTCGTTGTCCTGCCGGTCGGCGAGGCTCGCGCTGGCCCAGGTCTGCCAGTAGGTCGTGCCGACGATCAGCGCCGTCACGAGCCCGACGGCGACGAGTGCGAGCCGTGCGATCTGCCGGTTCATCCGCGCTCCGCGTTCGCTCGGTTGGAGACGAGCAGGAGGCCCGCGAGCAGGACGAAGTTCGCCACCACGCTCGAGCCGCCGTAGCTGACGAACGGCAGCGTGATGCCGGTCAGCGGGATGAGCCGCAGGATCCCGCCGACGATGATGAAGGTCTGCAGCGCGAAGGCGAACGTCAGCCCGACCGCGAGCAGCTTCGAGAAGCCGTCATCCGCGAGCATCGCGATCTTGAAGCCGCGCGCGACGAAGAGCATGTAGACGAGCAGCAGGGCGGCGACCCCGACGAGGCCGAGCTCCTGCGCGAGCGCCGAGTAGATGAAGTCCGTGTTCAGGTACGGGATCAGCGCGTGGCCCGAGGTCGTCTCGAAGGTCCCCTTGCCGAGGCCGGTGCCGAACCAGTTCCCGTGCCCGACCGAGTAGAGCGACTTGACGAGCTGGTAGCTGGCGCAATCCTGGCGCGGCAGCAGCTTGCCGTTGATCGGGCAGTAGACCGCGTGGTCGGTCCACGGGTGCAGCCAGATCGTGACGCGGTCGCGGACGTGGCCGACGAAGTGGTAGACGACGAACGCGCCGGCCAGGAAGAGCCCCCCGCCGATGGCGACGTAGAGGGCGCGGCTCGTCGCCACGTAGAGCATCCCGAGGAAGATCCCGAAGTAGAGGAGCGCCGAGCCCAGGTCGTTCGTCTCGACGAGCACGAGCATCGCGCCGCCCCAGATCAGGAGCAGGGGCCCGAAGTCCTTCAACCGCCCCTGGGCCAGCACCTCGCGCTTCTCGCGGAGGTAGCCGGCGAGGAAGACGATCAGGAAGACCTTCGCCAGCTCTCCGGGCTGGAACTGGAGCGAGCCGACGTGCACCCAGAGCCGCGCGCCGTTCACCGTCGTCCCGAGCACCGGCAGCGCCGGGAGCATCAGCAGCACGATCGCCGAGATCCCGAATAGGTACTTGTAGCTCTCGAGCCGCCGGTAGTCGCGGTGCAGCAGGAAGAGCGTGGCCGAGAAGCCGCCGAGCGCAACCACGATCCAGATGCCCTGGCGGAAAGCGTCCGAGGGGTTGAGGCGGTAGATCTCGGTCAGACCGATCCCGGTCAGCAGGCCGGCCATCGGCAGCAGGTACGGATCGGCGAAGGGGACGGTCAGGCGCCCGACGAGATGGGCCGCGAGGTAGAGCGCGAAAAAGAAGAGGGCGTACGAGAGCGAGGCGGTCGAGACGACGTCCTGCCGCGCGATGTAGACGCTGGCAAACCCGAGAGCGGTGAGCGCGCAGACGACGACGAGGTTCGCCAGCTCGCGGTTGCGGAGGCTCATCGGGCGACCTTTGCCCGATGAGCGGTGGAGGGGGAGTGCTTGCGGGGGGAACCGGGAGGTTCCACCCGCGATTCTCGAAGGGGGCACGTGGGGGAAACACACGTTTCCCCCACGGGAGCGAGCCGGAGGCGAGTGACGCTCATCCGGCTCCGATCTGCTTCTCGTAGCGCCGGACCTGGGCGCGCGCGGAGTCGTCGCTGCGCAGGGCGTGGTCGAACAGCTTCTGCCGCTCGGCCTGGCTCAGCTGCGAGGTGAGCAGCGGGCTCACGTAGACGGGGCGGTAGAGCTTGACGTTGCCGACGATGTTCCAGGGCAGGCCTTGGTAGACGACGACGTGGCCGTCCTGCTCGGCGCCGACGAAGTGCGAGCGCCAGAGGCTCCAGACCGCGAACCCGCAGACGGCCACGATCAGCACCAGCATGAGCAGCGCGAACAGCGCCCGACGGCCTGCGTGGCCGTTCTCGTCTCGTGGCTGGACCGCGACGGGCGGGACTCCATCGAACTCGTCGAGGGTCTTCTCGTCCTCGTCCTCCTCGACCGGCGGGAGCGTGACGGTGTGCTCGCTCTCGCCGCCGCCCGCGATCTCGAAGAAGACGACGGTGATGTTGTCCTCGCCGCCGCCCTTGTTCGCCGCGCGGACGAGCGCCTTTGCCGCTCTGGACAGGTCGCCGCGATTGCGCTCGACCTCGCGCAGGATCGTGTTGTCGTCGACCATCGAGGTCAGCCCGTCCGAGCAGAGCAGGAACAGGTCGCCAGGCTTGGTCTCCACCGAGAAGGTGTCGACGTCCACGTCCGGGTCGGTGCCGAGCGCGCGGGTGATCACCGAGCGCTGCGGATGTCCCTCGGCCTCCTCGGGCGAGAGCTTGCCGCTGCGGACGAGCTCGGCGACCAGCGAGTGGTCCTCGGTCAGCTGCTCGAGCTTACGGTCGCGGATCCGGTAGGCGCGCGAGTCGCCGACGTGGCCGATCGCGACGCGGCCGTCCTCGACCAGGGCGACCGTCATCGTCGTGCCCATCCCCGAGGCGGAGGCGTCCTGCGCCTGACGCTGGTAGACGCGGCGATTGGCCTCCTGGATCAGGTCGTTCACGCGCTCCTCGCCGCCGGCGAGCTCGGAGGCCTCGTCGCGCAGCGCGGCGGCCGCGAGGCTCGAGGCCAGCTCGCCCGCCTGCGCGCCGCCCATCCCGTCCGCGACCGCGAACAGCGGCGGCTCGCTGACGTAGGCGTCCTCGTTGTGCCGGCGCCGGCGGCCGGTGTCGGTGACGCTCGCCGTTCTCAGCTGGGCGCTCATGTCTCGTACCGCAGCTCGGTCTCGCCGACGCGCAGGATGTCTCCGGGCGTCAGCCGCTTTGCGTTCGTCAGGCGGATGCCGTTCAGGTACGTGCCGTTGGTCGAGCCGACGTCCTCGACCCAGACGCCGTCGCGCCGCGGCTCCACCCGCGCGTGGTTGGACGAGGCGTACTCGTCACGCGCGAGGTTGACGTCGTTGCCCGAGCCGCGGCCCAGCAGCAGCGCCGCGGAGTCGAGCAGCAGCTCGTCGTCCTCCTCGAGCGCCGGGCTCTTGATCACGACCAGCCGGCCGCTCTGGATCTGCGGCTGCTCGCCGAGCCCGGGCACCGAGCCCGGCGCGAGCACGAAGCTCTCCTGCGGCATGCGCACGTCACGCGCGGCCGAGCGCACGATCCGCCAGATGAACAGGTAGAGCAGGACGAGAAACGCGATCTTGAGGACGAGCAGTGCCTCCTCGACGGCGACGGACGCGATCACTCGTCTTCCTCCGTCTCCCGCCTGAAGACGAGCTCGGTCGAGCCGAGCGTGATGCGATCGCCCTGTCGCAGCTTCGCCCGCTTCTGGCGGCGCCCGTTCACCTCCATCCCGTTCGTCGAGCCGAGGTCGACGGCCCAGTACGCGGCGCCCTCCTGTCGCACCTCGGCGTGCTTGCGCGAGACGTTCGGGTCGGCGAGCTGGATGTCGCAGTCCTTCGAGCGGCCGATCGTGGCCCGGCCGCCGTCGAGCTCGTGCTTCGTGCCGTCGAAGGTCAGGCTGACGACTTCCCGACCGAGCCCGAGCTCTTCGACCGAGACGGCCTCGGTCTCGACCGGCTGGCGGTAGACCTGCGTCGCGCCGGGCAGCGGCTGCGGCTCCGGCTCGCCGGGCTGCGGCACCGCGCCCTGCACCATCCGCGTAGCGATCCCGAACTCGCCCATCTCGAGGTCGTCGTCGGTCTCGAACTTCACCTCGGGCGGCGAGAGCAGCTCGTAGCGCTCGCGGCGCGCGTTCTCGGCGATGTACTCCTGCAGCTCGCTGCGCAGCGAGTCCTCGTAGCTCGCGAACTGCTCCCGGTCGGATGGCGCCAGGTAGATCGTGTACTCGTTCGGCGCATAGACGCGGGAGACGGAGATCACGCGGTGGTCCTCCATCTCCTTGACCAGCTTGCGCGCCAGCTCGACCGGCTGCACATGGGTGCGAAAAGCACGTCCGAAGACACCCTCGAAGAGGCCTTCCAGCTTGTGCTCGATGTTCCTGAGGACGCTCATCCGCGCGGGGTTATGCCCCGCTCCTGAACTCTAACCCCGGGCCCTGAGGGCCAGGACGGTGCAGGTGGTCCAGGCCGCCAGCACCAGCGGAATCGCGGCCACGGCCGGCGCTGGCAGGAGCGTGCAGGCGAGCAGGGCCGCGCCGAGGCCGGCGATCCACCACAGGCCACGCTCGCGGACGTACGGGATCGCAACGGCGACGCCGGCGAGGACGGCGGCCTCGAGCACGAGCGCGGGATGAGCCTGCAGGAAGCGGACGAGCGCCTCGGCCACCGCGACCGCGTCGGTGCTCCCGGCGATCCCGAGGCCCTTCGGTGGTGGGGCGCCGGTGAACGGCAGCGACGCATGCCGGAGCCCCGCGACCACCGCGGCGAGCAGCACCGCCGTCATGACCTGCAGCGCGCGCCGGACCGGGTTGCGAATCGCCTGCGCGGCGAGCGGCAGCAGGCCGAGCGCGAGCAGCGGCGCGAGCAGAGGACCGAGCGCGAGGAAGAGCCCTTGCCGTGGCGTCCGCCAGGAGAGCGCCAGCCACGCGCAGGCGAGCGCGGCGTAGACGAGCGCGAGCCCCGACGAGATGTTCCCGAGCGGCAGCACCGGGACCGCGAGGGTGAAGGCCAGCCCGATCCGCGGCCGCGCCAGCATCAGCGCGCCGGCGATCAGCGCGAGCAGCGGCGCGAAGAGCGTCGGGTAGAACGCCACCTCGGCGGCAGTCCAGCCGGCGAACAGCGCCGCGGCCGCGGGTGCGGCCAGCCGCAGTGGAACCGACAGCTCCGGAACCGTCGTGCGGGTCTTGCGTCGGCGCAGCCGCTCCGCGAAGGCGTCCCGGAGCTCGTGGGCGAGGTGCGCGGCGGGCGGCCTGGCCGCCGGGTCGAGCGCGAGCATTCGGTCGACAAGCGCGCAGAGCGGCCTCGGCAGGTCGGGCCGCGCCTGCGCCAGCGGCGCCGCTCCGGTCTCGATCCGCTTCGCCGTCTCGAGCAGCGAGCCGTTCCAGAATGGGTGCCAGCCGGCGAGCGACTCCCAGAGCATCGCCCCGACCGCCCAGATGTCGGCCGGCGGCCCGCCCGACTCGCCGTGCACGAGCCGCTCGGGCGGCACGTAGGCGAGCGTCCCGGGGACATCGCCGGTGGCGGTCAGCGACTCCTCTTCGGCGAGCTGCGCGAGCCCGAAGTCCAGCAGCCGCGCCGAGATGCCCTCGCCTTCGGCGAGCAGGACGTTCGACGGCTTCACGTCCCGGTGGACGATCCCGCGCGCGTGCGCGTGCGCGAGACCCTCGAGCACCTGGGCGGCCGTCTCGACCGCGTCGGCGTCGTTCAGCTCGCCGGCCCGCAGCGCCTGGCGCATCGTCTGCCCCGGCACGTACTCGTAGGCGATGTAAACGTTGCTCGCGTCCCGATCGAGCCCGTAGGCGCGCAGGCAGCGCTCGTGCCGCAGCCGCGCCGCCGCCAGCGCCTCCCGCTCGGCCCGTGTCGCCGCCTTGCCCTCGCGCGGGACGATCTTCAGCGCGACGTCGAGGCCGGTGCGCTCGTCACGCGCGAGCCAGACCGAGCCCGAGCCGCCGCTCCCGAGCGGGCGTAGGGGCCGATAGCGCTCGGCAACGAGCTCGCTGGTGGAAAGGGCAAGCGCCGCCTCGGCCACGAGAGCTGAGTTTTCGTCTATCCGGTCGGAATCCTGCGCTGGCCGGGCGACTCGGTAGAGTGAGCCGACTTTTTCCTGCAAAACCCGGCCCCCATGAGCGAAAACGACACCGACATCGATTTCGACTTCTTCGAGGACGAGCCTCCGACCGAGGAGAGCTCGCGCGCGGAGCGGCTGATCCCCCGTCGCACGCCGCGCGGCCCGCAGCAACCGCCCCGGCCGCCGACGAACCTGACGCCGCTGCTGCGGCTGATCGGCCTGATCGCCTTCGCGATCCTGATCGTCGTCCTGCTCGTGCTCTGGGTGCAGAGCTGCCAGGAGAGCAGCAAGGACAAGACCTACAAGAGCTACATGGGCAAGGTCTCCGACGTGACGGGCTCCTCGCAGCAGATCGGCAAGCAGCTCAGCCAGGTGCTACTCGCGCAGGGGCTGAAGGAGGCGCAGGTCGAGCAGCGGGTCTCCGGGCTCGCGCACCAGGAACAGCTCGACGTCCAGCGCGCGCAGGCGATCACCCCGCCGGGGACCCTCCGCGACGAGCACGCGGCCATGATCCAGGCGCTGCAGTACCGCGCCAGCGGCCTGAGCGGCCTTGCCAGCGCGCTCGCCGCGACCGCCAACGTCAAGGACGCGACCCGCGCCGCCACCGTGCTCGCGAGCCAGATGCAGCGCCTGCTTGCGAGCGACGTGATCTACCAAGACTCGTTCAAGGCGCCTTCAGCGGCCGAGCTCGACCGCCAGGGCGTGACCGGCACGAACGACGCCGGTGGCCCGCTGATCCCGGACTCGAACTTCCTGCAGAGCTCCGACCTCGTCACGCCCACGGCGATGGCGACCGTGCTCAGCCGCATCCGCGGCAGCGCCTCGACGCCTAGCAGTGGCGGCTTGCGCGGCACGAACCTCGTCTCGGTCAAGGTGCAGCCGGCCGGGACGGAGCTGAGCACCTCGTCGCAGACGACCGTGGTGGTGCGGACGAACATGTCGATTGACGTGACGGTCGAGGACTCAGGCGACTCGCAGGAGGCGAACATCCCCGTCACGCTCAGGATCATCCAGGCAGGCGTCCCCACGGTGCTGAAGCGCGCGAAGATCACCTTCATCAACCCGGGCGAGCAGAAGACGGTCAGCTTCACGAACTTCCCGGCGCCGAGCTTCCAGAACCCGGCGCAGATCAAGGTCGAGGTCGAGCCCGTGCAGGGCGAGTCGAACACGAGCAACAACTCGGCCGACTACTCCGTCATCTTCTCCGTCGCGTAGGCCTTGAGCTTCTCGAGCTCGACCGCCGCCTGGATCGCGATCGGCGCCGCCGCGGTCGCGGTGGTGGCGCTGCTTGCCGTCCTGTGGGTGCTGATGCGGATTCGGCGTTTGCGCGAAGGCCAGGCCGTGCTGCTCGGGGACGGCAAGACCGATCTGGTCGACTTCGCCGTCTCGCTGCAGGGCCGGATCGATGACCTGCACCGCGCCGTGGACGAGATCGCGGCGGGCCTCGTGCGCGTCGACCGGCGCGTCGACAACTCCGTCACGAACGTCTCGATCGTCCGCTACGACGCCTACGAGGACACGGGCGGGCACCAGTCGGCATCGCTGGCCGTGCTCGACTCGGCTCGCAGCGGCGTCGTCGTGACCGCAATCCAGGGCCGCGACTACGCGAGGATCTACATGAAGGAGCTCGACCGCGGGCGCGCCACGATCGCCCTTTCGCCCGAGGAGGCGGAAGCCGTCGAGCGTGCCATGTCACGCTAGAGTTTCCGGGGCGATGCAGCAGGTTCTCGTCCTGAATGCGAGTTACGAGCCGCTGAACGTCACAACCGTTCGCCGTGCGCACGTGCTCGTCTTCAAGGGCAAGGCCGAGGTGATCGAGGAGCTCGACCAGCCGCTCCGATCGGCGACGGGAGCCTTTCCGTGGCCGCATGTGATCCGGCTCGTCCAGTACGTGCGGGTTCCGCGGACGCTGAAGCGGAAGATCTCGCGCCGGGCGCTGTTCGCCCGCGACGGTTGGCGCTGCATGTACTGCGGCACGACCAACGGCCGGCTGACGCTCGACCACGTCGTCCCGCGCTCGCGCGGCGGCGACTCGGTCTGGGAGAACGTCGTCACCTCGTGCGCGCCCTGCAACATGCGCAAGGGCAACCGCCTGCCGGACGAGATCGAGATGACCCTGCGCAAGCCGCCGCGCGCGCCGGCGCCGGTGCTCTTCATCCATTTGGCGACCCCGAAAGTGCCTGACGGCTGGCAGCCCTACCTGACCGGCCTGAACGACGAAGCCGCGACCGCGACCGCCTGACGTGACGTCCGCCCAGGGCGGCGGCGTACTTCTCCCGGAACCCGAACCGGGAGGAAGCGATGAGGCTCGTCAAGATCGGACTGGTGGCGACCGCTGTTGCGGCAGCCGTCGCATTCGTGGGGGTGGGCAGGCCGGACTTCGCGCGCGGCTCCGCGCCGTCGGGGCGTACGGTGACAGTCACCGGAGACGGCAGCGTCGAGTCGGTGCCGAACCAGGCGGGGCTCTCGGTCGGCGTCAGCAGTGACGCCGCGACCGCGCAGGCCGCGTTGGCCGCCAACGCGGACAAGGCGGAGAACGTGATCGAGGCGCTGCGCGCCGCCGGTGTCGCCAAGACCGACCTGCAGACGACCGACGTCACCGTCTCGCCGAGCTGGGACAACCGCGGCCGCCAGGACGGTTTCACCGCGCACAGCTCTGTGCAGGTGAAGGTGGCGAGCGTCTCGCGCGCGGGCGCGATCATCGACGCGGCTGTCGCGACCGGGGCAACCGAGACGTCAGGGCCGAGCTTCGACCGCTCCGATCGCAGCCAGCTCTACCGCAACGCGCTGAAGGCGGCCTTCGCCGACGCGCGTGGGAAGGCGGCGACCCTGGCGGGCGAGGCCGGCGCGAGCCTCGGCGCGGTGCAGCGGATCGAGGAGTCGCCCGGCGTGCAGGCGATGCCGCTGTTCTCCGCGGCGAAGGACATGGCGACGCCGGTCGAGCCCGGCACGACCGAGGTGCAGGCGACGGTGACGGTCACCTTCAGCCTCTCGTGACCGGCAGGCCGAGCTGCTCCCACTCGCTCCACGAGCCGGGGTAGAGCCTGCCCTCGCGGCCGCTGAGGAAGAACCGGTGCAAGGTGACGCAGGACGTCACGCCTGAGCCGCAGTAGGCGACGAGCTCGCCGCCGGGCAGCTCGGGCAGCGGGTCGTCCCACGGCGCGTTGAGGGCTCCGGAAATCCGGCCCGGGCTCGTGTCGATCGGGTTGGGCTCGCCGCGGAAACGCTCGGGCCGGCGCGCGTCGACGACCACGAGCTCGTCTCGGCGGCGCTCCAGCTCGTCCGCCTCGATCGTGTCGTCCTTCCGCTCGCGGGGCACGAATTCGGCCGCTCGATCTGCTCCTCGCCCCCGTGCAGCGGCCCGTGCCAGCCGTCGAGCTCGAGCACCGCGCAGTCGTCGTGGCCGAAGTGGCGCAGCAGCCACCAGAGCCGCTCGGCGCCGCCCATGTTCCCGTAGGCCACGACGAAGACGCCCTCCCCGATCCCGGCCCCCGAGGCGGCGCGGGCGAAGTCCTCGGCACCCGGCAGCGGGTGACGCCCACGCTGGCCTGGCGGCGCGGCCAGGTCCTCGTCCACGTCGAGAAACGACGAACCTGGGATGTGCCCGGCGAGGTAGAGCTCGCGTCCCTTTCCGGGCGAGCCGAGCTCCCAGCGGCAGTCGACGAACTGGTAGCGCAAGGGCCCCCGGAACCTACCGGATGCCGAAACGTGCGATCATCGCCGCAGGTGGGAAAAACCCGGGTTGTGCTCGGCGGGCTTCTGGTTATCTCGGCGGGGGCTGCTGCTGATCGCAGTGATGAGCGCGGGAGCGGCGCAGAGCAAGCGCTTCCACTACACGCATCTCGTCAGCGTCACCGGCCACCTCGTCGACCACTGGACGATCAACGACTCCGACTACTGCGGGCTCGTCGGCGACGGAACCGTGACCGTCGACTACCACACGACGAAGGCCCGCGCTGGCGCGGCCGTTCATCGATCCGTACGCCGGCTCCGACAATCCCAAGTCGCGCGGCAGCTGGGTGCTCGGCGTCCCGGTCGGAGGCGGGGTCGGCCACATGCCTTCGCAGCACGCCGCGGGGACGATCACGAGGGTCGACCACGCGACCGAGACGCTCCCGTCGACCGGCGGCGACTGCGGCGGCGGGCACGACAAGTCTGGGTGCGGAACAGTCGCGCTGGGCAAGGCGGCGAGCAGGGTGCTGGGCTACGACACCCATCGGCTGCACGCCGATCTGGGAACCGAGGAGTTCGGGTATTCGCGCGGCAGCCGCCGCGGAGAGCTCTTCGTGAACATGCCGCGAGCCCGCGTGCTCGGTCGCCGACTCGTCAAAGTCACGGGCTCGAGCCACAAGCACAGCGCCTTCAGCGAGGGCGGCGTGACCGTCACCGACGACGTCACCCGCACCGTGACGGTGACGTTCAAGCACAGGTAGCCCTTACGCGGCCTCGGCCTCCACGCCCGGCAGCGGTCGAGCCGGCGGGTGGCCGTGGCCCAGCAGGTGCCGGTGGGCCTCGGTCCCGTAGCCGCCCGGGACCGGGATGTAGAACTCGGGGTAGCCCCACATGCCGTGCTCGCTGACGTCCAGGCCGGCGGTCTCGGTCTCCTCCTCGACGCGGATGCCCCACAGGCGCTTGAGCGTCCAGAGGCAGCCGAACGAGGCGCTGAAGGTGAACGCGCCGACCGCGGCCAGGCCGAGCAGCTGCACCCAGACCTGGTGCAGTGAGCCGGTGTAGACGAAGCCGCCGCTGCCGGTGTTCAGCGTCGCCGCGAGTGCAGGCACCGCGAAGAGACCGGTGGCGATCGTGCCCCAGACACCCGAGACGCCGTGGACGGCGACCGCGCCGATCGGGTCGTCGATCCCGATGCGCTCTACCGCCAGTACGCCGACGACCGCGATCACGCCCGAGACGAGTCCGATCACGACCGCGGCCCAGGGCGCCACGAAGCCGCTCGCGGCGGTGACGGCGACCAGCGCCGCAAGCACACCGTTCAGCATCATCGAGATGTCCGGCTTGCGCAGCACCAGCCAGGCGGTGAGCGCGCCGCTGACAGCTCCTGCCGCGGCCGCGAGGTTCGTCGTCAGCGCGACGTAGGCGAAGAAGCCGACCTTGTCGCCGGTCACGACGCCGAGCGTCGAGCCCGGGTTGAAGCCGAACCAGCCGAACCAGAGGATGATCGTCCCGAGCACGGCGTAGGGGATGTTGTGGCCCGGAATCGCGTTGCCGCGGCCGCCCTCGAACTTGCCGATCCGCGGGCCGAGCAGCAGCGCACCCGCGAGCGCGGCCAGCGCGCCCTGGTAGTGCACGACCGTCGAGCCGGCGAAGTCCTGCATCCCCAGCCCGAACAGCCAGCCGCCGCCCCAGACCCAGTGCGAGGTGACCGAGTAGATCAGCGTGAAGGCCGCGCCGAAGACGAAGTAGACCCAGAGCTTGGCGCGCTCAGCCATCGCGCCCCAGACGATCGCCAGCGAGACGCCGGCAAAGACGACTTCGAACAGATAGCCGGCCGCGCCGGGCACGGTGGTGAAGAACGAGTACGGCGCCTGGCCGATCGCGAGCAGCGAGTCGACCGAGGGCGCGAAGCCGCTCGTGCCGATCACGCGATTGCCATCGCCGAAGGCGATCCCGAAGCCGACCGCCCAGTAGACGAGCGAGCAGACGCCGAAGATGAGCACGTTCTTGCCGGCGATGTGCGCGGCGTTCTTCATCCGCGTCAGGCCCGCCTCGAGGAAGGCGAAGCCGGCCTGCATGAACATCACGAGCACGGCCGCGACGACGACCCAGAGCGTGTTGGCCGCGATGAGCAGATCGTGGTTGCTCATGCCGCCTCCTCCAGTGGTCGTCCGGTGCGGTGATGGGTCACGTGCGCCACAGGGGTCGTCCAGACGAGCCCGTCTCCGTTGTCGTTGCCGCTGCGGGCGGCGTCGGCCACCGCCGCGGCGACCGTCGCGGCAAGCTCGTCGGCCACGACGAACGTGAGCAGCGCCTTCGGCAGGAAGCGCGACTCGAACACGCGACCGCGGTACTCGTGCGTGATCCCGCGCTCACGGCCGTGGCCGACAGCCTCGACGACCGTCACGCCCACGTGGCCGGTCTGCTCCTCAACCGCGTCGATCACGATCTCGACCCGCTCGCGCAGGACGACCGCCTCTACCTTCGTCATCTCGCCTCCCTCGCTCGTTTTGGCCACGGCGGAGGGACTGTCCCTGGGACACGGCCTGGATGGACGTGTCCTACGATCGAGGCCCCCCGGCTCAAGCGGTCGTGCCCAAGTAGACGCGTCCGGTTCGGCCACGGCGGAGGGACAGTCCCTGGGCCATGGCTCACGCTACGACCTCGCTCCGCCGTTCCAGCAGGACGACGTCGCGCCAGACGCGGTGCAGGCGGCCGATTCGCTCCTGCGTGCCGAGCACGCGGAACCCGAACCGCTGCAAGAGCCCGAGGCTCGGTGCGTTCTCGGGGAAGACGCCCGTCTGCAGCGTCCAGATGCCCGCGTGCTCGGAGCTCTCGATCGCCGTTGCCAGCAGCGCACTGCCCACCCCCTGACCGCGGGCCTCCTCGCCCACGTATGCGCTGATCTCGGCGACGCCGGCGTAACAGGCTCGCGGGGAGACCGGCAAGAGCGCGATCCACCCAAGGATCCGCCCGTCGCGCTCCGCGACGAAGCGGTGCTCGGCCATGTGCGCCGCGTCCCAGGCCTCCCAGGACGGCACCTCGGTCTCGAAGGTGGCGTTCCCCGTCGCGATCCCCTGCTCGTAGATCCGCGCGACCTCCGCCCAGTCGTCCGACCGGAGGTCGCGCACCTCCAGGTGCATCGCCTTTACGCGGCGAACGCGTCCTCGATCAGCGCCTGCGCGGTGACCGACTCGATTGTCTGCAAGATCCGACCCGTGATCCGGTACGGATCCGCCAGCGAGTTCGGCCGTCGATCTTCGAGATAGCCGCGATGGCCGCTGTTGACGAAGCTGTGCGGGATGCGGACCGACGCGCCGCGATCGGCGACGCCGTAGGTGAACTCGTCGATCGCGGCGGTCTCGTGCAGGCCGGTCAGGCGCAGGTCGTTCTCGGGGCCGTAGCACTCGATGTGCTCCTCGCGCGCCTCCGAGAACGCGTTCATCAGCGCCGTGAAGTACTCCTCGCCGCCGGCGTCGCGCATCTGCCTCGTCGAGAAGTTCGTGTGCAGGCCGGAGCCGTTCCAGTCGACCTCGGCGCCGAGCGGCTTCGGATGGAAGTTGAGGTCGACGCCGTAGCGCTCGCAGAGGCGAAGCATCAGGTAGCGGGCGATCCAGAGCTCGTCCGCGGCGCGCTTGGCGCCCTTGCCGAAGATCTGGAACTCCCACTGCCCCTTCGCGACCTCGGCGTTGACGCCCTCGATCCCGATGCCGGCCGCGATGCAGAGGTCGATGTGCTCGTCGACGATCTGCCGGGCGATCTCGCCGACGTTCTTGAAGCCGACGCCCGTGTAGTACTCGCCCTGCGGGGCGGGGAAGCCCTCCTTCGGGAACCCGAGCGGCGAGCCGTCCTGGTAGAGGAAGTACTCCTGCTCGAAGCCGAACCAGGCATCGGGGTCGTCGCTGATCGTGGCGCGGCTGTTCGACGCATGCGGCGTTCCGTCGGGCAGCAGCACCTCGCACATGACCAGGTAGGCCTGGTTGCGCGCAGGGTCGGGGAAGAGCGCGACCGGCTGCAGGAAGCAGTCCGAGCTCGAGCCGTCTGCCTGGCGCGTGGAGCTGCCGTCGAAGTTCCAGAGCGGCAGCTGCTCGACCGTCGGCTCCGTCTCGAAGTCGACGATCTTCGTCTTGCTGCGTAGGTTCGCGACGGGCTCGTAGCCGTCGAGCCAGATGTACTCGAGCTTGTACTTCATCCTGCTCCCTCCTGGGTTCGGACCAACAAAAAAGGGCCCACGACGCGTAGTCGTGAGGCCCCAATGCCTCTGCGCCCGCCTTCGGCGGCGAACGCTGGACGCAACCTAGCGAAAGACGCGGACGGCGTCTAGCAGGCCCGCAGCTTTGCGCAGGCGAGCCGGATGGGCACCGCGAAGTTGATGTTCTCGCCTCCGCCTGCGACGAGCACGCCTACGACGTTGCCGTTCCGGTCGAGCGCGGGCCCTCCCGAGTTGCCGGGGTTGGCCGCGGCGTCGGTCTGGATCGCGCGGGCTGTGACACGGCTGACGATCCCGGTCGTGACCGTCCCGTAGAGCCCGTACGGGCTGCCGAGGAGGAGCAGCTGGTCGCCGGCTCGCGGCGGCTTCGTCCGCGGGATCTGCCAGAGCGGTCGCGCACCGACCGGCTTCGCGCTGATCCTGATCACCGCCAGATCGTGCTTCGGGTCGACCGCGGTCAGCTCGCCGCTCCACGACCCGCCCTTGCGCTCGACGGTGATGTCGCCGGTCAGCTGCCCGTCGACGACGTGGTTTGCCGTCAGCAGATAGCTGGCCTCGCCGTCGCTCCAGGCGATGAACCCGCTGCCGAGCCCCCAGTCGGTCTCGACGGTGAAGACGCTCTTCAGGACGCGCGAGGCCAGCGGCGCGATGCCACGGTCCCGCCGTTGCAGTGTCTTCTCGGCCGTACCGAGCCTGCCGGCGATCGCGGCGCCGCGCGACTGCAGCAGCGTCACTTGTTTCTGCAGGTGCCCGATCTCGGCCCTACGTGCCGATCGCTCGGTGTCGAGCACACGAGACTGGCGGTAGAGCACAAACGTCGAGGCGCCGAGCGCGCCCACCGCGAGGACGACCGCGATCGCGGCGAGGGGCAAGCGGCGGGAGGGACCGGCGTCCCAGGTCTCGTCGTAGGTCACGGCGGCTCTTGCTCTCTATCGGCAGGCGATGCGCCCAGTTGAAGCCCGCCGTTTGCCCTCGTCCGCGGCCGTAGGTACCCTCGACAGGCGATGTTGCTCCTCGGCTGACTCCGGTTTCCGCGCGCACCGCCTGCTTTCGGCAAGTGCGTACTGTCCGCGTCCCGTCGAGTTGGAGCAACCATGAAAGCCCTAGAAGTCCACAACCTGCGCAAGGAGTTCACCCGCCGCGACGGCCGCGGCAAGCGCCGCGTGGCCGCGCTCAGGAACGTCGACTTCGAGATCGAGCGCGGCGAGTGCGTCGCCATCCTGGGCCCGAACGGCTCCGGCAAGTCGACGCTCGTCCGCCTGCTCTCGACCCTGTTGCTCCCGGATGGCGGCACGGCGACCGTCTTCGGCCGCGACGCCTTCAAGGACACCCGCGCAGTGCGCCGGATGGTCAATCGCGTCTCCGTCGAGGCGAGCTTCTTCAAGAAGATGAGCGCGGTCGAGAACCTCAGCTACGCCGCGCGCTTCTACGGCCTGCGTCCCCACGAGACCAAGGACAAGATCCCGGCGATCCTGACCCGCGTCGGGTTCCCTGCCGACCGCCGCGACGAGCCGATGGAGAACCTCTCGCGCGGGATGCAGCAGAAGGTCGCGCTTGCCCGCGCGCTGCTCACCTCGCCGATCCTGCTGCTGCTGGACGAGCCGACCACCGGCCTCGACCCGCGCTCCAAGCAGGAGGTGCAGGAGTTCATCCGTGAGGTACGCGCCGAGCACGACGCGACAGTCCTGCTCTGCACGCACGACCTGGCCGAGGCCGAGACCCTCGCCGACCGCGTCGGGATCCTCGACAACGGCGTGCTGCTCTGCCTGGAGCCGGCCGACGAGCTGAAGGCCCGCTACGACTCGACCACCCTGGAGGAGGCGTTCTTCGCCGCGAGCGGCCACGCCTTCGAGAACGGCGACGGAGGTGATCACTAGTGCGCGCGATGAGCCTCGCGCTGCGCCACGAGCTCGTCGGGCTCGGCGGCGTGATCGAGCGCAACATCTACCTGGTCAAGCGCTATATCTGGTGGGACGTCGCGTTCTTCCTCTGGACGGTCGCGAACACGCTCACGATCGTCTTCATCGCCAAGGGCATCCCGGCGGTGGGCGGGAAGATCGACGTCGAGAAGTTGACGACGATCCTGCTGGTCGGCGCCGTGATCTGGGCCTACCTCGGGATCATCTTCGAGATCCTCACCGAGACGGTCGCCTGGGAGCGCTGGGAGGGGACGATCGAGTACACCTTCATGGCACCGCTCTCGCGGCCGGTGCACCTGCTCGGGATGGGCCTGTTCGCGATCGGCTACGGCGTCGTGCGCGCGGTGCTGCTTTTCGGCGTGGTGGCGGCGTTCTTCAGCCTGCACTTGCCGAACGCGAACTACGTGGCCGCGCTCGTGCTGCTGATCATCGCCTCGATCTCGTTCATCGGGATCGGGATGATGACGGCCGTCCTGCCGCTGATCTCGCCGGAGAAAGGCACGCAGCTCGGCTTCGTCGCCCAGGGCTTGCTGCTGGTCGTCTCGGGCGTCTACTACCCGGTCTCGGTGCTGCCGCAGTGGATGCAGGCGCTCTCGGTGATCTCACCGGCCACCTACGCCCTGCGCGGCTGCCGCGCGGCGATCATCAACGGCGCGGATCTGTCCGACCTCGGGACCGAGATCTGGGCGCTGTTCCTGATCGGCGCAATCTCGGTGCCGCTCGGTCTCTTCACCTTCCGCACCGGTGAGCGCTACGCGAAGAAGCACGGGAAGCTGAAGCGGTCGGGATGATCCGCGCGGTCGCAGGCGACGCCGACCTCGAGCTCTGCGCTCTCATCTGCAGTGCGGTCGAGGAGGTGGCTCCTGCGGTCGAGCAGTTGCGGGCGGTGCAGGACCGCCTGCTCCTGGATCCCGACGGCGGCTATGCATACGTGAACCACTCGAGCGTAGTCGGCAGCGCGTACGCGATGGTGCGCGTGCTGCCCGAGCGGCGGCGGGCAGGGATCGGCACGGCGCTCATCGAGGCGGCGGCCTCGGAGGCGCGCGAGCTCGGTCACGAGTCGGCCTGGGGCTACGTGCAGGCGGGTGACGAGGACTCGCTGGCGTTCGTCTCTACGCGTGGCTTCGCGGAAGTGGGACGCGAAGTCGAGCTGACCCGCCGGCTGGCGCCAGGTGAAGAAGATGCCGTCCCAGACGGGATCGTCGAGCTGGGCGACGAGCATCGGGTGGGCGCGTACGCGGTCTCCGTCGCCGCCGTGCCCGACATGCCGACCGCCGGATCGGCCGAGGCGCGCTCCTTCGAGAGGTGGGTGGAGCAGGAGCTCGCAGATGCGGCCGCCGCCTTCGTCGCGCTCGAGCACGGAACGGTGGTCGGCTACGGAACCTTGCAGCCGATGGCCGACCCGACGAGGCTCGAGCACGGCTTCACCGGCGTGCTGCCCGAGCGCCGCCGCCGCGGCTTGGCGACCGCGCTCGGCCGGGCGCAGATCGCGTGGGCGGCCGAGCGTGGCTACGAGGAGCTGTTCACCACGACCGGCGTCTCGAACACGGCTCTGCGCCGGCAGAAGGCGAAGCTCGGCTACGTCGAGCGCGACGGGCCGATCCTCGTACGGGGCCCGGTGTGAGGCGCCTACCGGCAACCACCGTCTACTACGGCCTGAGCTTCGGCCTGCACCTGCCCACGTGGGTCGTGATGTCGGTGTACCTGGTCAGCGAACTGCACCTCTCGCCGCTCCAGCTCGTGCTGATGGGGACGGCCATGGAGGGCGCGGTGTTCCTGTTCGAGATCCCGACCGGCGTCGTCGCCGACACCTACAGCCGCCGGCTCTCGCTCGTGATCGGCTATCTCGGCACCGGCGCGGCCTGGGTCGCGGTGGGGCTCGTCTCGGCTCCCTGGCTGATCATCGTGCTGTGGGGGCTCTGGGGGTTCGCATACACGTTCACAAGCGGCGCCGAGGAGGCCTGGATCACCGACGAGGTCGGCGTGGAGAGCGTCGCCACGGTCTTCCTGCGCGGAGCGCGCTACGGCCAGGCCGGCGCCGTCGTCGGACTGCTGTTGCAGGTTGCGGTAGGCGTCGTCTCACTGCGAGCGGGCGTGATCCTCGGCGGCGTGTTCACAATTGCGTGCGGGGTGGCCGCGATCCTGTTCATGCCGGAGACCGGCTTCCGCCGCCGGCCGCGGGCCGAGCGCGGGTCCGCGCTCTCCGAGCTCCGGACGACGGCGTCTGCGGGCGTGCGCTACGCGTGGGCCGCGCCCGTGATCGTGCTCCTGATCGGAGCGGAGCTCTTCATGGGCGCGTCTGCCGAGGCATTCGACCGCTTGAAGGAAGCGCACTTCCTGCGCGATGTCGGGCTACCCGCAATCGGCCACCTCGACCCGGTCGTGTGGTTCGGGAGCTTCTGGCTCGCCGGGATGCTCCTCAACATCGCCGCAATCGGCAGCCTGATCAAGCGCGTCGAGCGCGGCGGTCGTCAGACGGTCGCGCGCTTCATCTTCGCGCTCGTGCTGATGGAGCTGGTCGCGATGCTCGTATTCGCACTGACGCACTCGATCGGGCTCGCGATCGCGGGTCTGCTTGGCGTCTTCTTCGCCCGCAACATGGCGGGGCCGCTCTGGGATACGTGGCTGAACCAACAGATCACCGACTCGAGCGTGCGGGCGACCGTGCTCTCGCTGACAGGCCAGGCGAACGCGGTCGGGCAGGCCGGCGGCGGCCCGGTGCTCGGCTGGATCGGCAACGTCCGCGGTATCCGCGCCGCGCTCGCCGTCGGCGCCCTGGCAATCGCGCCGGCGCTCGGGCTCTTCGGCCGCGCGATCGTCCACCATGGCCGGGAGCGCGAGCTCGAGGAGCTCCCCGCCGCTGTTGTAGACTGAGCCCGTTCGTAGGCGACGCGGCCTCGGGCGCCCAAGAGCGCTCGGGGCTTTCGTGTTTTCAGGGAAGGAGTCGAGCGTGGCGCAGGTCGAAAGCAAGCCGAGGGCGACGAGCGATCCGGAGGCCCGCAAGCGCGTGCTGAAGCGGATCGAGAGCGAGGGAATCGAGTTCCTGCTGCTCTGGTTCACCGACATCGAGGGGCATCTGAAGAGCTTCGCGGTCACCCCGAGCGAGATGGAAGCCGCGCTCGACGACGGGATGGGCTTCGACGGCTCGTCGATCACGGGCTTCAACGCGATCGAGGAGTCCGACATGGTCGCGATCCCCGATCCGGAGACCTTCACGCCGATGCCGTGGAAGGAGGGCGAGACCAAGGTCGCGCGGATGATCTGCGACGTGGTCACGCCCGATGGCGCACCGTACGAGGGCGACCCGCGCTACGTGCTGCGCCGCTCGCTCGAGCGGATGGAGACGATGGGGTTCGACACCTTCAACGTCGGCCCCGAGCTCGAGTACTTCCTCTTCAAGGACGATCAGGGCACCGAGACGCTCGACGAGGGCGGCTACTTCGCGATGACGACGATGGACGCCGCCAGCGAGCTGCGCCAGGAGACGGTGCGCGCGCTCGAGACGGTCGGGATCCCGATCGAGTACGTCCACCACGAGGTCGGGCCCTCGCAGCACGAGATCGACATGCGCTACGCGCCGGCGCTGACGATGGCCGACCACACCGTCACGTACCGCCTGATCGTCAAGGAGATCGCCAAGAAGGCCGGCTTCCACGCGACCTTCATGCCGAAGCCGATCTTCGGCGAGAACGGCTCCGGGATGCACACGCACATGTCGCTCTTCAGCGACGGGCGCAACGCGTTCTTCGATGGCGATGACCAGTGGCATCTGTCCGAGATCGGCAAGGCCTTCATCGCCGGCCAGCTGCGGCACGCGCGCGAGATCTCGGCGGTCTTCGCGCAGTGGGTCAACTCGTACAAGCGGCTCGTCCCCGGCTACGAGGCGCCGGTCTACGTGGCGTGGTCGCAGCGCAACCGCTCGGCCTTGATCCGGATTCCCTTGTACAAGCCCGGCTCCGAGCAGGCGACCCGCGCCGAGATCCGCTGTCCCGATCCGGCCTGCAACCCGTACCTGACCTTCGCGACGCTGCTGCACGCGGGGCTCGAAGGGATCGAGCGCGGCTACGAGCTGCCTGAGCCGATGGAGACGAACCTCTACCACTTGACGCCCGAGCAGCGGCGCGAGCGCGGGATCGTCTCGCTCCCCGAGACCCTCGGCGAGGCGATCGACGAGCTTGCGGGCTCCGAGCTGGCGCGCAAGGCGCTCGGCCCGCACATCTTCGACCGCTACGTCGAGCTGAAGCGCAAGGAGTGGGACGACTACCGGGTGCAGCTCACCGACTGGGAGCTCGAGCGCTACCTGTCCGTTCTCTAGCGTGAGAAGATGAACAGCGGTCTCGCCCCGCCCTGCGGCCGGCGAGGCCCAACTGACGGCCGACTGCGAGCTGCTGGATACCTCCGCAGCTCGTGGTCGTTCTAGGGCTTGCCCGACATCGCGACCCACGCGACGCCCAGGGCGACGACGTAGATCCCGGCGAGCACCGGCACCGCCAGCATCAGCCGCCCGCGGCGGGCGGAGACCCAGATCAGGATCCCGGTGATCAGGAGCAGCAGCGCGCCCGGCTCCGAGACGATGAAGCCGACGTCGATCCAGCCCGGGGTCTTGGCGTCGTCCGGGAACTCCTTGCCGACGATCCACTGCGCGCCTGCACGCATAAGGATGAAGCTCGGGATCACGCCGAAGAGGAACGTGCGCCCGGCGACGCGCGAGAGCAGCTGCTCGTAGCCGGCGTGGCTGCGGCTCGCGAAGCCTGCGATCGCGACGGTTGCGACCGTCCCGAACAGCACCGTCGCGCCGAGGATGTGCAGGAAAAGCGGGAAGTTCCAGCTGTCGGGCCGGATCAGCGCCAGCGTCATGCGCCCGGCTTCCAGACCATCAGCGCGAGCACGACGATCAGCACCAGGCCGCTGCCGTAGCTGAGCGCGAGCGAGATCGGGTCGCGGACACGCGCCTTCAGCTCGGGGCTCGGCGCATCGCCGGAGCCGGCGAGCTCGCGTGCGAGGTTGGCTGTCGCCTGGTCGCGCTTGCCACCCGCGCCGCCGAGCGCGTTGGCGACGACCAGCAGCACGAACGCCGCGACGACCCAGCCGTCGAAGTAGCCGTAGCCCGCCTCGTGCACGAGCCACAGGCCGAAGACGAACGCGAGCAGCGTGCCGGCGGTGATCGCGACGACCGCGATCCGGATCAGCCCGTACAGGAGCAGGATCTCGCTCGGCCGTTCCCGCCCGAGCGCCGACAGGTTCAGCGCGGCCGCGATCGCGCCGCCGCCGAGCAGCAGGAACGCGCCCGTGACGTGGAAGACCAGCAGCCACTGGTACGTGTTCATCGCGCGCAAGCGTAAGGGTTGGTGCGGCTACCTACAATCGCCACGTGGACGAGACCGCCAGGCATCTGCGCCTGCTGACGAAGACGATCGCGGCCGTCAACTCGACGCTCGACCTGGAAGAGGTGCTCTCGCTGGTCGCGCGCGAGGTCGCCGACGCGCTCGGCGCGGACGCGTGCTTCGTCTACCTCTACGACGAGCAGGCGGACGAGCTCGTGCTTCGCGCGACCTTCGGCACGCGGGTCGAGGAGATGACCGGCCGCCCGCGGATGCGGCCCGGCGAGGGGATCACGGGAACGGCGGCCGCAGCCCGCGAGCCGGTGATGATCGCGGCGCAGGCGCACCTGGACGAGCGCTTCAAGGCGTTCGCGAACCTGCCCGAGGACGAGTACGAGTCGATCCTCGCCGTTCCGATCCTCGCGCGAGAGCGCTTGGAGGGCGCGCTGAACGTGCGCACCCGCGAGCCACGCGAGTTCACCGGCGCCGAGGTCGACCTGCTGGTGGCGATCGCGTCGCAGGTCGCGCAGACGATCGAGCACGCGAAGCTCTACGCCCAGGCGCAGCGCCGGGTGGTCGAGCTCGAGGCGCTGGCGCGGATCTCGGAAGCGGTCTCCGAGTCGCTCTACCTCGAGGAGTCGCTCGAAGGGATCGTGGCCGCGACGGTCGACGCGCTCGGGGCGACCGGGGCCGCGCTTGTGCTCGAGGACGGCGAGGTCGTCTGGCCGGACGGGCGGGCCGGTGCGCACGCGGTGCGCGTGCCGCTCCGTTGGAAGGGCCGCCAGGTCGGCGAGCTGGTCTGTGACCGCGACACGCCCTTCACGGCCGACGACCGCGCACTGCTCGCGTCGATCGCGTCGCATGCCGCCGTCGCGCTCGAGCACGGCCGCGCGGTGATGCGCGGAGTGCTGGCCCAGGAGATCCACCACCGCGTCAAGAACAACCTGCAGACGGTGGCATCGCTGCTGCGCCTACAGGCGCGGGCCGACGACGTGGACGCGCGCAAGGCGCTCGACGACTCGGTCAACCGGATCCTTGCGATCGCCGCCGTGCACGAGGTGCTGACCGAGCGGCGCGACGACGACGTCGAGCTCGACAAGCTGCTCGACCGCTTGCGGGCGATGCTCGTCCAGGGGCTCGGCGCCTCCAAGGCGGTCGAATCGTCGCTGGAGCCGGTCGCGCTGGCCGGGAACCGCGCAACCGCGCTGGCGCTCGTCTTCTCGGAGCTGCTCCAGAACGCGCTCGAGCACGGCGGCCAGTCGGTAAGGGTCGAGCTGGCCCGGCGAGACGGCGACGTCGTGCTGGCGATCGCCGACGACGGCTCGGGCGTGGACGGTGAGCCGGTCTCCGGCACGGGGCTCTCGATCGTGCGCGCCCTGGTCCGCGACGAACTCGGCGGGACGCTGGCGCTGGAGTCGAGCGGCGGGCTGCGCGCCGAGGTCGTCTTCCCGGCCTGAGCCGTCGCCGGACGAAAACGTCACACCTCCGACCCTGCCGCGTCACGGACAGGTGACGATTTCAGCGCTACGCTCGCAGCGGGTGGCGGGTGGAACCTCACTCCCCACCCAGAGGGTGGGGCCGCGCGCGTGAACAACAAGAACGGCGACGCTAGCGACGCTCGAACACGGCGATCCGCCAGATCCGGGTCGAGCGCTCGTCGAGCACGGTCGAGAACCCTGCCGCCTCGGCGATCCCGACGACCTCTGCCGGCGGATGGACGTAGCTCTGGATCCCGCCTCGCATTCGGAACCACACGTTCGCGGCATTCACTCCGAGCCGCAACCACCACGTGTTCCGTGGGAGGCTCAGCGCCAGGAGCCGTCGCGCGTGCCGGGCGGCGGCGCCGACGAGCAGCTCCGGGTCGGGATAGCAGCAGACGACGCGGTGCATGACGACCACGTCGGCCGGCTCGATCGAGGCTTCCTCCACGGCGAAGTCTCCATGGCGTCGCTCGATCCGCGCCTCCACGCCGGCCTCTGCCGCGAGGGCCCGCGCCTCTTCGTCGTAGCCGTTCGACAGTTCGACCACCACCGCTCGCTCCGCTCCCTGTCCGAGGAGCTCGATATCGATGGCGCCTACGCCGCCGCCGACTTCGAGCACGCTTGCACCGTCGACGCCGTGCTGGGCGAGCTCGTCCACCAACCGTCGCGCGGTCTGATCGAGCCCGTGCTTCCGGTAGCGCTTCGCATCGCGGCGTGCCTGTCGGGCTCCGAAGAACCGGTCGTAGGCAGGGCCGCAACAGGCGCTCACGGCCGGAGTCTACGATCCGCGCAGATGAGGATCCTGGTCGCCGAGGACGAGACGATCATCCGACTCGACCTGCGTGAGCTGCTCGAGCGGGCCGGCTTCGACGTCTGCGCCGAGGCCAAGGACGGCGTCGAGGCCGTCGAGCTCGCGCGCAGCGAGCAGCCGGACCTCGCCGTCCTGGACGTGAAGATGCCGCGGCTCGACGGGATCGAAGCAGCGCGTCGCATCCTCGACGAGCGGCCCATCCCGATCGTGATGCTGACGGCGTACGGCCAGGAGGAGCTCGTCTCTCGCGCGATCGAGGCCGGGGTCTTCGGCTACCTGGTCAAGCCGTTCCGCGAGCAGGACCTGCTGCCCGCGATCCGCACCGCGCGAGCCCGGCACGAGGAGCTGGCCGCCCTGCGCGAGCAGGCCGACTCGCTGGCCGAGGCACTCGCCTCACGCAAGTCGATCGAGCGGGCCAAGGGCCTGCTGATGGAGCGCGAAGGATTGACCGAGCAGGAGGCCTTCGCGCGCCTGCGCAAGGCGAGCCAGGTCTCGGGACGGCCAATGAAGGTGGTCGCCGAAGCGGTCGTCGCCACCTTCGAACGGACGGACTGAGGCCGTCGGCACAATGCCGAGGTGGGTCTGCTGTCGTCACCTCGCCGCCGGCGCCGCGTGCTCCGTGTCGGCTTCGTCGTCGGTTTAGCCGCGCCGCTGATCTTCCTCGCGGTCCACTTCTCCAACGCCGGCGACCCCGGCAACGCGAACGGGCCGCTCGTGAACGAGCCGGGCAACTCTGTGCCGAAGGCGGTGCCGTTCACGAAGGCGGACCAGCAGGCCGTGCGCAAGGTCCTGCGCGAGTTCGTCCTGACCGCGGTCGACCGGCAGGACGTCGGCCGCTCGTGGGAGATCTCGGCGCCGAGCCTGCGCGAGGGATTCACCCGCAAGGAGTGGGCGAACGGCGGGCTGCCGGTCGTGCCGTATCCGGCGGCAAACCGCGGGCTCGGCCGCTGGAGCTACGTCGAGTACTCGTACAAGGGGACGGTCGGGCTCGAGGTGTTTCTCTTCCCGAAGCCGGGCTCGGGCTGGTCGGCGATGACCGCCGACGCGGAGCTCGTCAAGGGCCACGACGGGAAGTGGCGGGTCGACTACTGGATGCCGAAGAAGTTCCACGGCCCGCCCTCGCTCTCGGCGGCGGCCAAGGCCAAGGCGAAGAAGCAGGCCGCGAAGGCCCAGGCCGCCGCGAAGCGCTCACAGAAGACGGCCCGCAAGACCGCCGCACCGCCTTCGCCGCAGGCCGAGACCGGGCCGCCAAAGCCGAGCAACCTCTGGTGGGCCGTGCCGATCGCCCTGCTGGCCTTCATCGTGGTCGCCCCGCTCGCGATCGGCGTCGTGATCTGGTACCGGAACCGCCGCGCCGCGCGCGAGTGGGCCGCTCGAACCTAGGCTTGCGCCTCTTCGAAGAGCCGTTCCCACCGCGTGAGCAGGCGCTGTAGCTCCTCGCGTGCCTGGCGATGCGCGGCCAGGGCGTCCACGTCCGACCAGTCGTCGGCGAGCCGCCGCTCGAGCTCCGCGACGGCCTCTTCCTGACGCGAGATCCGCCCCTCGAGCTCTGCGAGCTCGCTCGGCCTCGGGGCGCGCTCGCGCTCCTGCTTCGGCTTCTCCTTGCGCGGCCGCGGCGTCGGCTCGGGCTCAGCCGGCTCGTTGCGGTGCTGGGCGTACTCGGCCCAGCCGCCGTCGTACGAGTGCAGCGCCCCGTGCTCGATCGCCAGCAGCCGGTGGGCGACCGCGTCGAGCAAAGCACGGTCGTGCGAGACGAGCAGCACGGTGCCCGGGAAGGCGTCGAGCGCGGCCTCGAGCGCCTCGCGGCTCTCCAGGTCGAGGTGGTTCGTCGGCTCGTCGAGCACGAGGAAGTTCGCGCCCGAGGCGACCACCAGCGCCAGCGCCAGCCGCCGCCGCTCGCCGCCGGAGAGTGCGGTGACCGGCTTCTCGTGCGCCTCCCAGCCGGAGAAGAGGAAGCGGCCGAGCAGGTTCTGGGCCAGTGGCCTCGACAGGCCGGTCGCGCGCTGGGCGCAGTCGAGCACGCTGCCGCGCTCGTCGAGCTCGACCTCGTGCTGGGAGAAGTAGGCCGGCACGACGCCGTGCCCGAGTCGAACCGAGCCCCCGACCTGTTCGCGGAATGCGAGCACGGTCTCGAGCAGCGTCGTCTTGCCCGAGCCGTTCGCCCCGACGAGGCCGACGTGCTCGCCGCGCTCGATCGCGAACGTCGCGTCGGTCAGCAGGTGCTTGTTCCCGGCGGCGACGCCGAGCCGGTCCGACTCGACGACCGTTCGCCCACTGCGAGGCGGCTTGAGGAAGTCGAAGCCGAGCGAGCGGCTCTTGCGCGTCAGCAGCTCGAGCTCGCCGCGGGCCTCGGAACGCTCGGTCTCGAGCCGCTTGATCTGCGTCAGCTTGGCCTGGGCCTGCTTGGCCTTGCTCTTCTTGTAGCGGAAGCGCTCGACGAAGCGCTCGAGCCGGACGATGTCCACGCCGACCCGCTCGGCGGTCTTCGCCGCGTGGGCGGCGCGCGCGGCCTTCTCCAGCCGCCAGACGTGCCACGGCCCGGGGAAGAAGAGCGAGCGGCCGGCCTCGAGCTCGAGCACGCCGGTCGTGACCGCTTCGAGGAACCAGCGGTCGTGGGCGACCAGGATCACGGCCGCGTCGAGCGACTGCAGCTCCTGCTCGAGCCACTCGAGGTTCTCGACGTCGAGGTGGTTCGTCGGCTCGTCGAGCAGCAGCAGGTCGGGATCGCCGGCGAGCGCACGGGCCAGCGAGGCGCGCGTCAGCTCGCCGCCGGAGAAGGTCGTCAGCTGCCGGTCGAGGTCGCGCTCCGCGAAGCCGAGGCCGCGGAGCGTCGCCGCCGCGCGGTCGCGCCACGTGTAGCCGCCCGCGTGCTCGAGCCTCGCCTGTGCTTCGGAGTAGCGACGCAGCGTCGCCTCGTCGTGTTCGCCGGCCGCCATCGCCTGCTCGAGCCGGCCGAGCTCCTCCTCAGTCTCGATCAGGTCGCGCGCGCCGGTGAGGGAGTACTCGCGCAGCGACAGGCCACGGTCGAGCGGCGGCCGCTGGTCGTGCAGCGCGATTCGCGTGCCCTTGGCGAACGAGAGCTCGCCGCCGTGAATCTCGCTCTCACCGACGAGCATCCGCAGCAGCGTGGTCTTGCCGGCGCCGTTCGGGCCGGA
Organism: uncultured Actinomycetes bacterium; assembly: GCA_963717725.1. Taxonomy (GTDB): domain Bacteria; phylum Actinomycetota; class Thermoleophilia; order Gaiellales; family Gaiellaceae; genus AC-32. Next base: position 47,723 of record CAVQWS010000026.1, read on the forward strand.
GAGCGCCAGCCGGTCGCGGCGCTCGACCGAGAACGAGACGCCCTCGAAGAGCAGCGAGCCGGCGAGCTCCTTGCGCAGGTTGGCAGCGGTGACGACGGGCATGCTCTAAGCGTATGCGGGTGCTCGCGCTGGACGTCGGCAGCTCTTCGACCCGCGTCTGCGCGTTCGACGAGCGCGGCCGCGAGCTCGGCGAGCCCGCGCGCCGGACCTACGAAGCGCGTCACGGGCAGGGCGGCGCGGCCGAGCTCGACGCCGACGAGCTGGTTTCCGCGTGCGAGGCGGTGCTCGCCGACGCGGGAAGCGGCCACGAGGCGACCGGGATCTCCTGCTTCTGGCACAGCCTGCTCCTGCTCGACGAGCGCGACCGGCCCCTGACGCCCGTGCTCCTGTGGCAGGACCGGCGCTCGGTCGCGCAGGCTGAGGAGTTGCGCGCGCGGCTCGACCCGGTCGCGGTGCACGACCGCACTGGCTGCTTCCTGCACCCGAGCTTCTGGCCGGCGAAGCTCGCGTGGCTGAAGGAACAGGGCACGCTCGACGGGGCGCGGCGGGTGGTCTCGTTCGCTGACTACCTCTTCCTCCGACTGACGGGCGAGCTGCGGACGACGCTCTCGACCGCTTCCGGCTCGGGCCTGCTCGACCTGCGCGCACGGGCGTGGGATGCCGAGTTGCTCGACGCGCTCGGGCTCGACGAGCAGCTGTTGCCGCTGATCTCTGACGAGGCGGCGGGGACGATCTACCCGCCGCTCGGCGACGGGGCCTGCTCGAACCTTGGCGCCGGGTGCACGACGCCTGATCGCGCCGCGCTGATGATCGGCACTTCGGGTGCCTACCGTGTCCTGCACACCGGCGAGCCTGAACCGCGCGAAGGGCTCTTCTGCTACTTCGCCGACACGCGGTGCGTGGTCGAGGGCGGGGCCGTCTCCGACGGCGGCAACCTCTTCGCCTGGCTCGGGCGCACGCTCCGCGTCGAGAAGCTCGAGCCGCGTGAGCCCGATGCCCACGGTCTTACCTTCCTGCCGCTGCTGGGCGGCGAACGCAGTCCGGGCTGGAACCCGCGGGCAACCGGCACGATCGCCGGGCTCACCTTCGACGCCGACGCGCGCGACCTGCTTCAGGCAGGGCTCGAGGGCGCGGCCTACCGAATCGCGGAGATTGCGGGGGCCCTACCCGAGGTGCAGGAGGTGGTCGCGACGGGCCACGCGCTGCTCGCGAGCGAGTGGTGGATCCAGGTGTTCGCCGACGTACTCGGTCGGCCAGTGACTGCTTCGGGCGTGCCGGAAGGCTCGGCGCGTGGCGCCGCCGTCCACGCGCTCGAACGGTTCGGCATCGAGCCGGAGCCTGCGCCGCTCGGCCAGCCCTATGAGCCCGACCCTCGGCGGACCGAGATCTACGCAGCCGCCCGCGACCGGCAGCGCGAGCTTTACCGGAAGCTCTTCTAGCGCGAGCCGACGGCGGCGCCGACGAGCGAGCGCGCCGCCATGGCGATGTGCTCGGCGTCGATCCCGGCCGCGGCCAGCAGCTCGGCCGGCTTGCCGGAGCCCGGCATCTCGCGTACCGCGAGCCGCACCACGCGGGCCGGGGTATCGCCCTCGGCGAGCACCTCGAGCACCGCGTCGCCGATTCCGCCCTCGGGCCAGTGGTCCTCGACGGTCAGGATCCGACCGCCGGTGGCCTCGGCCGCGGCGCGCAGCGTCTCGGCGTCGACCGGCTTGACCGAGTAGAGGTCGATCACCCGGGCCTCGATTCCCTCTCCGGCGAGCTGCTCGGCCGCCTTCAGCGACTCGTGCAGCGTGATCCCGGCGGCCACGATCGCGAGGTCGTCGCCGTCGCGCAGCACGCGCGAGCCGCCGACCGGGAACTCCTCGTCCAGGCCGTAGACGACCGGCGTCGCCGCGCGCGTGGTGCGCATGTAGACGATCCCGTCGCGGTCGGCCATCTCGGCGACCAGCTTGGCCGTCTGATTGGCGTCGCTCGGATAGAGCACGGTCGAGCCGTGGACGGCACGGATCATGGCGAGGTCCTCGAGCGCCATCTGCGATGGCCCGTCCTCGCCGATCGAGACGCCGGCGTGCGAGCCGCAGAGGCGGATGTCCGCCTGGCTGATCGCGGCCATCCGGATGAAGTCGTAGGCGCGGCTGAAAAAGGCCGCGAAGGTCGAGGCGAAGGGCACCCACTTCCGCACCTGGATGCCGACCGCCGCGGCGACCATCTGCTGTTCGGCGATGTACATCTCGAAGTACCGGTCCGGGTGCGCGTCGCGGAAGATCTCGGCGTAGGTCGAGTTCGAGACCTCGCCGTCGAGCGCCACCACGTCGCCGCGGATCGAGCCGAGCGCCGCCAGCGCGTCGCCGTAGGCCCGCCGCGTCGCCACCTCCTCGCCGAGCTCCCACGTCGGCAGCGCGCCGCCGCTCACCTCGAAGCGATGCGCCTCAGCGGCCTCCGGCTTCGCCACCTCGACGACGATGTTGCGCTCGCCGCCGAGCTCCGCGATCGCCTCCTCGGGATGGTCGAGCGCCTTGCCGTGCCAGTTCGGCTTGTCCTCGACCTCCTTGACGCCCTTACCCTTGAGCGTGTGCGCCACGATCACTGTGGGCTGGCCCTGCTGCGCGGCCGCCTCGCCGAACGCCTCGTCGATCGCCCCGACGTCGTGGCCGTCGATCTCGATCGCGTGCCAGCCGAAGGCCTTCGCGCGATTGGCGTAGGAGTCGAGATCCCAGCCGTGCATCGTCTCGCCGCGCTGGCCGAACTTGTTCACGTCGATGATCGCGGTCAGGTTGTCGAGCCCGTAGAAGGCGGCGTGCTCGAACGCCTCCCACATCGAGCCCTCGGCCATCTCGCTGTCGCCGCAGAGGCACCAGATCCGGTACGGCAGCCGGTCGAGCTTCTTGCCCGCGAGCCCGATCCCGACCGAGAACGGTAAGCCCTGCCCGAGCGAGCCGGTGGCGACGTCGACCCACGGGATCGCCGGGGTCGGGTGGCCCTGCAGGCGCGAGCCGAAGACGCGAAAGGTGAGCAGCTCCTCGTCGCTGATCGCGCCGGCCGCCTTGTACATCGAGTAGAGCAGCGGCGAGGCATGGCCCTTGGAGAAGATCAGGTGGTCGTTCGCAGGGTTGTGCGGCTCGTCGAAGTCGTAGCGCAGGTACTTGGCGAGCAGCACGGCCATCAGGTCGGCCGCGGACATCGAAGAGGTCGGATGGCCGGACTTGGTCACGGCCGCCGCGCGGATCGAGTCGACCCGCAGCTGCTGTCCCAGCTCACGCCAGAGCTCAGGCCCTTCCATGCGGGGTAACGTAACGGTCCTATGCGAGTCGCCGTCGCCTTCGACCACCGCGGCGTCAAGCTGCGCGAACGGCTGCTGGAGGAGCTGGCGGCGCTCGGGCACGAGACGGTCGACCTGGGCACCGACAAGCCGGCGCCGCGGATCGACTATCCGGACAAGGCGCGCGAGGTCGCCGAGGCGATCCGGCTCGGCGCCGCCGAGCGCGCGTTGTTCGTCTGCGGCTCGGGCGTCGGCGCCGCGGTCGCGGCCAACAAGGCCGCCGGGATCCGCGCGGCGATCTGCCACGACACCTACTCTGCGCACCAGGGGGTCGAGCACGACGACATGAACGTGCTCTGCATCGGCTCAGAAGTCGTCGGCCCGGAGCTGGCCGCGGAGCTCGCGCGAACCTTCGTCGCCGCCCGCTTCGACGGCGGTGAGCGCTACGTGCGCAGGCTTGAGAAGATCGAGGCTATGGAAAAGGAGTTCACCTATGGCTAAGTCACGCCTTCACGAGCTGAGCGAGCTCGGCCAGAGCGTCTGGATCGACTTCCTCTCGCTGCAGTTGCTGCAGAACGGGGAGCTCGCCCGGATGATCGAGGAGGACGCCGTCGTCGGCGTCACCTCGAACCCGACGATCTTCCAGAAGGCGATCTCGGAGGGAAACGTTTACGACGACGAGTTGCGCGAGGCGCTCGCCGAGGAGGACGACCCGAAGGAGGTCTTCATCCGGCTGGCCGTGCAGAACGTGCAAGCGGCCTGCGACCTGCTGCGCCCGGTCTGGGACGGCGGCAAGGGGCAGGATGGCTACGTCTCGATCGAGGTCGACCCGAACCTCGCCTTCGACACCGACGGCACAATCGCCGAAGCGCAGCGGCTGCATGACCTCGTGGACAAGCCGAACTGCTTCGTCAAGATTCCGGGGACGAAGGAGGGGCTGCCGGCGATCGAGGAGATGACCGCCCGCGGCCACAACATCAACGTGACGCTGGTCTTCTCGCTGCAGCGCCACGCCGAGGTGATCGAGGCGCACCACCGCGGGCTCGAGCGGCTCGTCGAGAGCGGACGCGACCCGTCCGGCGTCGCGTCGGTCGCGAGCTTCTTCGTCTCGCGCGTGGACACCGAGGCCGACAAGCGGCTCGACGAGGCCGGCGCGCCCGAGGAGCTGAAGGGCAAGCTCGCGGTCGCTAACGCCAAGCTCGCCTACCAGCGCTACAAGGAACTGTTCTCGGGCGAGCGCTGGGAGGCGCTCGCGGCCAAGGGCGCGACCACGCAGCGCTGCCTCTGGGCCTCGACCTCGACCAAGAACCCGGCTTACCGCGACGTGCTCTACGTCGAGGAGCTGATCGGGCCGGAGACCGTGAACACGATGCCGGAGGAGACGATCGAAGCCTTCCAGGACCACGGCGAGGTGGCGCTCACGCTTGAGCGCGACGTCGACGAGGCGAAGCGGGTCTTCGAGCAGGTCGCCGAGGCGGGCGTCGACTACGACGACGTGGTCGTCACGCTCGAGCAGGAAGGCGTGCAGAAGTTCTCCGACTCGTTCGCGGAGCTGCTCGACGGCATCGAGGCCAAGCGCGGCGAGCTCGTCTCGGCCTGAGGCCCGGCGCGTGCCGATCTACGCGGAGGTCGCCGGCGAGGGGCCCAACCTCGTGCTCGTGCACGAGGGGATCTGCGACAGCCGTATGTGGGACGAGCAGTGGGAGCGCTACACACGCGAGTTCCGCGTCCTGCGCTGCGACCTGCGCGGGTTCGGCCGCTCGGCGCTCGAGCCGGGCACCTTCTCGAACGCGCAAGACCTGCTCGACGTGCTCGAGCAGCACGGCTTCGAGCGCGCGGCGCTGCTGGGCGTTTCGCTCGGAGGCCGCGTCGTCCTCGAGGTGGCGATTGCCCGGCCCGACCTCGTCTCGGCGCTCGTCCTGGTCGCACCTGGCCTGCCCGGCCACGACTGGTCGCAGGAGATGCAGGACGCGTGGGGCGAGGAGGAGGCCGCGCTCGAGGCGGGCGACCTGGCCGAGGCGGTCGAGGTGAACCTGCGCACCTGGGTCGACGGGCCTAGGCGGGAGCCCGAGGACGTCGACCCGGCCGTGCGAGCGCGCGTTGGCGAGATGCAGCTACGCGCCTTCGAGCTCCAGGTCCCCGTCGGCGAGGCTGCCGAGGAGGATCTGCTCGTGCCCGACCTCGCCGGCCGCCTCGGCGAGGTGAAGGCGCCGACGCTGATCCTCGTCGGGGACGAGGATGTTCCGGACATGCAGGCGATCACCGAGCGGCTCGAGCGCGAGATTCCCGGTTCGCGGCGGGAGACGATCGCGAACACGGCCCACGTGCCGAGCATGGAGCGGCCTCGGGAGTTCGACGAGCTCGTGCTCCCGTTCCTGCGGGAGCCGGCGTGAGCACGGTCGCGCCCGCCGAGCTCGTCGCGCGGATCTGGGAGCGCGACCCGACCCTCTGGACGGGCAAGGACGAGGCGAAGTGGCTCGGCTGGCTGGACGAGCCGATGCGGATGCGCAGCCGGCTCGCCGATCTCGAGCGCTTCGTCGAGGACCTCGCCGCCCCCGGGCTGATCGACACCTTCGTGCTGCTCGGGATGGGCGGCTCGAGCCTCGCGCCCGAGGTGATCAAGCGCAGCTTCGGCGCCGACTCGTTTCACGTGCTCGACACGACGCACCCGGCAGCCGTCCGGCGCCTGGCCGAGACACTCGACTTCGACGCGACGCTCTTCATCGCCGCCTCCAAATCGGGCACGACGCTCGAGACGCGCTCGCATCTCGACTTCTTCTGGGAGCGGGCCGGCAAGCGGGGCGAGTTCTTCGCGGCGATCACCGATCCCGGCTCCGAGCTCCAGCGGCTGGCGAAGGAGCGTGGCTTTCTCGCCAGCTTCGACGGCGAGCCGACGATCGGCGGGCGCTACTCGGCGCTCTCGGTCTTCGGCCTCGTCCCGGCTGTGCTGATGGGCGTCGACCTCGTTCGTTTCCTGGAGCGCGTCGAGGAGACGGTCGAGGCCTGTCACGGCGAGGAGGGCAACCCGGGCCTCGAGCTCGGGCTCGAGCTCGGCAACGGCTGGAGCGAGGGGCGGGACAAGGTGACGATCAACCCGAACCCCGGCGGCTTCGGGCTCTGGGCCGAGCAGCTGCTCGCCGAGTCGACCGGCAAGGACGGCAAGGGCCTGATCCCGGCGCCCGAGGAGTCGCCCGAGGGGCCCGACCGCCAGGCGCCCGAGGTGCGGCTGCCGTCGCCGTACGAGCTCGGCCAGGAGTTCTACCGCTGGGAGTTCGCGACCGCCGTCGCCGGCTCGATCCTCGGGATCAATCCGTTCGACCAGCCGAACGTCCAGGCCGCGAAGGACAAGACGAACGAGGTGCTGGCCGAGGGCGAGCCCGACGTCGAGCCGCGCGGCTCGCTCGACGAGCTCTTCGCCGAGGCCCGGCCGGGCGACTACGTCGCGGTGCAGGCGTTCATCGACCCCGAGCGCGAGCCCGAGCTGGAGCCGCTGCTCGAGCGTGCGCGCGAGGACACCGGCTGCGTCGTCACGCACGGCCTCGGGCCGCGCTACCTGCACTCGACCGGCCAGCTGCACAAGGGCGGGCCGAACACGGGCCTCTTCGTGCAGGTGGTCGACGACGCCGGCGACGAGCTGAAGATCCCCGGCCGCGACTTCGGTTTCCGGCGGCTGATCCACTCGCAGGCGGCGGGCGACTTCGCCTCGCTCGAGGAGCTCGGGCGGCGCATTGTGCGTATCCGATTGGAGGACATCTAGTGCAGCTCGGAATGGTCGGCCTCGGCCGCATGGGCGGGAACATGACGATCCGGCTGGGCAAGGCCGGCCACGACGTGAAGACCTATGACCCGCAGGTCGACTCGACTGCCGGAACCCTCGAGGAGCTGGCGCAGCAGCTCGACGCGCCGCGCTCGGTCTGGCTGATGGTGCCGGCCGGAATCGTCGACGACGTCGTGAACGAGCTCGCGCCGCACCTCGACCAGGGCGACACGATCGTGGACGGCGGCAACTCGTACTACGTGGACGACCTGCGCCGGGCCAAGGAGCTGGGCGAGCGCGGGATCCACTACGTCGATGTCGGCGTCAGCGGCGGCGTCTGGGGCCTCGAGCGCGGCTACTGCCTGATGATCGGCGGCGACGACGAGGCGGTCGCGCGGCTGCAGCCGGTGTTCGAGGCGCTCGCGCCCGGGGTCGGGGCCGCGACCCGGACGCCCGGCCGCGACGGAGATCCCGCTCCGGAGGAGCAGGGCTGGCTCCACTGCGGCCCGAACGGCGCGGGCCACTTCGTGAAGATGGTCCACAACGGGATCGAGTACGGGCTGATGCAGGCCTACGCCGAGGGGATGAACGTGCTCAAGCACGCGAACATCGGCATGCACGCCCAGGAGACCGACGCCGAGACGACCCCGTTGCGCGACCCCTCCCACTATCAGTACGAGCTGGACGTCCCCGCTGTGGCCGAGCTCTGGCGCCGCGGCTCGGTGGTGGCGTCGTGGCTGCTCGACCTGGGAGCCCAGGCGCTGCACGAGTCGCCGAATCTCGACGACTACGCCGGCCGCGTGAGCGACTCGGGCGAGGGCCGCTGGACGGTGCAGGCTGCGGTCGAGGAAGGCGTGCCGGCGCCGGTGCTGGCCGCGTCGCTCTTCAACCGCTTCGCCTCGCGCGGCGAGGCCGACTGGGGCAACCGCGTCCTCTCCGCGATGCGGAAGGCTTTCGGGGGGCACCTGGAGAAGAGCCCGGAGCAATGACCGCGACCGAGCCCAAGCAACAAGAGAACCCGCTGCTCGAAGGGCTGGAGCTCGTCCGCACGCCCGATCCCTGCGCGCTCGTGATCTTCGGCGCCTCGGGCGACCTGACGCGGCGCAAGCTCTTCCCGGCGCTCTACTCGCTTGCGGTCCGGCGCCTGCTGCCGGAGAAGTTCGCGGTCGTCGGCGTCGCGCGCAGCGAAGAGACCGACGACGAGTTCCGCGAGCGGATGAAGGAGGCCGTCCAGGAGTTCGGCCGCGACAAGTTCAAGGAGGACGTCTGGGAGTGGCTTGCCGACGGGATGCGCTACCTCGCCACGGACTTCGCCGACGAGGGCGGCGAGAACCATCTCGCCGCCGTGCTGACCGAGCTCGACCGCGAGCGCGGCACGGCCGGGAACCGCGTCTACTACCTCGCCGTCCCGCCGGACGCGATCTCGACGCTGCTACACGAGATCGGCGAGCGCCGTTCGACCGAGGGCTGGACGCGCATGATCATCGAGAAGCCGTTCGGCCACGACCTCGCCTCCGCCCAGGAGCTGAACGAAGAGATCAAGCGCCACTTCTCCGAGAAGGAGATCTTCCGGATCGACCACTACCTCGGCAAGGAGACGGTCCAGAACCTGCTCGCGCTGCGGTTCGCGAACGGGATCTTCGAGCCGATCTGGAACCGCCAGTTCGTCGACCATGTCCAGATCACCGTCGCCGAGTCGCTGGGGATCGAGGGCCGCTCGGCGTTCTACGAGAAGGCCGGGGCGATCCGCGACGTCTTCCAGAACCACCTGCTGCAGCTCGTCGCGCTGACCGCGATGGAGCCGCCGATCGACTTCAGCGCCGACTCGGTGCGCAACGAGAAGGTGAAGGTGCTGCGAGCGCTGCACACGCCGGGCCCCAAGCACGTCGTGCGCGGGCAGTACGGACGCGGCTACATCGAGGGCGAGGAAGTGCCGGGCTACCGCGAGGAGCCGGGCGTCGCGCCGGACTCGCTGACCGAGACCTACGTCGCCGCGAAACTCTACGTCGACAACTGGCGCTGGGCCGACACACCCTTCTTTGTCCGCGCCGGCAAGCGGCTGGCGCGGCGCGAGACGACGATTGCGATCGAGTTCAAGCGCGCGCCGCACCCGCCGTTCGAGATCGTGGACGACGAGGGCCTCCGCCCGAACGTGCTCGTCTGCCACATCCAGCCGGACGAGGGCGTCTCGCTCGAGTTCGCGGCCAAGGTGCCGGGCCAGGGGATGATGCTGCGCACCGTCCACATGGACTTCCTCTACGGCCCGACGTTCCGCATGGGGATCCCCGAGGCCTACGAGCGGCTGCTGCTCGACTGCCTGCTCGGCGACGCGACGCTCTTCACGCGCTCCGACGAGGTCGAGGAGCAGTGGTCGCTGGTCGACGCGATCGTCGCGCCCTGGAAGCGCGACCGGCCCTCGTTCCCGAATTACGCGGCCGGAACCTGGGGTCCCGTGTCCTCGGACGAGCTGATGAAGCGAGACGGTCGCAAGTGGCGACGGCGCTAGGCACGATCTCCGAGATCGACCGCGAGCTCGCCCTCCGGCGGGTCGACCCGAAGACGGGCGAGCCGATCCAGCGGACGAGCGTGATGACGCACATCGCCTGGGTGCCGACGCAGTGGGTGGAGGCCGCCGAGGACGTGCTCGCCGGGCTGGCCGACCGCCATCCCTCCCGCGCGATCGTGCTCGTTCCCGACCCGGACGCCGAGGACGGGATCGACGCGAACGCCGAGGTCAGCACCTATCCACTGGGCGAGGGGCGACTGGTCTGCGTCGAGACGATCCGAGTCCAGCTCAACGGTACGCGCGCAGAGGTGCCCGCGAGCGTGGTGCAGCCGCTGCTCCTGCCGGACCTGCCCGTCTTCCTGCGCTGGCGCGGGCTGCCGCCGTTCGGGGAGCGGCCGTTCGAGGAGCTCGTCGACGTCGTCGACCGGCTGATCGTCGACTCGACCGAGTGGCCGGATCTGCCGGCGCCGTACGCGCAGCTGGCCGAGATCTTCGACCGGGTGGCCGTCTCCGACATCGCGTGGGCCCGCACGAGCCGCTGGCGGCCACAGCTCGCGTCGCTGTGGCCGGGGATCAAAGACGTGAAGATGATCGAGGTGACCGGCACCGAGGCCCAGGCCAACCTACTCGTCGGGTGGCTGCGCTCGCGGCTCGGGCACGACGTCGCGCTGGAGCATGTCTCGTCCGACCGGCTGAAAGGCGTCAAAGTCGACGGCGAGCCGGCGCCGTTCCCGCCGGGCGACCGGCCCAATCCGGCCGACCTGCTCAGCGACGAGCTCGACCGCTTCGCCCGTGACCGCGTGTACGAAGACGCGGTTCGCAGCGCATGATGTGACGCGATGACCAGGCTGCGGCGTATGAACGCCGTGAAGACGGAATTCGCGGAGGCGGCCGAGCGCCACCTCGACGACGTTCATGCCTATCTCGTGTACCTGACCGGAGACAGAGCGACCGCGGAAGAGCTGACCGCCGAGACGTTCGCGCGGGCGCTCGAGCGCTGGCACCGCTTCGACCCGCGGCGGGCCGGGCCGCGCACTTGGCTCTGCCAGCTCGCACGCTCGACCGCGCTCGACCACTTTCGCGCCGAGGCGCGCCGCCGCAAGCGCGAAGGACGCTACGCCGCCGCCGAGCCCGGCGAGGTGGCACAGGTGTTCGGCGAAGGGCTGTCCCCGGAGCTCGAGGCCGCGTTGGCCCGGCTCTCGGCGGCGGAGCGTGAGGTAGTCGCGCTGCGCATCGTGCTCGAGCTCGAGGGCGAGGCCGCAGCGCGCGTGCTTGGGATCAGCGCGACGGCCTGCTCGACCCGGCTGAGCCGCGCCCTGCAGAAGCTGGAGAAGGAGGTGAGCGCCGGTGTCGCCGCTTGAGCTCGTCGGAGACTCGGACCGGATCGTGAAGGAGCTCCGCGCCTCGCGGCCCGTCGCCTCCGCGGCCTTGCGCGAGCGGGTTACCGCGCTCGGGCCGCCTGCGCGACGCCGGTCGTTCCACTGGCCCTCGCGCCGCCTCGTGCTCAGTCTCGCGGCAGCGGCGCTCGTCGCCTCGTTCGTTGCCGCCGGACTGACGCGTGGCTCGAATCACGCGGCGCGAGTAGAGAGCTTCGGTGCGAGTGTCACCAAAGCGGGCGCTCCTGCGCACTCGGGAGCTTTCACTCGCGAGCGAGCGCTCAAGGCTCTCCCTGTCCCGGCCGCCGGGCCGGCTCGGCTCCAGCGCTACCAGGCGACCCTGCGCCTGCGGGTCAAGGACGTCGATGCGCTCTCGACCGCGACCAGGCGCGCGATGACGCTCGCCCGTTCGCTCGGCGGCTACGTCGGCGAGGTGCAGTACTCGACCCACGCCGGCAAGCGCGGCGGCGCGAGGGTCGTGCTGCGCGTCCCGGTCGGGAGCGTCCAGACCGCGCTGACGACCCTGACCGGGCTCGGCACGATCCTGCAGCAGCAGACCGGAATCCTCGACGTCACGCGCCGCGCCGACCGCGAGTCGCGCCAGATCGCGAAGCTCGAGAAGCAGCTCAGACCGCGAGCCCGCAGGAGGCGCCGGCGATCCGCGCGCACCTGCGCACGCTGCAGGCCAAGCACCTGCGGCTGCTCCGGAGCGCGAGCCTCGCGCGAATCGTCCTGACGCTGACGACACCCACAAAGCAGGCCGCAACCCCGAGCCGCCTCCACCGGACGCTCGACGACGCCGGCGGCGTGCTCCTCCGCGAGCTGCAGTTCCTGCTCTACGCGCTGGTCGTCGCTGGCCCGCTGCTCCTCATCGGCGGCGCCGGCTTCGCCACGGCGCGTGCGGCGCGGAAGCGCTCGGACCGACGACTTCTAGAACGCGCTTAGTGAACGACTTTGAAGCGCGGCTTCGCGACCACGACGCGGGCCGGGTCCGACCATGACATCTGCGGCTTCGAGCCGCTCAGCAAGAAGTCGAGCCCTCGCACCCGGTAGTACCAGGTGCCCGGCGAGAGCGGAAGCGTCAGCGACGTGCTCCAGGTGAGCTGCGATCCCGCCGTCGTCCACGGGTAGAGCTTGCGGCTCCACTGCACCTCGTACTGCCCGGCGCTCACGATCGGCTGCCACGCCACGAGCGGGTAGCCGTAGAAGCGCGGAGCGCGCGTCTTGGCCGAGACGAGCTTCCCGTCGGTCGAGAGGCCCGAGGCGTAGGGCGTGTCGCTCGCCGTCGTCACCACTGGGTCGCTCGTCTTCGCGAATGCCAGTCTGCGCCCCGAGGCGCAGGCGTCCTGAGTCAGTTCGTCTTCCATGTAGGTGACGGCGCCCGACGGCCGCACGACCGGGTCACCCGACGAGTGGGTACCGCCGAGGGGATTGGTGAGCGTGATGGTGGTGCCCGCGACCGCGGCGACCGTCGCTTGCTCCGACGGGGAGCCGATGCGTAGCGCGTCGCCGGCATTGATGCCGGCGGCGTCGACCACGTCGATCGTCGTGTCCCCCGGCAGGGACCCCGAATTGAGGGTCGTCGAGAGCTGCTGAGCCGGAATCTCGTCGATCGGAAGCACGGTCCAGTAGTAGCGGCCGCCTTCCCAGTCGCTGTCCCAGAGGTCGACCTTCGCGGAGTTGACGACCTGTGAGGCCGGCAGCCCGTTGTGGCTGTCGTCGCCCGCCGGCGCCAGATCCATCTCGTTCGTCTTCACGACGAGACCCTCGGCAGACTTCGAATCCGGTTCCGTGCCGAACTTGAGGAAGTGGCCGCGCGCGTCCGTGAGCCCGTTCACGTCGACGGGCATGGCCAGCGGGCCGATCTCACGCGGAACGTAGGCCGGGCTGCCGACCATCGCCCCCCGGAAGACCGGGTTGAGGCAGTCCTCGTCGGTGAAGACGGCGACGCGGTAGAGCTCCGACGTCGTGCCCCAGATCGAGGTGTTGCCGTTGTACACGAAGGCGGGGGTGATGTTGTGCGTCGCCAGCTTCGTCGCGTCGGCCACGCCTGCATTCGAGACGGTGGCCATCGTCTGCATCGGGCCAGGCGAGAAGGGTGGGTTGTAGCTCGTGTAGACGGGGCTCCAAGGCCCGTAGGAAACCTCAGGCAACGCGTTATCGGCCGCACCGTAGAGCCAGCGCATCGGGCGCACGCGCCAGCGGACGACACCCGTCCAGGCCGCGCTGTTGTGGAAGTCGTAGTACTCGCGCTCGTCGGCCATGTTCGAGCGAGTCGTGAACCAGTGGCCCGCGTCGACCAGCCAGACCATGTAGCCGCTCGCGCCGGGAACGGTGCTCCAGCGCAGCAGGCCCGGGTAGCTCGGGCTCAACGGCGTCGGCACGGCGGGCCAGCGCATGTTGAAGCCGAACGGCGCGCTCCAGGCCGACACTCCCTTGGCGGTGAGCGCCCGGACGTGCCCGTAGAGCGAATACGGGCTGCCGCTGATCCACGGCAACGTCAGCGGTAGCGCGGTGGCCGGGCTCTTGATCCCCTTGCCGGACCAGACCATGCCGTTGTCCGAGAAGCGGCGGCTCGTCGAGAGCTCGAACTCGTAGCTCTTCGCGCCTGTGACCGGGTTCCAGGCAAAGGACGGTGTGCGCGCGAACGTGTGGGCAACGGCCTCATCCGCACGCAGCGAAAACGCATGCAGGTTCTGGGGCGCGGCCGGCGGGGCGGCGGCATGCGCGCTCGCAGCAGGAAGAGCCACCGCGAGTGCGGCAGCAAGCGCAGCAGCGAGACGGGCGCAGGCCATCTGCAGGGAGTTGTCGGCAGGCGGCCACGGTCGCGGCTCCCTCGTTCGAGTGACGCTAATCGAGGGACAGCGCGCGCTCGAGCGCCCTGGCTGCGCCGAGCACGAAGGCGTCCTCTCCGGGCGGTGCCGCGAGCTGCGCTGAGGCGGGCAAATCGTCCTCGGCGGGCCCGCACGGAAGCGCCACGGCCGGCCAGCCTGTCGCGTTGAACGGATAGGTCAGCTTGGTCAGCCGGCTCCGGAGCGCGAGCTCGTCAGCCGGGGCCGTCGGCGCGACGCAGGGGAGGGTCGGCGCCAGCACCAGGTCGACGCTCGCGGCCGCCTCGGCCAGCTGCTCGCGGTAATGCTCCCGCCGCTCGCGGGCCCGTTCGTACTCGGCGTCCGTGACGGCGAGGCACGACTCGATCTTGGGCCGGATGTTCTCGCCGTAGGAGTCGGCGTGCTCGGCGAAGAGCTCGCGATGCACGTCGGCGACCTCGCGGCTGAAGCAGTCGTAGAAGCCGTTCCCAAGCGGGAGCTCGAGCCGCCGTCGGCGTGGGAACAGCTCGGCCGCGGCCTCGACCCGCGCACCGACGAGCGGGTCGGCGAGCTCGGTCCAGGCGACGCCGACCTCCACGTCGCCGAGCTCGATCTCGGTGGGCTCGAACCCGGGGACGAGCGCCTGCAGCATCCGCTCGCAGCTCTCGACGTCGCGGGCCATCGGGCCGGCGTGGTCGTAGCTCGGCGCGAGCGGGAAGCAGCCTTCGATCGGCACGAGCCCCCAGCTCGGCTTGAAGCCGGTCACGCCGCAGCAGGCGGCGGGGATGCGGATCGAGCCGCCGGAGTCGGAGCCGAGCGCGGCGTCGGCGAGCCCGGCTGCGAGCGCCGCCGCCGAGCCGCCGCTCGAGCCGCCTGCTACGCGGCCGGGGTAGCGCGGATTCGGCACCGGGCCGAAGTGCTCGTTCTCCGAGGTGGTGCCGTAGGCGAACTCGTGCAGATTGGTCTTGCCGACGTTCGCGTAGCCCGCCGCCTCGAGCAGCCGCACCGCCGCCGCGGTCTCGCGCGGCACGTGGTCGGCGAACAGGATCGAGCCGTAGGTCGTAACGAGCCCGGCCGTGTCGAATAGGTCCTTGACCGCCAGCGGGACCCCCTCGCCCGGCTGCTCCGGGCGGGCGAGGAAGATGCCCTCGGGCGCGCTCAGAAGACGGCGAGGTAGATGAAGCCGACCGCGAAGGTGAGTGCGACGAGCAGCACGAAGAGCCCGAACAGCGCCAGGCCGATCTTCGTGTTCTCGCGCTCGAACTCGGGCCCGTGCTCGCTCATCAGAGCAGCGGGTCGACCGCGAGCGCCACGAACAGCAGCGCCAGGTAGAGGAGCGAGTAGCGGAACAGCGCGCCTGCGCGGGCAGTGGTGGTCTCGCGCCGCAGCCGCCAGGCGAAGCGCAGGAAGACCGCTCCGAGCAATACGGCTACGGCGAGATAAGCCACGCCGGCCGTGTGCCACGCGAACGGTAGCAGCGTCACCCCGACGAGCACGAGCGAGTACCAGACGATCTGCCTCGCCGTCTCGTCGTCGCCGCGGACGACCGGCAGCATCGGCACGCGTGCCGCGGCGTAGTCGCGCTTGATCACGAGCGCGAGCGCCCAGAAGTGCGGCGGCGTCCAGAAGAAGACGATCAGGAACAGGAACAGCGCCGGCAGGCTCAGGTTGCCCGTCGCCGCCGCCCAGCCGACGAGCGGCGGGACCGCGCCTGCGGCGCCGCCGATCACGATGTTCTGCGGCGTCGTCCGCTTCAGCCAGCGCGTGTAGACGAGCACGTAGAAGAGGCCGCCGACGAGCGCGAGCACCGCGGTCAGCACGTTCACGAGCGAGGCCAGCAGCACGAACGAGAACGCCATCAACGCGAGGCCGAACTCGACGGCGCGCTCGGGCGTGACACGCTCCTCGGCGACCGGGCGGTGTCCCGTGCGGCCCATCAGCCGGTCGAGATCGCGGTCGAGCACGTGGTTGAGCGCGCTCGCGCCGCCGCACGCGAGCGCGAGGCCGGCCATCGTGACCGCGAACAGGCCGAGCGGCGGCACGCCTTCGGCGCCGACGAACATCCCGGCGGCTCCGGTCAGCAGCAGCAGGGTCATGATCCGCGGCTTCGTCAGCGTGATGTAGTCGCGCCAGGGCGCGGCCGGGACGGGCTCGCCGCGGAAGGTCTCGGCCGCGACGACGAGCGCCGCCGCCAGCGAGAGGCCGGCGAGCGCGAGGTGCGCGGGCTTCGAGATCACGAGCGCGGCCGCCAGGAACGCGACCAGCGCGGTCAGCGAGGGCACGAGCAGCCGGCGGTACTCGACCCAGGCCGCGGCCACGAGCGCCGTCAGCGGCGGCAGGGCGAGCGCGGCGAGGCCGCGGTGGGCGGCGCCGAGCTCCATTGCCCCGCTCACGACCGCGGCGCAACAGGCAGCGGCCGCGAACAGCGCGGTCAACCGCAGCCAGGGACCGGGGCGCAGCTCAGGCACGGGCCTCCGCGATCCGCCTGCGCAGGTCCCGCAGCGGCCGCGCGCTCGTCACGTAGGGCACCTTGTCGAAGTTGTGCGCCGGCGGCGGTGAGCTCGTGTACCACTCGAGCGTGTCGCCCAGCCACGGGTCGTTGACCGCGCGCGCGCCCGAGCGGTGGGTCTTGAGCACGTTCCAGACGAAGACGAGGATCCCGAGCGACATGATCCCCGACCCGATCGTCGACGTCAGGTTGTACCACTCCCAGACGCCGCCGGAGTGGTACGTGTAGATGCGGCGAGGCATCCCGAGCAGGCCGAGCATGTGCATCGGGAAGAAGGTCAGGTTCATGCCGACGAAGATCAGCCAGAAGCTGGCCTTTCCGAGCGGCTCGCTCAGCATCTTCCCGAAGATCTTCGGCCACCAGTAGAAGAGCGCCGCGAAGAGCGCGAAGATCGAGCCGCCGAAGAGCACGTAGTGCAGGTGGGCGACGACGAAGTACGTGTCCTGGGCCTGCCAGTCGAACGGGTAGGCGGCGACGAAGATGCCCGAGAGGCCGCCGATCGTGAAGATCACGATGAACCCGAGCGCGAACAGCATCGGCGTGTCGAAGTGCAGGTTCCCACGCCAGGTGGTTGCCAGCCAGTTGAAGATCTTGATCCCGGTCGGCACCGCGATGATCATCGACGAGATCATGAAGAAGCCCTGCAAATAGCCCGGAAGTCCCACCGTGAACATGTGGTGGGCCCAGACGAGCATCGAATAGAAGCCGATCGCGATCGTCGAGAGGGCGATCGCCGTGTAGCCGAAGATCGGCTTGCGCGAGAAGACGGGGATCACCTCGGAGACGACCCCCATCGCGGGCAGGATCATGATGTAGACCTCGGGGTGGCCGAAGAACCAGAAGACGTGCTGGTAGAGCAAGGCGCTGCCCCCCTCGCTCGGGATGAAGAAGTGGGTCCCGGCCTGCCGGTCGAGCAGCAGCATCGTCAGGCCCGCCGAGAGCGCAGGCAGCACGACCACGAGCAGCGCCGCGTAGACCTCCATCGACCAGACGAACAGCGGCATGCGCATCCAGGACATGCCCGGCGCCCGCAGCCGTTGGATCGTGACCAGGAAGTTAATCGCGCCGGCGAGCGAAGAGAGTGTCAGCACGTGCAGCGACAGGATCCAGAGGTCCATCCCGTGTCCGGGGGTGAAGGTTGCCTCCGAGAGCGGCGCGTACCCCGTCCAGCCCGCGCGTGGGGCGCCGCCGGCCGAGAACCAGCTCGAGTAGAGGATGATCCCGCCGAGCAGGAAGAGCCAGTACGAGAGCGCGTTCAGGCGCGGGAACGCCATGTCCCGCGCGCCGATCATCAGCGGCAGGAGGTAGTTCGCGAGCCCGGCCCAGAACGGAACGATGACCAGGAAAATCATCGTCGTCCCGTGCATCGTGAACAGCTCGTTGTAGCTGTCGCGCGTCACGATGTGCTCGTTCGGCGTCGCGAGCTGCGAGCGCATCAGGAGGGCCAGAACACCGCCCGCCAGGAAGAAGACGAAGGTGGTGACGATGTAGAGAATTCCGATCCGCTTGTGGTCGACCGTCGTCAGCCAGCTCGAGACGCGGCCCTGCGAGACGACGAGCGAGAGAGGGGGACGCTCAGCCCTGGCCGCCACCGCTTGCTCCTTGCGCGAAGCGCTGCCGGAGGTACGCGATCGTCGCGTCGAGCTGCTCCTGCGACCAGTCGTTGCCGACCGCGGGCATCTTCCCGGTGCCGTGGCGGATGATCTTGGAGATCCCGTTCTCGTCACCGAGCAGCGGGTTCTGCGCGATGCTCGGCCCGACATCGCCCTGGGCCGCAAGCCCGTGGCACTTGGCGCAGACGCCGACGAAGGTCTCCTTGCCGAGCGCGAGCTGCGCGTTTGCGCGCGCGTTCACCCAAGAGTCGTACTGGTCGGCCGGCAGCACCTCGACGTTGGCCAACATCGCCGTGTGCAGCAGGCCACAGAACTCGGCACATTGCCCGGGGAAGGTGCCGAGCTTCGTTGCGCGGAGGGTGAGATGGTTTGTCTTGCCGGGGATCGCGTCCATCTTTCCGCCGAGCGCGGGGATCCACCAGCTGTGAGCGACGTCGGCCGAGCGAATCGTGAGCTTGATCGTGCGGTTGTAGGGGATCCGCAGCGTGTCCACCGAGATCGCGCCGTTCGGGTACGTGAAGTTCCAGTAGTACTGATGTCCCTCGATCGTGATCTCGTCCTTCGCCTGCCGTTCGGAGGCCGGGATGCTCGAGGTGGCGCCGATGTCCGAGACCTTCCAGAAGACGAAGCCGGAGATGAACGCGAGCAGGATCACCGGCCCCGCCGTCCACGCCAGCTCGAGCTTCGTGTGGCCGTGCACCTGCGAGCCTTCGATCTCTCGCGGCCGGCCCTTGCTGCGGTAGCGGACGATGAAGATCAGCAGCGCCCCGACCACGAGCACGAAGATCCCGACCGAGATCGCGAGGATCAGCCAGTAGATGTCGCGGATGTTCTTGGCGTCCGGCGAGGCCGGGGAGACGGGCGCGAGCCCGCCGTTGCCCGCGAGGGCCGTGCCGGTCAGCACGAGAGCGAGCGTGACGCTGAGGACAAAGACGGACCGGCGCACAGGCGGTGGCATTCTACGAGGCGTGCCCGAACGGACGCGTGTGCAACTTCCGGTAGGGGTCGGTGAGACGTTCGAGGTCTTCGTCAACGGCGTCGTCCAGCAAGCCGGCCGGGACTACCGGCGCGACGGCGGCGAGCTCGTCTTCGAGCGGCAGCTGGCCCGCGAAGGGCGGCTCGGCTTCTGGCGCTGGCTGTCGCTCTTCCTCGGCGTCGCGGGGACCTACCGCCAGAACGACAGCGTGGACGTCGTCTACCAGCGGGACGGTCGCCGCATCGTCGCGACGAGCCTGCCGCTCGAGCACGAGGACTAGGCCGGGTCGGGCAGCTCGACCGCCTCGCCGTCGACGAGCACGCGCTTCTCGTCGAGCTCGTTCGCCATCGCCCAGCGCGCGATCGCGATCAGAACCGCGTCGAGCTCGTCGTCGGTGCTCCCCTCGACCCTGACCTCCCAGCGCTCATCGTCGATCGGGACGACGTCGGTGCGGGCGAAAGGCACCAGGTCGCTGACCAGCTGCGTGGCGGCGCCAGCTGTCGGCGCTTCGATACTGATGGCGGGAATGGCGGCCCCTCTCGGCGGCGGAGGAAACCAGGGTACCTCAGTCCGTCAGAGCCAAAACCTCGTCGAGCACGTCGAGGCCCTCGTCCAGCTCCTCGCGCGTGATCGTCAGCGGCGGCGCCACCACGATCACGTTCCAGTGGGTCATCAGGTAGAGCCCGCGCTCCATCGCGGCTTTGACCAGCTTCGCCACCGGCGCGCCAGCCTCGCCGGCCGCGTTGAACGGCACGAGCGGCTCGCGCGTCTCGCGGTCCTTGACGAGCTCGATGCCCCAGAAGAGCCCCTTACCGCGCACCTCGCCGATCGACGGGTGCCTTTCCATCAGCTCGCCGAGCCGCGCGCCGAGCACCTCGCCCATCGCCGCCGAGTTCTCGACGATGCCCTCCTCCTGGAAGGCCTCGATCGAGGCGATCGCCGACGCACACGCGAGCACATGGCCTGAGTAGGTCAGCCCGCCCGCGAAGTACTTGTCCTGCACCCAGTCGGCGAGCTTCTGGTTGATGATCATCGCGCCGAGCGGCACGTAGCCGGAGTTGATCCCCTTGGCCACGGTCATGATGTCCGGCACGACGTCCCAGTTGTCGACGCCGAACCACTTGCCGGTGCGGCCGAAGCCGGCCATCACCTCGTCGCAGATCAGCAGGATCCCGTGCCGGTCGCAGACCTCGCGGATCGACTGCAGGTAACCGTCGGGCGGGACGATGATCCCGTTCGTCCCGACGATCGTCTCCATGATCACGGCGGCGACGTTCTGCGGCCCCTCGTACTGGAGGATCTCCTCGAAGTGCGGCGCGCCCGTGCAGACCGGGCACGGGTCGGGATGGCCGGCCGGGCAGCGGTAGGTGTACGGGTCGAGCATCCGCACGACGCCCGGGATCCCCGGCTCGGCGGGCCAGCGGCGCGGGTCGCCGGTGAGCGTGATCGCGCCGCCGGTCGCCCCGTGGTAGGAGCGGTAGCGCGCGACGATCTTGTGGCGGCCCGTGTACCAGCGCGCCAGCTTGATCGCGTTCTCGTTCGCCTCGGCGCCGCCGTTTGTGAAGAAGCTCATCGTCAGGTCGCCCGGCGTCACCTCGGCGAGCAGGCGCGCCAGCTCGGAGCGCGCCTCGTGCGCCATCGGCGGTCCGATCGTCGTCAGCTTGTCGGCCTGCTCCATAATCGCCGCGACCACCTTCGGGTGCTGGTAGCCGATCGAGACGTTGACGAGCTGCGAGGCGAAGTCGAGGTAGCGGTTGCCGTCGGCGTCCCAGAAGTAGCGGCCCTCGCCGCCCGTCACGACGAGCGGGTTGAGCTGGTCCTGAACCGACCAGGAGTGCAGCACGTGCTGCTTGTCGAGCTCCTGGATCCGCTTCGCGTCGAGCCCTTCCGAGACGGCCATAAAACGATCCTAGCGCTAGTCTGCTCGTGACTCGAAGGAGGCGGAGATGACCGAGGTAGCGGAGCAGTTCACAGAGGAACGTTCGGGCGAGGTGACGCGGATCTCGCACTGGATCGACGGCCAGCGCGTCGAAGGCACGTCGGGCCGCAGCGGCCCGGTCTACAACCCGGCCACCGGCGAGCAGAGCGGCGAGGTCGACTTCGCGAGCGCCGAGGAGGTCGACGCGGCCGTTCAGGCGGCCAAGCGCGCCTTCGAGAGCTGGCGCACGGTTTCCCTCTCGCGCCGCACCGAGCTCTTCTTCCGCATCCGCGAGCTCTTTCACGACCACTCCGAGGATCTCGCGCGCCTGCTCACGCTCGAGCACGGCAAGGTGCTCTCCGACGCGAAGGGCGAGGTCGCGCGCGGGCTCGAGGTGATCGAGTTCTGCTGCGGCATCCCCGAGCTCCTGAAGGGCAGCTACTCGGAGCAGGCCTCGACCGGGATCGACGTCTACTCGATCCGCCAGCCGCACGGCGTCGTGGCCGGGATCACGCCGTTCAACTTCCCGGCGATGGTGCCCATGTGGATGTGGGCGCCCGCGATCGCCTGCGGGAACACGTTCGTGCTCAAGCCGTCGGAGAAGGACCCTTCCGCCTCGATGCTGACCGCCGAGCTGCTGAAGGAGGCCGGCCTTCCGGACGGCGTCTTCAACGTCGTGCACGGCGACAAGGTGGCAGTCGACGCAGTGCTCGAGCACCCGGAGATCGCCGCAGTCAGCTTCGTCGGCTCGACGCCGATCGCGCGCTACGTCTACGAGACGGGCACGAAGGCCGGCAAGCGAGTGCAGGCGCTCGGCGGGGCGAAGAACCACATGATCGTGCTTCCCGACGCCGACATCGAGATGGCCGCCGACGCGGCCGTCAGCGCCGGCTACGGCTCGGCGGGCGAGCGCTGCATGGCCGTCTCGATGCTGGTCGCGGTCGGCCACGCCGCCGACGACCTGGTCGGGGCGATCCAGGAGCGGCTGCCGAAGGTGAAGGTCGGCGACGGCATGAATCCGGACTCCGAGATGGGCCCGCTCGTGACGCGTGAGCACCGCGACAAGGTCGCCTCGTACATCGAGAAGGGCGCCGCCGAGGGCGCCAAGGTCGTCACCGACGGCCGTGAGACCGCGCCCGACAACGGCGGCTTCTTCCTCGGCGTCACCCTGCTCGACGAGGTCACGCCCGAGATGGACGTCTACAAGGACGAGATCTTCGGGCCGGTGCTCGGGATCACGCGCGTGGACACCTACGAGGAAGCCGTGCGCCTGGTGAACGAGAACCCGTACGGCAACGGCGTCGCGATCTTCACGCGCGACGGCGGCGTCGCCCGGCAGTTCCAGTTCGAGGTGAACGCCGGCATGGTCGGCGTCAACGTCCCGATCCCGGTGCCGGTCGCCTACTACTCGTTCGGCGGCTGGAAGAACTCGCTCTTCGGCGATCTGCACGTCTACGGGCCCGAGGGGATCCAGTTCTACACGCAGGGCA
Organism: uncultured Actinomycetes bacterium; assembly: GCA_963717725.1. Classification (GTDB taxonomy): domain Bacteria; phylum Actinomycetota; class Thermoleophilia; order Gaiellales; family Gaiellaceae; genus AC-32. The sequence goes on from CAVQWS010000026.1 coordinate 69,937, forward strand.
AGGTCGTCACCTCGCGCTGGCCGGACCCGGCGACCTCGAAGGTCGACCTGGGCTTCCCGCAGACGCGCTAGGCGATCGCGCTCTTCGAACGCAGTTCTTCGCCGAACTTCGCGCGAGCCACGTACTGGCCGATCCCGGGCGAGGCGACCAGCTCGTCGCCTTCGACGAGCACGTTCCCGCGCAGCAGCACGACCTCGGGCGTGCCGGTCACCTCGGTGCCCTCGTACAGGTTGTAGTCGGTCTTCGAGTGCTGGTTCGCGGCCGTGATCGTGTGCTTGCGCTCCGGGTCGAAGATCACGAGATCGGCGTCGGAGCCGACCGCGACCGTGCCCTTCTTCGGGTAGAGGCCGAACAGCTTCGCGGGCGAGGTCGCCAGCAGCTCGACCATCCGGTTGAGTGAGATGCGGCCGGCGCGGGCACCGAACTCGTGGATCATGTGCAGCCGGTTCTCGAGGCCCGGGCCGCCGTTCGGGATCTTCGAGAAGTCGTCCTTGCCGAGCGTCTTCTGGCCGTCGAAGAGGAACGCGCAGTGGTCGGTCGAGATCGCCGAGAGCGCGTCGGTGCGCACGGCGTTCCAGAGCACGTCCCAGTTCGACTTGTCGCGGACGGGCGGCGAATAGACGTACTTCGCGCCCTCGAAGTTCGGCTTCGCGATGTCGTCGAGCGAGTTGAAGAAGTACTGCGTGCAGGTCTCGCCCCAGACGTCCCAGCCGGCCTCGCGCGCGCGGGCGATCGGCTCGACCGCCTCGCGGCACGTGACGTGGACGACGTACAGCGGAGCGCCGGCGACGTGCGCGAGCTGGATCGCGCGGTTGGTGGCCTCGCCCTCGGCCTCGGGCGGCCGGGTCAGCGCGTGGTAGAGCGGCTCCGTGTTCCCCGCCTCGAGCGCCTGCCGCACGAGCACGTCGATCAGGTCGCCGTTCTCGGCGTGCACCATCACGAGCGCGCCGGTCTGGGAGGCGGTCTCCATCGTGCGGAAGAGCGTCTCGTCGTCGACCATCAGCGCGCCCTTGTAGGCCATGAAGAGCTTGTAGGACGTGATGCCCTCGTCGGGCAGCGTGGCCAGCTCCTCGAGCGAGCCGCCGTCGTGCAGGTCGGTGACCGCCATGTGGTAGCCCATGTCGATCACCTGTTTGCCGGCGGCCTTCGAGCGCCAGTCGGCGAGCGCGTCCGCGAAGCTCGAGCCCTGCGGTTGGATGATGAAGTCGACGTGGGTGGTCGTCCCGCCGAAGGCGGCCGCGGTCTGGCCCGACTCGACGTCGTCGATCGTGACCGTCCCGCCGAAGGGCATGTCGAGGTGCGTGTGCGGGTCGACGAGGCCCGGCAGGACGTACTTGCCGCTCGCGTCGATCACCTTGTCGGCGCTGACGTCGAGCGACTCGCCGATCAGCGACACGGTCTCGTCCTCGACGTAGACGTCGGCGACGTAGTCGTCGGCGGCGGTGATGATCCGGCCGCCCTTGATCAGAACTGACATCGGGGCCTCCTCGTCTCGCTCGCCGCGAATCTAGAGGAAACCGGGGCCTCCCGGAGGAGGCCCCGATCGAACTGCCTTATGCGCCCTTCGGAGTGACCTTGACGGCAGGCTTCTGGTAGTCGCTGCCGTTGACGTCGGTGCCCGCCGCGTCGATCTCGTCGACCGCGTCCTGCGCGAGGTCGGTGCGGTAGGCGTCGGCCGACGGCGCCTTCTTGATCACGCCGAACTGCTGCGCGATCTTCGCCGTACGGTCATAGGCGGCCTTGTTCATCACGCCGATCCCGTCGGGAGCCGGCCAGACCAGCGCGTTGATCTCGTTCATCATCCACGTCTGGTGTCCCTTGCCGAGCGTGGGGCCATTGTCGAGCACGATCTGAGTGCACTCGGCGACGTGGCTGCGGCAGTAGATCCAGCCGCGGAAGCTCGCGGCCAGGAAGCGTTTCGCCGTCTCCTGGTTCTTCGAGTCCTTGATCCAGTCGCCGCGGACGAAGACGCCGTCCTCCAACATGCCGGTGCCGGCGTCGTCCATCTTGATCACGTTGATGTCGCTGGGCTGGTAGAGCTTGCCCGTCTTCGGGTTCGTCGACTCCAGCACCTGGGCGAGCTCGTTGTACGTCATCGCCGCGGCCGCGTCGACCTGATTGTTCAGGAACAGGTTCATGTCGAACGGCTGGTTGACGATCGTGACGTCCTTCTTCGGGTCCATGCCGTTCTTGTTCAGCGCCGCGTAGAGCTCGTTCTCGTTGCCGCAGCACCAGACGCCGACCTTCTTGCCCTTCATCTGGCCGATCGACGTGATGTTCGAGTCCTTCCACGTCAGCTCGGTCATGCCGCTGCGGTCGAAGACCTGCGCGATGTTGACGAGGTCCTGGCCCTTGTCGCGCGAGGCCAGCAGGCTGGGCAGCCAGTCGATCCCGAACTCCGCCTGCTTGCCGAGCACGACCTGCTCGGGCGTGATGCTCGGGCCGCCGACCTTGAGGTTGACGTCGAGATTCTCGTCGTCGTAGTAGCCCTTGGCCTTGGCGGCGTAGTAGCCGGCGAACTGCGCCTGAGTGACCCACTTCAGCTGCAGGGTGACCTTGGCCTTGGCTCCCCCTTCGCCCTTGTTCGTCTCTCCCGACGACGACTTGCTGCTGCCGCCGCAGCCCGCGGCGAGCGTGCCCACCACCAGCAGGAGCAGCGCCACGAGCGTGAACCTGCGCTTCATCCGTTCCCCTTTCGTGTCGACCTCGATCCGGTTTCGCGCCATTCTGAACCGCTCTCACTCAGTCTGGAAGTCCCTGCGCGAGGGATCCCACGAGGTAGTGAGCCGCTCCGCCGCCGCGACGGCGCCGTAGAAGAGGATCCCAAACGCGCTGGCCAGCACGATCCCGGCCCACGCGACGGTGAAGTTCGAGTACGCCGATGCGTTCAGGATCGTCACGCCGAGCGCCGTTGTCGGACCGCCGAAGTACTCGCCGACGATCGCCCCGATCATGGAAAGCACGCTCGCGATCTTGAGTCCGGCGAACATGTGCGGCAGCGAGGCCGGGATCCGTACGCGCCGGAAGATCGAGACCTGGCCGGCGGCGTAGGAGCGCATCAGCTCGATCGCGCGCGGATCGACCGAGGTCAGCCCGCGCAGCGTGTTGATCATCACCGGGAAGAAACAGAGCACCGCGGCGATCGCCATCTTCGAGAACGGGTTCAACAGGCCGAACCAGTCGTTGAAGATCGGCGCGAAGGCGATGATCGGGACCGCGTTGGCGGCGACCGCGAACGGCATGAAGGCCGTGCCGAGCCAGCGGAAGTTCGCGAACAGGAGCGCGCTCAGGATCCCGAGACTTGAGCCCAGTGCGAAGCCGCCGAGCGCCTCCTTGAACGTGTAGATGCCCGCGTGCCAGAGCGAGCTGCGCTCGTCCCAGAAGGTCTGCGCGATCTCGGTCGGCTTCGGCAGGAGGAAGTCCTGGACGTCGAAGGCGACCACCAGCGCCTGCCAGAGGACGATCCCGAGCACGAAGACCAGGAGCGCGGGACCCCAGTCGACCACGCGGCGCTGCAGTGCGACGGCGCTCACGCGACGACCTCGCGCCCGGCCAGCCGCTCGCGCACCTCGGTGACGAGCTCGAAGAAGCGCGGCTCCTCCCGCGTGCGCGCGGTGCGCGGGTACGGGAGGTCGATCTCGACGATTGCCGACACGCGGCCCGGCCGGGCAGACATCACGACCACGCGGGTCGAGAGGAAGACCGCCTCGGGAATCGAGTGCGTGACGAAGACGATCGTCGAGCCGCTCGCCTCCCAGATCCGCAGCAGCTCCATGTTCAGGCGCTCGCGCGTCATCTCGTCGAGCGCGCCGAAAGGCTCGTCCATCAGCAGCAGCGCCGGGTCGAACGAGAGCGCGCGGGCGATCGCGACGCGCTGCTGCATCCCGCCCGAGAGCTGCCATGGGTGGTTGTCTTCGAAGCCCTCCAGCTCGACCAGGCCGAGCAGCTCGGTCACGCGCTGCTGGCGCTTCTCCTTGCTCCAGCGCAGCAGCTCGAGTGGGAGCGCGATGTTCTTCGAGACCGTGCGCCAGTCGTAGAGCACGGCTTCCTGGAAGACGATTCCGTAGTCGTGGTCGAGCCGCGCACGGTGGGCGGACTTGCCGTTGACCTCGACGGCGCCGTCGGAGGGTTCGATCAGGTCGCCGATGATCCGCAGCATCGTCGACTTGCCGCAGCCGGACGGGCCGATCAGCGAGACGAACTCGCGCGGCTGGACGTCGAGGTCGATCCCGTCGAGTGCGGTCACGCCGGCCTTGAACTGCTTGGAGACGCCCTTGATCGCGACGGCTGGGCCGTCGTTCATGCGATGTGCTCCGGTGCGCGGCGCAGCACGAGCTTCTCCGCCAGCACGATCGCGCCGAAGAAGGCGAAGCCGAGCACCGCGCAGACGATGTTCGTCGCCCACAGCCGCTCGGGCCCAGTCGAGTAGTACTGGTTGAAGTTGACGATCGCACCGCCGAGCCCGTCCTGGATCGAGGCGGGCGTCTCGCCGATGATCGCGCCGACCACGCACGCGGTCGCCGAGATCTTGAGCGCCGAGAAGACGAACGGCAGCGAGGCGGGCACCCGGAGCTTCCAAAGCACGGAGCGGCGGTCCGCCGCGTACGAGCGCATCAGCTCCAGGTCGCGCCGATCGGGCGAGAGCAGGCCGCGCAGCGTGTTCACAGCGACCGGGAAGAAGGTCAGATAGGCGGCGATCACGGAGACGGCGATCCAGGGCGAGACGCCTTTCTGACCCAGGCCGACGACCACCATCGGCGCGACCGCGAGGATCGGCACCGTCTGCGAGACGACGATGTAGGGGAGCAGGCCGCGCCGCACGATCCGCGAGTGCGCGAGCAGCACAGCCAGGCCAAAGCCGATCGCCGCACCGAGCGCGAAGCCGAGCAGTGCCTCCTTGGCGGTGAAGAGCGCCCAGTGCCACTCGTAGTGGATCAGCGGCGGCCCGCCCGGCTGCAGCGGCTGCGTGAACGCGTGCAGCATGTCGTGGATGTGCGGCATGTTCACCGCGTTGACGGCGAACGGCCACGTGATCCCGAGCGACTCGCCGATCCAGCGGTAGGCCTCCCAGAGGCCCCAGAAGACCGCGATCCCGCCGATGACGAGCAGCACCCGTTGTGCGCCGTGCACCGCGCCGATCCTCGGTGTCGTCGTCCGGTCGACGGCTATCGACGCCATTCGCGGATGCTTACCACACTCCGTCGAGCGGGTTAGCATCGCGTCGTGCCGCTGGATCCCGCGAGAACCGTCGCTGAGCTGAAGGAGCTGCGCGAGCTGACGGGCGACGAGAACGGCGCGCAGCGAGTCGCCTGGACGGACACCTGGGCCCAGGCGCGGGACTGGCTGCGCGGGAAGCTCGACGGCCTGCCGCTCGAGTACGAGCTCGACGAGGCGGGCAACCAGTGGTGGACGCTGCCGGGGCGCGTCGGAGCGGGCGGTGCTGATCGGTGGGCACATCGACTCGGTGCCGAACGGCGGCTGGCTCGACGGCTGCCTGAACGTGCTGGCCGGGGTCGAGGTGATGCGGCGGCTCGCCGAGGACGGGCAGCCGGCGGCGACGGTGCGACTCGTGGACTGGGCCGACGAGGAGGGCGCGCGCTTCGGCCGCTCGCTGTTCGGCTCGTCCGCCGCGGGCGGCTCGATGGACGACCAGGACGAGCTGCGGCAACGGCACGACGCCGACGGGGTGGCCCTGCCCGACGCGCTGCGCGCCCACGGGGTCGAGCTCGACCGGGCGCTGGAGGCGCGCTCGCAGCTGGAGGGGGCCGCGGCCTACCTCGAGCTGCACATCGAGCAGGGGCCGGTGCTCGAGTCGCTGAACCTGCCGCTCGGCGTCGTGCTCGGGACGTTCGGGGTCGAGCGCCACCAGGTCACCTTCCGCGGCCAGGCCGCGCATGCCGGTTCGACGCCGATGGACAAGCGCCGCGACGCGCTCGCCGGTGCGGCGAAGCTCGAGCTCGAGATCCGCGAGATCGCCAAGCGCACCGGCGGCGGCGCGGTCTGCACGATGGGCGGCGTCGTCACGCGGCCGGGGATCGTCACCTCGGTGGTCGAGACGGCCGAGTGCCTGCTCGACCAGCGCCACCTCGATGCGAATCAGCTCGCGGAGATGCTCAGCAACGCCGAGGCCGCGTCGCGGCGGTTCGCGCAGGAGGAGGAGATCGAGGTCGAGTGGGAGCGGATCTGGAACATCCAGCCGATCCTGTTCGACGAGGGGCTGATCGAGCTCGCCGACGAGTCGATCCGGGAGGTGGCGGGCGAGTCGCACCGGCTGCCGAGCGGCCCGCTGCACGACGCCGCCGAGGTCGCACGCGCCGGCGTGCCGACGGTGATGGTCTTCGTCCAGAGCCTGCGCGGCCTCTCGCACACGAAGCTCGAGGACACGAAGGACGAGCACCTCGAGCTGTCCGTGCAGGCGCTCGACCGCCTGGCCGACAAGACGATCGCCCGCGTCGCCGCCGGCTAGAAGAACCGGACGAGCGCCACGCCGGCGGCGAGCAGGAGGACGCCCGCGATGCGACCCGCGCTCAGGCTGTGCTCGCGGTAGAGCACGCCGTAGTGGTCCAGCAGCACCGAGCAGACCAGCTGCCCGAAGATCACCGCCGCGAACAGGTTCAGCGCGCCGAGCCGTGGCGCGGCCGCCACCGTCGACGCCACGTACCCGGCTCCGACCGCCCCGCCGAGCCAGCCCCACCAGGGCACGTCGCCGAGGCGCGAGGTGTTGATCACGCCCCTGGTCACGAGCAGCGAGAGCATGAACAACACGAGCGTGCCGACCGCGAAGGAGATCATCGAGGCACGGATCGGGCCGCCGACGAAGGTCGCGAGCCGCGCGTTCAACCCGGCCTGCACGGGCAGCGCGGAACCGGCGACGAACGCCAGCACGAGGAACACCAAGATCATGTGCAGGTGGATTTCGGGGCGATATGCTCATCTCCCCTGCCACCGACCGGGGAGGAGGAGCACATGCTGAGCTTCGGCGTCACGGCCCTGCCGGATCCGCCGTACACGCGCCTCGTCGAGGTGTTCCAGAACGGCGAGCACAACGGCTTCGAGTACGGCTGGACCTACGACTCGCACATCCTCTGGCAGGACAGCTACGCGACGCTCCCGATCGCCGCGGTGCAGACCGAGAAGATCAAGCTCGGCCATTGCGTGACCAATCCCGGGATCCGCGACCCGACGATCACGGCGAGCTGGTACGCGACGCTGCACGACGTCTCGAACGGCCGCGCCGTGATGGGCATCGGCCGCGGCGACTCCTCGCGGCGCGTGGTCGGCCTGAAACCGGTCAAGGTGGACGAGTTCGAGCGCCGGCTGGTGATGATCAAGGAGCTGATGAACGGCCGGCCGGTCGAGTGGAACGACAAGGAGCTGCAGCTCGAATGGGTGCGCAAGGAGCTGCCGCCGATCCCGATGCAGGTCGCCGGCTACGGGCCGCGCGCGCTCGGTGTCGCCGGCCGCGTCGGCGACGGCGTGATCATCCAGCTCGCCGACCCGCAGATCATCCAGTGGATCATGGGCACCGCCCGCAAGGCCGCCGAGGAAGCCGGCCGCGACCCGGCCGCGCTCCAGTGCATCGTCTGCGCGCCGAGCCACGTCACAGACGACCTCGCCGAGGCGCGCGAGCAGGTGCGCTGGTTCCCGGCGATGGTCTCGAATCACGTGATGGACTTGATCGAGCGCTACGGCGAGGACTCCGACGAGATCCCGAGCGCGCTGACCGACTTCGTCAAGGCGCGAAAGTTCTACGACTACAAGGACCACAGCCGCGTCGGCGCCGCGCACGGCGAGTTCGTCACGGACGAGATCTGCGACCGCTTCTGCGTGCTCGGCAACACCGAGCAGATCACCGAGAAGCTGCGCGAGCTCGAGGGCATCGGCGTCGACCAGTTCGACATCTACCTGATGACCGAGCGCGCCGACGAGACGCTCGCCGCCTACGGCAGCGACGTGATCCCGCAGTTCACCGGCGTCGCCGCCTAGCGCAGCCGGCGCATCGGCACGAACACGATCCGGCCGGTGTCGCCTGGCCCGCGGAACGCGTAGGCGAGCCCGCTCGGCTCGAGCTGCACGGCGGTGACCGGCGCGGCCGCGCGCGCACCGAAGATGCTCTTGCCCGTCGTGAGCCGCACGACGTGCACGGTGCGTCCGGCGCTATACGCGGCCAGGCCGCTGCTGATGTCGAGATGCACCGCGCCGGCCGCACGCCACGTGCGCAGTCGCCGGCCGGAGTGCGAGTTGTAGACCTCGAGCACCGACGTGTTCGTGAGGACGACGAGGTAGTCGCCGCGCAGCGCCACCTCTTTCGCCGAGCTGGGGACAACCGTCCGCCGCAACTGCGCCCGGGTCGAGTAGATCCCGACTGTTCCATCGCTGCGCAGAACCGCGAGCTGTCTGCCATCCGTCGAGCGCGCGGTCATCGTGGCCGCGCCCTGTGCGATGTCGGTCACCCGCGCGCCGACCCGCTCCAGGCTGGCGGTGGTGAGCTCGCCATGAGAGTCGGTCGCCCAGTGGTTGACGGCAAGGAACGTGCCCGCGCCGACGAGGCCGCCGAGCCAGTTGCCCGTGAGGATGCCGCTGACGTCGCCAGTGCGGAAGGCGGACGCGAGCACGCGCTCGCCCGGGTGCGCGACGAGCGTCGCATAGAGGTAGTCGCCGCTCTCGGAGTTGCCGCCCTGGTTGACGATCCAGGCCACGCGCGAGCCCGCCAGCGCGAGCTCGCGGACGCCGGCGCCGGTGCTGGTGTTGTCGGCGCCGCAGGTCTGGCGGCCGCTCACGCGCGTCGTCGTCCCGCGGGCGGCGTTCCAGACGTAGACCGTGTTGCAGCGTTTCGGGCTGTACTCGGCGCTGACGTCGTAGGCGATGCGTGAGCCGTCCATGGCGAGGGCCTCGATCTCGCCGGGCGTCGACTTCTGAAGGATGCGCGGGCCGGTCGCGGCCGAACCGTCGAATGCGACGAGCAGCAGGCCGGCGGCGGCGAGTGCAGCGGCGGCAGTCCTGGGCGGCGATTGGCTCACGCGCACGTTCTAACGGCACCGCGTGATGGATCTGTAAGACCCGGGTGAGGGAATCGTGCCGTGTTAGCCTCAAGCGGTGACCGGGGCCAGGCGCATCTTCCTCGCGGTGAGCGCGCTGTTGCTCGCCGTGCTCGCGTTCGTAGCCGCGGGCTGCGGGTCGAGCTCCAACAGCTCGGCCGGCTCGACCTCGACGGCCGCGAGCAGCTGCTCGAACAAGGACGACCTCAACCTCGTCGCCCTCGACCAGCTGACGATCGGCACCGACAACCCGGCCTTTCCGCCCTGGTTCGGGGGGACGCCGCACAAACCATGGCAGGTCAGCGACCCGAACAGCGGCGAGGGCTACGAGAGCGCCGTCGCCTATGCGGTCGCCAAGCAGCTCGGCTTCGACAAGGCCGGGGTCAAGTGGATCCACGTGCCGTTCGCCAACTCGTACGCGCCGGGACCGAAGCCGTTCGACTTCGACATCAACCAGATCTCGTTCACGCCCGCGCGCGCGAAGGTGGTCGACTTCAGCGACTCCTACTACGACGTCAACCAGTCGGTAGTCGTGAACAAGGGAACGCCGATCGCGTCGGCCACCAGCGTCGCCGCGCTGAAGCCATATGACCTCGGCGCGCAGCTCGGAACGACGAGTTACCAGTTCATCAAGGACACGATCCAGCCCACGAAGCAGCCGTCGGTCTTCCCGTCCAACACCGGAGCCGTGCAGGCGCTGAAGAACAAGCAGATCGATGGCCTCGTGGTCGACCTGCCGACGGCCTTCTACGTGACGGCGGTGCAGGTGCCGAACTCAAAGGTGCTCGGCCAGTTCCCGGCCGAGCCGGGTGGGGAGCATTTCGGGATGGTCTTCGCGAAGGGCAACTCGCTCCGCGAGTGCGTCAACGACGCGCTGGCAAAGCTCCGTAGCAACGGCACGCTCAAGCAGCTTCAGCAGAAGTGGCTGGCGAAGGCGACCGGCGCTCCGATCCTGAAGTAGAGCGCCGCTCGCGCCTGCTCGGCGGGCTCCACTTCGAAGGCGAAGGCGTACGCGGGGTCGCGATCGCGCTCCTGAGCACGGCGGTCTTTGTGGCGATCGTGATCGTCGCCGTCACCCAGTCGGCCGGCTGGCCGGAGGTGAAGCGAACGTTCTTCGACTGGGGCGACATCTCGAGCTCGTTCCCGGACATCGCCCGCGCCTTCGTCCTGAACGTCAAGATCTTCCTCGTCTGCGAGGTGTTCGTCCTCGTCTTCGCGCTGGTGATCGCCGTGCTGCGGAGCCTGCCGGGGCCGGTCTTCTTCCCGCTGCGGGCCCTCGCGGTGATCTACTCCGACCTCGCCCGCGGCGTGCCGACGATTCTCGTGATCGCGCTGCTCGGCTTCGGTGCGCCGGCGCTGCAGCTGACCGGCGTGCCGCGCTCGCGGGTCTTCTGGGCCGGCGTCGGCCTGATCCTCGTCTACAGCGGTTACGTCGCCGAGGTCTATCGCGCCGGAATCGAGTCGGTGCACCCGAGCCAGGAGGCGGCCGCGCGCTCGCTCGGGCTCTCGCGCTTCTTGGCGCTGCGCCGGGTGATCCTGCCGCAGGCGATCCGGCGGGTGATCCCGCCGTTGCTGAACGACTTCATCGGCCTGCAAAAGGACACGGCGCTCGTCGCCACGCTCGGGGTGGTCGAGGCGTTCAACCAGTCGATGATCGACTCGGCCGCGACCTTCACGTACGGCGCCTACCTGGCCGCGGCCGTGTTGTTCGTGGCGATCACGATCCCACTCGCTCGGCTGACCGACTGGCTGATCGCGCGCGACCGGCAGAAGCGCCAGTCGGCCGGCGGCTTCGCATGAGCGCGCTTCGACTGGAAGCCGTGCACAAGTCATTCGGCGAGCACGAGGTGCTGCGCGGGATCGACCTCGAGCTCGACGACCACGAGGTCGTCTGCCTGATCGGCGCCTCCGGCTCCGGCAAGTCGACGTTGCTGCGCTGCGTCAACCTGCTCGAGCCGCTCGACTCCGGACGGATCTTCCTCGGCGGCGAGGAGATCACCCGCCGCGGCGTCGATGTCAACGCGGTGCGGCGGCGGATCGGGATCGTCTTCCAGGCCTTCAACCTCTTCCCGCACATGACCGTGCTGCGCAACGTCACGCTCGCGCTGCGCGACGTGCTCAAGCTCCCACGGGCGGAGGCCGAGGCGCGCGCCCTCGAGCTGCTGGCGCGCTTCGGGCTCGAGGACCGGCGCGACGAGTATCCGGACCGGCTCTCAGGTGGCCAGCAGCAACGTGTCGCAATCGTCCGCGCACTGGCCATGCGGCCCGAGCTGATGCTGCTCGACGAGGTCACCTCGGCACTCGACCCCGAGCTCGTGGCCGAGGTGCTGAACGTGATCCGCGAGCTGGCCGAGGGCGGGATGACGATGCTGATCGCCACTCATGAGATGAGCTTCGCACGCGACATCGCGAGCAGGGTCTGCTTCCTCGACGACGGCTTGATCCTCGAGCAGGGCTTGCCGCACGAGATCTTGACCAACCCGAAGCAGCCGAGGACGCAGCAGTTCCTGGAGCGCATAATCGAGGCGGGGCGACTCTGACGCTGGTGTAGCGTGCACCTATGGCTGAGCTGGCGGTGCTGCAGGTGGTCGGGTCGGAGCCCGAGGCCGAGATCATTCTCTCGCTGCTGCGCAGCGAGGGGATCAAGGCGATCGCGCAGAAGACGAACTACGCCGTCGGCCTCGCCGATGCCGCCTCGAGCGGCGCGGGGCCCCGCGAGATCCTCGTGCACGAAGAGAACCTCGCGCGGGCACGCGAGGTTCTCGAGAACCAGCCGCCGATCTAGTTCTGCGACACGCCGTCGAGCAAGGCCCAGTTGGCCGCGAGGGCGGCCTCGGCCAGGCGGACGAGCCGCTCGTCTTCCGCGTCGTCGAGCGCGGTGCGCGCCTCGGCGGCGTGCTCGTGGTCGCGCTCGCCGTGGATGGTGAAGTACTCGACTCCCGGCGAGTCGGCCGAGAAGCCGTAGTGCTCGAGCAGGCCGCGGAGCTTCGTCTCCGAGATAGCGGGCTGGCCGGCTTCGATCGCGTACAGGATCGCGGTGGCGCCGAGCTCGTCGTCGGCCGCCGCCCAGGCGTTCGCGCAGCAGCGGGTCTGCGGCAGCGGCTCTGCCTGCTCAGTCCCGAGCGCAGAGGCGAAGTCGTCCCAGAGCGCGATGTGCTGCGCCTCTTCGTCGGCGTGCAGCCGCGCCGTGTGGGCCGCGCGCGCCAGCGCCACGACCGCGTGCCGGTACTCGCCGGCGTAGCGGGCCAGCTCCTCGCGCGTCAGCTCTCCCTGCTCCCAGCGCGTGTAGAACGGATGCTCGAGCACGTTCCACCGCTCCCGAGCCGCATCGATGCCTGCGATCACGTCCATCCTGGGCAACCTCCCCGTCGACCGACCCCGCTGCTCGATCCTACAACGTGTGCCCGCCGGCAAGGTGGACGGGGCGAGGGAGGTCGTCCACGTCGCCCTCGGGCTGCTCGGGCTCGGGCTCCGGGTCGGGATCGGCGGTGATCGGCATGTCGTCTCCTGGTTGGGTGGTCATGTCGGCCACATCGTGCGCGCGCGCGTGTGCCATTCGCATTAGGGGCACCCCTAGACGCGTCCCTAAGGTTTCGCCCGGCTGGCTCTACAATCGGGGATTCCGGGCGTCGAAAGGGATCCAGAACTGAGCACACCAGCAGTACGCGAGGCTTCCACTGCCCTGCCCACGGGGACCGTGACCTTCCTGTTCACGGACATCGAGGGCTCTACGCGCCTGCTCAAGAAGCTCGGGCGCGACCGCTACGGCGACGTGCTCTCGACGCACAACCGGCTCCTGCGCGCGGCCTTCTCGGAGGTCGGCGGGATCGAGATCGACACCAAGGGTGACTCGTTCTTCGTCGTCTTCCGCAGCGCCGGCACGGCGATCGAGGCTGCGGCCGCGGGTCAGCTCGCGCTCGCCGAGCACAGCTGGGCGGACGACGTGGAGGTACGAGTCCGCATGGGGCTGCACACCGGCGAGGCCAGTGTCGGCACGGACGGCTACGTCGGCTTCGCCGTCCACCAGGCTGCGCGCATCGGCGACGCGGGTCACGGTGGGCAGGTGCTGCTCTCGAGCACGACTGCGAATCTCGTCCGGCACGACCTGCCCGGCGAGCTCGGCCTGCTCGACCTCGGGCCGGCGGTGCTCCCGGACTTCGACCGGCCCGAGCGGCTCTTCCAGCTCGAAATACCCGGGCTGGCTCTGAAGTTTCCCCCGCTCTCGACCCGCGAGCGCGAGAAGGCCCGGCCGCGGATCCCGAGGCGCCGCACGGACGTCCAGGTCTCGAGCAGGCCGCTGCTGGAGCGCGAAGCCGAAGTGGCCACGCTGCAGGCCGTCGTGAACGCGGCAACCACGGGCGCCGGGCGCGTGGTCGCGATCGAGGGCCGGGCCGGAATGGGCAAGACGCGCCTCGTCGCCGAGGCGCGCAGCCTTGCGGTGGATGCCGGCTTCGAGGTGCTGCTCGCGCGTAGCGCCGACCTCGAGCAAGAGTTCGCCTACGGCGTGGTGCGCCAGCTCTTCGAGCCACTGCTGGCATCGCTGCCGCCCCAGGAGCGCGACGACGTGCTCGCCGGCACGGCCGGCCTCTCTGAGCGGCTCTTCGGGGACGACGAGCTGACCGGAGCGACCGGGGGCGACGTCTCGTTCGCGGTCATGCACGGGCTCTACTGGCTCGCGGCCAACCTCGCCGCCCGGCGCCCGACGGCGCTCGTGATCGACGACCTGCACTGGGCGGACGCGTCGAGCCTGCGCTGGCTGTCCTTCCTCAGCCGCCGGCTCGAGGGGCTGCCACTGCTGGTCGTGCTGGGCCTGCGCCCGCCGGAGCAGTCCGTCGAGACCGAGCTGCTGACCGAGCTGGTGTCCGACCCGACCGTGCTGGTGATCCGTCCGGCCGCGCTCAGCGAGACGGCCGTTAACGCGATGGTCGTAACGGAGTACGGCCGCGAACCGCAGCCCGAGTTCGTGGCGGCGTGCCACTCGGCGACCGGCGGCAACCCGCTCTTCGTGCGCGCGCTCGTGGCTGCGCTGCACGGGGAGGGCGTCGAGCCTGTCGCCCAGAACGCGCGCCGCGCCCACGAGATCGGCCCGGAACCGGTGGCCCGCGCGGTTGCGCTGCGGCTCTCGCGCCTGCCGGAGGAGGCCCGGCGCTTCGCGACCGCGGCCGCCGTGCTCGGCGACGGCGCCGAGCTGCGCGACGTGGCGGCGCTCGCGGGGCTCGAAGACAGCCAGCTGGCCACGCTCGCCGCGATCGCGCTCGCGCGGGGCGAGCTGCTGCGCGTGACGACGCCGACGGTCGAGTTCTCGCACCCGGTGGTGCGCGCCGCTGTGTACGAGTCGATCGAGCCGGCGCAACGGCTGCTCGCCCACCGGCAAGCCGCGGAGCTGCTCGCGGGCGGCGGCGCAGAGCCCGAGCGGGTGGCCGCGCACCTCGACCTGGTGCCGCCTGCGGGAGACCCATTCGTGGTGGACACGCTGCGCGTGGCCGCGGACCGGGCGCTCGTTCGCGGCGCGCCCGAGGTCGCGGTCCGCCACCTGCGGCGCGCGCTGGCCGAGCCGCCGTCGGCAGAGACGCGGGTCGACACGCTGGCCGAGCTCGGGCTGGCGGAGCAGCGCGTGGACGTCCTGGCCGCGGCCGAGCACCTGCAGAAAGCGCTGTTGGGTACCGACGAGCCCTTGCGCTACGCCCGGCTCGGGCTGCAGCTCGGCCGCTCGCTCTTCCGCCTCAACCGCGGGCCCGAGGCGGTGACCGTCTTCGAGCAGGCGATCGAGCGGCTCGGGGACGATGCGCCGGAGCTGCGCGAGCTGCTGGAGGCCGAGCTGATCAACTCGGCCGGCTTCGACTCGGACGTCTTCGAGGTCACGCGCTCGCGGCTCGGCCAGGTCGACGAGGACGCGCTCACGGGGACAGTCGGCCGCGCGGCGATGGTCGCGACGCTCCGGTACTTCGACACGCGGCGAGGCGTCGGCCGCGAGCGTGTGGCGGCGCTCGCCGAGCCCGCCATTCTCGGGCCGCTGTGCGAGAGCATGCCCTCGGTGGCGATCTCGTGCGCCGCCTGGGCGCTGATGTGCGCAGAGGCCGGCCCAGAGCTCGACCGCTACTTCGAGGCCGTGATGGCGACTGCGAAGAAGCGCGGCGAGCTGGTCACGCTCTCGAACATGCTCTGCTTCCGCGGCCTGGCGCTCGCGCACCGCGGGGATCTCGAGGCCGCGACCCAGGACCTGCGTGAGTCGGGCGAGCTCGTCAACTACGTGCCCACCCAGCAGGGCGCGATCTACTTCCACTCCTATCTCGCCGACGTGCTGACCAACCGGGGCGAGATGGACGAGGCCGAAGCCTCGCTCGCCGCTCTCGGGCTCGAAGAGGAGGTCGCCGAGAGCGGCCACGTGATCTTCTTCCTGGGCGCTCGCGGCTGGCTCCGCTATGCGCGGCGCGACTTCGAGGGCGCTGCGTCGGATTGGCGGCGGCTCGGCCGCTGCATGGAGACCTTCGAGATGCACAACCCCGCCGTGCTCGCGTGGCGGTCGCACCTGGCGCTGGCGCTGCTTGGGCTCGACCGGCGCGACGAGGCGCTCGAGCTGGCGCGCGAGGAGGTCGAGCTGGCGCGGGCGTGGGGCGCGCCGAAGCCGATCGGCGTTGCGCTCCGCGCGCGCGGCCTGGCGGAGGGCGGGGCCGAGGGGATCGAGACGCTGCGCGAGTCGGTCGCTGTGCTTGAAGGATCGACGGCGCGGCTCGAACTGGCACGCTCGCTGGTCGAGCTGGGCGCTGCCCTGCGGCGGGCAAACCAGCGCGCCGATGCTCGCGAGCTGCTGAAGCAGGGGCTCGACCTGGCAGTTCGCTCGCGCGCGGTGCCGCTTGTCGAGCAGGCCGAGCAGGAGCTCGCGGCGACCGGTGCCCGGCCGCGCCGGCTGCTGCTCTCCGGCGTCGAGTCGCTCACCGCCAGCGAGCGCCGCGTGGCAGGGTTCGCGGCGGAAGGTCTCTCCAACAAGGACATCGCGCAGGCGCTCTTCGTGACCACCAAGACCGTCGAGGTCCACCTCAGCAACGTCTACCGCAAGCTCGGGATCGGCTCGCGCGGCGAGCTTCCGCAGGCGCTGGGCGGGCAGGCCTGATGCGGCTGCGGCGCAAGGGCGACGACGAGGCGGTGCGGCTCGTGCTGGTCGCGACCGACCGCTCCGAGACGGCCGAGCGCGCCGTGCGCTTCGCGGCCGACATGGCGGCTCGCTACGAGGCCGAGCTGCTCGTCGTCCGCGTGCTGGTCGACTTTGCAGGCGACCGGGCGGAGGTGGCGCGAGAATTGGCCGAGCACGTCGAGACGCTGGCCGGCGAACGCAAGCGGACGGCGGTCGTCTCCGGCGACGATCCGGCCGAGGCGATCGTCGAGGCCGCGCGGCGCGAGAAGGCCGACGTGCTCGTGGTCGGCAGCGTCGGCATGAGCGGTCGCCGCGAGTTCCTGCTGCGCAACGTCCCGAACCGCGTCTCGCACAACGCGCCCTGCACGGTCGTGATCGTCCAGACGCACAAGGACGACGCGTGAGCGCGGCCGCCGACCAGCGGCTGCTCGGGCGCGCGGCGCGAATCGCGACCGTCCTCGGCAAGTACGGCTTCAACGAGTCCCGCCGCGACGACGACCCGCCGGAGCTGCGCGCCCGCCGCCTGCGCGAGGCGCTCGAGGAGCTCGGCCCGACCTTCGCCAAGCTCGGCCAGATCCTCTCGACCCGGCCCGACCTGATCCCGCCCGAGGCGGTCGCCGAGCTCGCCGCGCTGCAGGACCGCGTCACTCCGCTCGACGAGAACGCCGTCGTGATGGTGATGGAGGAGGAACTCGGCGTCCCCTGGGAGGACGTCTTCGCGACGATCGAGCCCGAGCCGCTCGCGGCCGGGACGATCGGCCAGGTGCACCGGGCCGTGCTCGACAACGGCGAGCGCGTGGTCGTGAAGGTGCAGCGGCCGACCGCGGCGGAGGACATCGGCCGCGACCTCAGCCTGCTCGAGCTGTTCGCGAAGAAGACCGGCAACCGCGACGCGCTGCGCAAGATCGTCGACCTCCCGGCGGCGATCGAGCATCTCTCCGACTCGCTGCGGCGCGAGCTCGACTTCGAGCTCGAGGCCCAGAACGTCGAGCGCCTGCGCTCCGCGCTGACCGCCTTCCCGCGCCTCGACGCACCTCGCGTCTACCAGGAGCTCTCGACGAGCCGCCTGCTCGTGCTCGAGGAGATCCCGGGCGTGCCCGTCCGCGAGATCCCCGAGGGGCCGGCCCGCGCCGAGGCGGCCCGCCAGCTGCTCGAGTGCTACTACCAGCAGATCCTCGTCGAGGGCTTCTTCCACGCCGACCCGCACCCCGGCAACATGCTCTGGGCCGACGAGAAGATCTTCTTCCTCGACTTCGGCATGGTCGGCGAGCTCTCGCCGGAGATGCGCGGCCAGCTGCTCCTGCTCCTGCTCGCGTTCTGGCAGGAGGACGTGCCGTTCCTGACCGAGGTCGTGCTGATCATGGCCGGGCCGGAGGCCGAGGACGCCGACGCGGTCGGGCTCGAGGCCGACATGACCGAGCTGCTGCGCCGCTACCGGCACGCCTCACTCGGCGAGATCTCGCTCGGCCCGCTGATGCAGGAGATCGCGCACACCTCGACCCAGCACGGTGTCCGGCTGCCTGCGCCACTCGTGCTGACGGGCAAGGCGCTGGCGCAGATGCAGCTCGCCGCAACCGAGCTCGACCCGGAGCTCGACCCGTTCTCGGTCGTCGGCCGCTTCCTGATGAAGAACCTGCTCACGCGCGTCCAGGCCGGCGCCGACCCGAAGCGGCTCTTCTACGACGTGCAGAAGCTGAAGGTGCGCGGCGAGCGGCTGGTCGAGTCGTTCGAGCGGATCAGCGGCGCGCGGCCAGGCCAGCGGCTGCAGGTCGACATCCGCGGGATCACGCCGCTCGAGCGGACGATCCGTATCGTCGCGCGTCAGCTCGCGCTGGCGATCACGGCCGGCTCGGCGCTCGTCGCCTGCGGCGCGACCGCGGCTGCGGTGCACGTCGCGCGCTGGGTGCCGATCACGCTTGGCGCTGTCGGCGGCGTCCTCGCGCTGCTTCTGCTGCTCGACCTCGCCAAGCGCCGGGTCTAGCGGGGCGGCACGATGAACTGCGCGCTGCCGACCGTCTGGTAGCGCGCGAACGAGCGCGCTCCGAAACCCGCCCAGACGTACCAGCGGTACTTGCCGGCCGAGAGCCGCTGGCGCTTGCCGTTCCAGCGCCAGCCGGCGGGAAGCCCGAGCTGGTTCTTCACCGGCCACGCCGCGAAGACCCGCTTCGTGCCGCGGTAGAGCTGGACGTTGTAGTACTGCGCCCCGCGCACGCGGTTCCAGCGGAGGATCGGCTTCTCCGCAGCCCGCGGCACGTACCCGGTCTTGCCGAGGAGGAGCACCTTCGGCAGCCCGGCGACCACGATCCGCTTCGACGCGTTCCCGGCCTGGTCGACCGTCTGCACCGCGTAGTTGTACTCGAGCCCCGGAGCGATCTTGGCGTCGGAGAAGGCCGCCCCGTTGCCGCGGAAGAGGACCGCCTGCTGTTTGTCCTTCCCGCGCGCCCAGCGCTGGACCACGACGGTGTCGGATGGGCTCGTCGACGCCCAGTGCACCAGGTTCGAGCCGGTTTTGCTGTCGACGCGCACCTTCCCGAGCACCGGAGCCGTGGCGTCGTAGTTGAGCGCACTCGAGGCCGACGCCGAGTTGCCGGCATTGTCCGTGCAGCTGCCGCTGACGGTCGCTCCAGCGCTGATCGGGCCCGGCGTACGTGAGCCGAGGAACACGACGCAATGCCGGAGGTTGCGTCGGGCGCGTCCAGATCGATCGCCGACCGGATGGTTGTACCAGCCGTTGTAGTCAGGGCCCCGCGAGAGATGCGCGGCGACTCCGGTCGGTGGATCAGCGTCGATCTTGATGACCTCAGAGGGGAAGGGAATCGTTGACATGTCTGTCAGCGTCACCACGCACATGCCTCGGGTACCTGAGGTCGGCCCACCCACTGGTTCCGGCGAGACGCAGCCCTTGTAAACCAAGTGGTCGGGGTCGCTGATCGTCCAGTTGACGAGCACGAAGTTGCCGCCGGCGCTGCCGCCGTACCAGCCGTTCGAGCCCTTCATTCCCGAGATCGAGTACGACGCCGTCGGCAAAGTCGACGCAGACGCCGGTGCAGCCACCACGATGAGGGACGCGAGCGCCAGGAGTGCAAGGCTGCTAAAGAGCGGGAGTCTCTGTCTCTGCATCGGGCGGCGACGCATGTGGCCTCTTTCGTTACTTACCGGGTGGCGGTAGCGGGCTCGGGGCCGCTGAGCCGGTCGGCGCCTGGAGGGGCGCGGGGGTCGACGAGGCGGGCCGTTGGGGCGCCGACCTCGTGGTCGTGGCCTCCGTGCTGGAGGCATGAGTGGGAACGGACGACGTCCTCTGGGCGATCAGCTGGCTCGTCGCGGTCGAAGACGTTCCGGAAGGCGAGCGGCGGATTGGTCGCTTGGCCTGCTTCGCCGGCTTTGCCTTCTTCACCGCCTGGCGCGTCGCGGCGGACCGTTCCCCGGTTACGTGAACGGCAGTGACGGGGCCGCGCGCCTGCGGCGGCGAGCTGGCCCTTCGCTGGAGGCCGTTGGTCGTGTCCCACGGGTGAAGCAGGGACACACCGGCCACCGCAAGCGCGACCGCGACTGTGGCCGCCTCCGCAGTCCAGCGCAGCCGCAGCCGGCGACGTGGCGGGACGGGCACGCGCGTCGGCGCGGGTGGCCGTCCCGGGCGCGCGAAACCGAGCTCCTTCGCCCAGAACGCCACACCGCCGTAGCGGCTCGCGGCTACGTAGAGGTCGTGACGTCCGGCTTCCTTGAACTCGCGGGCAGACGGCCAGGCCTCGCGCGAGGCGCAGAACTCCTGCAGCGCCGAGCGGATGCGCTCGTCCGTCCACCGCCTGCGGTCGTCCGGCCGCGAGTCGACCAGTCGGTAGCGCGTCGCCGGGCCGGCTCCGACCCGTTCCAGGATCCCGGCCTCGACCAGCTCGGCGAGGTCGTACGCGGCCTGTGAGCGGCTCACCCCGGCGATCTCCTGGTAGCGGGCGCGCGTGAGCGGAGTCGCTGTATCCGCTCGCACGGCGTCCAGAACCCGCTCCTGCGTCCTCTTCAGCTCGTTTCGATTGGTGGAACCGTTTCGCCGCACCCACGCCCTCCCCAGGACCGTACGGACCAGGGCACTGTAGCGCACGGGAACGAAAATCGCGAGACCCTTCGAGAGATTGTCGCCAAGCCTTCAGAACGCTCCAGCGACCGCGTGCTGAGAACCACGATCTCAGGCCCGATGCCTGTCCTGCTGCGGTTTCGCTGGCCTTCGTCCAATGCAGCCGATGAATCGTCCAACGAAATTGCACTTCGAATGTAAAAAGAAATTCACTCGACGCTCTACGCGGTGACTGGAAGTCCACGCTGAAGTCTAGTTTTCCGAAAAGAACCTTGAAATGTCGAAGCGCAATCTGGTACCGTCATTTCCGTGACCGCAGCGACGACCGCGACCATGTCGGCCGCTTCGAGCGTGCCCCAGCGGCTTCGGCGCGTCCTCTTCCTGCTGGTCATCCCGGCGCTCGCGCTGTGCGCGCTTGCTCTGGCCGGGAACGCGCGCGCAGACGGGTCTACGTCCCCTCCGGACCCGTCTGCTGCTGCGCCTTCTGGGGCTGCTCCGGACAGCTCTAGCGCGACGACCGATCAGGGCGCGCTCGCGGGCGCGAACGCAACGCAGCAGCAACCCTCGAACGTCGTGAACTCGACCCGGGTCGACAGCCCGGGCGACAACGGCGCGATCACGCAGACCAACACCGCGCAGGGCCAGGCAGCCGCTGCGAACGGGTCTGCAACGACGCAGGCCGGCGGTTCGCCGAGTTCACCTGGCGGCGGAGGGGGCGACCAGGGGTCCCAGCTCGACGCCGCGACGCAGCAGGCCGCGGCGGCAATCGCGTCCGCGATCCAGCAGGGCGCGCAGAACATCGTCATCCAGATCCGCATCAACAGCCCGGGCGACAACGGCCCCATCAACCAGACGAACACCGCGAATGCGGGCGCTGGCGCCGTCAACGCGTCGCAGACGTCACAGGGCAGCGGCGCCGACGCGGCTGCGCCGACGCGCGAGGACGGATCGACGCCGGACACCGCCTCGCCGGACGGAGCGTCCGGCGCGGCGCCCCCGGCCGCTCCCGCCGAGCCTCCCGCTTCCGCGCCGCCCGCCGAGCTGCGGCAGGCCTATGCGACCACGGCGCCCGCCCGGCCGCGCGCCGTCGCAGCGGCCACGGGCCCCAAGCAGGCCTACGCGACGAGGACGCCCGCCCGGCCGCGCGTCGAGTCGCAACAGACGAGGCACGAGCATGCGGCCGCGGCCGGTTCCACTCGCCCGCCGGCAGCTGGCGCCCACAGGGGGCAACTGCAGGTTGCGCCTGCGCAGGCGGTGCCGACCCGGGTCGCGGCCGCTCCCGTCTCGACGATCGACCCGCACCCCGCTTCGCGGGCCGCCGCCCCCATGCAGCACGGCGCGGCGGCCGCCGCGAGCGGGGTCAGGGAGCGCGGCGCGGGTCTTCAACCGCATCGCGGGCCCGGCTCCGGTGGCGGCCGAGAGCTTGGATCAGGTCTCAAACGCCGTCGTCCTCACTCTCGTAGCGCTGATCGTCGGAGTGTTGTTCTTCGTCGCATACACCTATGCGCCGCCCGCGTTGCGCGCCTCCGGTCTGTGGCTACGGCTGCGACATTGAGCCGCGGATCGTCCAATCGGTTGGACGATCCGCAGGCAGGACGATCTCGGCGCCTCAGGTGGGGCCGGGGTATCGCCGTCACGGTGTGCGTGTGCGCGGCACTCGCGGGTCCCGGCCGCGCACACGCGGCGGCGCCGTCTCTCGGCGGTCTCAACGCTCAGGTGCAGAGCGCGCTCGCGCAGGTGAACGAGGTCGCGCCCGCGGCCGTCGCGGCCGTCCAGCCGGCGGTCGACCAGGCGCTGGCGGCTTCTTCCGTCGCTGCGCCGGCCACGCCCCCAGCCGCTGCGACGCCCCCGGCCACTACGGCGCCGGAGTCCACCCCGCGCGCGCCCGAATCGGTCCCGTCCACGCCCGCTGACGTGATCGAGCCCGTGGTGAACTCGATCTCGGCGGCGACAAACGCGGCCTTCGCAACGGTCCCGGTTCCAGAGCTCGCGCAGGTCGCGCCGCAGGCCACGCCCGCAGCCCACGCGGACCACGCGCAGCGACCCCTCCGCGCGCGGGACTCGCGAGGCGTGACTGCCGCTGCGGCCAGGCCGGCGGCGATCCCCCAAAGCCTGTCTCCGACGTCCAGCGCCGCCCCGGCTTCGCCGCAGGTGGAGCCGGTCGGAGGCCGGGTCGAGCGCAACCGCACGCCCGACAAGCCTGCGACGGGGGGCGGTTCACGGCCGCAGCGCCTCCCGCCGCAGTCTCCCGTGCCGCAGCCCGACGCCGGAGCCCCCGGCACCGGTGCCGGGGGCGGGAGCTCGCCGCTGCTGCTCCTGATCGGAGCGCTGGCGGCGGGGCTCGCACTCTTCAGTTTTCCTGTCCACCGTCGCCGGCTTCCGCGAACGGCCTTCCTGAAGCCGAGGCGAGTCGTACTGGCGGTCTGGCACCCGGGCTGACCTCCTCTCACCGGCCTACGTGCGCGCCGTCTGCGCGGCGCGCTGTACAGACCAATGCAGTGATGAGAGGAGAACGGATGAAAGCCAAGCTACTGAGCGTGGCCGTAGTGCTCCTCGCCCTCTGGGCGGTGCCTTCGGCGTTCGCTGACTCGGGTGGTTCCGGCGGTTTCCAGGCCGGAGCCCAGAGCGCGAGCACCAATCAGGCAGCCCTGGGTGCGGCGGCGAGCTATCAGAACGCGGTCAACGCCAATGTGCCGGTCTCGATCGCCGGGGGCAACGTGAGCTCCGGGCCGAGCTCGGCCACTCAGACGGCCACGTCGGACGCCACTACTGACGTCTCGAACAAGGCCAAGACCGATCAGGACCAGCATCTGAACCAGAACATCGGCGGCAACTCCGGTTGTTACGCCGGCTGTGGTGGCGCGGGTGGATTCCAGGCCGGAGTCCAGAACGCCGAGACCAACCAGCTGGCAGCCGGGGTCGCCCACAGCGACCAGAACGCAGTGAACGCCAACGTCCCGGTTTCGATCGCGGGCGGCAACGTGAACTCTGGCCCGAGCTCCGCGACGCAGACCGCGAGCTCCTCGGCCAACACCGACGTCTCGAACAAGGCCAAGACCGACCAGGATCAGTCGCTGCACCAGAACATCGGCGGCGGTTCCTGCTCGCTCGGCTGCGGTGGCGCGGGTGGATTCCAGGCCGGGATCCAGGACGCCCAGACCAACCAGCTGGCTGTCGGCGTCGCGAAGAGCGACCAGAACGCCGTGAACGCGAACGTGCCCGTCTCGATCGCCGGTGGGAACGTCTCCTCCGGCCCGAGCAGCGCGACGCAGACGGCGACGTCGAACGCGACCACCGACGTCTCGAACAAGGCCAAGACCGACCAGGACCAGCACCTGAGCCAGAACATCGGCGGGGGCTCGTGCCTGGCCGGTTGTGGCGGCCCCGGCGGCTTCCAGCTTGGTGTCCAGAAGGCTGACACCAACCAGGCCGCCATCGGGATCGCGAAGAGCGACCAGAACGCCGTGAACGCGAACGTGCCCGTCTCGATCGCCGGTGGGAACGTCTCCTCCGGCCCGAGCAGCGCGACGCAGAACGCGACGTCGGACGCAACCACCGACGTCTCGAACAAGGCGAAGACCGACCAGGACCAGTCGCTGCATCAGAACCTCGGCGACCGGTGGTGCGGTTGTGAAGGTCGCGACATGAAGACGCAGTGCGTCGCCGGATGCGGCGGCGCGGGTGGCTTCCAGCTTGGTGTGCAGAAGGCCGACACCAACCAGATCGCCGCCGGAGCCGCGTTCAGCAACCAGAACGCGGTCAACTCGAACACGCCGGTCTCGACCGCGGGTGGGAACATCTACTCCGGCCCGAGCTCGGCCACTCAGACGGCTACGTCGGACGCCACTACTGACGTCTCGAACAAGGCCAAGACCGACCAGGACCAGCACCTGAGCCAGAACATCGGCGGGGGCTCGTGCCTGGCCGGTTGCGGCGGCTCCGGCGGCTTCCAGGCCGGCGTCCAGTCCGCCGAGACGAACCAGTGGGCGCTCGGCATCTCCAAGAGCGACCAGAACGCCGTGAACGGCAACGCTCCTGTCTCGACCGCCGGTGGGAACATCACCTCCGGCCCGAGCTCGGCGACCCAGACCGCAACGTCCGACGCCACCACCGACGTCTCGAACAAGTCCAAGACCGACCAGGACCAGGGCCTGAAGCAGGACATCGGCGGCAAGGACTGCGGTTGCGGCAAGGACGGCAAGGACGGCAAGGACGGCCATGACGGCCTCTCCGCCGGTTCCGGCGGGGCGGGCGGCTTCCAGGCCGGCATCCAGGCTGCCGAGACGAACCAGTGGGCGCTCGGCATCTCCAAGAGCGACCAGAACGCCGTGAACGCGAACGCGCCGGCCTCGACCGCGGGTGGGAACATCTACTCCGGCCCGAGCAGCGCCACGCAGACGGCGACGTCGAACGCCACGACCGACGTCTCGAACCGCTCCAAGACCGACCAGGACCAGTGGCTCCACCAGGACCTGGGCGGCAAGGACTGCGGTTGCAGCAAGGACGGCAGGGACGGCAAGGACAGCCACGACGGTCTCTCCGCCGGTTCCGGCGGGGCCGGTGGCTTCCAGGCCGGCATCCAGGCCGCCGAGACGAACCAGGCCGCGTTCGGCATCTCGAAGAGCGACCAGAACGCCGTGAATGGGAACGCTCCAGTCTCGACCGCCGGTGGGAACATCACCTCCGGCCCGAGCTCGGCGACCCAGACCGCAACGTCCGACGCCACCACCGACGTCTCGAACAAGGCCAAGACCGACCAGGACCAGGGCCTGAAGCAGGACATCGGCGGCAAGGGCTGCGGGTGTGGTCACGACGGCAAGGACGGCCGTGGTGAGAGCAAGGACAGCCACGACGGTCTCTCCGCCGGTTCCGGCGGGGCCGGTGGGTTCCAGCTCGGCGCGCAGCTTGCCGAGACGAACCAGCTGGCCGCTGGCGCCGCGTTCAGCAACCAGAACGCGGTGAACTCGAACACGCCTAGCTCGACTGCTGGCGGGAACATCTACGCCGGCCCGAGCTCGGCCACTCAGAGGGCGACGTCGAGCGCCTACACCGACGTCTCCAACCGCGCGAAGACGGATCAGGACCAATGGCAGCGCCAGCAGCTGCCGGTCTCGCGCATCTAAGCGATCGACGAGAGGGCCGCGGCGTCGCCGCGGCCCTCTCAACCTTCGCTGCGGTGCTCGTCGCGATCGGCGCCTGTGCGCTCGTCTTGGCGGCGACGGCGACGACCGCTGTGGGCGACTCCCCGCAGGCGGACCGCGCTGCGGCTCCGTACCGCGCGACAGTCGGCTGCTACGACCGCGACGACTGGGCGACGCTCGTCCGCTCCGCCTACCCGGGCGAGAAAGGGCACGAGACGGACGTCTACGGCCTGTGGCGCTACGACTTACGCGAGGTCGCGCTCCCCTCGCAGGCGTGCCTCGCCTTCCAGCACTGGCGCACGGCGAAGCTGGGGATGCTCGGGATCTGGATCTTCGTTCTCGGCCACGAGCTGACGCACGCGCAGCAGTCCGACCTCGAGGGCGCGCCGTGGCAGCGTCCCTTCGACGAGGTCGAGGCCGACTGTGGCGGCTATGCGAAGTTCGTTGCGCTCAAGCTGGCGCTCGGGATCAGGCGCGCGGTGCAGCCGCCGCCGCGCAGCTTCACGCGTTGCCCACTGAAGCGAGCGCGCCGTCCCTGACGCCGGGCTAGCGGCGCTTCGACATCGCCTTCACGAGCCGGCGCTCGACCAGGAAGGCGACGATGCTCATCAGCGCGCCGAGGATCATCCGCTCGAATCGTCGCCGCATGGGCTGAGCCTACAGCTCGAGACCGCGAGTTCCGCCGAGATCGACCCAGGTGCGCGACCGGCCCTGGACGATCGTGATCATCACGTTGGCGCAGTGCCGGCAGCGGACGACCACGCCCGGGCAGTCGACGTAGACGTCGAGCCGCGCCATCTCCTCGCGGGCGCCGCAGGTGCCGCAGACGCACGGCGCGGCGGTCAGCTCGGTGCCGAACAGCTCGAGCAGCAGGCCGCCGATCGCGTTGCCGTCGAGGACGCGGGACTCCATCAGCCCGTCGCTCCGAAGCGCTCGGTCCGGATCCACAGCGGGTCGTAGCCGAGCCGCACCAGCCCATCGGCGGCCGCATCCACGAAATGCGTCGAGCCGCAGACGTAGACGCGTGGGCTCTCCGCGGCAGGGAACGCGACGTCGCGCAGCAGCTCGTCGTCGATCCGCCGTGCATAGCCCGTCCAGTCCGGCGGCTGCTCGCGGGTCAGCGTGTACACGACCTCGACCCCGAGCGTCTCCAGCTTGTCGCGGTAGATCACATCGTCCCAGGTGCGCGAGGAGTAGAGCAGCCGCATCGGCGTCTCCGAGCCGATCCGCGCGCGCTGCCGGGCCATCGCCGCCAGCGGCGCCACGCCTGAACCCCCGGCGACGAGTAGCACCGGCTCCGGCTCGTCGCCGTCCCAGACGAAGTAGCCGCCGATCGGGCCGCGCACCTCGAAGACGTCACCGTCGCGCACCTCGTCCACCAGGTACGGCGAGACCTCTCCGTCCTCGAGCCGCTCGACCGTGATTGCCACCGGCTCGCCCGGCGCGGAGGCAATCGAGTACGAGCGCTCGGCCTGGTAGCCGTCCTCCGCGGTCAGGCGCACGTCGAGGTGCTGGCCCGCGCGGTGGTCGGTCCAGCCGTCGGCGTCGAGCACGAGCGTCCGCACCTTTGGCGTCTCCTCTTTGACGGCCGCGACCGTTGCGGCCAGCCAGGTCAGTCGCCCCAATAACGCTGTTCCAGCCAGGGATCCCCCCGAATGTGGTAGCCGTTCTGCTCCCAGAAGCCGGGCTCGTCCTCGTCGAGCAGCTGCAGCCCGCGCACCCACTTGGCGCTCTTCCAGAAGTAAAGATGCGGCACGAGCAGCCGTGCCGGCCCGCCGTGCTCGGGCTCGAGCGGCTCGCCGCCGTAGTTGTAGGCGACCCAGGCCTTGCCGTCGGTCAGATCCTCGATCGGCAGGTTGGTCGTGTAGCCGCCGTCGCAGAAGGCGAGCGCGTATCCGGCGTCGTGGTCAACAGTCTCCAGCAGCGTGTCCACGGAGACGCCCTGCCAGAGAGTGTCCAGCTTCGACCACTTGGTCACGCAGTGGATGTCCTTGGTGACCTCCTCGCTCGGCAGCTCCTGGAGCTCTTCCCAGGTCCAGCTGACGGGCTCGGCGGCGCCGCGGATCTCGAACGTCCACTCCTCGAGCGGCGTGTGTGGCGTCGGCCCGGCCGAGAGCACCGGGAAGTCGTCGGTCAGGTACTGGCCTGGGGGAACGCGGTCCGGCGGCCCGTCCCGGCCTCGACCGCGAAACCCCCGCGAGATGATGTTCACGACGCAGCCAATCCTGCCACCGTCTCCGGCAGGCCGTCGGCGTCGCCGACCGGCGACAGCGAGCCGTCCTCCCCGACCGACCAGCCGTAGATCCGGCGCGCGTCGGCGTCGAGCGCGTAGAGGAAGCGCCCGTCGCCGGTGATCGCCTCGTCACGCACGCCCTTCTCCCCCATGTTGGTCGAGGCCGCGACCGGCTCGAGTAGCTCGAGCGAGCCGTCGTCGCCGATCCGGTAGCTCGAGATCGTGCCGTCGCCGAAGTTGGTCACGTAGACGAAGCGTCCGTCGCGGGTGACCGCGGCCCAGCAGACCTCGCTGCGGGTGTTGGCGACCGAGGCGCTGACGGGCTCGAGGCGCTCGCCGCCGAACGAGTAGGACGAGGCCGCCGCCGCGCCGGCTTCACCGCCGAAGGCCTCCGTCACGACCAGCGAGCCGCCGGCGAAGTCGAACCCGTACGGGGTCGCGCCGGATGCGGCGATCGTCTGCGGGCCCTCGGCGAGGCCGCCCTCCTTTATCTCGAAGGTGCTGATGCTGTTCGTTCCGCGCTCGGTCACGACCAGCATCCGGCCGTCCGGGCTGAAGGCGATCTGCGCCGGGTCGGCGTCTGCCGCCAGCATCCGCTGCGAGCCCTCGAGCGGCTCGAGCGAGTCGAGCGAGAAGCCGGCGATCCCGGGCGAGCCGTTGTTCAGCACGTAGGCGAGCCCGCCGTGAGCCGCGACGCTCGTCGGGTGGCTGCCGCCGCTCGGGACGCGGCTCTGGAGCTTGAGCCCGTCGGCGGTGACGCGGAAGAGCGATAGCTCGTCGCTGCCCGCGTTGGTCACGAGCAGCCGGTCGCCGTTGACGACGACCGAGCTCTGCGAGGCCAGGTGCGGCGTGCCGCTACCGCGCCCGCCCGTGTCGAAGTGCCCGATCGCGGTGAGCTTGCCGTCGGCGGCGCGGTCGAAGGCGACCACCTGGTTCCGCTCCGCGTCGTTGGTCTGCACGTAGATCCGATCCATCGTTCCCTCCCAGCGACCCCGATCGATTGTCCTCGATCAGTCACCGAAGTGCGAGCAGCGTTACGCGTCAGCGCCGCGCGACGGCCAGCAACGTCGGCACCGTGCGGCCACCGCGGCGTGGCCTGAGCACCGTCACGTACGCAGTCGTCGGGGAGAGCGCCGTCGTCCAGAGCATCTTCGCGGTGACGCGTGGCTTGTGCGGGCAGGGGAGATGCTCGCCCTGGCTCGTGTGGTGGTGCTCGTGGCCCGCGTCCTGGCCGGCGAGCGGCCCGAGCTCGTAGAGGACCTTGTCGCGGCCGCCGTGGAGCGGCCCGAGCACGAGCTGCTGCGAGCAGCGCGAGGCCCGCACATAGAGCAGCTGTCCCGCGAGCAGCGATGGGTTCAGCAGCTGGGCGTCGCTCGAGTAGCGCAGCCGCAGGCGCTTGCCCGAGACGACGTTCACCGCGGTGATCCAGCTGCCCGTCGCGGTCGCGCGATGGAAGACGACGAGATCGACCCCGAGTGCCGGGCGGCCCAGGCTTGCCGGCGCCTTGACCTGTTCGACCGTGGTGCCCGGCCCGGTCGCCGTCACGGGGCGCACGTGGATCTCGGTCGGCGTCCGGTAGGCGAGCCAGCTGCGCGAGACCGCGAGCCTTTGCAGGCCGGCGATGTTCTCCGTGAGTGTCGGAGTCAGCGTCGCGCGGTCGGCGACCGTCAGCGCCGGGCCGGCGTGCCAGGCGACGAAGGTCGCGCCGATCGCCGGGTCGTTGCCGGGAAGCTGCGTGGTCGTTCCTTCCCTGCGCAGGAAGCCGCCGACGCCGGGCTGCTGCCACGCCACGTCGGCGCCGGCCGCGCTCGGGTCGCCGCCCGGCGACGCGACCGTTCCCGCCGCCTGGACCTGGCCGGCGACGAGCGCGGCGAGCAGCGAGGCCGCCGTGAGCACACGCAGCAGGCGCAGGCCCCGCGGCCGCTCGGCGATCGCGTTCTCGCTCAGCACGAGCACCGGCAGCGCCCGCCCGGCGGCAAACCCGGCCGCGATCGCGAGCGAGGCTTTCACGTCACCGAGCGCCAGGCTCAACGCGGGCAACGCCCAGGCGGCAGTCGCCGGCACGTAGGTCGTCAGGCCGGTTCCGAGCAGCACGCCATAGAGGAAGAGCGCGCGCGTCAGCGGCATCGTCCGGCGCCAGGGCTCCGGAACCTGGAAGTGGATCTGCGGGCGAACGCGCAAACCGAGCCCGTCGCTCGCCACGGCGACGAGGCCGAGCGCGACCGCGGCGATCACGACCGCCCGGCCACTGATCACCGCGCCGAGCGCGCCGAGCGCGACGAAGATCGCGGCCGCCCCGAGCGCGAGGCCGGCCGTGAAGGCCGCTCGTGCTCTTCCCCGGTGACGCGCGGCACGCACGGTGCCGACCATCGAGAGGCTTCAGGGCGACCAGGCGCCGGCGAGCCCGACGAGCAGCGCGGTCAGGACGAGCGCCGGCGTCAGCACGCGATCTTCGTGTCGTAGTACATGACGCAGAACACGTGCCGGCCGCTGTAGCAGTAGCCCGTCAGCGCGTAGTCGCCGTTGATCCGGTACTTCGTGTAGCCGCAGCAGTCGACGAGCTTGCGGATGTGGCCGTTGCAGCAGCGGTACCAGGCGCCGTCGACTTGGCCGCGGAAGCCGAACTCGCGCCCGGTCTTGGCGCAGATGCGCGTGCGCGGCGCGGCCGGCAGCGGGTTCCCGTCGGGGTCGCGCAGCAGCTTGCCGTGCGCGTCCACCGGCCGCCCAAGCTTGTCCACGGGCCTCCCGAGATCGTCCACGGGCTGGCCGTCGACGGCGCGTAGCGGGAAGCCGTTCGCGTCGATTCGCGGCAGCCCGGTCGGGTGTGGGCAGGAGCCGGTCGTGTAGATGTGGCCGCAGAAGTGGAAGGCCTCGGCCTTCTGCGCGCGGAGGGCTTCCAGCACGAAGCCGCCGCTTGTCACGGCGAGCAGGAGCTTTCCCGTTCGCGCGAGGAACCCGCGCCGGGAGGTCGAGGCCGCGACGTGCTCGCTAAGCACGCACTGCCGCCGGGCCGAGCAGCGATTCCAGCTGGTAGAGCGAGTTGAAGGTGCCCTTGGCGAGCACTTCGCCGTCGGGCGCGAGCACGACCGCGTACGGGCTGCCGGGGACGGCGAGCGACTCCCAGGCCTCGGCGTCGTCATGCTCGTCGAAGAGCTGGAGCTCGAGCTCGGAGTCGCGGGCGAGCAGACGCAGCGACGGCTCGAGCGCCGTGCAGAGCGAGCAGCCGGCCGAAGTGAAGACCGCGACCGCCAGCGGCGCCTGCCGCTCGAAGCGCTCGATCAGCCCGACGCGGCCGCCGAGCTCCGGGCCCTCGTGGTCGAGCGAGAGCGCGGCCTGCGGGGCGACCGCGAGCCGGAGCTCGCCGACCTCACGAGCCAGCGCGAGCAGCGCGACCGCCAACGCAGCGACGCCGACGAGCGCGACGGCCAGGCCGACGCCCAGCCAAGCCTCGGTCGAGAGCGAAGTGTCGGGCAGGAACGGCAGCACCGCGAACGCGGCGGCGAGGCAGGCCGAGCGCACGGCGGCACCCCAGCCGATTCGCGACCGGTTGCCGAAGCACCCGCACGGCTGCCCGGCGCGCCCGCGCGCGATCGCGACCACGAGCAGCAGCGTGAAGAGCCCGAGCAGAACAGCCGCCGCCTCCGCGGCGCCGGGCACTCCGGCAGCGACCGCCACGCCGATCACGCCTTCGAGCGCGATCGTCCCCGCCCAGGCCGCTGTCGCGCCGCGCCCGTGCAGCCCGTAGCTCGCGAGCGCCCGTCGACCGCGCTCGCCGGCGGCGAGCTTGGCCGCTGCGGAGCCCAGCAGGACCGCAGCGAGGACAAGGCGGAGAAGACCCACGACCGACAAGCGGCCCCGGAGGATATCGGCAGCCCCGGTTTCCGCTCGCCGATTGCCGGGTAGCCGCTCGGTCCGCAAGCTCAACGAGGAGGGGACTGATGGCAGACCTGACCGCGCTCGAGAGCAAGATCGGCGAGGTGCTGGGCCTGGCGATGGCCGCCCAGGACGCGACCGCCAAGGTGGGCAAGCTCGTCGAAGAGGAAGGCGGGCACGATGATCTCCGCTCCACGCTCCAGCGCATGGCCAAAGAGGCGAAGGAGACCGAGGAGCGGACCACCGACCTGGCCTCCGAGCTCGACGGCAAGAAGACCGCGATCCTCGAGAAAGCCCGCGAGACCAAGCAGGAGGCCACGGAGATGATGTCGACCTACCTGGGCGACGACGCGGATGCGCTCGACGGCTTCGAGTTCCTGACGATGGCCGAGGCCGGCGAGGTCGGCCACTGGCAGGTCGTCGGGACGATGAACGAGCGCGCGCAGCTGCGCGGCCTGCAGGAGCTGGTGCGGTGGGCTGAGCCGATCCAGCAGCGCCACTTCCAGCAGACGCTGGAGGGCTCAGTCGAGCTGGCCGCCGACGAGGACCCGAACGAGCCGGCCTGAGCTCAGTCGCGGCGTGTCGCTAGCCGGCGCGCAGCGCGTGCACGACGAAGGCCTCGACCGGCTCCCCCTTGCCCTTCAGCTCGAGCGGGGGGAGCCGCTCGAGCACGGCGCCCGGCGGGAGGGCAGCCGCGGTCTCGGCTCCCACGACCACCTGACCGACCGGCGCGACCGACTCGAGTCGCGCGGCGAGGTTCACCGTGTCGCCTACCACGCCGTGCTTGCGGTGGCCGCTCGGGCCGCCGACGAGCCCCGCCAGCACCTCGCCGCTGTTCACGCCGGCGCGGAAGCGAGGCCAGTCGGGGTGGCCCGAGGCGATCTCAGTGGCGGCGGACTGGAAGGCGAGCGCGGTGCGCACTGCTCGCGCCGCGTGGTCGGGCTGGTCGCCGTGCTGGTTGAAGATCACCATCACCGCGTCGCCGACGATCTGGTGGATGACGCCGCCGTCCCGTTCGAGCAGCGGCACGAGGCTCCCGAAGTAGCCGTTCAGCATCGTCGCCACCTGCGCCGGGGTCGTCCGCTCCGAGAAGGACGTGAAGCCCTGCAGGTCGGCGAACAGGATCGTCGCCTCGCGGGTGTCCGCGAGCGTCTCGTCGAGGTAGAGCGGGCTGAACCGCTCCTCGTGCCACTCGCCCCGTGCACTGACGGCGATCGTGACGAACGCGGCCAGCATCAGCAAGTGCCATTCCCACCAGGAGGCGTGCCAGTTGCGAGCCCACGCGATCACGAGCATCGCCTCGGCCAGGAGCGCGAACGAGAGCGCGACGCCGAGCAGGAACTGCGCGCGGCGGCGCTGGTAAAGGCGGAAGTAGCCAACCGCGGCGGCCGCGTAGAGCACGACGCCGATCACGGCCAGCGTGACCTGCCAGCCGTCGAGCTGCTCGGCGCCAATCTCGCCCGACAGTGGCGGCAGGTCCGCGAGCGAGACCGCCGCCCAGGCTGCGAGCAGCGTCGCGAGCGCCGCGATCAGCGCCCAGGCCCAGCGCAGGACGCGCTCGGCCGCCGCGGGCCGGAGCGGCAGCCCCGACGCCGCCGCGAAGAGGCCCGCAACCGCGAGCCCGAACGGCGTCGCGAGCTCGAAGCCCGCGTTCTTGCCCAGCAGCACGCCCGGCGTGGCGAGGGCGTGCAGACCGAGGAAGCCGGCCGCCGAGATGAACGCGAGCGAGACCAGGAACAGCCGTGCGTCTCGCCGCCGACGGGCGGCGACGCCGACGGCGTAGCCGAGCCCGACGCTGATCGAGGCCGCGCCGAGCACGAGCCAGAAGTGCGCCGGATGGTTCTCCCAGGCCTCGTCGATCCCCGGGTGCACCAGCAGGAGCGCGAGCAGCCCCGCGCCGAGAACGAACGCGACGACGGGCCACGCGGCGGACGTGCGGGCCGCTTTGGCCTCGGCCGCCTGGCTCACCGGTCGTCTTGGCCGTGAGGCTCGCCGTTGGCGGCGAGCAGGTCGAGAAACGGCACGGCGTCGAAGGCCTCCGGCCCGAGCACGCCGCTGCCGTTCCACGTGCCGCCGGCGAGCAGCTCCAGCGCGACGACCGGGTTGAGCGCGGTCTGCAGTACGACCGCCTGCGAGCCGTACTCGCGCATCGTCTGCTCGTTGTCGGAGACGTGGTAGAGGTAGCTCGCGCGTGGCTCGCCGTCCTTGCCGGTGCCCGTGACGAAGGTGCCCGCGCACGTCTTGCCGTGCATGCGGTCGCCGAGGGTCGCCGGGTCGGGTAGCGCCGCCGCGAGGACGTCGCGCGGCGCGACCTCGACGCCGCGCACCGAGACCGGCTCTTTCGAGTCGAGCCCGAGCTTGTGCAGGGTCTTCAGCACGTCGATGAACTCCTCGCCGAGCCCGTACTTGAAGGTGACGCGCTTGCACTCGACCCAGCGCGGCACGAGCACGACCTCCTCGTGCTCGACGTTGACGCACTCGAGCGGGCCGATCCCCTCGGGGAAGTCGAAGACCTCAGGCTCGCTGAACGGCTCGGTCGTGTACCAGCCGCGCTCGCGCTCCCAGACGAGCGGCGGGTTGAGGCACTCTTCGATCGTCGTCCAGATCGAGAAGGTCGGCGCGAATTCGTAGCCCTCGACCTCGAGGTTCGCCCCGTCGCGCACACCGACCTCGTCGATCTCGGCGAACAGATGGTCGGCCGCGTAGCGCGCGAAGACGTCCGAGAGGCCGGGCTCGACGCCGATCCCGACGAGCGCGAGCAGCCCCGCGTCGGCCCAGCGCTCGTGCTGGTCGAGCTGCTCCTGGCCGAGCAGCGCCTCCGGGCTCGAAAGCGACATCGCCATGTCGAGGTACGTGCAGCGGCACTCGAAGGCGGCCTCGAAGATCGGCAGGTTGAAGCGCGGGTCGGTCGCGTTCAGGACGGCGTCGTGCTCGCGGGCCAGCGCAGCGACGCTCGCCTGGTCGGAGGCGTCCACCTGCGCCGCGGCGAAGCGGCTGTCATCGAGCCGGTCGACGAGCGCCTGCGGCCGCGCCGGGTCAAGGTCGGCGAAGGTGATCCGCTCGAAGAAGTCGCGCCGCTGCGCTACGGCGGCCACGGCCGCGCCGACGCCGCCTGTTCCAACGACCAGGATCTTCAGGTCGGCCACGGGAGGACTGTATTCCGGTGTCGACCTGCGGGGCTTAGAGTCCGCAAGGGGGACCAATGCTGCGGCTATCGGCCTCACCTGTGCTCGTGCATGCGCTGAGCGTCAGCCTTGCCATCGGCGTGCGCTGGAAATTCGCCGGCCTGGCCGGGCTCGCCTCGCTCGCGACGCTGGTGCTGCTCGCGTTGACGCTTCGTTCCCTGCGTCGAGACGAGCTGATCCGGGCCTCCGAGCCGCGTCACGATCGGCGTAGGCGAAGCGGTCGTGGGCAGCCGGACGCACGGGCGGCGCTCGCGCTCGTGGGCGACGCGCTCGCGGCCACGCACAACCCTCGAGCGCTGGTGCCGGTGATCCTCGACGTGGTCACAGAGGCGACCGGGGCAAGGGGCGCGCGGATTTTCAGAGACGGGGAGGAGCTGGGGTGGATTGGCGAGCCGGTTGGCGCACGCGACGAGCTACGGCTCGATCTATCAACCGAGGATGAGCCGACTCGCACCGAGCTCGTGCTCTACCCGCCGCCGGAGGGCTTCGCGGCCGAGACGAGGCAGCTCGCCGAGTGGCTCGCGGCCCAGGCCGGCATCGCGCTCGAAAACGCGCGCCTGCACGACTTGGTTCAGCGCCAGGCGATCACAGACGACCTGACCGGGCTCGTCAACCGGCGGGGCTTCCTGGAGGTGCTCGACACGGAGGTGGACCAAGCGGCGCGGCTCAGAGGTGGTCTCGCCATCGTTCTGCTCGACCTCGACGACTTCAAGGGCGTCAACGATCGCTTCGGACACCACTCGGGAGACCGGGTACTCGAGGCGCTCGGCGCTTTGCTGCGGCATCACATCCGGGACGTCGACCTTGCGGCCCGGATCGGCGGTGAGGAGTTCGCATTGCTGCTGCCGGAGATCGACGGCCCGGATGCCGTTCTGGTCGCCGAGCGGTTGTGTCGCTCGCTATCGGAGCGCCCGATCGCCTGGGTGGAGGGGAACGCGCTGAGCTCGACGGCCAGCTTCGGCGTTGCCCAGTACCGGCACGGGGATACCGGGGAGGACCTGCTGCGGCTCGCGGACGACGCTCTTTACCGCGCCAAGGGCGAGGGTAAAAACCGCGTCTGCGTGGCGCGACAAGGCCGCGCGGCCTGAACTGCCGTCCCCCGCGGCCGCGATACTGACGCTGTGCCGGTCAGAAGCTTGCTTCTCGCACTCGCACTCGTAGCCACGGCTTCAAGCGCGGGCT
This sequence comes from uncultured Actinomycetes bacterium, assembly GCA_963717725.1. GTDB lineage: Bacteria > Actinomycetota > Thermoleophilia > Gaiellales > Gaiellaceae > AC-32. The sequence continues at coordinate 105,787 of CAVQWS010000026.1, forward strand.
ACCTCTGGCGTGCCGCGCTCGAGCCGCCGGACGCGCGAGTGGTCGAGGCTCTCCCGCAGGCGCCGGTGGAACCTTCGGTACAGCCCCCCAAGAGTCCCACGAGCGCGAAGCGACCTCCGGCGGTCCTCGTCGTCCATCCTCCCAGGCGGGCCCGGCCCGGCCGGACGATTGTGCTTGCTGGTGACCGCTTGCAGGCGTCCTCGCACCCTGTTCAGGGACAGTCGCCTGTCGGCGGCACGACCGACCGTCAGGTGAGTCCGGCGCCTTCGCGTGGTGGATCTCCGCCGCCCCCACCTCCACCTCCACCTCCACCTCCACCTCCACCTCCACCTCCACCTCCACCTCCACCTCCACCGCCACCACCGCCTCCTCCGCCGCCACCGCCACCGCCACCGCCGCCACCTCCGGCTGCGCCGCCTCCTCCTCCGCCACCTCCGCCACCGCCTCCGGCTGCGCCACCGGCCCCGTCACACAAGCCTCCACCTCCACCGCCTCCGTACGGATCTCGGCCCGGGAACGGCAACGGCGACAAGAACCACGATCACACTGGGCCTCCCGGCAAGCGCTGAGGGTGCGCCGGTGAGTGTGGAGGCCCTTCTCGAACGCGAGCTCGAGCGCTTCGAGCGGGAGCACCCGCGCTCGCGCGAGCTGGCGGACGAAGCGCGCGGGTCGCTCCTCTCCGGCGTTCCGATGCCGTGGATGATCCGCTGGCCGGGTGGCTTCCCGATCTTCGCGGCCGAGGCGCACGGCGCACGCTTCCGCGACGTCGACGGGCAAGAGTACGTCGACTTCTGCCTCGGCGACACCGCCGCGATGACCGGCCATTCGCCTGAACCGACCGTCCGTGCGGTGACAGAGCAAGTGACGAAAGGGATCACGACGATGCTGCCGAGCGAGGACGCGCTCTGGGTCGGCCGTGAGCTGACACGTCGCTTCGGCCTCGCCCGCTGGCAGTTCGCGCTGACCGCGACCGACGCGAACCGCTTCGCGATCCGGCTCGCGCGCGAGCTCACCGGGCGGCCGAAGATCCTCGTCTTCAACTGGTGCTACCACGGCTCGGTCGACGAGACGTTCGTCGGCCTCGAGGACGGCCGCGTCGTCTCGCGCGAGGGCAACGTCGGGCCGCCGGTGCCGCTGGCCGAGACCACGCGCGTGGTCGAGTGGAACGACGCCGAAGCGCTCGAGCGCGAGCTGGCCCACGGCGACGTCGCCTGCGTGCTCGCCGAGCCGGCACTGACGAACATCGGCATCGTCCTCCCGGAGCCGGGCTTCCACGAGCAGCTGCGGGCGGCGACGCGCGAGACGGGGACGCTGCTCGTCATCGACGAGACGCACACGCTCTGCGCCGGGCCGGGCGGCTACACGGCCGCCCACGGGCTCGAGCCCGACCTGCTCACGGTCGGCAAGTCGATCGGCGCGGGGATCCCGGTCGCCGCGTACGGCTTCTCGGCCGAGGTCGCCGACCGGCTCGAAGCGCTGCTCCCGGCCGACGAGAAGGCCGACGTCGGCGGCATCGGCGGCACGGTCGCCGCGAACGTGCTCTCGCTCGCGGCCACGCGCGCGACCCTCGCCGAGGTACTGACTGACGAGGCCTTCGAACGGATGATCGCCCTCGGCGAGCGCTTCGAGGCCGGTGTCGCCGAGACGATCGAGCGTCACGGCCTGCCCTGGCACGTGACTCGCCTCGGCTGCCGGGTCGAGTACCTCTTCCGGCCCGAGCGCCCGCGAACCGGCAGCGAGGCCGCGGCCGGCGGCAACGCGCTGCTCGACCGGCTGATCCACCTCTACGCGCTCAACCGCGGCATCCTGCTGACGCCGTTCCACAACATGGCGCTGATGTCACCCGACACGACGGAGGCCGACGTCGACCTGCACACGCGTGTCTTCGACGAGGCTGCAAGCGAGCTGGCGTGAAGTAATCAGGCCATCGTCTTGAACAGCCACATCGCACCGAAGAACGCGAAGGCGAGAAGAGCCAGAACCACGATCTCCGAGGCCAGGGACTGTCCTTCCTCGCGTTCGCCGAGCGAGCCGGCGATGACCGCAAGCGAGGTGAACAGCTTCATCTGATTCACCTCCTCCGCAGTTCGGCCGCATGTCAAGAGGGTCCGCCGCAAGACAGAAGTGAGATCGTCCTGAACGATCGGAAGCTTCATCCCTCGTGCCGGTGGTTTCGACCTGGTGGGGCAGCTGAGACAGACCACCGGCGGCCACGAGCTTCTTCCCGCACAGTCGAAGAAACCGACCACTTCTTGTCATGGTGGCGTGACGGGCGCTGAGGTACCGTCGTTCACGCGAGAGCAGCGCAGAGACTCCCGGGCCGAATGCTGCTCCCCTGACGAGCCTGGGATAGAGAGAGAACGACCGCAGTCTCGCGGCCGGATCTCTCCAACACAGAAAAGGAGGGACTCATTGTCCCGTAAGAAAAGTGTCCTCACGCTGCTCCTGCTCGGCGCACTCGGCCTTCTGGCCGTGAGCTCGGCGACCGGAGCCAGCGAAGCCCGCAAGCCGGCGCCTCGCGTCGGTGTCAGCGGCACGATCGGCCCGGTCTGCGGTCGCAACCATGGCGACGGCACGCTCCGGTTCATCCGTCTCGGCCAGCACTGCAAGAAGGGCGAGACGTACTTCTACCTGCACGTCCGCTTCAAGGCGAACCCCAAGGGCCTGCGCGGCGCGAAGGGCTTCCCAGGTCCGCAGGGCGCTCAGGGCGTCCAGGGCATCGCGGGTATCGCGGGTGCCAAGGGCGAGACCGGAGCCACCGGAGCTCCAGGGTGCCACTGGTACGACCGGCGCCACCGGCGCGACCGGGGCGAAGGGTGACCAGGGTCTTATGGGCCTCCAAGGGCTGATTGGCCCTGCTGGTCCCAAGGGCGACATCGGCCCGATGGGTCCGTTCGGCCCTGCTGGTCCGAAGGGTGACAAGGGCGACGAAGGGTGACACCGGAGCGACCGGTGCTCCTGGTCCTGCCGGGCGGTTGGGCCTGCCGGCCCGGCTGGCCTCGCAGGTTCTGCCTGGCCCGGTTGGGCCTGCCGGTCCGCAGGGTGCGAAGGGTGATCCCGGGGCACTCGGGCCCGCTGGCCCTGCTGGTGCGCAGGGCGACAAGGCGCCAAGGGCGACACCGGAGCGATTGGCCCTGCTGGCCGCAGGGTGGCAGGGCCGCAATGGCCCTGCCGGTCCCGCAGGCCCCGCAGGTCCCGCCGGCCCGAAGGGCGACGCCGGCCTCGACGGCACGACGATCGTGCAGGTCTCGGCCGCCGGTGCTCCGGGGCAGAAGCAGTTCACCGTCTCTTGCCCGGACGGCAAGTTCGCGCTGAGCGGCGGCTTCAACATCCAGGGCTCGGTGACCGAGTCGTACCGCTGGTACGCGGCGGACGACCTCGGACACACGGCTGCTGACGGCCGGCCATGGCTGGACGGTCACGCAGTCCTCCGGCAACTCCGGCAGCCTGGCCGTGTTCGCCTACTGCGCCTAGGACGCCTCAACACGTAGGACGGAACCGCGCCGCGCTCCACGGGCAGCGCGGGCCTTCGTCCGGTTTCAACATCCACGCGAAAACGAAGGGCGCCGGCGACGGCGCCCTTCGCGCGTTCGGCGACCCGTGACAGGCCGTTGTCGATCGGCCACACTGTCGGAATGGCGACACCGGGGGGTGGCCTCGCAGTCGGCGGCGATGTCGAACAGGCTCTGACCGGCATTCCCGTCCCCAGTTACGTGCTCGACACCGAGGGAGTCGTCCGCTGGATCAACCCGGCGGCAGAGCGCCTGCTCGGCAACGTTCGCGGACGGCACTTCACGTCCGTCGTCGGCGTCGAGGACCAGGCCAGGGCACGTGAGCTGTTCGCGCGCAAGGTGCTCGGCACGACCTTGGCGACCGAGACGACCGGCGTCCTGGTTTCAACAGGCGGGGCGCGTTTCGAGCTGGACGTCAGTGCGGTGCCTCTGACGGATGGTGAACGCGTCGTCGGAGTCTTCGGGCTCCTGTCCGGCGCCGCCGACGACGAGCCCAGCGCGCCCCCCGCGCACCTCACACCCCGGCAAGCCGAGGTGCTTCGCCTGCTCGAGCAAGGACGCTCGACCAAGCAGATCGCCCAGGAGCTCCACCTGAGCACCGAGACGGTGAAGAACCACGTCCGGCATCTCCTGCGCGCGCTCGGCGTGAACTCCCGGCTCGAAGCCGTCGCGGCCGTTCGTCGCGGCGCGGGCAGCTAGGCTCGTCTCGTGGTCGAGCGTCTGACGAGTCTCGTTCAGTGATCGCCGGATCGCGGTCGTGGCGTCGCTCGGCGGGCTCTCGCTGTTCGTGCTCGGGATGCTCGCGGTCCGGATGCTCTACACGGGCACGAGCGTGCACGGCTGGCTCGCATGGAATCTGTTCCTCGCCTGGATCCCGTTTCTGCTCGCGCTGCTGCTCTACGAGCGCACCCGCGCCGGCGCCTCGTGGCGGGTGCTTGCGCCGCTCGGGCTGCTCTGGCTTGCCTTCTTCCCGAACGCGCCGTACCTGATCACCGACCTCAAGCACCTCGGCCACGGCGGCCAGGTGCCGGTGCTCTACGACGTGCTGCTGCTCTCGGCCGCTGCCTGGCTCGGGTTGCTGCTCGGGCTGATCTCGCTGTTCCTGGTCCATGGGGTCGCGCGGCGTCTGGTCGGCGTGCTCGACGCGTGGGCGCTGGTCGTCGCGGTCCTGGCGCTGAGCTCGTTCGGCATCTACCTCGGACGCGTGCAGCGCTGGAACTCGTGGGACCTCGTGGTGCATCCCGCGCCGATCGGCCACCAGATCGGCAGCGGCCTGCTGCATCCCTTGAGCCATCCGCGCCCGATCGGCCTGACGGTGCTGTTCACGTCGTTCCTGCTGGTGAGCTACCTCGCGCTCTACTCGTTCGCGCGCCTGAGCGCGATCGAGCGCGACTGATCCCCCGGCAAGAATCGAACTTGCGCACGCGGTTTAGGAACCAGCGTGCAGCTTCGCCGCAATCGCCCTTGACAAGCCGATCAGGGGTCCGTCGAGAGGCTGACATCGCAACGCGCATCGCAACGGAACAAGGATTCCGGCCCTACGAGGTCGGTGATCCCTTCAACCCGTTCGCGTCCTTAGGCGCCGAGTGGACCGACCCGCGCGAGGGGGAGGCGGTCATGCGCACGACAGCGCCGACGAGTGGGAGCGCCGTCGCAGGGCCGAGACGCCGCGCGGGACGTGCTGGTCCTGCGGCGCCAGCAGGACCTACCAGAAGCGATGATTTCCTCGACCAGCAGCTTGTGTCACCGCTGCTTCAAGGCGGCCGCCCGTCGGGAAGCGTTCGAGCGACAGGCCGCGTAACGCGGTCTGCGTTACCGAATCGGCCTCGTGTCTCCGTAGGTCAACCGGACGCCGTCCTCGTCGTAGAGCTCGAGGCGTATGAAGAAGGGCGCCCCGGTCCTCGGAATCGGGACCCAGAAACTGTCGCTGGCAGTGTCCTTGTCCGCTTCTCCTATCAGCCTCCTGGCTGCCTCGCTGCGCAACCAGTCGTACGGCAGCGTCGCGCCATTCGGGCGATGGAGCGACCAACGGACGGTCACTGTGCGCCCGCGAAAACCTGTCAACGAGACGTCGTAGTTGATCGTCACCCCTAGGGGCACGAGCTTGCCCCCTGGAGCCGCTTGAATCCGAGACGTCGCCAGCAGCCTCCTCAGTCTGCGGGCGAACTCCGCTGGATCAAGGTCTGCCGGCGATCCATCCGGGTTCCGCACACCCAAGCCCTCTAGGCTGCTGCTCCCCAATCCACAGTTCGGGCTCGCAAGGTTCCTGAGGCACTCGTCCCCCAGATCGACCTTTCCCATCTCCAACGTACCGCCCGGGACGGGCTCCGTCCCGTTGAGCGCCTCGTGGACGCCCGCGTCGAGGTGCGCCCGCGCCGCGGGATTCAACGGTACGACGAGCCCGTGCTCACCGGTCGTCCCTGTGGTGGTTCCTGTGGTCGTTCCGGGCGTGGTCGGGGTGGTGGTGGTCGGGCCGGTAGTGGTCGCGCCGGTAGCGGTCGCGCCCGGTGGTGGTCGCGCCGGTGGTGGTCGGGCCGGCGGAGTTCTTTCTCGGCGTCGTGGACGAGAACTCAGCCGCGAGCTCTTCGCGTCTCGGCGCAGGGGCCAACGCGCTCGCCGCTTCGCTGCGCACGCGGTACTCCGCCAGAGTTACGTTGGGGTCGAACCCGAGATTGCTGATTGACGCACGCTGCTCGGGTGGTGGGGGAGGCCAGATGAGGTGCCGGAGACCTACGATCGCTCCGATGGCTCCGGCGACTGCCCCCGCCGCGACCACCGCCTTGACTAGCCACTGGATGGCCGTGCTCAGGCCGTCGAACCACTCGCGGAAAGACGCGAATGACCTCTTCTCTCCGCTGCTCTGTCCTGCCCCGCGTCCTGAAACTCCCCGTCGTGCCGCGGTTCCCGCAGCGGCGTTTGCTCGCCTCGGTCGTGTGGATGAGCGCCGGCGTCTACGGGCCGGCATGTCGACCCGCCTCTAGCTCGTCGATCGACTGGCGGGCGCCTGCTGGCTCGATGACATCAGAACTCTCCGCAGCACCGAAGAAAGCGAACATCTGCCAACCTCCGACGCTTGCTACACCTGCCACTAGAGCTTACACCGGTACTTCAAAACTGAGAAGGCCATGCGGGATTCCCTGGAGCTATGCGGAATGCCCCCGGCAAGAATCGAACTTGCGCACGAGGTTTAGGAAACCTCTGCTCTTCCACTGAGCTACGGGGGCGCGCTGTTTGCGCGCCCCCAAGTGTAGAAGCGCTTAGTTCGGGCGAGTGCCGAGCGTCACGGTGACCGTGTGCTCGGAGCCGCCGCGCTTGTAGGTCACGGTGACCTTGTCGCCCGGCTTGTGGGCGTCGATCGCGCGGGAGAGGTCGTCACCGCTGGCGACCGTGGTGCCGTCAACGTCCGTGATCACGTCGCCCTTCTTCAGGCCGGCCTGCTTGGCCGCCTGGCCGTCCGTCACCGAGGCGAGGAGAGCGTTCGGGGCCGACGAGTCGATCGCGACGCCGAGGTAGGCATGAACTGCCTTGCCGTTCGCGATCAGCTGCGAGGCGACCGACTTGACGGTGCTCGAGGGGATCGAGAAGCCGACGCCCTCGTTGCCGCCCGAGTCGCTCTTGATCTGGGCGTTGACGCCGACAACCTGGCCCTGCGTGTTCAGCAGCGGGCCGCCGGAGTTGCCGTGGTTGATCGCGGCGTCGGTCTGGATCGAGTCGTTGATGGTGAAGTTGGTCTGGCCCTGGATCGCGCGGTGCAGCGCGCTGACGATGCCGCTCGTGACCGTCTCCTCGAGCCCGAAGGGGCTGCCGATCGCGACGACGCCGTCACCGACCTGCAGTTCCTTCGAGTCGCCGACCGCGAGCGGGTGGAGCTCCGAGGAGGGCGCGTCGACCTTGATCACGGCGAGGTCGGTCGACCTGTCGGTGCCGACGACGCTGGCCGAGTAGGTCTTGCCGTCCCAGAAGCGCACCTTGATCGAGGTCGCGCCGTCGACGACGTGGTCGTTCGTGACGATGCGCCCGTCGGAGTCGTAGACCCAGCCGGAGCCCTGGGCCTGTTGCGGCCCGCCGCCGGGGATGGGCGACGTGCTGCCGCCCTCGGTGACGGTGATCTCGACGACGCCGCGGTAGGCGCGGCGGTAAATCTGGTTGACCGAGAGCGGCGACGACGAGGCGGTGTCGGCCTGCTGCACGGTGACCTGCCGGACGACGGTGTTGGAGCCGCTGTCGTGGAGCGTCGCGTAGGCGACGGCCCCGCCGCCCGCGCCGAGGCAGGCTGCTGCAAGGAGAGACGCAACGATGATGGTTGGGCGCGAGCGGCGAGGCATCAGGGGAGGTTCCTTTCGTCGGGAAGTTCGTTGTGGAGACCCCATCAAAGCAACAGGGGCCTAAGACGCGCCTGAGACGCCGCTAAAAACTCTGTAAGAAAACAAAAGACCCCGCCGGAGCGGGGCCTCTCGTCGCACAAGGGTTTTGGGGGATCCCTTGATCGATGACGCCGTGATCCTCCCCCGTCAGGCTAAGACCACCGTGAAGATTGTCTAAGAAACGCCTAAGAGAGCGCGCTGAGCAGGGTGTTCTCACGCGTCGTTCAGCTTCCGCCGCAACAATGCGCGCATGAAGATCCTGGTGGTCGACGACGAGCGGGCCGTGCGCGAGTCCCTGCGGCGCGCGCTCGAGCTCGAGGGCTACGAGATCGAGCTGGCCGAGGACGGCTCGCAGGCGCTCGAGCGGCTGGAGGCCGAGCCGGAGCCCGACGCGATGGTGCTCGACATCCTGATGCCGGGCGTCGACGGGCTCGAGGTCTCGCGCACGCTGCGCCGCAAGGGCAGCAAGCTCCCGATCTTGATGCTCACCGCCCGAACGCAGGTCGAGGATCGCGTCGAGGGCCTTGACGCCGGCGCTGACGACTACCTGACCAAGCCCTTCGCGCTGGAGGAGCTCCTCGCGCGCGTGCGTGCGCTCTTACGGCGCACGAGCGACGGCACCGGCGAGACCCTGCGCTTCGCCGACCTCGAGCTCGACCCTGGCACGCGCGAGGTGACGCGCGGCGGCGAGCGGATCGAGCTCACCCGCACCGAGTTCTCGCTGCTGGAGTTGTTCCTGCTCAACCCGCGGCAGGTGCTGACCCGCTCCCTGATCTTCGAGCGCGTCTGGGGCTACGACTTCGGCTTCGCCTCGAACTCGCTCGACGTCTACATCGGTTACCTGCGCCGCAAGACCGAGTCGGGTGGCAAGCCGCGCCTGATCCACACGGTCCGCGGCGTCGGCTACGCGCTGCGCGAGACATGAGCTTTCGCACCCGGCTCGCGCTCGTCGCCGCCGCGGCGGTCGGCATCGCCGTGGTCGTTGCTTCGATCGTCGTGTTCGTGGTCGTGCACAACGAGCTCTTCGGCGAGGTCGACCGGGCACTGCACAACCGGGCGGTGGAGATCGCGAGCGGCCCACAGCCGGAGATCGAGAACGGCCAACTCCACATCCCGGGTCCGCACGCCGGCGTGCAGAGCGACTTCGTCCAGGCCGTCCCGCTCTCCGGCGGGCCATACGTCGAGCCTGATGCGGCCTACAAGCTGCCGGTGACCGAGAAGGACCACGAGGCAGCGCGCGGCGAACAGCCGCTCTACTACAGCAACCGCCACTTCCAGGGGATCGAGTTTCGGGTCCTGACCATCCCGGCAACGCCGTATGCCGTCCAGATCGCAAGGCCGCTCGGCGAGGTGAACCGCACGCTGCACCGGATCACGCTCTTCCTGATCCTGATCGCGGTCGGCGGGATCGGTGTCGCTGCCGCGCTCGGGCTGCTCGTCTCCCGCGCCGCGCTCGCCCCGGTGCGACGGCTGACCGAGACCACCGAGGCCGTCACCGAGACGCGCGACCTCTCGCAGCGGATCGAGTCGACCTCGACCGGCGACGACGAGCTCGGCCGGCTGGCGACGAGCTTCAACACGATGCTCGCGGCGCTCGAGGACTCGAGCCGGGCGCAGCGGCAGCTAGTCGCCGACGCCTCGCACGAGCTGCGCACGCCGCTGACGAGCCTGAAGACGAACATCGAGGTCCTCGCGCGCGAGAACGAGTTGGCGCCGGAGGCACGTGCGCAGCTGCAGCGCGACATCGTCGAGCAGATCGACGAGATGACCGCGCTGATCGGCGAGCTGATCGAGCTCGCGCGGGAGGCCAGGCCCGACGCGGTAGTCGAGCCCGCGCGTGATGTTCGCCTCGACCTGGTCGCCGCCGACGCAATCGAGCGCACCCGGCGCAACCGGCCCGGGATCGAGTTCGAGACCGACCTCGACGAGTCGATCGTCTACGGCGCGCCGTCCACGATCGAGCGGGCGGTCGCCAACCTGCTCGACAACGCTGCCAAGTGGAGCCCGCCCGGCGGCCAGGTCGAGGTGGCGGTGCGGCAGGGCGAGCTCTCGGTGCGCGACCACGGCCCCGGAATCGCCGCCGAGGACCTCCCGTATGTGTTCGACCGCTTCTACCGCTCGCGCACCGCGCGCGGGTTGCCCGGCTCGGGGCTCGGGCTGGCGATCGTCAAGCAGGTCGCCGAGTCCCACGGCGGCTCGGTCGTCGCCGAGCGGCCCCAGGACGGCGGGACGCTGATGCGCCTGCGGCTGAACGGCCGCCGCCAAGGCTCTTAGCGACTTTTCAGCGTCCTTTCAGCTGGCTCTCAGCGACGGGTGGTTTCCTCAGAGGCGTGGCAACCTCCCCCTCGCGAATCGGTGAAGCCCGTCGTCGCGCCACTGACACCAAGCAGGCGGCAGTCGCCTTGGCGGCGGCGGGCTTCCTCGCGATCGCGCTGCTCGCCCGCGCGAGCCACCCGGCCCACGTGAGCTCGGCGACCAGCACCTCGCCGGGCTCGTCGGTCCAATCGAAGGACGACGACGACGGCTTCAGCCTCCAGTCGGGGCAGCTCGGCCAGTCGAGCGGCTCGTCGGGTAGCGCGCAGACCGGGGTCTCGTGATCGTCGCGGCCGGCAGCGCCTGGTACGCGGCGAGGGCGGGCGGGATGCTCGCCTACCTACTGCTGAGCGCCTCGGTGGCCGTCGGGCTGCTGCTGTCGGGCCGCGCACGGCTGCCGCGCTGGCCGCGGTTCGCGCTCGAGGACGTGCACCGCTTCCTCGGCATCCTCGCCGGGACGTTCATCGCCGTCCATGGCGCAGCGTTGCTGCTCGACCACGTCGTGCCGTTTTCGCTCGGCCAGCTGCTTGTCCCGGGCACCGACTCGTACCGGCCGCTCTGGGTCGCGCTCGGGATCGTCGCGGCCGAGCTGCTCGCCGCGCTGGCGGTGACCAACCACTACCGCAAGCGCCTGCCGCATGGGCTCTGGCGCCGTCTGCACATGCTGAATTTCGCCGTCTGGGGACTCGCACTCGTGCACGGCTTGACCACCGGCACCGACGCCTTCACCACCTGGGCGCTCGTGCTCTACGCGGGCTCGGCGTGGCTCGTGCTCGCGCTGCTCGTCCACCGGATCTCATTGCACTCGAACCCCGTAGCATCGACCGAAAGGAGCACGTGATGGCAGTAGGACGCAAGGTGATCGCAGGAGCCGCGGCCGCGCTGGCGGTCGGCGGCGCCGGAGCCGGCGTTGCGGCGACGAAGCTGTCGACGAGCTCTCCGAGCGAGGAAAGCAAGGCGATCGTCAACGACGCCGCCAAGACGCTGGGCGTCGAGCCGAGCAAGCTCAGCGCGGCACTGAAGAAGGCGTACGAGGACCGGATCGACGCGGCCGTCGCCGCCGGCCGGCTGACGAAGCAGCAGGGCGACGAGCTCAAGCAGCGGATCGAGTCCGAGGACTTCCCGCTCCTCGGCCCGCCCGGCTTCGGCCACGGCCCCGGCGGGCCTGATGGGTTCGTCCACGGGCTCGACGCGGCCGCGACCTACCTCGGCCTGACCGAGGACGAGCTGCACAGCCGGCTCGAGAGCGGCAAGACCCTCGCCGAGATCGCGAAGGCGCAGGGCAAGTCCGTCGACGGCCTGAAGGACGCAATGGTCAAAGACGCCAAGGCGCACCTGGACGCGGCCGTCAAGGCGGGCCGGCTCTCGGCGTCGATGGAGAAGCAGATGCTCGCCGACCTCGAGCAGCACATCGACGACTTGGTCAACGGCAAGCTGCCCGACCGGCACGGCTTCCGCGGTCGGGGCTTCGACCGGCACGGCCCGCCGCCCGCGGCGGCCTTCGCCGGCCCCTCGGCCTGACGAGTGCGAGCAACGCGCACGTGCCCGGTACCCTGGGCGCGTGCGCGAGCTCACCGAGACGATCGAGCGCTGGCGGGCGCGGGGCGACCGCGTCGCGCTGGCAACCGTGGTGGCCACGCGGCGCTCGGCGCCACGGCCGGTCGGCGCAAAGCTCGCGGTCTCGGAGCGCGGCGAGCTGTTCGGGTCGGTCTCGGGCGGCTGTGTCGAGAGCGACGTCGCCGTCACCGCGGCCGAGGTGCTCGCCGACGGCACTCCGCGGCTGCTGACATACGGGATCGCCGACGAGCAGGCCTGGTCGATCGGCCTTCCGTGCGGCGGCGAGATCGACGTCTTCGTCGAGCCCTTCGAGGGCGAGCTGCCGCAAGAGCCGTCGGTGACGGTGACGGTGCTCGAGGGCGAGCATGCCGGCGAGCGGCTCGACCGAGAAGTGCCGCCCGGCCCGAGCCGCGTGCTCGAGCTGGACGGCGCCCGCGTCTTCGCCGAGGTGCTCGGGCCGCCGCCGCAGCTGGTCGTCGTCGGCGGCGTCGACACCGCAGAGGAGCTCTGCCGCGCGGCCAAGGCGCTCGGCTGGCGCACCGGCGTGATCGACCCGCGGCCCGCGCTCGTCACGCGCGAGCGCCTGCCGAGCCCGGACGAGTTGACGGTCGCCTGGCCGGACGAGCTGACGGCGGACGCGGACACCGCGGTCGTCGTGCTCACCCACGAGGAGCGGCTCGACGTGCCCGCCCTGACGGCCGCGCTGGCAAGCGACGCCTTCTACGTCGGCGCGATCGGCTCGCGGCGTACGCAGGCGAAGCGGCGCGAGCGGCTGCTCGAGGCCGGCCTCACCGAGGAACAGCTCGAGCGGCTGGCCGGCCCGGCAGGCCTGGACCTCGGCGCGCACACGCCCGCCGAGACCGCCGTCTCGATCCTGGCCGAGGTGCTGGCCGTTCGCGCCGGCCGCTCCGGGGGGCGCCTGGCCGAGCGCAGCGGCCCGATTCACGCCACCGCCTGAGTGGCGGCAGTCCTCCTCGCGTGCCTCTCGGCGGCGCTCTTCGGCGCGATGGCGGTCGCCGTACGGATCGCATTGCGCAGCAGCGACGACCCCGAGCTCGGCTCGCTCGCGATGTCGACGGTTGCGCTCGCCGTCACCGGCGTAGTCGCCCTGGCCGCCAGGCCCGACCTCGTCCTCGGCGACGTCTGGCCGTTCCTGGTCGCCGGCGCGATCGCGCCCGGGCTCTCGCAGATCCTGTTCGTCCGCGCGGTGCGCGAGGCCGGTGCCGCTCGCACCTCCGTGCTGATGGGAACCGCGCCGCTCGTCGCGGTGGCGATCGCACTGACGGTGCTCGGCGAGCCGGTGAGTGCGGCCCTGCTCGTGGGGGCGGGGCTGATCGTCGCAGGCGGGTTCGCGCTGGCGAACGAGCGCGTGCGGCCGGAGGACTTTCGCCGGCTGGGAGTGCTCTTCGCGGTCGGGGCGACGGTGCTCTTCGCGGTGCGCGACAACGTCCTGCGCGCGATTGCCAGGGACACGAGCGTTGACGCGCTCGTCGCCGCACCGATCTCGCTGCTCGCAGGCGCGGCGACGGTAGCGATCTACCTCCTGATCACGCGGCGAGGAGCGTGGAGCCGGGGCTACGGCACCACGCTGCGCGCGTTCACACCGGCCGGCCTGCTCTTCGGGCTTTCGTACACGGCCCTCTTCCAGGCGTATTACCGGGGCCGCGTGAGCGTGGTCGCGCCTCTGGTGGCGACCGAGTCGCTCTGGGGAGTCGCGTTCGCTGCGCTGCTCCTTCGCCGCACGGAACTGGTCGGGCGACGGCTGGTGGCCGGCGCGATCCTGATCGTGGCCGGCGGCGTTCTCATAGGCGCGTCGCGATAATCCGGCCATGGGGTGGCTGAGCGAGCTCGTCGAGGAGCGCGGCGCCGACGCGCTCGACCTGCACGCGCAGACGATCAACCCGCAGTTCGTGAAGCTCCTGCGGACGATCGGCTTCGACCGCCGCTGGGCCCGCGCGCAGGGCGCGCACCTCTGGGACGACGAGGGCAATCGCTATCTCGACCTGCTCGGCGGCTTCGGCATGTTCAACGTCGGCCGCAACAACCCGCGTGTGCGCGAAGCGCTCGTAGAGGCGCTCGAGCTCGAGCGGCCCGGATCGGTCCAGCTCGGCGTCGACGTCCTGCCTGCGCTGTTGGCGGAGGAGCTGCTGCGCCGCGCGCCAGCCTCGGTCGAGCGCGTCCTCTTCACGAGCTCCGGCGCGGAGTCGATCGAGGCGGCGATCAAGCTCGGCCGCGCCGCTAGCGGCGGCCGCTCGCGCGTCCTCTCGGCCGAGGACGGCTTCCACGGGCTGACGCTGGGCGCGCTCTCCGCCAACGCGAGCCCCGAGTTCAGCGAGCGCTTCGGCCCGCTGCTACCCGGCTTCGAGCGCGTGCCGTGGAACGACCTCGAGGCGCTCGAGCAGGCGCTCGCCCGCGAGGACGTCGCGGTCTTCCTCGTCGAGCCGGTGCAGGGCAAGGGCGTCAACCTCCCCGAGCCCGGCTACCTCGAGGGCGCGCAGGAGCTTTGCCGCCGCTTCGGGACGCTCTTCTGCGTGGACGAGGTGCAGACCGGCTTCGGCCGCACGGGCCGCCTGCTGGCACTCGAGCACTGGGGCCTCGAGCCCGACCTGATCACCGTCGCCAAGTCGCTCTCCGGCGGCTACGTGCCGGTCGGCGCGCTGCTGATGAGCGACACCGTCTACGAGAGAGTCTTCGACTCGCTGCCGAACGCGGTCAGCCACGGCTCGACCTTTGCGCCGAACGATCTGGCGATGGTCGCCGGCCTAGCCACGCTGCGGGAGCTCGACAGCCAGGGTCTCGTCGAGCGCAGCGCCCGTCTCGGCGAGCAGCTGCTCGAGCGCACCCGGCCGCTGGTCGAGCGCTCGCCAGTGGTCAAGGACGTGCGCGGCCTCGGCCTGATGTGGGCGATCGAGTTCGAGGAGCCCGAAGGCGGCTCACGCACCTGGAAGCTGCTCGAGCGGATCCAGCCCGCCTTGTTCGCGCAGCTCGTGGTCGTGCCGCTCTTCCGCGACCACCGCGTGCTCAGCCAGGTCGCCGGGCACGGGCTGAACGTGCTCAAAGCGCTGCCCCCGCTGGTGGTCGACGAGGACGATCTCGACTGGTTCGTGACGGCGCTCGACGAGACGGTCGCCCGCGCCGAGAAGATGCCGCGCGCGCTCGTCCGCTTCGCCCTGCACGCTGCCCGCGCCGGACGAACGCCGCGCAAGCGCTTGGCACGCGCGTAGATACTCGGCGCGTCATGACGAGAGGGAGGCAAAGATGGCGATCGACCTGCGCGTCGTGCGAGCGGTGCTGCTACTGGCGGCGGCGATCCTCTTCTTCGCGGGGGCCGGCCTGGGTATCGAGCACGAGCGCAAGACGCTGATCGTGTGGGGCGTCGGCTTCGGGCTCGTGACGCTCGACCGCCTGATCGTGCTGGCGATCCAGACCTTCTGGGTGCGCGAGAGCTAAAGCTCCGACACGTCGGCGCGCGGCCGGTCGGCGAAGCACGCGTTCGCCCACTGCTCTGCGGCCTCGACCAGCCGCCCGCAGAGGATGTCGAGCTCGTGCTCGTCGTCGGGCAGGTGCTCGGGTGAGACCTCGATCCGCACCTGGTTCAGCGACGCCTCGGCTTCCTCCCCGATCTCGTGACGCTCCTCGGCCACGATCGCGACCTCGCCCACCTTGGGCAGGAGCGACTTGGCGAGCTCGTCGATCTCGGCGGGAGTGGCCCCGCGCCCCGCGAACACGCCGAAGTTCACTCGGACTTCGAGCCCCGGCGGTTCGACCTCTCGCACGCAGAAGGCAATCTGCGGCTCGACCCTCATTGCAAGGCGTATACCGCTGGGCCGCGAAACCTAACCCTCGGTCGGCTCCCAGCGGAAATAGCGCAGGGCGACGACCACTCCGAGGAGGCCCCAGGCCGCTATCACAGCCACATTCGTGCCCTGCGTCCAGATCGCCTGGTCGTGCAGCATCACGTTCCGGATCAGCCGCAGGAAGTAGGTCAGCGGCAGGATCTCGGCGATCCGGCGCAGTACCGAGGGGAAGTGCTCGGGCGAGAAGAAGGCACCCGCGATGAACGACGCCGGCAGGTAGATCGCGTTCACGACCGCCGAAGACCCCTCGGCGCTCTTGATCAGCGACGCCACGGCAATCCCGAGCGCACAGAAGGCGATCGCGCCGAGCAGCAGCGCGAGCACCAGCGAACCGATCCGCTCGGGGGCTGGGATGTCGAACAGCACCCGGCCGAGCAGGATCAGCGCCACCACCTCGATCGCGAAGGCTGCCAAGAACGAGGTCAGCAAGGCCGCGATGTAGGCCGGCGCGGGGAGCGGCGTGGCGCGCAGCCGCTTCAGGATTCCCGACTCGCGGCGGATCACGAGCACGATCGCGAGTCCCGCGAAGGCGATCGAGATCGCGCCGTAGCCGATCATCCCGGCCTGGAGATAGTGCGAGCCCTTGACGCCGTCGACCGTGTCGCTGCCGTAGGTCGAGCCGAGCAGGACGAAGAAGATCATCGGCAGCAGGAAGGTGAAGAACGCCAACTCGCGGCTACGGGTGTAGAGCAGCAGCTCGCCCTTCAGCTCGTGCCGGAAGAGCCTCATTCCTGGTCCTCCTCGGTCAGGCTCAGGTAGACGTCTTCGAGGCTGGGGCGGCGCACGACGAGGCCCTCGAGCTCGCGGCCCTCGGCCAGCGCGTGGCCGGTCAGCTCGTTCAGGACCCGTGTGGGCTCGCCGGTCTCGAGCACGACCTCGCGCCCGTTCTCGCGGTAGCGGATCTCCGTGTCCGGCACCGAGCCGGTCAGCTCGGCGGGCGCGCCCGAGGCCACGATTTGTCCCTGCGCGAGCACGGCCACGCGGTCGGCGAGCTGCTCGGCCTCGTCGAGGTAGTGGGTCGTGAGCAGAATCGTCTTGCCCAGGCCGCGTAGGCCGCGGATCGTCTCCCAGGCGCGTCGGCGGGCGGCGGGGTCGAAGCCGGTCGTCGGCTCGTCGAGGAAGATCAGCTCCGGGTCGCCGACGAGCGCCAGGCCGAGGTCGAGCCGGCGGCGCTGGCCGCCCGAGAGCCGCCGCACGCGGTCGTCGCGCTTCTCCTGCAGGCCGACGAGCTCGATCACCTCGTCCACCGGTCGCGGCTCGCGGTAGTAGCCGGCGAACAGGCGCAGCATCTCGGTCGGCGTGAGCGTCTCGTACATCGCCGACGACTGGAGCACGACGCCGATCTGCTCGCGCCACCCGCCGCCGGCCCGCGCCGGGTCGACGCCGAGCACCTCGACCTCGCCGCCGTCGCGCTTGCGGTAACCCTCGAGGATCTCGACCGTGGTCGTCTTGCCCGCGCCGTTGGGGCCGAGCAGGCCGAAGACCTCGCCGCGCTCGACCTCGAAGTCGATCCCGCGCACCGCTTCGAGCGCGCCGTAGGTCTTGCGCAGGCCGCGGACGGCGATCGCGCTCACGAGAGCTCGAGCGAGACCATCCCGCCGGGCGGGAAGGCGGGCTCCTCGCCTCCGCCGAGCGCGGCCGCGATGCGGGAGCAGTCGGGCTGGTGGCCCACGACAACCACGGTCTGGCCGCGTTCCTCCGCGGCCGCGCGAACCGCCTCTGCGGTCGCCCCGGGGGCGAGCCGCTCGTCCGGTTCGGGGTCGAGCCCGGCCGGCCGCGCGAGCTCCTGGGCGGTCTCTCGGGCACGCAGGAGCGGGCTCGTCAGGACTGCGTCGGGCACGAGGCCTTCGTCGGCGAGTCGCTGCCCGAGTACCCGGGCGGTGTCGCGGCCTGCCGCGGTGAGAGGCCTGAGCTCGTCCGGCTCCCCGGACGCAGCCTCGGCGTGACGGACGATCACGAGCCTCACCGGCCGGAGCATAGTCTTCGGTTCGTGCGGACTTTTCGATACGTCGTGGCGGACGTCTTCACCGACACGCCGCTGGCCGGGAACCCGCTGGCGATCTTCACGGACGGGCGCGGGCTCGACGACGAGGAGATGCAGCGGCTTGCCCGTGAGCTGAACCTGTCGGAGACCGTCTTCGTGCTGCCACCCGAGGAAGGCGGCCACGCGCGGATCCGGATCTTCACGCCGGCGGTCGAGCTTCCCTTCGCCGGGCATCCGACGCTCGGCACGGCCTTCGTGCTCGGAGGCCCGCTGCAGCTCGTGGAGATCCGGCTCGAGACGCTGTCGGGGATCGTGCCGGTCGCGCTTGAGCGCGAGGGCGACCGGATCGTCTTCGGGGAGATGCTCCAGCCGCTGCCGAAGTGGAAGCCGTACGCCGACGCCGAGGCCCTGCTGGCGGCGCTCGGGGTCGAGCGGTCGGAGCTGCCGGTCGAGCACTACGACAACGGCGCGCAGTTCGTCTACGTCGGGCTCGGCTCGGTGGGGGAGCTCGCGGCGCTGCGCCCGGATGTCGGCGCGCTACTCGAGCTGTCGGGTCTGCTCGGTGCCTACTGCTTCGCGGGCGAAGGGACGCAATGGCGCTCGCGCATGTTCGCGCCGGGCGGCGGCGTCACCGAGGATCCGGCCACCGGTTCGGCCGCCGGGCCGTTCGCGGTCCACCTCGCGCGCCACGGCCGGATCGACTTCGGCGAGGAGATCGAGATCACGCAGGGCGTCGAGATCGGTCGCCCCTCGACCCTGTTCGCGCGTGCCGACGGGACGGCCGAGCAGCTCGAGCGCGTCGAGGTCGGCGGGAGGGCCGTGATCGTCGCGCGCGGCGAGTTCAGGCTGCCCTAGTAACAGTCTGTTACTAGCAGCGTGGGCGGAGTGAAACCCCTCTCCGAGAGCGTTTCAACCGTTCAAGTAACAGTCTGTTACTTGGATGGGCTAGGCGTGGAGGGACACGGCTTCGATCTCGGGGAGCTCCGGGGTGAGCGCCTGCCAGAAGACGCCGCCGTTCCTCGATTCATAGAGCCGGTTGCGGGCCGCGTAGAGCACGTGGTCGGGGTCGTCGTCGGCGATCGCGATCGCCCGTCCGGGTGGTAGCCCGCCACCGGCCTCGCGCCACGTGCGGCCCGGCGTCGTTCGAGACCGCCAAAGGCGGGCGACGGTCGACGACCGCGATCACGGTCGAGCCGGATGCGGCAGCGGCCACTACGAGCGGGAGCGATAGCGGCACTTCTTGCGGCTCGACCGCCTCGGACGAGGGGCCGAGCACGACGTCTTCATCGAGATCGACCTCGAAGACGCCGTCGACCGTGCGCACGAGCGCCCTCACGAGAGCGTCCGGGCGAGGACGTCTGCGACCACCGCGCTTGCACGGCGAGCCGCGGGCACCGGCGCGTAGCCGGCCGAGCGCGAGACGAGGTACGCCGCCGAGAAGGCGTCGCCGGCTCCGGTCGGGTCGACCCCGTCCGGGAGCGTGCGCGCCGCAACCGGCTCGAGGCGGCCATCGGCGAAGACGAGCGAGCCCTCGGAGCCGAACGTGACCAGGATCTCCGGCACGCCGAGCGAGGCCAGCGCCTCCACATCGGGCTCGCCGACGAGCACGTGCGCCTCCTCCTCGGCCAGCTTCAGCACCGTGACGTGGCGCAGCACCTCGGGGTCGTACTCGGCGTCGAGCACGAGCGGGCCCGTCCGCGCGGGCCGCACTAGCCCCTGGCCGTCGAACGACAGCCGCCGGTCGCGCGCGAGCTTCGCCAGGGTCTCGGGCGGGAAGTCCGAGCGGGCGAGTGGGCCGACGTGCACCCAGTCTGCCCGCTCGAGCCCGCGCAGGTCGGCGGGCGTCCAGGCCGGGCCGAGCGCGTCGACGACCATCGACCGCACGCTGCCGGAGTAACTGAACGAGAACGACGCAGTCGAGTCGCCGCCTCGCCAGAGCACCGGCAGGCCGAGGCGGACGAGCGGCGGCAGCAGCAGTCGGCGGTCTGCCTCCGCGCCCTTGGCCGCCACGATCGCCGGCCGGCCGAGCACGCGCAGCGCACGGGCCGCGTGGAACGGTGCTCCGCCTGCCCGCGGTTCGCCCCCGTCAACGCGGTCGAGCGAGAGGTTCCCGACGACTGCGAGCGGCCGCACGGAGCGAATCTACGCGGTTCGCGACCAGCGTCAGGCAGAACGCGAGTGCGAAGCTCGGCAGCGAGGCCGTCAGCGTCGCGTGTCCGGGGCTCAGGTGCTGGACCTGGTCGGTCCACCAGCTCGGCCCCTGCGGCGAGAGCCACTGGTAGAGGGCGAAGCCGGCTGCCCACGCCGCGAGCAGCGGCCAGCGCACGCGCGGCCCCTCGAAGACGTCGCGCTCGGAGTAATGCGAGCCGCGCGCGAGCCAGTCCGCGAGCAAGACCGCGAAGAGCGGCACGAAGACCGAGCCGAGCAGGTAGAGGAAGGTCAGGTAGTTGCCGAGGTCGATCACGATCGCGCCGAGGGTCGCCGTCGCCGCAACGAGCGCGATCAGCACCCGCTGCGAGGCGGCCGGGATCAGGTTCTGCAGCGAGACAGCCGTCGAGTAGATGTCCGCGAAAGCCTCGTCGCTCTCGTCTACGGTCAGCATCAGCAGCGCGATCACCGCGAGCACGCTGCCGGTGGCGACCACGGTCGGGATCTGCGTCGGCTCGCTGAGGTCGCGCGAGAGCACGAGCAGCGAGCCGATCCCGAAGCACCAGACCGTCGGCAGCAGGTAACCGACGCCGGCGCCGAAGAAGGCGCTTCGCCGGTCGCGCGCGAAGCGCGTGTAGTCGGCCGCGAGCGGCGTCCAGGAGACGATGTTGGCGATCACGAGGTCGATCCCCTGGCCGATCGTGACCCCGCCGGTGCCGGGCTGGTGCCAGAGCTCGTGCAGGTTCGCCTTGTCGAGCACCCACCAGGTCAGGTAGACGATCGAGGCCGCGACCGCCCAGACGGCGAACTTCTTCAGGTAGCGGCGGACGAAGCCGATCGGGCCGAGCAGCCCGAGCGCGAGCGAGATCGCGCCGAAGAGCAGCGCCCAGAGCCAGCGCTCGCGGAAGCCGAACACCCGCTCGGAGAGCGCGGCCGCGGCGGTCGAGATGATGATCAGCTCGAAGGTCGACCAGCCGAGGTTCTGGGCCACGTTCAGGACCGTCGGCGCATACGAGCCGCGCCGGCCGAGCGGCGCGCGCAGCACCACCATCCCCGGCACGCGCGCGTCCGCGCCGATCGCGCCTGCCAGCCCGAGCAGGACGTTCCCCGCGACCGCGCCGATCGCGATCGCGAGCACCGCCTGGGGCAGCGACAGCATCGGCACGAGCCCGGCGGCCGCGACGATCACGAGCAGGCTGACCGAGAGGTTGCCCCAGAGCAGCGTCAGGTCGAAGAGGCCGAGCACGCGCATGTGCTCCGGCACGGGCGTGATGCCCCAACTCGGTGTCTGCTGCTGCTCCATCCGCTCCCTTCGCTGGTGCGAGCCAGATCAGGTTCGACGGGTGTGATCTCAGCCGCTTGCCGCGGCACCCCGGGACCGGCACTGTATCCGGCGATGGAGCGGCGGCGCAGACGCGAGCGGTTGACGCCGATGAGCGGCGAGCTGCAGTCGATGTACGACTACGAGCCGCCGGATCCGACCAAGGTCGAGAAGCCGAGACGGCGGCGTCGGGAGCGGCGCGTGCCGACCACGCGCGGCGCCGTGATCCTGCATGGGTTCGCGCGGCTGGCCGTGCTGCTCGGAGGCTCCGTCGGCGCGATCGTGCTGATCGGCTGGCTGGTGGCGCGGCATTCCGGCAGCCCGCTCGGTGACGTGCTGCCGACGGCCTTCTACATCGCCGGTGCGGGCGTCGGCGTCCTCGCGCTGCTCGGCGGGACCGGCGTCGGCCGCTCGTACCGCTCCTATGGCGCCTACGGGCCGGACGCAAGCGTCCCGCGGCAACGCGCGGTCAACAGCTCGGTTTTCTTCGGCCTGCTCGCCCTGTTCCTGTTCGGCCTCGGGCTGGCGCTCGACTACCTGCTCTAGCTAGCGCTGCTTCACCGGCGCAGTCAGCGCTGCGACGGCGCCGAGGCCGACGAACACAGAGCCGGAGACGTAGCGCTGCACCGCAGGGAAGCGGCGGCTGCCGCGCAGGCGCTCGCCGAGCGTCCCGGCCACGAGCGCCCAGACGCCGTCGCTGAAGAACCCGAGCGCGGCGAAGAGCAGGCCGAGCGCGAGGATCTGCAGCCAGGGCGTGCCGCGACCCGGGTCGACGAACTGCGGCAGGAAGGCGAGGAAGAAGAGCGCCGTCTTCGGGTTGAGCGTGTTCACGACGATCCCCTGGCGGTAGAGCCGGCCGAGGTCACGTGTGTCGCGCGCTCGTGGGCCGGCCCCGCGCTCCCAGCCGGCCAGGCGGCGGATGCCGACCGCGATCAGGTAGGCGGCGCCGAGGTACTTGACCACGTCGAAGGCGAGCGCCGACGAGGCGAGCAGCGCCGAGAGTCCGACCGTCGCGGCCGCGATGTGCACGAGCGTCCCGGTCGTGATTCCGGCCACGGAGACGATCCCGGCACGGCGGCCATGCGAGACGCTCTGCGTGACGATGTAGAGCACCGACGGCCCCGGGACGACGAGCAGCAGCAGCGCCGCTCCGACGAATAACGCGAGACGGGACGGATCCGGCATGCCGCCGACGATACCGTTCGCACATGGCCGGCACGATCGTCGCGATGGGCGGCATCTCGTGGGAGGACGAGGAGCGCCGGCCGCTCGAGGACTACTGGCTCGGGCTGGCCGGCGCCGAGCGGCCGCGCGTCCTGGTCGTGCCGACCGCCGTCGCCGACGACGCCGAGATGACGCTCAACATCTACGAGCAGCTCTCCGCGCACGCTGTCGTCTCGCACCTCTCGTTTTTCCCGTGGCCGCCGAGCGACCTGCGCGAGCTCGCCCTTGCACAGGACGCGATCTACGTCACCGGCGGGAACACGGCCAACGCGCTCGCCATCTGGCGCGTCCACGGCTTTGACGCGATCCTGCGCGAGGCGTGGGAGGCCGGCGTCGTCCTGGCCGGCTGGAGCGCCGGGATGATCTGCTGGTTCGAAGCCGGCGTGACCGACTCGTTCGGCTCGCAGCTCGAAGGGATGCGCGACGGGCTCGGCTTCCTCCCTGGCAGCGCCTGCCCGCACTACGACGGCGAGGGCGAGCGGCGGCCGGTCTACACGCGGCTCGTCGCCGAGGAGGGCTTCCCGCCCGGGCTCGCGGCCGACGACTGCGTCGCACTGCGCTTCGAAGGCACCGAGCTCGCCGAGGTGGTCGGCTCTCGCGCGGGCTCGCGCGCCTACCGGGTCACGACGGAGGGCGAGGAGCCGCTCGAGGCGCGCTTGCTCAGCGGGTGAACCGCGCAGCCTCCTCGGATCCACCGGTCGCATCGCCCGCGCTGTAGGAATGAGCGCCGGCTCCGGCCAGCCGGCCCGCGTCGACGATCAGGTATTCCTCGCGGATCGGCCGCCCGTCGAACCAGCACTCGAGAATCTCGCGCACGCCGGCCGCGTAGCGGGCCTGGGCTGAGAGGCTCGAGCCGGAGATGTGCGGCGTCATGCCGTGGTGGGCCATGCTGCGCCAGGGATGGTCGGCCGGCGCCGGCTGCGGGAACCAGACATCCCCCGCATAGCCGGCCAGCTGGCCCGACTCGCAGGCTGCCGCGACGGCGTCGCGGTCGCAGATCTTGCCGCGGGCCGTGTTCACGAGGTACGCGCCGCGCTTCATGCGGCCGATCAGCGCCGCGTCGAAGAGATGCTCGGTCTCGGGATGGAGCGGCGCGTTGATCGTGACCACGTCGCAGGCCTCGACGAGGGACTCGACGTCCTGGTGGTACGTGACGCCGAGCTCCTGCTCGACCTCCGTCGGCAGGCGGTGGCGGTCGGTGTAGTGCAGCCCGACCTCGAAGGGCTGCAGCCGCCGCATCACGGCCGAGCCGATCCGCCCCGCGCCCACGGTTCCGACCTGCATGCCTTCCAGGTCGTAGGAGCGCGAGACGCAGTCCGCGATGTTCCAGCCGCCCTCGACCACCCACTGGTAGGAGGGGATGTAGTTGCGGACGAGCGCCAGGATCGCCATCACGACGTGCTCGGAGACGCTGATGCTGTTGGAGTAGGTGACCTCCGCGACGGTGATCCCCGCCTCGCTCGCCGCCTGGAGATCGACGTGGTCAGAGCCGATCCCGGCGGTCACGGCGAGCTTCAAGCCCGGCGCCTTCGCGATCCGCTCGGCGGTCAGGTAGGCCGGCCAGAACGGTTGCGAGATCACGATCTCCGCCTCGGGAAGCTGCCGCTCGAAGGTCGAGTCGGGCCCGTCCTTGTCGGCCGTGACGGTGTAGGTGTGACCGCGCTGCTCGAGGAAGGATCGCAGTCCGAGCTCGCCGGAGACGCTCCCGAGGAGAACGCCGGGGGTGAAGTCGATCGCCTCGGGCGTCGGCGCGGTCTGGCCGCCGTGATAGCCCGAGATCGCCGGGATCGCGTCGCGCGCGTACTCAGGCGGATAGCCGGTCACGGGGTCGTCGTAGAGCACGCAGAGGATGGTGGCCATCGGGTTATCCCTCCCTGGTGAGGTCGAGGCGGAAGACGTCCGGTCGGTGGTAGTGCCCCGTCGGGTCGAAGCGCTGGCGTTCGGCGTCCAGCCGTGCGGGGTCGAGCTCGGCATAGAGGACACCCTCCTCGTCCCAGAGCGGGCCGGCCAGGTACGAGCCGTCCGGCGCGAGGATCGCAGAGCCGCCGCGGCCGATCACGTCCACGCCTTCGAGCATCCGGGCGAGCGGGAAGTCGTCCGGGTAGCTCGCCGCGCGCTGGAAGTGCGAGGGCGCAATCACGAAGCAGCGCGACTCGCGGGCGAGGTGGACGAGGGTCGACTGCCACTCCTCGCTGTCGTCCGCCGTCGAGGCGACGTACAGCTCGATCCCCGACTCGTAGAGCGCGAAGCGCGCGAGTGGCATGTAGTTCTCCCAGCAGACGAGCCCGCCGAGCCGGCCGTAGGGCGTCTCGACCGCCTTGAGCCCGCCGCCGTCGCCCGGGCCCCAGACCAGACGCTCGTGGTTCGTCGGCACGAGCTTGCGGTGCTTCAGCGCGAGCTTGCCGTCCGGCCCGTGGAAGAGCAGCGTGTTGTAGAGCGTGCCCGGGTGGGCGGGGTCGCGCTCGGTCACGCCGGTCACGAGCCAGACCTCGTGCTCGCGCGCGAGCTCGCCGAGCCGCCGCTCCGCCGGGCCGGGCACCTCGACCGCCTCCCGGGCCAGCAGCGCGAACGCCTCCTTGGCGCCTTCCTCGGCCCAGCCGGCGAGCGCCTTCGCCCAGACCGATGAGGGGTAGGCCGGGATCACGGCCTCCGGGAAGACGACCAGCCGCGCGCCCTTCTCCGCAGCCTCGGCGGCCGTCTGGCCGAGCTTCTCGATCGTGGCGTCCCGGTCGAAGATCACGGGCTCGACCTGGGCGCAGGCAACGGTCAGGCGCTCATGCACGCGCCCAGTCTCTCAGCGAACGCGCAGGTCCGCCTGCATGCCGAGCGCGCGGTGGTCGGCGACCGAGCACCAGAGCCGGTAGCGGCCAGGCCGAACATGGAGCGCGAGCGTGCGGCGCTTGCCGGGCTGCGTCAGCGGGATCGTGAACGTGTGGTTGCCGCCGACGCGGCGCACCCGCAGGTCGTGCGGGTCCTCGCCGTCGTTCTGCAGCTCGATCTCGAGCACGCCCGCCTTCACCATCGGCCGCGAGAGGGTCAGGTGGAACTCCTGGGTGCTAACGCCGAGCCGTGCCGGCGTGGGGTGGTAGCCGAAGACGAACGCCATCGCGACGATTCCGAGCGTCTTCACTTGACGAGCGCCGACCGCGCGAAGGCCTTCGCGCCTGGGATCACCGCCGAGGGGTCCGCGCCGAGCCACTGTTCGAGCAGCGAGCAATAGACGCCGCGGAAGTCCGAGGTCGGCTTCAGGTTGCCGTCGCGGTCGAGGCCGTTCGCGAGGCCCGGGAACTCACCGACCATCTGCCCGCGCGCGCGTGCGCCGATCAGGAAGGCGGTGCCGGCCGCGCCGTGGTCGGTGCCGTCGCTGCCGTTCTCCTCGCCGCGGCGCCCGAACTCCGACCAGACGAGCGTCAGCACGCGGTCGGCGAGGCCGCGGGCTTCGAGGTCGCGCTGGAACGCGAGCAGCGTGCGAGCGGTGAGGTCGAGCCCGTCGGCGAGCGCCTGCGGCTGGTCGGAATGCGTGTCGTACTCGCCCGGCGCGGTCAGCGCGACGCAGTGCAGCGGCAGCTTCGCGGCCAGCATCGCGGCAAGCCCCGCGAGCTGGCGCGGGAAGCCGCTGTCGTCGTCCGGGTAGGCCACCGGGCTGCCGAAGCCGTGGTCGGAGTTCTTGGCGAACGGCGCGAGCTGCCGGCGCAGGCGGTCGGACTGCTTGATTGCCTTCGCGGCCTGGTTCAGGAACGGATCGCGGCGGTGCGCGCCGAGCCTGCCGAGCGTCGCGAGCATCCGGTCCTCGACCTCGCCCCAGACGCCCGGCGCCCAGAACGTGTACTGGTTGGGCGCGGCCAGCGAGGCGACCGGCACCTTGGTCGAGGCCAGCGCGGGCTGGAGCTGGTAGTCGAGCGAGAGCCCCTGCAGCGGGTTGTCGTTCGTCCCGTGGTGGTCGAGGTAGCGGCCCATCCAGCCGCTCGCCAGGCGCGAATCGGTCGCGCCGACCTCCCAGAAGTGGCGCGAGGTGAAGTGCGACTGGTCGGGGTGCGTGTAACCGATCGCCGGCATGACCGAGACCTTGCCCTCGCCGTGCAGTGTCGCCAGCGGCTGCAGCTTCGGGTGCCAGTGCAGGCGGGTGTCCTCCGAGAAGGCAGGGCCGGCCGCATCGGGCAGCGCCAGCGTCGGGCGCAGCTTCCTGTAGTTCGGGTCGAGCGCCGGGTAGAGCACCGACAGCGAATCGGCGCCGCCGGGCAGGAAGACGGAGACGAGCACCGGCTGCGCGGGCCCCGAGGCTGCCTGCGCGATCCCGTCCTCGAACAGCCGCAGCTTGCCGAGCCCGTAGACCGAGAGCGCAAGGCCGAGCGCGCCCGAGACGAAGCTGCGCCGGTCGAGGCCCGTGCCCGCGGGCGCCGGCATGCCGGGCTCGATCGCGGGCAGCCCGCGGCCGGCCTCGGCGGCGCCACGCCGGAGCAGGGAGACGCGCGTGAACTCGTCGCAGTGGTGGCAGGAACGGCTCATCAGCAGGTCTGCAGGTCGGGGGCGGTGGCGAGCAGCTGCCGCAGAGCGTTCTCGATCAGCGGCGGGTACTGCTGCTTCTTCCAGTGGGAGTCGGCATCGCGGAGCGCGTGCCTGGCGAAGCTCGCCAGCGCCGCCTCGGTCTGCCCGGTGAGCGTCGGCTCCCCCAGCAGCGCGCGGGCGCGCTCGACCAGCTTGTCGGGCTTGCCCGGCACGTGCTTCGCCGACTCCTTCAGGACCTTCGGCCGGATCGCATAGCCCGCGATCTCCCAGCGCGCGCGGAAGGTGGCCGTGTCGAGCCAGCGCGAGTCGTCCCAGCCGGCGACGTTCGGCGGGTAGAAGAGCTGCTGGCCGGCGAGCTGGAGCAGCCAGGTCCAGGCTTCGGTGTCGATCCCGCGGCCGAGCCCGCGCAACAGGCCGGCGAGGTAGAGCGCCGGCGACTTGACCATGCGCGGCCCGGTGTAGAGCGCGGGGTGGCGCAGGATCGCGCCGACGACCGGCGCGATCTCGTAGCCGCTGTGGACGTAGAGGTGCTCGAGCGAGCGCCGGGTGCCCGCGCTCGGCGGCACCGGCACGAAGTAGCCCCAGAGCTTCGTCACAAAGAACGACGGGTGCTTCCGGTGGTGGACGCAGAGGCGGCACGAGTCGCGCCAGTCGAAGTGGCCGCGCTTGCCGAAGATGCGCTTCGAGCCGGTGTCGTGACGCTTCGGGTCGTACCGGAAGCGAACCGGGCCGAGCTTGTTGTTCCACGTGTAGCGGAAGCCGGTCAGCGCCCGGGCTTGCTCGCGAACGTCGTGCTCGGTGTACGCGCCGCGGTCGGCGCCGAGCGTGAACAGCTCCATCAGCTCGCGCGCGTAGTTCTCGTTCGGCGAGCCCTTCTCGTTGTCGACGCCTGAAAGCCAGAGCAGCATCGCGGGGTCGCGCGTGACCTCCAGCCAAGAGGCCGGGGAACGAGCTCAGGCCCACCCGGCGGAAGAGCTGGTTCTGGCGCAGCATCAGCTTCGCCGGGCCGACGCCGTCGCGCGAGGTGGCGAACCAGTCGTGCCAGACGAGCGTCATGCGCTCGTGCAGGGGCTTGCTCGTCCGGACCATCCGGTCGAGCCACCAGAGCTGGTCGTGGCCCCAGCGGTCGTAGGGCGAGAGCTTCCGTCCTCGGTCGTCGTGCGGCCGCGGACCCTTCAGGCGGTCGCGGCCGGGCCGCATGAGGGCATGGACCGCGCCCTCGAGCCCGAGCTTCGCGAGGCGCTCGGCCTCGCCGGGGCGGGGGCCGAAGCCCGCACGCCAAAGCAGGCGCTCGGCCTGAGGCTTGCCGAAATGGCCACGGTAGACGGGCGGCATCTTCCGTTCTCTATCGGCGCAGACGCGCCGAATCCTTTATCCCTACGCTAGTTCATGCCGCAGAACCGCTGCAACCGCGGTCAGCGCGAGCTGCGTCTCCTCGTCCGAGGGTTCGCGCGTGGTCACGCGCTGCAGCGCAAGTCCCGGAAGCAGAAAGACCTGCGCGAAGCGGGAGCGCGAGGTCTGGACGAGCTGCCAGAGCTCCATCGTCAGCGCCAGCGAGAGCAGCGAGACGGCGAAGGGCGTGTAGAGCGCAGGTGCGACCGGCCAGAAGCGGTCGAACGCGATCGAGACCGGCACCACCAGCGCGGCGAAGTTCGTCCCGCAGCGAGGCGCGAAGCGCGAGGGCTTCGCCTCGGCGCTCCAGGTCGCGACCAGCCGCCGCTCCTCCGCGGCCGTGATCGCGCGGTGCTCGGCGCCGTGCAGGAAGAGCGTGCGGCCGCGCAGCATCCAGGCGAGCAGGATGACCGCCGTCCCGATCCCGAGCGGCAGCGAGGCCGACTGGGGCAGGACGATCAGCGAGAGGGGTGCGAGCAGGGCGGCGACGAGCAGCAGTCGCTCGCCGCGCCCGGCGACTCCGGCGCCGCGGAAGAGCGGTGCCAGCGCCGAGAAGAGCCTGATCAGCCCGCGCACGAGCGGGATGCGGCGCAGCGCCTCGGGCGGCTGCGGCATCGAGCCCTCGCGCACGCTGCCGTCGCGAGCCGCGAATGCCCAGTGGTCGGCACTCGCGATCACCACGCCGTCGGCGCGAGCCATGCCGCCCATGCGGGGCAGGTCGGCCGAGCCGTCGGCCCTGGCCAGGATGTTGAGAACGCCGGCGCGATCCACCCCATCAGGATCGCGTCAGGGAGGCCGCCCGGCAAGTGCCGGGCGGCCTAGTTGTGTGTCAGTCGAGTCCTACCAGCGGCCGCGCGAGAAGAACCCGAGCAGCAGGAGGACGAGCACGACAATCAGGATGATCCAGAGAATCGACACGGTGGAGCCCCCTTCGGCGGTTGTTGTCGGATGAGTAACGGCGCACCCCGCCGATCGGTTACGGGAACCGGCTTAACCGAGGCGTAAGCGTATGGCTGAGCCGTTCTGAGCTGGTCTGACACGAAGCCGCACCGTTACGCCGAAAGCGTGAGGCCCGCATCAGCGGGCCTCATGCTTCTCAGGGGTGAAGGGGTACCCGGTGGGTACCAAGGGGCTACCCGGTCAGTGCCTCGCCGAGCGCCGTCGTGACCTTCTCGCTCTCGATCTTGTGGACGCAGCCCTGCGTGGTGGCTAGGTCCGCGTGGCGAGCGAAGTCGCGGACGTGGCCGAGCGGGATCGCGGGGTGGAAGCACCGGCAACAACACCCACGCCTCGTTCCGGGTCAGCCCGGCCACGCGCAAGGTTGGCTTCGTGCTCGTCAGCGAACTAGGTGGCGCGACGCCGGCGATCAGTTGGAAGGTGCAGGGCTCGCTCGACGGCGACACTGTTGCCGACGGGTCGGCCAGCTTTTCGACCTGGCCTGCGTAAGCGCAGCCTCCGATCGCCCGCGGCGATCCCGGTTGTCGTTTCTCCCGCGACCACGGGCGTCTCGTCGGTCCTCTGGCTCTCGGGGGAGGAGGGCCTGCCGGTAACAAGGCCCCGCCGCGCTTCGTCAAGCGGCTGAGAGTCGTAACGAGCGCGAACACGAACGTCACCTACAGGGTCGAGGCGACCCAACTTTTGTCCTGACTTGCGGGGACAGCCGCCGCGGTTCGTCGGTTCCCCGCGAGAGCTACTTCGCCGTCATCCTGCGTGGCCGCGTCCGCGAGGGACCGCGGGATTGGCCAGTCACGGCCCTCAACGCCAAGACGGGCGCGGCCACCTAAGCAGACGCGATCAACGTCTCGTTCTTGCGTCGCGGGTGGGCCCGTGCCGCCCGCTCCAGTGAGCAGGCCTGAAGATGGTCCGCTTGGGTCAGCACAGCCGCTGGCTAGCGCTCGTCTTAGACAACGGGTCAGGCGCACGGCCAGTCCGGTGTCTTGGGGATGCCGGGGCGTCTGGCCCATTATGCTCAGCTAGCCGTCCGGCCCCAGCCGAGAGGGAGGGAAGACCGGATGGCTGGGTTCCTGTTCAGGTTGGAAACGGTCGAGGGCGAGCCGGCCGAGCCGCCAACGCTGAGCGCGGCGGTTCCGAATTGGAAGCCGGGAGACACAATCGCGCTGGGCAAGCGCATGCTGCGAGTCGTGGCCTTGCGAGACGTGGACGGCGATGCGCCGCCTGTGCTCGTGGTTGAGGACATCGCAGGCTTAGACGGGTTCGGAGGCAGCATCGGATAGAGGATCGCTGGAAGTTCGGCTTACCCAGCGATACGGTGGAAGCCGCCCAGTCCTGCGGCAACTGGAGCCGGAGCACCTCATCCTCCCCCCTATGAGGGGCGCGTTCCTTAGCCGCAGTAGGAAGGCGCCACGCTCCGGCTCCACTTCGTATAAGTCGGACGTCTCTTTCGCCTCGTCCGGAGGTAGTATCCGGGGTTGGAGCCGAGCGGGAATTAGGGGGGTGGCCCCACTGCGGTCGCTCGGCTCCTCTGGGCGCACCAGAGCGAGCCGCGCGCTCGATCCGATCGGCCTGCGCTGCCTATCCGGTCGGAATGCGGTTCTACGTCGCCGGCGTCTACTCCACGCGCGGCGCCTTCGCGCGCACCTGGGGCGACTAGCTCGCCCGGCTCGCACTTTCCGGCTCGGGACGACCCTGGGGCGAGGGCGTCGAGGTCAAGCCTGCCAATGACGCGCTCCTCGAGGAGATCGGCAACGGCTGCGTTCACCCGAGCCTCGTCGAGGAGCCGCAGGCGAACGGCAACGGACTAGTGCCGGTCGAACCAGCTCCGAGCACGGAGCGCGTTCTCACCCCTCGTCGCCGACGTAGACACCGGGCAGGCGTTCGGCGATGCTCCGGTCGCCGTGGTTTCCTCAATCGAGTACTCGGCCGTCTTGGCCTCCTGAACCGAGCAGGGGTACCAGGTGGGGTACCAAGACGCCGCTCGGATGCCTGCACGCCGCATGGTTGCGAGCGATCCTCGAGCGGAGTGGCTTAACCGAGGCTTAACGCCGCGCAACGGGGGTTGAACACGACCCGGATATAACGCGGTCCGTGGCAGGACGCATGCGGGTGATCTACGCAGCCGGGCTCGTGGCCGCGGCCGCGCTGGGCGGAGCCCTCGCCCTCGGCGGCGCCGCGCTCGTCGGCGGGCTCGACTCGACCACGACCGTGCGCGAGGTCGCCGCGCCACTCCCTTCGCCCATCTCGCTGAACGAGCCGGCGGCCGCCAGGACCGGTGCCCTCTCCGTGAACGCGATCTACAAGCACGCAGCGCCCGGGGTCGTCCAGGTGACCGCGACGCAGGTCGTCTCGACCCCGGGCGTCGACCCCTTCGGCTTCGCGTTCCCGGCGCAGCAGAAGTCCCAGGCGCTCGGCTCCGGCTTCGTGATCGACAAGGCCGGTCATATCGTCACGAACTACCACGTGGTCGAGCACGCGCGCTCGGTCGAGGTCAGCTTCTCGAACAACGAAAGCATGAAGGCGAAGCTCGTCGGCGCCGATGCGTCCACGGACATCGCGGTCCTGCAGGTGGACACGCATGCGCGGGCGCTGACCCCGCTCGCCCTCGGCAACTCGGACGCCGTCCGTGTCGGTGACTCGGTCGTCGCGATCGGCAATCCGTTCGGCTACGACCGCACCGTCACGGCCGGAATCGTCAGTGCGCTGCAACGCGTGATCCGCGCGCCGAACAGCTACTCGATCGACCACGTGATCCAGACCGATGCCGCCCTGAACAAGGGCAACTCGGGCGGGCCGCTGCTCGACGCCCGCGGCGACGTGATCGGCGTCAACTGCCAGATCGCGGCGGGCGACTCGGGCGCGAGCGGCAACGTCGGGATCGGCTTCGCGGTTCCGATCAACACCGTCAAGACGGTCGCGGCGCAGATCATCAAGAGCGGGCACGCCGAGCACGCGTACCTTGGCATCTCGGTGCAGCCGATCTCGCAGACCGCGGCCAAGCTCTTCCACCTGCCCGCGATGCACGGCCTGCTTGTCGCGAGCGTCCAGCCCGGCAGCGGGGCCGCCAAGGCCGGTCTGCACGCGGGGACAGGCAACGCGACGCTAGCCGGCGAGACGTACGCGCTCGGCGGCGACCTGATCACGAAGATCGACTCGACGCCGCTCTACTCGCTCGACCAGCTCCGCGACGTGATCGGGCAGAAGCAGCCGGGCGACGACGCGGAGCTCGAGGTGTACCGCGGAGACGGAAAACGCACCGTGACAGTCAAGTTGGGACGGCAGCCGATCTCCCGTGGCTGACCGTTCAGTTGGCCCCAACCCCCTGGGGCCTGGTTCCCGGCCGCGCCGTTCGCCAGCACGGCGCGCCGGGATCGAAAGAAGGAGGCCGGAAGCCTGCCCCGGCCTCCTTCTTGTTTCTTGGAGGGCACGACGCGACGTCGCTGAGGTCCTCGGGCCGCGCTGCCCGCCCCGAGGCGGTGTCCTCAGTCGCACCCGTAGCCTCCGGCTACGCGCACTCCCTGCGACCTTGCTCAGAACGGCCATCGCACCCCGAGGACGTGCGACGCCGCGCCGAGCCCTCCTTTCTGCAACGCGATCAGTCCATGAACGCTGAGTCGACCAGGTCGGCCATCGACGGGACGGCCCGCTCGGCGGCGGCCTTGACACCCTCGCCGAAGGTCGGGAAGACGTGGTGCATCATCGCCAGGTCGTCGACCGTCGCACCGAGGCGCAGGCCCAGTGAGAACCCCTGCACGATCTCGCTGGCGCTGCGCGAAACGACGTGGAGGCCGAGCACTTTCCGGCTGCCGCGGTCGAAGACGATTTTGAACAGCCCGTGCTCGGCGCCAACGAACTGGAACCGCTTGACGCGCTGGTTGCGCACAACGCCGACGTCGTGGCCCTGCTCTCGCGCCTGCTCCTCGGTGAGGCCGACACCGCCGAGCTCCGGGTCGGTGAAGATCGAGGTCGGGAGCACGGAGTAGTCGGCGCCCGGCGCGTCGTCGCCGAACATGTCGGCCACCGCGACGCGGGCTTGGTACTGGGCGATCGGCGTGAACTGCGCGACGGCCGTCACGTCGCCTGCCGCCCAGATCCCGGCGGCCGAGGTGCGCAGGTGCTCGTCCACGGTGATCCCGCTCCTGGTCGTCTCGACGCCGGCGGCCTCGAGGTCGAGCTCTTCGACGTTCGGCACGCGGCCTGACGCGAGCAGCACCCGCCGCGCGCGCCGCTCGTACGGATCCGAGCCGTCGCGCGGCGCGATCGTCGCGACCACCTCGTCGCCCTCCTGCCGCAGTCGCTGCACGAAGACGTTCGTCGCGAGCTCGATCCCGTCGGCCTCGAGCGCTGCCGCGAGCGTCGCGGAGGACTCGGCATCCGCGAGCGGGGCGATCCGCTCGGCCGCCTCGGCGATCCGCACCCGGGCGCCGAAGCGCGCGAACGCCTGGCCGAACTCGAGCCCGACCGCGCCGCCCCCGACGACGAGCAGCGAGCGCGGCACCTCGTCCAGGTCGAGCGCGGAGACGTGGTCGAGCCAGTCGATCTCGTCGATCCCCTCGACGGGGGGCACTGCCGTGCGCGAGCCGGTCGCGACCAGAACCCGGTCGGCATCCAGCTCCCGTTCGCCGACGCGCAACGTCTTCGGCCCGGTAAACGTCGCCTGCCCGGTGACGGCCGTGAAGCCCGAGCCTTCGAGGTCGCGCACCCACTCTTCCTGCGAGCGCTTCAGCGACTCCTTCCACTCGCGAACGCGAGCGAGGTCGACCCGGGCCGGCCCCGTCTCGATCCCGAGCACCGGCGCCCGCCTCGTGACGTCGTGCGCCAGCTCCGCCGCGACGAGATAGGCCTTGGTCGGCGAGCAGGCGACGTTGGGGCAACTGCCGCCCCAGCGCTCGCGCTCGACCAGGGCCACGCGCGCGTCGTAATCGCGCATCGCCATCATCGCGGCGTCGCGTGCAGCGGAGCCGCCGCCGAGCACCACCAGGTCGAATCGGTCGATCACGAGGCGCATTGTCTCCCCTGAGAGCGCGCCGTTACAGTCCTGGC
Source organism: uncultured Actinomycetes bacterium (assembly GCA_963717725.1). Lineage (GTDB taxonomy): Bacteria > Actinomycetota > Thermoleophilia > Gaiellales > Gaiellaceae > AC-32. Next base: position 139,962 of record CAVQWS010000026.1, read on the forward strand.
GTGGCAGTGGCCGAGTCGCAGCTTCTCGAAGCGCTGCGGGCGGGAGACGAAGAAGCCTTTGCGGCGCTCGTGCGTGAGTACAACCCGTCGCTCGTGCGGGTGGCGCGCATGTACGTCTCTACGCAGGCGGCCGCCGAGGAAGTCGCACAGGAGACGTGGCTCGCCGTGCTCAACGGCCTCGACCGCTTCGAGGGCCGCTCATCGCTGAAGACGTGGATCTTCCGGATCCTGACCAACATCGCCAAGACCCGTGCCGTTCGCGACGGGCGCACGCTGCCGTTCTCGGCGCTGCAGGATCCGGGGCGCGTGCCCGAGGCGGCAGTCGATGCCGATCGCTTCCTCGACCCCGAGCATCCGCGCTGGCCCGGGCACTGGGTGGTCAAGCCGGTCGCCTGGCCCGAGGAGGCGCTGGTCGCCGCCGAGACGCGCGCTCGGCTGGCCGAGGCGATCGAGGCGCTGCCGGCCACGCAACGGGCGGTCATCTCGCTGCGCGACATCGAAGGCTGGTCGAGCGAGGAGGTCCGTAACGCTCTCGACCTGAGCGAGACCAATCAACGTGTGTTGCTGCACCGCGCCCGTGCAAAGGTGCGGGAAGCGTTGGACTTGTACCTGGAGCAGGCATGAGCGTGGTTTTCGAACAACTCAGTTGCCAGGAGTTCGTCGAGCTGGTGACCGACTACCTCGAGGGGGCGCTCTCGCCTGAGGACACGGCCCGCTTTGAGGACCACATCGGCCGCTGCACTGGTTGCGCGGCCTATCTCGAGCAGATCCGCGAGACGATCGAGCTCACCGGGCGGCTGACGCCCGAGTCGCTGTCGCCCGAAGCCGAGCGCACGCTGCTGGACGCCTTCCGCGACTGGCACTCGGGCTGACGAGGCCGCGGCGCGGAAGGTGACTGCGCCCCCCGGCGAGAACCCCAGTTCATGCCTCGTAGGCGCCGAAGGCGGCCAGCGTCCGAATTGCAGCCACACGGGATGACTGCCCGGTCGCGGCGCACGCCGGGTCGGCTGAGGGGCCGGTTCTGATCGAGCGAGTGATCCAAAGCGGCGAGCAGGTAACGCTGCGCGCCCGCCGGATCTGGCTCGAGCTGGGCGCCGCCGGGAACGTCGACATCACGCTCAACGGGAAGGCGCGCTCGATCCCCTCCGGCACGACCAGCCTCGTCCTCGGCTGACGGCGTAACGAAACGCACGACCCGCGCGTTGACATGGCGGGAGGTACGACATGCGGCGACTCATTTTTCTCGCGTTGGCGGGCTGCGCAGGGCTCTTCGCTGCCGTGGTCCTGACCGGGCCGGCGAACGGCGATCTGCTGCCGACCTTGACGCTGCCCACGCTGCCCACAGTCACGGCTCCGCCGCCTCCGCCGTTGCCGCCTCCACCGCCGCTGCCGCCGCTGCCTCCTCCTCCGCTGCTTCCACCACCGCCTCCGCCGCCTGCACTGCCTCCGGCGCCTCCTCTTCCCGGCCTCGCCCCGCCGCCGGGCACGCCAGGACCTGGTGCCGCGCCGCCTACGACCCCGGCTTCCGAGTCAACCACGGGCAGCGCGCCCCGCACCGAGGCGGCCAGGCGTTCCGCACTGGCTCGCAGCGTTCGCGTGACGAGGACGCGCTTCTCCGCGCGCGGCCCAGCGGCGCGACGCGGCACGGTGATCAGCTTCCGGCTCAGGAGGGCCGGCAAGGTGCTGCTGGTCGTGCGGTCCGCCGCCGGCGCGTGTGAGGTCCTCGGTCGGAAGCGAGTGGCCGGCGTAAAGGGCATGAACCGCGTTCGCTTCACCGGACGTGTCCACGGCCGGCCCCTCGCTCCCGGTCGATACATGATCGACGTCGTCGTCGTCCGCGGGAGGAGCCACAAGCGTGTCGGTCGCGTGGCCGTCGAGATCGTCCGCCCCGGCCGGCATCTGACGAAGGCGCAGCGCGGTGCGCCTGTCGGGGTTGCCTGCACGGCGCCGGGATCGTCGCTTTCCTTGCCGGCGGCCGCGGTCGACCCACGAGCAGCCGGCCGCGGAGGCGGCGACGAGAGCGCAGCCGGCGAAGCCTCGAAGGCCGACGGGGGATCCCGCGGCAGCGTGCTCGGTGCGATCTTCAAGCCGCCGACGCTCCCAGGCCCGCTCGGCGGCGGCGAGGGTGGAGGCGGCGGTCTCGCGTGGCTCGGGCTGGGCGTCTACCTGCTCCTCGTCGGCGCGTTCCTGGCGATGCTGCTCTACGTAGCCCGCTTCCTGCGCGGCTCGTGGAACCCATAGCGCGGCTAGCGTACGGCCCTTGATCGAGCAGCATTTCGGCGGGAGCGCCCCCTGGTCGCTTGGGCTCGAGGAGGAAGTGATGATCCTCGACGCGGACACGCTGGCGCTCGCGTCCGGGGTGGAGCCGTTGCTCGCGGCGGTCGAAGGACACGAGCTGCCGGGTGAGCTGAAGATGGAGCTGCTCGCCTCGGTGGTCGAGCTGGCGACGGACGTGTGCGACACGTCGCAGGACGTGCTCGCCGCGCTGAGTCAGCTGCGCGCTGCGGCGGAGGAAGGAGCGCGGGCGGGCGGACTGCGGATCGCGGCCGCGGGGACGCACCCGTTCAGCCTCCCCGAGGCGCAGGACATCGCGCCCGACCCGCGCTACCGCGAGTTCGTCGAGTACGCCGGCGTCACGGCCAGGCGGCAGGGCGTCTGCGGCCTGCACGTGCACGTGGGGATGCCGGGGCCGGAGGAGTGCATGCGCGCGCTGGAAGGCGTCCTGCCCTGGCTGCCGCTCGTGCTCGCGCTGTCGGCGAACTCGCCCTACCTGGCGGGCGAGGAGACGGGCCTCGCCTCGGCGCGGGCCGAGGTGCTCGCGCAGCTGCCCCGCGCTTCGGCGCCGCCGGTCTTCGAGTCCTACGCGGAGTGGGAGGCGTTCGTCGAGCGCTTCGTCCGGATCGGGCTGGCCGACGGCTATACACGCTTCTGGTGGGACATCCGGCCGCACCCGCGCTTCGGCACGCTGGAGGTGCGCGCGCCCGACCAGCCGACCGCGGTCGAGCACACCGCCGCCTTCGCCGCCCTCCTGCAGGCGCTCTGCGTGATCGTGCTCGAAGGCGAGCCGCAAGCGCCGGCCAATCGGGGCGACTACGCGCAGAACCGCTGGGCCGCGCTGCGCTTCGGGCCGAGGGCGGAGCTGATCCATCCCGACGGCGAACGCCTCGTCGGCGTCGAGGAGCTGACCCACGAGCTGCTCGCGCTGATCGAGCCGGCCGTGCAGGAGCTCGGCAGCGCCGAGGCGCTGGCGGTGATCGACCCGCGCAGCTGCGAGGGCGACCGCCAGCTCGAGGTCGGGCGCGAACAGGGCCTCAAGGCCGTCGCCGCGGACACCGCGGAGCGAACGCTACGATCGAGCTAGATGGCGACTCGTACCGAGACGATCCAGGTCAGCGGCGTTCGTTGCGAGCGCTGCGTCGGCCGCCTCGCCGGCGCGCTTCGCGGCCACGAGGGCCTCGAGCTCGCGAACGCGAACCTGATGGGCCAGGTGCAGCTGCAGTGGGACGACGAGCAGACCGACCGCGAGGCGATCCTGGCCGCGATGGCCAGGGCCGGCTTCCCCGAGCTCGAAGCCGTCTAGAGCGGGTCGTGCGGATCGGGCGGGATGATCTGCCGCCCGCGAACGCCGGTCTCCCGGCCCTCACGGCTCTCGGCGCGCTGCTTCGGCGCCGGCTCGACGCCTGCCCGTAGCTTCTCCTGCTCCGCGCCCTTGGCCGCGTTGTCCGGCGTCCCCTCCTGGTAGCTCTCGGCGAGCCCGTAGTGCGCGGCGACCGCCTGGTGGTCGAGGTCGCCGTTCTTGACCGGCGGCGAGTCCTCGACGAGCTCTTTCGAGACGGTCACCCGCACGACCTGCTCCTGGTCGTCCGGATGGGCGAACGCCTTCGGGATCGCGTACCGCGTCCTGCGCAGGTGCCCCTCCTCGAGGACGAGCAAATCGCCCTCGACCGCGACCACGTGGCCGAGCTTGCCTCCGTCGCTTCCGATCACTCCGTAGCCTTCCATGAGCGACTCGTACCCACGCGGCCCGGTCGGAAACGGGAATGGGGAGCGGCCTGCGGGCGTTCCAAGCACAGACAGAGACGATTGCTAGGGTGGCCGCGATGGGCGAGACCACTCCAGAAGCGGATCCGAGGAAGCTGGCCGAAGAGGCTCGCGACCGGGTGCGCTTCGAGGAGGAGGCGCTCGATCTCGCAGACCAGGTCTACCGCGTGGCGCGGCGCTTGGTGTCCACCCGTGAGGAGGCGGAAGACCTAATGCAGGAGACCTATGCGCGTGCGTTCCGGGCCTGGCGTTCCTACACGCCGGGGACGAACCTGCGCGCGTGGCTGCTGCGGATCCTCACCAACCTGAACATCGACCGCGGCCGCAAGCAGCAGCGCTCGCCCGACCTGCAGCCGCTCGAGGAAGGCGACTACTACCTCTACAACCGGCTCGAGGAGGCAGGCCGTGAGCCGAACGCCGGCCAGGATCGCGTCGACGAGCGGCTCTCGCAGGACGACGTGGTCGCGGCGCTGTCGGCCGTTCCGCACGACTTTCGCGACGTGGTCGTGCTCGTCGACATCGGCGACTTCAGCTACGCCGACGCGGCGCAGATCCTCGAGATCCCGATCGGCACCGTCATGTCCCGCCTCCATCGTGGGCGGCGTATCCTGAAACGCGAGCTGGCAGACGAGGCGGTGCAAAGCGCCTGATGGCGTACGCGGAAGTCGATCCCTGTGACAAGTGCGAGGAGCTCCTGCAGCCCTACCTCGACCGGGAGCTCTCCGACGCCGAGCGCGCGGAGGCGGAGCTGCACCTCGACGGCTGCTCCTACTGCCGCAAGCGCTACCGCTTCGAGGAGAACCTGCGCCAGTTCGTCAGGCAGGCCGCGGTCGAGGAGATGCCGCCCGACCTGAAGCAGAAGCTCGCCGAGCTGCGTACCTCGCTCTTCTAGCCGGTCGCGTGCGCGGGGCCGGCGATCACGACCAGTCGGCGCTTGTTCTTCCCGCCGGGTAGCGGGTGCGTGGTGACGCCGCCGAGCTGCCCGGCCAGGCGCTGGGCCAGCGCGCCGCCGCCGGGCTCGAAGTAGACCGAGGTCTCCTTGTAGTCGAACCGGTTCGCGCGTGTGACGTGCTGAATGCGGTAGCCGAAGGAGCCGATCCTGCTCGCCACGCGGCGCGTGTAGTTGATGTCGCCGCTGCCGTTGAGGACGTCGATCGACACCTTCCAGGGCGCTGGCAGCGTCGAGGCGTGCAGTTGCGCGGCCGACGGGCTGTTGCCGCCGCCGAGCCCGATCGCGAGCGCGACCGTGACTGCGACGAGGACCGCGGCGGCCACTCCGGCCGCAACCCAGCGCCCGACCGGTCGCCGTGCCGGCGGCTCGACCGGCATCCCCGAGAGCCGGCGCGCCTCACGGTGGTCGATCCCGAGCGCGGTCGCGTAGCGCAGCAGCGCCAGCACGGCGGTGTGCTGGCCCTGGAAGCGGTAGAGCTTGCCTTCCTCGATCCACTCGAGCTGCTCGGGCCAGAGCGCGGCGCGCTTGGCGGCCTGCTCGATCGTCAGCTTGCGCTGCAGGCGCAGCGTCGTCAGCGGCGAGGTCTGCGCCGGCGATTCAGCGGCTAGGGGTCTGGCGAGCTCCACGGCTTCAGTCTCTCAGGCACCTCATCGGCGAAATCGACATCTCCTGGAGGGGATAGATCGTCGCAGGCCACGAGGACGGCGTCGAGATTCTTCGCGCCCTCGTCCGGAATTTGCGGCCAAACCTCGCGTGCGACCAGGACCGGATGCAGCCGGATGCCCTCGTAGGTGGCCGCGACCACCGGCGCGGGCTGTTCGCGCCAGGCGGCGATCACGCGGTCGATCGCGGCCGGGTCGAGCCCTGGCCCGTCGCCGAGCACGACCACCGCGGCCTCGGCTTCCGCCGGCAGCGCCGCGAGCCCACAGCGCAAGGAGGCGCCGGGCCCGCGCTCCCAGTCGGGGCAGCGGACGGTGCGCGCGGAGCTCTCGAGCTCGTAGGCGCCGAGCACGACGAGCACGTCGGCCACCGAGCTCGCGCGGACGCGATCGAGCACGGGCTCGAGCAGCAGCGTCTGCTTGGGCGAGCCGAACCGGCTCGACGCGCCGGCCGCCAGCACGACGGCCCAGATCATCAGCCGAGCGCTTCGAGCGCCCGTCGTACGAGCGGCCGCGCGAGGTCGACCTTGTACGCGGTGCCCGGGAGCGGAGTGGCGCGGTCGAGCTCGTCCGGCCCGGCGAGCAGCCACGGGATCGGCGCCACGCCGGCGAGCGCCAGGCGCGTCTCGCCGCCGCTGCGCGCGGCTGCGACCCCGACGAGCGCGAACGAGAAGCGGTTGCGCTCCATCGCCTTCAGATACGTGCTCGCCTCAGGCTGCGGCACCTCGAGCTCGAGGATCAGCTCCCCAGGCTCGAGTGCGGTCACGTCGCGGTCGTCGTCGGTCGGCAGCCGGTAGAGGTCGGCGACCAGCAGCTCGCGCCGGTCGGTGCGCAGCGTCGCCCCGAGCGCGAGCAGCGCCGCGGCCGGGTCGGACGGGTGCGCCGACGCGCAGTGCTCGTTGCCGAAGATTGCATGCTCCCGGTGCGCGCCCTCGCGCGCATGGCAGGTCGAGCCCCCGTGCAGGAAGCACGGGTAGTTGAGTCGCCAGTACCAGCAGCGCGTCGCCTGCAGCAGGTTGCCGCCGATCGTCCCCATCGAGCGGAGCTGCGGCGAGGACGCCAGCGTGCAGGCCTCGCGCAGCGCAACCGGGATCTCCGGGTCGGCCTCGAGCTCGGCCAGCGTCGTGCCCGCACCGATTGTCGTGCCCTGCACGCCTCGCGGGACGACGCCGCGGACGTCGACCAGCGTGTCCGCCTCCACGAGACGCGAGCGCAGCAGCGGCACGAGCTCGGTACCGCCCGCGAGCGCGACCGAGCCGTTGCCGAGCGCCGCCGTGGCGGCGTCGAGCGACTCAGGCTGGAGCAGCTGCAAGCTTCTCCCGCTCGCGGGCCTCGGCCAGCGCCCGCAGCATCTCCTCGCGGGTCACGGGGAGCGAGCGCACGTCGGCGCCCGTGGCATCGCGGATCGCATTCACGATCGCCGCAGCCGTGGGCACGATCGGCGGCTCGCCGAGACCCTTCGAGCCGAGGTTGGTCAAGTGCTCGTCCGGAATGTCGAGTAGCTCGACGACTATCTCCGGCACGTCGGCGATCGTCGGCAGCTTGTAGGTGTCGAGCGTCTGCGTCAGCACGCGGCCGCTGGCGGGGTCGACGAGGCGCTCCTCGGAGAGCGTGTGCCCGACGCCCTGGATGATCCCGCCCTCGACCTGGCTCTGGGCGCCGAGCGGGTTGATCACGCGGCCGACGTCATGGATCGCCGCGATCCGCTCGACCCGCACCTCGCCGGTCTCGACGTCGATGGCGACGTCAGCGACCTGGACGCCGAAGGTGAGCACGCGCATCCCCGTCGGGTTCGGCCCTCGGGAGCCCTTCCCGAGGATCTGGGCGTCCTCCAGCAGCCCCGTCACTTCCTCCAGCGGCCAGGAGCCCCCGTCGGCCGAGACGATCTTGCCGTCCTTGAGCGAGAGCACGCGCTCCTCGACGTTGTGGCGCTGCGCGGCGATCTCGACGATCTGCCGCGCGGCGTCCGCGGCCGCGGCGCGTACCGCCGGTCCCATCGACGGCGTGGTCGAGGAGCCAGCCGAGATCGAGGCGTACGGCCCGCGCGCCGAGTCGCCGAGCTCGCAGCGGACACGCTCGAGCGGCAGCCCGAGCTCCTCGGCGGCGATCTGTGCCATCGCCGTCCGCGTGCCCGTGCCGATGTCCTGCATCGCCGTGAGCACGACCGCGTTGCCGTCGGAGCCGACGCGCACCCAGGCGTACGAGGGCGGCCCGCCGCCGCCGTACCAGATCTGGCTGGCGAGCCCGGTGCCGCGTCGAACCGGGCCCTCGGAGCGCGCGCGCACTTCCTCGCGCCGCGCCCAGTGCTCGTCGGCGCGGTCGTAGCACTCGAGCAGCTTCTTGGACGAGTACGGCCGGCCGTCGGCCAGGTCGTTGTCGGCGTGGTTGCGCCGCCGCAGCTCGAGCGGGTCGAGCTCCAGGCGCGCGGCCAGCTCGTCGAGCACGCACTCGAGCCCGAAGGTCCCTTCGACGAAGCCCGGCGCGCGGAAGGCCGCGTTCGGCGGCAGGTTCAGCTTCGTCCCGTAGGTCTGCGTGCGGACGTTCTCGCAGGCGTAGAGCATCTCGATCGGCCCGTAGGTCGGGCCCGAGAAGCCGGACCAGCCGATCGTGTTCACGTACTCGGCCTCGAGCGCGACGAGCGTCCCGTCCGAGCGCGCGCCGGCCCGCAGTTTCTGGATCGTGCCGTTGCGGTTGCCGGTGGCGAGGTTCTCCTCGCGCCGGGTGAGCGCGCAGCGCACCGGCCGGCCCGTCTTCCCGGCGAGCGCGATCGCGATGTAGGTGTAGTCGCCGGGCCCGTTCTTCGCGCCGAAGCCGCCGCCCATGTAGTTGCAGACCACGCGCACGCGGTCGGGCGGCAAGCCGAGCTGCTCGCTGACCGAGTCGCGGATTCCCCAGATGAACTGCGTCGAGATGTAGATCTCGAGCGTGTCGCCCTCCCAGCGCGCGACCGACTGGTGCGTCTCCATCGCGTTGTGCAGAACGGTTTGCGTGCGGTACTCGGCCTCGACGACCACGTCCGCTTCGGCAAAGCCCGCGTCGACGTCACCGCGTTCGTAGGTGCGCGGCTCGTCCACGAACGACTTCTGGCGGACGGCCTCCTCGGGATCGAGCAGCGGCTCGAGCTCCTCCCACTCGACCTCGACGAGCGCCAGCGCCTCCCGGGCGCGCTCGTAGCTCTCGGCGGCAATCGCGGCGACCGGCGAGCCGTGGAACGGCGGCTCCGTTTGCAGCACGTGGCACTCGTCGGGCCCGACCGCGGCAAGCACGCCCGGGAGCTCGAGCGCGCGGCTGAAATCGATGTTGTTCGCGCGCGCGCGCGCGTGAGGCGAGCGCAGCACGGCCGTGTGGAGCAGGCCCGGCAGCTTGAGGTCGGCCGTGAAGATCGCCTGGCCCCGCGCCCGCTGGTGGCCGTCCTGCCTCGGCGCGGGCCGGCCCACGACCTCCCCCGGGCCCTGCGGCCACTGGTCGAGCGCGTCGTCGTCGCCTTCGACCACGACCCACTGCTCGGTGTACCTGCCCTCGACTTCCTTCTCGGTCCGGATCAGTCGCGCCACGTGAGTACAGCCTCCTCGATTCGCGGGTACGCGCCGCAGCGGCAGAGGTTGCCGGCCATCGCGTGGCGGACGCGCTCGGGGGTGGGATTGGGCTCGGCCTCGACGAGCGCGGCCGCCGAGACGATCTGGCCCGGTGTGCAGAACCCGCACTGGAGCGCGTCCGCGCGGACGAAGGCGTCGACCAGCGCGTGGTCGCGCAGGCCCTCGATCGTCGTCACCTCGCGCTCGCCGACGGTGTGCACGAGCGTGATGCAGGAAAGGACGGGCACGCCGTCGAGCTGCACCGTGCAGGCGCCGCAGTGGCCCTCGCCGCAGGCGATCTTCGTGCCGGTCAGGCCGAGGTCGTCTCTCAGCGTCTCGGCGAGCGTTCGCCCGACCGGCGGGTCGGCCTCGAGCACCGCGCCGTTGACCTTGAGGCTAAGCACCTGACGTCACCGCCAGGATGTCCGCCAGGTGCACGAGCCGAAACGTCGTTCGGCTGACGATGCGCTGCTCCCCCTCGTCGTCGACCTCCGGCAGTACGCGCCAGAGCTCGCGGGCGGCCTCGAGCAGCTCGCGGATCCGGTCGCGCTCCTCCTGGTGGCCGTCCCGGTCGGCGGTCGCGTTCAGCGCCAGCCCGAGGACGCCGATCGTGTCGGCCTGGCGCGTCCAGAGCAGCGGCGTCGCCATCGAGAGGTACTGGTGGATGCGCGCGAAGGCCATCGGCTGCGAGAACGTCTTGCTCCCGATCGGCGCGCTGGGCTCGAGCGGCGGCTCGCCGTCGGCGATCCGGCTCGCGGTGCCGTAGAGCATCGCTCGCAGCTGCTCCTCGTCGAGCCCCGCGATCTGCGCCGTGCGCAGAGCGATCAGCAGCGAGCTCGGCTGCTGCCCGTACGGGTAGTCCGAGGCGTAGACGACCTGCTCGGGCGAGACGAGGTGGTAGAGGCTGAGGAGGTCGATCGGGCTCCAGACCGAGGTGTCGAAGTAGACGCCGGCCATGCCGCCGAACTCGGCCGCGAGCGCGCCCAGGTCGGCGATCCCCGCGTGGGCGATGATCAGCTGCGCACCGGGGTTCGAGTCGACGAGCCGGCGCAGGTGGTCGGCGATCGGCGGCAGCCCGCGGCCGCCATGGATCAGAATCGGCACGTTGCGCTCGGCCGCCAGCTTGAACACCGGCGCGAGCCGCTCGTCGTTCAGCAGGAACTTCTGCGCCCGTGGGTGCAGCTTGATCCCGCGCGCGCCGAGGTCGAGGCAGCGGACCGCCTCCTCGATCGGCTCCTCGGAGAGATCGAGCCGCACGAACGGGATGAAGCGGCCGCCCGAGCGCTCGGCGTAGGCGAGCGAGCGGTCGTTGGCCGCGCGGAAGGCCGGGTGACGGTCGACCTCGTCCATGCAGAACATGAAGCAGCGCGAGATCCCGTAGTGCTCGCCGATCCGCTCGAGGTCCTCGTAGACCCCGGTCATGCCGTCGATGTCGTGGCCGAGGTGAACGTGCGCGTCGAAGATCTCCGCGCCCTCGGGCAGCTCCCGCGCCAGCTCCTCGTCATAGCCGGCGATCAGCGACTGCGCTTTCTGGAGCACTTCCTCCACCATTTGCGAGTCTAGATGTACGATCCTCGCCGCCGTGGCAGACGTCCTCATCTATGCCGACACGATCCGCTCGCCGGAGATGCGGCACGAGGTGCCGCTGGCAGTTCCGGACGCATTTCTCTACGCGGAGCGGGGCGGCGAGCAGTACGTCGTCCTGAGCTCGTTCGAGCTCGACCGCCTGGCCGAGGTGGCGCCGCGGCTGAACGCGCTGGCCTACGAGGAGCTCGGGATCGACGAGCTCTACGCGCAGGGGCTCCCGCGCGAGGAGATCGAGCTCGAGGTGATCCTGCGCGCGACGCGGCGCTTCGGCATCGAGCGCGCTGTCGTGCCCTCGACCTTCCCGCTGCAGGTCGCCGACCACCTGCGCGCGAACGGGGTCGAGGTCACGGCCGACCGCGAGCAGTTCGTCCGGCGCCGGCGCGTGAAGAACGAGGCCGAGATCGCCGGGATCCGGCGGGCCCAGCGCGCCGCCGAGGCCGCGATGGACGCCGCCCGCGAGCTGCTCCGCGCGGCCGAGCGCCAGAACGGCAGCCTGATGCTGGACGGCGAGCAGCTCACCTGCGAGCGGATCAAGCTGGCTGTCGAGCAGGCGTTCACCGCCAACGGCGCCTTCGCGGATGAGTTCATCGTCTCGCACGGCTCGCAGACCGCCGTCGGCCACGACATGGGCTCCGGCCCGATCGCGCCCGACGAGCCGATCTGCCTCGATCTCTTCCCGCGCGACCGCGACTCGGGCTGCTTCGCCGACATGACGCGCGTCTTCGTGGTCGGCACGCCTTCCGACGAGCTGCTCGAGTGGCACAAGCTCTGCAAGGAGGCGCTCGACCGCTCGGTCGCCGCGGCCAAGCCCGGTACCCCTGGCACCGACCTCTTCCAGATCACGTGCGACGTCTTCGAGGAGCACGGCTACCCGACGCTGCGCTCGAAGCAGTCGGGCGAGGTGCTCCAGGACGGCTTCTACCACTCGCTCGGCCACGGGGTCGGGCTCGAGGTGCACGAGGAGCCGACACTCGGACGGGCGCCCGGTGAGCTCGTCGCCGGCGACGTGATCGCCGTCGAGCCGGGCCTCTACCGCCACGGCCACGGCGGCTGCCGGCTCGAGGATCTCGTGCTCGTGACCGAGAGCGGGCCCGAGGTGCTGACGGACTACCCGTACGACCTCGAGCCCTAGTGGCGCACGCGATCGAGACGATCCTCCTGGAGGAGCGGCGCTACCCGCCGCCGCCGGAGTTCGCCGAGCAGGCCAACGCGCAGCCCGAGATCTACGAGCGCGACTTCGACGAGTTCTGGGAGACCGAGGCGCGGGAGCGCGTCTCGTGGTTCGAGGACTTCACGCAGCTCTACGAGTGGAAGCCGCCCTACGCCAAGTGGTACCTCGGCGGCAAGCTGAACATCGCCTACAACTGCGTCGACCGCCACGTCGAGGCCGGCCGGGGAGACAAGGTCGCCTATCACTGGGAGGGCGAGCCGGAGGACGAGCGGCGGACGATCACCTACGCCGACCTGCAGGGCGAGGTGGTCAAGCTCGCCAACGCGCTGAAGAAGCTCGGCGTCGGGAAGGGCACGCCGGTCGGGATCTACCTCGGGATGGTCCCCGAGGCACCGGTCGCGATGCTTGCCTGCGCGCGGCTCGGCGCGCCGCACACCGTCGTCTTCGGCGGCTTCTCGGCCGACGCGCTCGCCGACCGCCTGAACGACATGGGCTGCGAGGTGCTGATCACGCAGGACGAGGGCCTGCGCAGCGGCGGCAAGGTGCCGCTCAAGCGCAGCGCCGACGAGGCGCTCTCACGCGCCCCGAGCGTCGAGCACGCCGTCGTCCTGCGGCGCACCGGCGGTGACGTCGACTGGAACGACGAGCGCGACCGCTGGTGGCACGAGCTCGTCGCCGAGGAGTCCGACGACCCCGCTTCGTGCCCGTGCGAGCCGATGGACTCCGAGGACCTGCTCTACCTGCTCTACACCAGCGGGACGACCGCCAAGCCGAAGGGGATCGCCCACACCACCGCCGGCTACCTCGTCGGCACCGCCTCGACCCACTACTACATCTTCGACGTCAAGCCCGACTCGGTCTACTGGTGCGCGGCCGACATCGGCTGGGTCACCGGGCACAGCTACATCGTCTACGGGCCGCTCTGCAACGGCACCACGAGCGTGCTCTACGAGGGCGTGCCGAACTACCCGGACAAGGACCGCTGGTGGGCGATCGTCGAGCGGTACCAGGTGGACATCCTCTACACGGCACCGACGGCAATCCGGACGCACATGAAGTGGGGCCCCGAGTACGCCGGCAAGCACGACCTCTCCTCGTTGCGATTGCTCGGCTCGGTCGGCGAGCCGATCAACCCCGAGGCCTGGGTCTGGTACCGCGAGCACATCGGGGGCGACCGCACCCCGGTCGTCGACACGTGGTGGCAGACCGAGACGGGGATGATCATGATCACGCCGCTCCCGGGTGTGACGACGCTCAAGCCCGGCTCGGCGACCAGGCCCTTCCCGGGCGTCGACGCCGCGATCTTCGACGAGCAGGGCAACGAGGTCGGGCCGGGCGGCGGCGGCTACCTCGTCCTGCGGCGCCCGTGGCCGGCGATGCTGCGCGGGATCTACAAGGACGACGACCGCTACCAGGAGACGTACTGGTCGAAGTACCCCGACGTCTACTTCGCCGGCGACGGCGCCCGGATCGACGAGGACGGCGACTTCTGGCTGCTCGGCCGGGTGGACGACGTGATGAACGTCTCCGGCCACCGGATCTCGACGATCGAGGTCGAGAGCGCGCTGGTCGACCACCCGAAGGTCGCGGAGGCCGCGGTCTGCGGCCGCAAGGACGAGCGCACCGGCCAGGCGATCGTCGCCTACGTCACGCTCAAGGGCGGCGACGAGGGTTCGGTCGAGATGCTGGAGGAGCTCCGCAGCCATGTGGCCGACAAGATCGGCCCGATCGCCAAGCCCGCGAACATCGTCTTCACGCCCGAGCTGCCGAAGACCCGCAGCGGCAAGATCATGCGGCGCCTGCTGCGCGACGTGGCCGAGAAGCGCGAGCTCGGTGACACGACCACGCTGGCCGATCCGGCGGTCGTCTCCGAGATCCAGGACCGCGCCACCTCCGAGCAGTCCAAGGAGGACTAGTGACGCCCGAGGAGGAGCGGCAGCTCGCCGTCGACCTCTTCAACCGCGCCTGGACGCTGATGGAGACGGATGAGCGGACGTCGGAGCAGGACGACGAGCTGATCAACACGGCGCACGCGTCGGCGTACCACTGGACGCAGGTCGGCACGCCCGCGAACCGGGCGCGGAGCGAGTGGCAGCTCTCGCGCGTCTATGTCGTCCTCGGGCGCGTCGAGCCGGCGCTGCACCACGCGCGCCGCTGCCGGGAGATCTGCGAGGCGAGCCCCGAGGCGATGGAGGACTGGGACCTGCCTTACGCCCACGAGGCGCTCGCGCGGGCCCATGCGCTCGCCGGCGAAGCGGACGAGGCGGGGCGTCACGCGTCGGCGGCCCGCGAGCTAGCCGGTCGCGTCACGGGCGCCGAGGACCGCGAACACCTCGAGGCCGACCTAGCGACGCTGTAGCAGCTCTTCGAAGGGCGCCGCGTCCTCGAACGGGCCGATCAGCGCGAGGTTGATCCCGGCCGAGGCGATCACGTCCTGCGCGACCCGCTGCACGTCCTCGGCGGTGACCGCGTCGAGCCCGGCCGTGATCTCCTCCGGCTCGACAGCCTTGCCCTCGAGCACCTCGCGGCTGAGCCCGAACATCGTCATCCCCTGCGGGTTCTCGAGCCGGAGCACGAAGCGCCCCTTGGCCAGCGCGCGCGCCTTCTCGAGTTCCTCGGCGGGAACGGCTTCGTCGGCGATCTTGTGGAACTCGCGCGCGATCGTCTCGACCGCCTCGTCGGCGCGGTTGATGTCGACTCCGGCCTGTGAGTAGAGCGAGCCGGCGTCGGTGTAGCTCTGGTTGTGGGCGAAGACGTAGTAGGCGAGCCCGCGCCGCTCGCGCACCTCGGTGAAGAGCCGCGACGACATCCCGGTGCCGAGGACGGTCGAGAGCAGCTGCAGCGCGTAACGGTCCGGATGGTCGAGCGGGTAGCTCCGCACGCCCAGGCAGAGATGGGCCTGGTCGGACTCCTTGCGATGAATGGTCACGTGCGGGACCGCGTCGACCTCGACCTCGACCGCTGCCGGCGCCCCAGTCTCCGCCGCCTCGAGGTCGCCGAGCAGCCGCTGCACCGTCTCGAGCGGGTCGCCGTCGAGCTTGCCGCCGAGCCCGACGACCATCCGCTCGGGCTTGTACCAGCGGTCGACGTAGCCGAGGAACGTGTCGCGATCGGCCGCGCGCACGGTCTCCTTCTTGCCGATGATGTCCCAGCCGAGCGGCTGGTCGCCGTAGAGGAGCTGGTCGTAGACGCCACCGATGAAGTCGCGCGGCGTGTCGTAGTACATGTTCATCTCCTCGACGATCACGCCCTTCTCGCGCTCGATCTCGTCGCTCTCGAACTTCGAGTTGCGGAGCATGTCGACCAGCACGTCGAGCGCGCGGTCGCGGTACTCGGCCGCGCACTTGACGTAGTAGCCGGTGTACTCCTTGCTCGTGAAGGCGTTGAACTCGCCGCCGAGCCCGTCGACCTCCATGCCGATCTCGCGCGCGGTCGGTCGGCGCTGGGTGCCCTTGAAGAACATGTGCTCGGCGAAGTGCGCGATCCCGTTCGTGTCCGGGGTCTCGTAGCGCGAGCCGGCTGCGAGCATGATCATGCACGTGACCGACTGCACCGACGGCATGTCGGCGGTCAGGACGCGCAGGCCGTTGTCGAGGGTGTGCCGTTCGAAGACGCTCATGCGGCCAGCTTCTCCCGCCACGCCTCGGGGATCGCGACCGGCTCGCGGCGCTCGTAGTCGTAGGTGACGAGCACGGTCTTGGCCTCGGCGGCGAGCGTGTCGCCGACGCGCAGCTCGTGCTCGAGGTCGAAGCTCTTCTCGCCGAAGCGGCTGACGCGCACGCTCACCTCGACCTCGTCGCCGAAGCGGACCGGCGCCCGGAAGTCGATCTCGATTCGCGCGACGATGATCGCCAGGTCTTCGAGGGTCTGCACGGCGCCGAGATGCTGCAGGAAGGCCGCGCGCGCCGACTCGATGTAGGTCAGGAAGACCGCGTTGTTGACGTGGCCCATCGGGTCGAGGTCGCGGAAGCGGACGGCTTCACGGTGTACGAACATCGCCGCGATGCTAGATGCTCCGCATGTGGCGGGGGAAGAGACGAGGCGCGCGATCTTCGCGCAACCCGAATGGCTGCGGGCGATTCCGGCCGACAAGCGGCTGCCCGAGGGACGCGTACTGCACACCGGCTGCGGCACCTCGTTCCACGCGGCGCAGACGGGCGGCTGGGCCGAGCAGGCGCTCGAGCTCGTGCTGCGACCGCGCGAGGCGGACGCGCTGGTGGTCGTCAGCCACGAGGGCGACACACAGCTCTCGCTCGAGGCGGCGCGTGCCTTCGAAGGGCCGGTCTGGCTCGTGACCGGCAAGCCCGACAGCCCGCTCGGAAAGCTCGCGGACGAGGTCGTCGTGGCGACGCCGGAGGTCGAGAAGAGCTGGTGCCACACGGCGAGCTACACCTGCGCGGTCGCGACGATCGCCGCGCTGCACGGCGAGGAGGTCGCCGGCCTGCCGGGTCTCGTCGAGCGTGCACTCGAGCACCGCGAGCCGGTCAGCTCGCACGAGCGCTGGCTCGTCGCCGGCGCCGGCCGCGACTGGCCGACCGCGCAGGAGGCGGTGCTGAAGCTGCGCGAGGGCGCGTACGTGGCGGCCGAGGCGCACGAGACCGAGCAGCTCCTGCACGGCCATCTCGCCGCAATCGACGAGTCGGTTCGCGCATTCGTGCTCGAAGGCGAGGGCCGGGCCGCGGAGCGCGCGGCCGGCGCAGCCGCGGCCTTGCGTGAGCTCGGCTGCGAGACGACGCTTGTCCCGACCGTGCATCCGGTGGCCGACATCGTCCGCTTCCAGCTGCTGACGCTCGACCTCGCCGAGGCGCGCGGGGTCGACCCAGACCTGATCCACCGCGACGATCCGCGCTGGGCGCGGGCGGCGGAAGTGTCGAAGTGAGGCAGCTCAGGTAACGGCGACGAGCAGCTCGGCCTCGCGCTCGGGCGTCAGCCCGACGCCGTCGACGGTGGCCGCGCGCTCGAGCGTGTCACGCACCGTCTGCTCGAGCGGCCGAAAGGTGAGGCCGGCCGCGGCCGCGCGGGAGACGTCGACCTCGTGCATCGCGACCGCGTCCGGGTCGGAGATCCAGAGCGGGAGCTCCATCCACTCGCCGACCTCGTGCTCGTTGAGCACGTCCGCGGGAACCCACTCGAACGTCGCGTCGCTGCCGCTCACCTCGCTGCAGGTCTCGAGCACTTCGCGGAAGCTGCGGCCGGGGTGGGTCGCGTTGTAGACGCCGCCCGCCCGGCGCTCGGAGAGGTCGACGAGCCAGGCGCCGAGGTCCTTCGCGTCGATGAACTGCACCTGTCCTTCCGACGGCGCCGGCGCGAGCACCCGCCCGCCGCGCGCGACCCGGTGCGGCCAGTACGTGAAGCGCCCGCTCGGATCGTTGGCGCCGACGATCAGGCCCGGCCGAACGCTCGCCTGTCGCTCGCCGAAGACGTCGGCCACGGCCTGCTCGCAGAGCGCCTTCAGCGGCCCGTAGTTCGAGTAGTCCTCGGTCAGCTTGTCGTCGGGCAAGCTCGCCGAGCTCTGCCACCGGGCTCTCCTCGTCGACCGGCGCGGCCAGGCTCGCGTAGACGGAGATGCTCGAGACGAACAGGTAGTGCGCAGTCGAGTCGGCCAGCCCCTCCGCCGAGGCGCGCACGACCGACGGGATGTAGCCGGACGGGTCGAGCACAGCATCCCACTCGCGGCCCTTCAGCAGCCTACGGCTTCCGGGATCCGTCCGGTCGCCCCGCAGCTTCTCGACCTCGGGGAAGAGCTCCGGGTTCGTCTCGCCGCGGTTGAAGAGCGTCACCTCATGCCCGCGCGCGAGCGCTGCCTCGACCGCCGCACGGCCGAGGAACTTCGTCCCGCCGAGGACGAGCAGCCTCACGCGGTCGCAGGCGTTGCGGAGGAGGTCCGCCTGCCGTTCCTCAGCAGCAGCACGGCGACGTAGGCCATCCAGCCGAAGCCGACGATCGTTCCGGCCCGCGTCGCGGCCCCATCTCCCCATGCCGAGAAGACCGCGTTGGCGGCGATGACGGCCGGCACGACCGCGAGCGTCGGCAGCCAGGCATCGTGCCAGCCCGGAATCCGCCGGAAGGCGAAGGCCAGGACCAAGGGTGCGAGCAGAAAGGCCGCAGCAGTGATCCCGGACTCGACCTTGTGCGCGTGGGCGTGCCACGAGACGTTTTTGCACGCCGTATCGATGCCGCGGCAATCGAGCCGGAAGATCCCGTCGAGGAAGGCGCCGGCGCCTGTCACGGCCACCGCGAGCGCTCCCAGCCGGCCGAGCAGGTCGGGGCTCAGCACGCGCCAGAGACCCGCCGCGAAGACGACGATCAGCAAGCCCGTGAGGTTCTCGCCGAGCTGGTTGAACAGCCACGGGCTCGCGGCGGTCAGCGCGCCGAGATCCGACGTGTCGTCACGCGTGGAGCTGTACGCCGCAGGTTGCGCCAGGCCCCCGAGCGTCCAACCGGCCAGCAGCGTCACGAATGCGACGAGTGCGCAGATCGCGGCGGCGCGGACGAACACGTCGCCGAGTCTATTGCCGCGTTTCGCCCGCTCAAAATGCCCGCAGCGCTTCGAGCAGCCGGTCGACTTCTTCCACCGTGTTGTAGTGGAGCATCCCCGCGCGCACGGCGCCCTCGGAGAGGCCGAGCCGCTCCATCACCTCGACCGCGTAGTAGTTCCCGCGCCAGACCGCGAGGCCGCGCTCGCCGAGCCGGGTCGCGGCCTCCAGCGGCGAGAGGCCCTCGACGTTGAAGCAGAAGGTGGGCACGCGGCCCTCCATCGTCGGCAGGCCGTAGAGCGTGCAGCTTCCGGGAAGCCCAGCGAGGAAGCGCTCCCCGAGCTCGCGCTCGTGAACGGTGATCGCGTCGAAGCCGATCGAATCCAGGTAGCGCACGGCAGCGACGAAGCCGGCCAGCAGCTCGTGCGGCAGCGTGCCCGTCTCGAACTTGTGCCCGAGCGGCGTCTCGGCCGCCGGTCGCACCTTGTACGGCCGCCAGCGCTCGAGCAGCTCGGCCCGCGCGAACGCGAGCCCGAGGTGCGGGCCGAAGTACTTGTAGGGCGAGCAGATCAGGACGTCGGCACCAACGGCCCCGACGTCGATCGGCCCGTGAGGCGCGTAGTGCACCGCGTCCACCCAGGCGAGTGCGCCGACCGAATGCGCCAGCTCGGCTACGCGAGCGACGTCGACCAGGGTGCCGACCGCGTTCGAGGCCCAGGGGAAAGCGACCACGCGCGTCCGGTCGGAGAGCTGCGCCTGTAGGTCGTCGAGGTCGAGGCTCGTGTCGTCCCGAATCGCGGCGACGCGTACCTTCAGGTCGAGGTCGCGGGCCAGCTCGAGCCACGGCGAGACGTTGCCGTCGTGGTCCAGCTGCGTGACGACGATCTCGTCGCCCGCCTCCAGCTCGCGGCCGACGGTGCGGCTGAGCGCGAAGTTGAGCGTGGTCATGTTCGCCCCGAAGACGACCTCCTCCGGCGAGCAGCCGAGGAACGCGCCGCCGGCCCGGCGCGACTCGTCCACCAACTCTTCGGTCCGGCGGCTGGTCGAGTACGGCCCGCTGACGTTCGCGTTCGAGGTGCGCAGGTAGTCGGCGATCGCGGCGATCACCTCGTCGGGCACCTGCGACCCGCCGGGCCCGTCGAAGAAGACGAGCTCGTTCTCGAGCGCCGAGAACCGAGCTCGTACCGCCGCGACGTCGAAAGCCACCGCGCTCACCGAACGGACGGTATCCGAAGAAACATTGCGACCTGCTACCTTCGGTGAGAGGATTGATCGCGAGATCAGGGGGGCCGAGCGTTGGGGGAAAGCATGGAAACCGCCGCAGTACCAGCCGTGGACGTGGCCGAACGGGCATCGGGCGCAGTCGTCGCCGCGAAGGACCTCGTCCGTCGCTACGGCGAGGGTGACACTGCGGTCGAGGCGCTGGGCGGGGTCTCGCTCGACGTCCAGCAAGGCAAGCTGACGGCCGTAATGGGCCCATCGGGGTCCGGCAAGTCGACCTTGATGCACATCCTCGCCGCGCTCGACCGCCCGACGAGCGGCGAGGTCTGGATCGCCGGCACCAAGCTGGGCGAGCTCAGCGACAACGAGATCACGAAGCTGCGCCGCAAGCACATTGGCTTCGTCTTCCAGTTCTTCAACCTGCTGCCGATGCTGACGGCCGAGGAGAACATCGTCCTGCCGCTGACGATCGCCGGCGAGAAGCCCGAGAAGGCCTGGCGCGAGGAGCTGCTGAAGACCGTCGGGCTCGCCGACCGCCGAGAGCACCGGCCGGCCGAGCTCTCCGGGGGCCAGCAGCAGCGCGTCGCCATCGCCCGCGCGCTGATCTCGCGGCCGACGGTGGTCTTCGCGGACGAGCCGACGGGCAACCTCGACTCCAAGACCGGGGCCGAGATCCTCGAGCTCCTCCGCGGCTCCGTCGAGCGGCTCGGCCAGACGACCGTGATGGTCACGCACGACCCGTACGCGGCCGCGATCGCCGACCGGATCCTGTTCCTCGCCGACGGCCTGATCGTCCGCGACATGCCGAACGCCGAGGCGAGCGCGGTGATCGCCGCGATGGACGAGCTCACCCAGAGCTGATGCTGAAGGTCGCGCTGAAGGGACTCGCCGGGCGCCCGGTGCGCGCCCTGCTGACGGCGATCGCGATCATCCTCGGCGTCGCGATGATCAGCGGCACCTACATCCTCACGGACACGATCAACAGCGGCTTCGACACGATCTTCTCGCAGTCGTACAAGAACGCCGACATCGTGATCACCGGCAAGGCAGCCTTCGACAACGCGAATGGGACGACGGTCGAGGCGCCGCCGATGCCCGAGTCGCTGCTGGCGAAGGTGCAGCAGCTGCCGGATGTCGCGCTCGCCGCCGGCTCGGTGACCACTGACTCGCTGAAGCTGATCGGCAAGGACGGCAAGGTGATCTCGAGTGGCGGGGCGCCGACGCTCGGCTTCTCCGTCACGCCGGCCGGGCAGCCGTTCAACCCGACCAAGCTGACCGAAGGAAGCTGGCCGCGCGGCAACAACCAGATCGTGATCGACAAGGCCACCGCCGCCGCGAACGGTTTCGGCGTCGGCGACCGGGTCGGCGTCCAGGCGTTCGGTCCCGCCCGGCAGCTGCTGATCACCGGCATCGCCGAGTTCCCCGACGTGAACGTCGGCGGCGCGACCTTCGCGATCCTCGACCAGCCCGCCGCCCAGCAGCTCTTCCACAAGGTCGGCCAGCTCGACGCGATCCGGGTCCAGTCCGGTGCGGGCGTCAAGGAATCGGACCTGGTGGCCCAGATCCAGCCGCTGCTGAGCCCGACCGAGCAGGTCCGCAGCGGCACCGAGCAGGCGAAGAAGGATCAGGAGCAGGCGGGCAGCTTCATCTCCTTCCTGCGCTACGCGCTGCTCGCCTTTGCGGGCATCTCGCTCTTTGTCGGCGCCTTCGTGATCGCCAACACGCTCTCGATCACGATCGCCCAGCGGATGCGCGAGTTCGCGACGCTGCGCACGCTCGGCGCGTCCAGGCGCCAGGTGCTGTGGTCGGTCGTGATCGAGGCCTTCGTGATCGGCCTGGTCGGCTCGGTGATCGGGCTCTTCCTCGGCCTCGGGCTGGCGAAGTTGCTGAACTGGCTGTTCGTCAAGATCGGGATCGACCTGCCGCACGGCTCGACGGTGTTCGCGACCCGCACGGTGATCGTCTCGCTGCTCGTGGGAACGCTGGTGACGCTGTTCGCCAGCATCCGTCCCGCGCGACGCGCGACGCGCGTGCCGCCGATCGCCGCGGTGCGCGAGGGCTCCGTGTTGCCGCCGTCGCGCTGGGCCAAGTACGGCACGGTCACCTCGCTGGTCGTGCTCGTGATTGCGATCGTGATGGTCTCGCTCGGCGCGCTCGGAAGCGGGATCGCGACCGGCCCGCGGCTGCTGATACTCGGGCTCGGCGTGCTGCTGCTCTTCTTCGGCGTTTCAATGAATGCGCCCAAGGTCGTGCGGCCGCTGGCGGCGGTGCTCGGCGCGCCGGCCCGGTCGATCGGCGGCGCTCCCGGGATCCTCGCGCGCGACAACGCCACCCGGAATCCGGCCCGGACGGCCTCGACGGCGTCGGCGCTGATGATCGGTCTCGCGCTGGTCACCTTCGTCGCCATCTTCGGCGCCGGAATTCGCAGCTCGTTCGAGGACGCGGTCAACGAGCTCTTCATCGGCGACTACGCGCTCACCTCGACCAACACGTTCACCCCGCTCGAGGCCGCGGCCGGCCAGGCTCTCGTCGGCAAGCCGGGCATCCACGATGTCTCGGCGATCCGCGCCGGCTCCGCGCGCTACCTCGGCAGCAACAACGACCTGACCGCCGTGCAGCCGAACCTGAACAAGACCCTGTTCATGAAGTGGACGCAGGGCAGCGACGCGGTGCCGGGGGAGCTCGGCAACGACGGCTTCTTTGCGAGCAAGAACTACGTCGAAGACCATCACCTGAGCCTCGGCTCGCCGGTGACACTGCAGTTCCCGAGCGGCCAGAAGACGACCGTCAAGCTGAAGGGCGTCTGGGACGAGCCGAAGGGCGGCTCGCCGTTCGGCCACATCACGATCTCCACGACCCTGTTCGACAAGTTCACGCCGAGGCCGCGAGACGAGATGGTGCTCGCCAACACACCGGGCGGCGTCAGCGACGCGAACACGGCCCACCTCGAGCACGCGGTCAAGGGCTTCGCCGACGCCAAGGTGCAGACGCGAGACGAGTTCAAGTCGAACTTCGAGGCCCCGATCAACAAGCTGCTGAACCTGCTCTACGCGCTGCTCGCGCTGTCGGTGATCGTCAGCCTCGTCGGGATCATCAATACCCTCGTGCTCACCGTCTTCGAGCGGACGCGCGAGATCGGGATGCTGCGCGCGGTCGGGATGACGCGGCGCCAGGTGCGGATGATGATCCGCTACGAGAGCATCGTCACCGCGCTGATGGGAGCGGTGCTCGGGATGGTCGTCGGGATCTTCCTCGCGCTGCTCGTGACCCACGCGCTCTCGAGCTCCGGAATCGTCTTCGCAGTGCCCTGGATCCAGATCGTCTACTTCGTGATCGCCGCGATCCTCGTCGGCATCCTCGCGGCGGTGATCCCGGCCCGGCGGGCGTCTCGGCTGAACGTTCTCCAGGCCCTGCAGTACGAGTAGTCACTTGCCGTCCGGAGCCCTGCATAGGCTCCGGCCGTGCGCCGGCTACGACCGCTCAGCGAGGAGGAGTGCTACCTCCGCTGCTACGGGGTCGACGAGACGACGGTGCGGGTCGTGCGGCTGGAGCCGGAGCGGCCGGCGCCGCGCTTCCGGGTCACCGGTGAGGAGCTGCGGCGGCTGTTCGAAGTCCGGCTCGACGCCCGCGAGGCGGAGCTGGCGGCGTGAGGACGTGCCGGCGCTGGAGCCGCACGCGCCGGGTGATCGGGCTGCGGTTCGTGCCTCGGCCTTCGGCACATGAGCGGCGCTGCTCCCCGCGGCGACGGTCCGGCGCCCGCTGCCGCTAGCGCCGTCCCTGACGTCCTCGGGCCGGGACTCGGCGTCGTCTTCTGCGGGATCAATCCGGGCTTCGTCTCGGACGCGGCCAAGGCCCACTTCGCCAATCCGCGGAACGATTTCTGGCGGCTGCTGGAAGCGGCCGGCTTAACGTCCCGGCTGTACGAGCCGTCCGAGCAGTTCGAGGTGCTGCGCGAGGGCATCGGGCTGACGAATGCCGCCCCGCGGACGACGCGCGGCTCCGGGGACCTGCGGCGTGCGGACTTCGCGGGCGCCGCCGAGCGGCTCGAGCGGCTGGCCCGAGAGCTACGCCCTGGCTGGATCGCCTTCGTCGGCAAGGAGGCCTATCGCGGCACGTTCGACGAGCGCCCCGAGCTCGGCCCGCAGAAGCGGCGCCTCGGCGAGACGCGGCTCTTCGTCCTGCCGTCGACGTCACCCGCGAACGCGGCCGTGCCGTGGGCCGAGCGGCTGCGCTGGTTCCAGGAGCTGGCGGGCCGGGCGAGCGGGCGGCCGCTCCGACGTGCAGCGCGCGCGCTCGTGGTCGACACAGCCGGACGGTTGCTGCTGACGCGCTTCGGGTTCCCGGACAAGTCGGTGTGGGCGCCGCCCGGGGGCGGAGCCGAGGCGGGCGAGAGCGACGAGGCGACGCTGCGGCGTGAGCTGGCGGAGGAGGCGGGTCTCGCGAAGTTCGAGCTCGGACCGTGCGTCTGGACTCGTGAGCACTGGTTTGCCGACATGGCCGGATGGGGCGGGCAGGCCGAGCGGATCTACCTCGTCCGCGTCGAGCCGTTCGAGCCCGCGCCGGAGGTCGACCTCGCGGCCGAGCACATCGAGGAGATCCGCTGGTGGGCGGCGGAGGAGCTGGAGCGGACGGAAGCCGAGTTCGCACCGCGAGCGCTACCTGCCCTCGTCGGCGAGTTGCTAGCCGCCGGGCCGCCGCCCGAGCCGATCGACGCGGGAGTGTGAAAGAAGTGCGCCGAAAGTTGCACGGCGGCCCCGCCGAGCCCGCTCAGCAGGCACGCTCACCGCGAGGGAGGTGGGAAGCAGCCCCACCCAAATTGAAGGGCGGGGGTTGTGCCCGGCGAGGGCCGGTCGCCCACGTGACCGGCCATCTCGGTTTGCGCTCAGTCGCCGACGCCGATTGCGGTCAAGAAGACCAGCACGACGGTCGTCACGGCGAGCAACCCATGTAGTGCCACGACGGGCACGGGAAAGTTCTGTTCTGCGGGCGTGCCCGGGTCGACGGCTTCACGAACGGCGCCGCGCTGTCGGCGCTGGTACCAAATAGCGAACATCGTGAAACCGAGCAGCGCGACTACGGCGAGCATCCCGAGCGCGATCCAGGCGAGCGCGTCGCTGTCGGTCGCGATGTAGATGATCCAGATCACGAGCCCGGTCGCCGCCAGCAGAAAATGGCTAAGGATCAGCGGCGGCCGGATCCGGCTTCCAGGCTCTCGCCCCTTTTGCATCCCACCCCTCGACAGCCAGATCGCAAGGAGCACGAAACCGCCGCCGGCGGTCACGACCCAGGCGATCAGCGCAGCCCATTCCATCCCTCGCCTCCTTGTGGATTACGGGGCGGAGTACGAACTACCCGCGCCAGCGGTTTGTAATCGGCGTCCGCCTGTCGCGCCCGAAGGCCTTGGGCGTGAGACGCACGCCGGGTGGGGCCTGGCGGCGCTTGTACTCGGCGCGGTCGATCAGCGCGAGCGCGCGTTCGACGACGTCGGCGTCGAAGCCGTCCTGCGAGAGCTCTTCGCGCGAGCGGTCCTGCTCGACGTAGGCCTCGAGCACGCGGTCGAGGGCCGGGTAAGGCGGGAGCGAGTCCTCGTCGAGCTGGTCGTCGCGCAGCTCGGCGCTCGGCGCGCGCTCGATGATGGTCGCGGGGATCAACTCTCTGCCGGCGCGCTCGTTCAGGTGCCGCGCTAGGCGGAAGACGTCCGTCTTGAAGACGTCCTTCAGCAGCGCGAAGCCGCCGGCCATGTCGCCGTAGAGAGTCGCGTATCCCACCGAGAGCTCGGACTTGTTTCCAGTCGCGACCACGAGCCAGCCGAACTTGTTCGAGAGCGCCATCAGCAGGACGCCGCGGATCCGCGCCTGCAGATTCTCCTCGGCCAGGTCGGGCAGCCGGCCGGCGAAGCTCTCGGCCAGGATCGAGTCGAAGGCATCGACCGCTCCGTGGATCGGCAGCTCCCGAAAGTCGGTGCCGAGATTCTCGGCCAGCCGCCGCGCGTCGCCTCGCGTCGCCTCAGAGGAGTAGCGCGACGGCATCGAGACGCAGTGCACACGATCCGCGCCGAGCGCTTCGACCGCTAGCGCCGCGGTCAGCGCCGAGTCGATCCCGCCCGAGACGCCGACGACGATCTCGCTGAAGCCGTTCTTGCCCACGTAGTCGCGCAGCCCCAGTTCGAGGGCGAGGCGCATCTGCTCGAGCTCGCCCAGCCGCCCGGCGAGGAACGGCTCGATCCGGTCGTCGTGGGAACGGCAGTCGCCGAGCTGCACGACCGGCACATCGGGCACAACGCCTCGTTCGCGAGCAAGCGCCCGGCGCCGTACGTCCCTGAGCCTGCGCCCGACGGCGTCGGCGGGGTCGATGTCCACGACCAGCAGCGCCTCCTCGAACCCGGGTGCCCGGGCGAGCACGTGGCCCTCCTCGTCGAGCACGAGCGAGTGGCCGTCGAAGATCAGCTCGTCCTGGCCGCCGACGGCGTTGCAGAAAGCGACGAAGCAGGCGTTGTCGCGCGCGCGTGTCGCAAACATCTCCTCTCGCTCGCGATCGCGGAGGGTGTGGAACGGCGAGGCTGAGATGTTGGTCAGGAGCTGCGCTCCGGCCAGCGCCAGCTCGGTCGCCGGCGGCCCCGGCTGCCACATGTCCTCGCAGATGGTCGGGCCGACGAGCGTGCCGCCGAGCTCGAGCAGCAGCAGGTCGCGCGCGGGCGCGAAGTAGCGGTCCTCGTCGAAGACGCCGTAGTTCGGGAGGAAGCGCTTGCGGTAGACGGCCTTCACCTCGCCCTCGGCGCAGACCGCGCACGCGTTGAAGAGATCCCGGTCGAAGTGGGGGAAGCCGATGAGGGCGACGAGGCCATGCGTCTCGCGGGCGATCTCCTCCAGCGATTCCTCCGCCGCGCGGATGAAGCCCGGCCGCAGAAGCAGATCCTCGGGTGGGTAGGAAGTGACGGCCAGCTCCGGCAACAGCACGAGGTCGGCCTCGGCGCCGCGGGCCTCCGCGATCGCCTGCAGGGAGCGCTCGCGGTTGCCGTCGAGATCGCCGACGGTCGTGTTGATCTGGGCGAGCGCGAGTCTCATAGGTTTTAGACTACCAGTCGAAAACCTAGCTAGCGCTGGAGCCGCTAGCGCTGGAGCCGGATGGCATTGAGGTCGTTCGCGCGAATCTCGTCGGTACGCCGGATCAGATCCTCGATGTCGTCGTGCTCGGCGTGGAGGTACCGGCCTGCGAGCGCGTCCGCCCGGCCCGAGGCGAGCACCCGCACGAGCTGCGGCGCGAGCTCCGGCGGCGTCCAAGGCGCGTCGTCCGGGAAGTTTCCGCCCGTCATCTCCGTCTTCACCAGGCCGGGGCTGATGAAGAAGACCGGGATGCGGCCCGCGAGCTCGTTGGCGAGCGTCTCCCCGTAACGGCAGACGGCTGCCTTGCTCGTCGGGTAGGGGGTGCTGTGTGCGCCGGGAAGGTAGGCCGCGCCGCTGCCGGTGATCACGATGCGGCCGGCGCCGCGCTCGAGCATGTCCGGGATCACGGCGCTGCAGCAGAGATGGACGCCGAGGACGTTCACCTCGAGCACGTGCCACCACTCGTCGGGATCGACCTCCCAGGTCGGACCGTCCGGCCCGCCGATGCCGGCGTTGGCGACGAGCAGGTCGATCGGCCCGAGCTCGCTCTCGGCCTGGATGGCCATCGCGTCCACGGACGCTCGGTCGCTCACGTCGACCTCGAGCGGCACGCCCCCGATCTCGCGGGCGACGTGTTCGACCTGCGCGCGCGTGCGAGCCGCGACGGCCACGTGCGCGCCAGCGTCCGCGAGCTCTCGCGCGATCCCGGCGCCGATCCCGCGCCCGCCGCCGGTGACGAGGGCGACCTGTCCGTCGAGGCGGTCAGCTGGCTGCGACATGCTCGATCTCCTCCAGTGTCTCGGGGTTCTCCAGGGACGAAAGGTCGCCGGGGTCCGCGCCGAGCGCCTTCGCGCGAACCGCGCGCCTGACGATCTTCGCGCTGCGCGTCTTGGGCAGTGCCGAGACGAACAGCACGCGCTCCGGGGCGAACGCCTTCCCGAGCGCGTCGGCCGCCAGCCCGCGCAGCTCGGCCGCGAGCTCGTCGCTCGGCTCGGCGCCGGGCACGAGAGCGCAGAAGACCCACGCCACCTCTCCCTTCACCTCGTGCGGCACGCCGACGGCCGCTGCCTCGGCGACCGATGGGTGCGCGACCACGGCCGACTCCAGCTCCGCAGGCCCGAGCCGCTTGCCTGCGATGTTGAGCGTGTCGTCGGAGCGGCCGTGCAGGAACCAGTAGCCGTCCTCGTCGACGGAGGCCCAGTCGCCGTGCACCCAGATCCCGGGCAGCCGTCGCCAGTACGTGTCGAGGTAGCGCTCGCGGTCGCGCCAGAAGCCGCGCGTCATCCCGGGGAAGGGCCTCCGGCAGACGAGCTCGCCGACCTCGCCACGCACCGAGCGGCCTTCCGAGTCGACGACGTCCATCGCCATCCCCAGCGCCGGGCCACCGAGCGAGCACGACTTGATCGGCGCCGCAGGCGTGGGCGAGAGGAAGCAGGCACCCACCTCGGTGCCGCCGGAGCAGTTGATGATCGGGCAGCGGCCGCCGCCGACGTGCTCATGGAGCCAGCGGTAGGGCTCCGGGTTCCACGGCTCGCCGGTGGTCACGAGCACGCGCAGCGACGAGAGGTCGTGCCGCTCGACCAGCTCGGCGCCATGCGGGATCAGCGCACGCACCAGGGTCGGCGAGAGCCCGAGGATCGAGACGCGCTCGGACTCGACGAGCCCCCAGAGCCGGTCGGCGGCGGGCCAGTCGGGCGCGCCCTCCGCGAAGACGATCGTGCAGCCGAGCGCCATCCCGCCGACCACTTCCCACGGGCCCATGATCCAGCCCATGTCGGTGACGAAGTGGATCACGTCGCCGGGGTGCGCGTCGGCCTGGTAGGCGACCTCGCGCGTGATCGAGACGAGGAAGCCGCCCTGCACGTGGAGCACGCCCTTCGGCGGGCCGGTCGTGCCCGAGGTGTAGGTGAGCAGGTACGGATGCTCGGAGTCGACCTCGAGCGGTTCGAGCTCCCCGGGCGACTCGGCAACCGCCTCGTCCCAGAAGACGTCGCGCCCAGCCTGCATCGGAACCTCGCCGCCGAGCCTTCGCCACACCACGACGTGCTCGACCGACGGCGACTCCTCGAGCGCCTCGTCCACGAGCGCCTTCATCGGCACCTCGCGGCCCCGGCGCAGTGAGCCGTCGGCGGTCACGACCACCTTTGCCTCCGAATGCTGCAACCGCTGGGCGATCGCGGGCGCCGCGAAGCCCGAGAAGACCGGCACCTGGATCGCGCCCAGGTGCGCGCAGGCGTGCGAGGCGATCGCCACCTCGGGCGACATCGGGAGGAAGATCGCCACCCGGTCGCCGGGCTCGACGCCGAGCCGGGCCAACGCCTCGGCCAGGCGCGTGACCTCGTCCGACAGCTCCCGGTACGAGAGCGAGCGCCGCTGCCCGTCCTCGCTCTGCCAGACCGCGGCGGCCTCGTCGGACCGCTCACCGAGGGCCCAGCGGTGGACGCAGTTCCAGGCAAGGTTCAGCCTGCCGCCGACAAACCAGGTCGCCCACTCGGGCCCGCGCGACTCGTCGACCACCGCGTCCCACGGATGCGAGAACTCCAGGCCCAGGTCGTCGATCGCGGCCGGCCAGAACCGCTCCGGCTCCTCGGCCGAGAAGCGCACGAGCGAGGCGTAGTCGTCGAAGCCGAGCTTGCGTGCGAGCCGCATCGCGTTCGTGCGCTCCCGCGCGGCTTCGTCCGGACGCCAGATCACTTCCACGCCGGCAAGCGTAACTTGACCCTTTCGGCTAGTGCCCGCTAAGCTAGTGACAACTAACTTTCGAGCCGGGAGGCAGCGTGCGAGCGAGGATCTTCGCCGAGGAGAACAAGAAGTGGTGGACGCTGGGCGCGGTCGCGTTCGGCCTCTTCATGATCATGCTCGACAACACGATCGTGAACGTGGCGCTGCCGTCGATCCAGCGCGACCTGCACATCGGCATCTCCGAGCTCGAGTGGGTCGTGAACGGCTACGCGCTCACCTTCGCGGTGCTGATGCTGACCGGCGGCAAGCTCGCCGACCTCTTCGGCCGTCGGTTCATCTTCATCGTCGGACTCGTGATCTTCACCGCTGCCTCGCTCGCCTGCGGGCTCGCCCCGAGTGCCGGCTTTCTGATCGGCGCGCGGGTCGTGCAGGGCGCCGGGTCGGCGCTGATGAACCCGGCGACGCTCTCGATCATCACGGCCACCTTCCCGCCGCGGCAGCGCGGGATGGCGATCGGAATCTGGGCCGGTGTCTCGGCGCTCGCGCTCGCGATCGGGCCGCTCGTCGGCGGCGTGATCACCGAGCAGATCAGCTGGAACTGGATCTTCTTCATCAACGTCCCGGTCGGGATCCTGGCGATCGTTGTCGCGCGCCTCGTGATCCGGGAATCGCGCGACACCTCCGCCGAGCAGCGGCTCGACCTGCCCGGCCTGCTCAGCTCGGGAATCGGCCTGTTCGCGCTCACGTACGCGTTGATCGAGGCGAACAGCTACGGCTGGACCTCGGCCCGCATCCTCACGCTGTTCGCGATCGCGGTCGTGGCACTCGTCGCGTTCGTGCTGCTCGAGCTGCACCAGCGCGTGCCGATGCTCGACGTCACGCTCTTCCGCAACCCCACCTTCGCGGGCGCGAACACGGTGATGCTGCTCGTTGCGCTGGCGATGTTCGGCGTCTTCTTCTACGTCTCGCTGTTCGTGCAGAACGTGCTCGGCTACTCGCCGACGCAGGCGGGTGCGACGTTCCTGCCGATGACGCTCTGCGTCGTCGTGCTGGCGCCGATCGCCGGCCGCATCAGCGATCGCTACGGGGCGCGCTGGCTGATCGCCGCCGGGATGACGCTCGTCGCCGGCTCGCTCGTGATCTTTGCGCAGCTGGACCAGAGCTCGACCTTCTGGAACATCCTCCCGGGCTTGGTGATCGGCGGCGCCGGGATGGCGATGTCGATGGCGCCGACGACCGCGACGGCCATGCACGCGGTCGCCGTCGACAAGGCGGGCGTCGGTTCGGCGGTGCTGAACAGCGCGCGCCAGGTGGGTGGCTCGCTCGGGATCGCGGTGATGGGCGCGATCGTGGCGACCTATGTCCACGTCGCGCCGACCGACCCGAGGTGGGTGGGTCAGTTCGTCGACGGGTTCCAGCACGCCCTGCTCGTCGCCGCGTGCATCGCGTTCTCGGCGGCGATCGTGGCGGCCGTGCTCCTGCGCAAGCCCGAGCACGCCGAGGAGGCGAGTCACTCGGTGGAGCTCGCGGC
This sequence comes from uncultured Actinomycetes bacterium, assembly GCA_963717725.1. Lineage (GTDB taxonomy): Bacteria > Actinomycetota > Thermoleophilia > Gaiellales > Gaiellaceae > AC-32. Next base: position 170,960 of record CAVQWS010000026.1, read on the forward strand.
GTGAGCTCGCGCCTCTCGGGGCCGGAGCGCCGCCAGGCGGTCGTCGAGACGGCCTGCCGCGTCTTCGCCAAGAGCAGCTACCGCGGCTCGACCACCGCGCAGATCGCCCGCGAGACCGGCGTCACCGAGCCGGTGCTCTACCGCCACTTCGCCTCGAAGCGCGAGCTCTACCTCGCCTGCCTGGACGCGGTCTGGGAGCGCGTGCGCCTGCTCTGGGACAAGGCGCTCGAACGCGAGGAGGAGCCGTCGAACTGGCTGAGGGCGATCGGCAAGGCCTACCTCGAAGAGCGCGGCGCGGCCCGGATCGTGATGGTCGACCTCTGGATCCAGGCGCTGACCGAGGCCGCCGACGACGCCGAGATCCGCCGCGCGCTCCGCGCGCAGCTGCGCGAGGTGCACAACTTCGTCGCCGACGTGATCCGCCGGGCCCAGGCTGGAGGCGGCATTGTGTCCGACCGCGACGCCGACGCGGAGGCCTGGATCTTCATCTCGCTTGGACTGCTCTCGACGATCGACCGCCGCCTCGGCAACCTCGTCGGCGACGATTTCGACGACATCGTTGCCTCACGCCGGGCCTGGATGACCGGGAACTAACCGCTCTCGGGCGACGGCGAGCGGCCGCCGCAGGCCGGCTTTGCCGGCCGTGAGGCTCAACAAGCAATGAAAACCGCTCGCCCGACGTGCCCTTGGCCGGCATGGTGAGCGCGCTGAGCTCCGCTGACGTCTCGCAAGGAGGGGGGAACCGGGGGAACCAGGGTTTCCCCCGGACCAAAAAAGAAGCCCCCGGCTGCGGCTCCGGGGGCTTTTTGGTTTTTGCGCTTTTGTGAGAGGCGACGGCCCGAAGGCCTTGGCTCTGCGGCCCAGCCACAACCTTCGGGCCTTCCGTCGCCGTCTCTGGCGCGCCCCTTGCATCCCGTAAGCCTGGCGTCCGGCTGGGTGCAAGGTGGACGGAATATAGACCTGTCCGAAGCAGCCGTCAAGTAGCTCGGTCAAGTGATTTTAGTTTCCGCCAGTTCACCCCATTTGCGGCTCTCTTATGACCTTTTTGGGGGATATTCCGAAACAGACACTTGCGCATCAGTCAAGTATCCGTTTCACTTCGCCCTGCAGGCTTATGTCCTCCCGCATGTCCGCAACCCGCCAGCTTCGCCCCGCCGCCCAGCCCGGTAGCGCCCGCCTTGGCGAGCGCGTTCGCCAGCTGCGCGTGGCCGCGGGGCTGACGCAGACCGATCTCGCCGGCAACCGTTTCTCCAAGGAGTACGTCAGCCAGATCGAGCGCGGGAAGACCAGGCCCACGCGCGAGACGATCGAGTGGCTCGCCGGCAAGCTCGGCGTCGATGCCGGCTTCCTCGAGCGCGGTGTCTCCGCCGACGAGCGCAGCCGCGTCGAGACGATGCTGGCCCGCGCCGAGGCGCTGACGAACGCCGAGCGCTACGACGAGTCGATCGGGGAGTACGACAACCTCCAGACGGCGCTGCTCTCCACGGGCGCTGTCGACCTCGAGGTCAGGGCGCTCTCCGGCCGGGCCTGGGCGCTCGTCCAGGGCGGCGACGTCCGCGGTGGTATCGCGGTCTACGAACAGGCCCGCCCGCTGACCGAGCGTCCCGAGTTCTCGGACATCGACCGGGCCGACCTGCTCTATCGGCTGGGCTTCTGCCGTTACATGCTTTCGAGCAACGCCACCGCGCTCGGCCTCTTCAACGAGGCGCTCGCGCTTGCGGACGGCTCCGGCCTTCCGTGCGACTCGCTCCGCGCCGAGATCTTCCATTCCCGCGCGCTGTGCTACCGCAAGCAGCGCGACTACGAAGCCGCGCGCGAGGACGTCGAGCGCGCGCTCGAGCTCGCCGAGGCGCTGGACGACCGGCGCACGATGGCGGATGTCTTCCTGCACGCCTCGCTGGTCGCCGAGCGGATGGGCCAGTGGGTGCTCGCCCGCAGCTACGCCGAGCGGGCCCGCGGGCACTACCAGGAGCTGAACGACGGCCGGAAGATCGCCGGCGTCCTGAACAACCTCGGCGGCCTGAACCTGCTGCTCGGCCGGCCGGAGCAGGCGATCGAGCACCTGAAGGCATCGTTCAGCGCCGCGCTCGAGGTGGACAGCATCGAGAAGGCCGCCCAGGCGGAAGGCTCGCTGGCGACCGTGCACCTGCACCTCGGCGACTGGGACCAGGCGGAGCAGCTGGCGCGTCACGCGCTCTCGCTGCTGACCGACCGAGAGGATTACCTGCACGAGATCGCGCCGACCCAGCTCGTCCTGGGGCGCGCGCTCATGGAGCAGGACAAGCTCGAGGAGGCCGAGCAATGGCTCCGCGCCTCCGACTCGAGTGCCGAGCGACTGGAGTCGATCGGCCATCGAGCGGCTGCGTGGATCGCCCTCGGCGACCTCGAGACCCGACGGAACAATCAGCCTGAGGCGGCCAAGTTGTACCGGCGCGCTGCCGAGGCACTACAGGATGTCCGCTTCTAAGGAGCCGAAGGAGGTGAATATGAACAAGGCACGCGCGATCTCTTTCGTGGTCACGTTGTCGGTGCTGGTGGCGTCATCTTCCGGCTTCGCACGTGGACTCAGCTTCTTGTGCGGAAGGGGCAGCAGCTGGGTGGAGTGGTAGGCCACCACAGGCGCGTTCGGAGCGGGGTCTGATGGCTCCGAACGCAGCCGGCCCGTGTCGAGCCGCGCTCCTGCTCAGCGGTTCCACGCGGATCTGACCGGTGGCTCCAGGACCCTGGCTAGACTCGGCTCGTGGGCCGCGTCGTCGCCGTCCTCATCGCGGTAGCGGCTCTTGGCGGGGGTTGCGGTAGTTCTCGCACCGCCGGCGGCCTCGCTCTCGATTCGATCCTCGACCGTCCAGGCCCGGATATCGGCGTCACCGCGGGTGCATCCGAGTTCGTGCCTGGCGCGGTTCGCTTCCCGTTCCTCGTGATCGACAACAACGCGAAGCCGGTCGAGCGCGAGGCGGCGACGGTCTGGGTGGCGAGGAGCCGGAGGGGCACGCCGTTCGAGCGGGTCAGCGCGAAGCTCGAGCCGGTCGGCGTGCCGGGCCGCTCCGAGCCCGCTTTCGGCGGCGTGACCAAGATCTACGTGGCGCACCTACGCATCCCGAAGGCGGGCCGCTACTGGCTCGTCGCGCAGCCGAACGGCGTGAAGCTGCAGGCACTCGGCGCGCTCGACGTCTCGGCGCGCTCACGCAGCGTCGCCGTCGGCGCCGGCGCCCCACGATCGGACACGCCGACCCTGGCGACGGCACCGGCCGCGCAGATCACGACGAGCAGCCCGCCCGACCTGCCGCTCCTGCGCTACTCGGTCGCCGGCTCGCTCGCGGCCCACAAACCCTTCGTCGTCACCTTTGCGACGCCGAAGTTCTGCACGAGCCGCACCTGCGGGCCGGTGGTCGACGTAGTCGAGGCCGCCCGCCGGCAGTTCGCGGCGCGCGGGGTCCGCTTCATGCATGTCGAGGTCTTCCAGGACAACGACCCGAGGCGCGGCTACAACCGCTGGATGCGCCAGTGGGGTCTCGCGAGCGAGCCGTGGGTCTTCCTCGTCGGGCGCGATGGCCGGGTAAAGGCGAAGTTCGAGGGCTCGGTCTCGGAGGCCGAGCTCGCCGCCGCGATCCGGGCGCACCTGGAATGAGAGGAATCGAGCCGATCGTCACGAACCGGGCGGGGCAGAAACCCAAGCTCCTCCTCTCCCCTAGGTGACGGCGGCTTCGGCCGTCGTCGCCTTTCCGGAGCGGGAATACCGGCGAACCGTTCGTCGTACATGGACGAAAGCACGAACGATCCCTACAGTTCCCGAATCCGATTTCAGGAGACGCCGCCGTGAACCTGGACACCGGCTCCGTAAAACTCACCGACCTCGCCTCCTGCGGCGGCTGCGCAGCCAAGTATTCGGCCGCGCGCCTCGAACAGCTGCTCGCGGGCTTCGTTCCGGCCGAGGCCGAGGACCTGCTCGTCGGGCTCGCTCCTGCCGACGACGCGGCCGTCTACCGCCTCGACGACGAACGGGCGCTGATCTTCACGCTCGACTTTTTCCCGCCGGTCGTCGACGACCCCGGCGACTACGGTGCGATCGCGGCTACGAACGCCCTCAACGACGTCTTCGCGATGGGCGGAACGCCCCTGCTCGCGCTCTCGATCGCGGCCTTCCCGGAAGAGCTGCCGATGGAGATGCTCGCCGAGATCTTCGCCGCGGCCGACCAGCAGGTGCGGGCGGCGGGCGGCCTGCTCGCGGGCGGTCACACGATTCGCGACGCGGAGCCGAAGTACGGGCTCGCAGTGGTCGGCACCGTGCACCCCAAGGGCATCTGGCCGAAGAACGGCGCCAAGCCCGGCGATGTGCTGTTCCTGACCAAGCCGCTCGGGACCGGCCTGATCATGTCCGGCTACAAGCGCGGCCAGGCAGGCACGCAGCAGCTGGACCGCGCGGTCCGCTGGATGCGGACGCTGAACAACGACGCCGCCGACGTGCTGCGCGGGCTCGAGCCGAGCGCGGTCACCGACGTCACGGGCTTCGGCCTCTTCGGCCACGTGTACGAGGTCGCCGACCGCAGCGGCGTGCGCATCCGGCTGGAGTCGGAACGCTTCCCCGCGATCGACGGTGCGCTCGACGCCGCGCGCCAGGGCGTGCGCACGAGCGGCGACCCGCGCAACCGCGACTTCGCCGGGCGGCACATCACGCTCGAAGGCGTGCCCGAGGCCTTCGTCGCGCTCGGCTACGACCCGCAGACCGCGGGCGGCCTGCTCGTCTCGATCCCGGCCGAGCGCGCGCCGGCGCTGGAGGCCGAGTTCGATTCGCGCAAGCTCTTCATCCGCCGCGTCGGCCGGGTCGAAGAGGGCTCTGGCGTCGTCGTCGGCTGAACCATGCGGGGGATGATCCACGGGCGGTTCCAGCCGTTCCACAACGGCCACCTCGAGTACCTCCGTGGTGCGGCCGAGCGCTCGGACGAGGTGTTCGTCGGGATCACCAACCCCGACCCGGCTCGGATCAAGCCCGAGGCGTCCGACCCGCTGCGGCACCTCCCCGAGTCGAATCCGTTCAGCTACGTCGAGCGGCTGCTGATGGTGAAGGCGGCCGCGGCCGACACGGGCCTGGAGCCCGAGCGGCTGCACGTGATCCCGTTCCCCGTCAACGAGCCCGAGCTCTGGGACGCCTACGTGCCTCCGGACGTGGTGCAGTTCATCCGGCTCTTCTCCGACTGGGGCGGGACGAAGCTGGAACGGCTCCGCGCGGCCGGCTACGAGGTGGTCGTGCTCGACGAAGGCGCCGAGAAGCAGCTCTCCGGCGCCGACGTGCGGGCTGCGATGCGCGAGGGCGGCGACTGGGAGCCGCTCGTGCCCCCTGGAGTAGCCGCCGTGATCCGGCAACTCCAACGGGTTGCGGTGTAAAAGTGCTGTAAGGCTCCAGAACTTTTCGGCGTATCGACCGTTTGAACGGGTAACACTCGCCGCAATCGCTGCAAACATCAGGGGGTTCACATGCGCACCGCCGTTCTCGCCGCAGTCGCCGGGCTCGCACTCGCCGTCACCGGCGCGTCGCAGCCGGCGTCGACGGTCACCAAGGCGGTCTCGATCACGGCCACGGCCTTCACGCCGACGAGCCGGACGATCGCGACCACGGACTCGATCAAGTGGACGAACAAGGACACCAAGAGCCATCAGGTGGTCGCCAACAACGGCAGCTTCGTCTCGCCCACGATCGCGCCCGGCAAGACCTACACGCACACGTTCAACACGGCCGGCACGTTCAACTACCACGACGCCCTGCACCCGAGCCTGACAGGGAAGATCATCGTCACCGGCCCGCCGCCGGCGGTCACGATCGGCGCTGCGGTGCCGATCCTCGACTACGGCCAGTCGACGCACATCTCCGGCGTCGTGTCCAGCAAGAAGGCCGGCGAGACGGTGACGGTCTGGGCCCAGCCCTACGGCCAGGTCTCTCCGGTGCAGATCGCGACGCTGCTGACCGGCACCGCTGGTGTCTGGGACGTGATGGTGAAGCCGACGCTGCTGACCAACTACCAGGCGCACTGGAAGAGCACCGTCAGCGCCCAGGTCGGCGTCCAGCTGCGTCCCGCGGTCGTCTTCGGCGCGGCCAAGCGCTGGGGCTCGGTCAAGATCAAGGCCGACCGCTCGCTCACCGGCAAGAAGGTGTACCTGCAGAAGTTCACCCGCTTCCACGAGTGGGTGAAGGTGCGGCCGGTCGTGCTAGGAAGCGGGTCGGCGAAGCGCTTCCTGCTCGAGCTCCCGGGCGGGCACCGCTACGCGGTTCGCATCTTCATGTCGCTGAACCAGATCGGCGCCGGCTACCTCGACGGCTTCAGCCGCACGGTCGTCGTCAAGCCGCCCCGGTAGTTCTCTTCCGGATACACGGCGCGGGTTAGCCTCCGCGCCGTGTATCCGATCGTCGTCTTCCTGCTCGACGGGCTCGCCGACCGGGCGCACGAGGTGCTCGGCGGGCGGACCGGGAACGAGGCCGCGGAGACGCCGAACCTCGATGCGCTGGCGGCGCGCGGCTCGACCGGCCTGCTCTATGCGGTCGGCCCGGGGCGGGCGCCGTCCTCCGAGGTCGCGCACTGGTCGATGCTGGGCTACCGACCCGACGAGTTTCCAGGACGCGCAGTCTTCGAGGCGCTTGGGCGCGGACAGGACGTGAGCGCGGAGCACGTCTTCGCCTACGCGGCGCTGCGGCCGGCGGAGCGGCGCGATGACGGCTGGTGGCTCATCGGCCGGCCCGACCCGGAGCGTGACGCCGAGCTGGCCGAGGAGCTCGTCGCCCGCTGCGACGGGATCGAGCTCGACGGGCTGACCTTTTCGCTGGCGCACGTCTGGCGGGGCGAAGCGGTGTTGCGGATCTCCGGCGGCGCCGACGAGCGGGTCACCGACACGGATGCGTTCTTCCGGGCCTGGCACCCGCTGCTGCGTCCGCAACCGCTCGTGCCGGAGGCTGAGCGCACCGCGAGCGCCTGCGAGACGTGGACGCGCGAGGTGATGCGGCGCCTCGAAGGCGAGCGCCTCAACGTGATCACGCTCAAGTGGTTCGGCCGGCCGCGGCGGGTGCCGAGCTTCCTCGAGCGCCACGGCGTCTCCGGTGTCTTCGCGGCGGACTCGGCATTCCTGCGCGGGCTCGGGATCGCGCTCGGCCTCGAGCCGGTGGACGCGCGGGAGACGGACGACCCCGTCGTCGACCTCCGCGGCCGGGTGGCGCTCGCGCGGGAGCGGCTCGAGGCGGGCGACACCTTTGTCTTCTGCCACCAGAAGACGACCGATGCCGCCGGGCACACGAAGGATCCCGGGGTGAAGCGCGACACGATCGCGGCACTCGATGCGGCACTCGACGACTTGCCGACCGACCGCGCGATCGTCTGCATTACGGGCGATCACGCCACGCCGGCCTCGCCGGACGTGATCCACTCGGGCGACCCGGTGCCGCTGCTGGTGGCGGGCCCGGGCGTGCGGGCCGACGCGGTCGAGCGCTTCGGCGAGCTCGACTTCGCCGCCGGGATCCTCGGCCAGCTGCGCGGACCGGACCTGATGCCGGTGCTCCTGAACGCGGCCGACCGCCCGCTCTTCCTCGGCTCGCGGCCGACGCCGTTCGAGGGCGCGGACGGCTACCCGGCCCTGCTCGAACCGCTTCTCTAGCATTCCTGCCGTGGAGGCCACCACCGCTCGCCTCAGGCGGATCGAGCTCTCGCCCGCGCGGTTCTTTCAGCTGACGCTCGTCTCGCTCGGCGCCCTCTGGCTGATCGTCGTCACGGGCGCGGCCGTGCGCGTGACCGACTCCGGGCTCGGCTGCCGGCACTGGCCCGGCTGCGAGCAAGGCCACCCGCTGCCCGCCAAGGACTACCACGCATTCATCGAGTTCGGGAACCGCGCGCTTGGCGGCATCGTGATCGTGCTCGTGCTGCTGACCGCGGTCTCGTCGTTCTTCGTGCCCGGCCTGTCGCGGGGCGCGCGGCGGCTGGCGCTCGCGATCTTCGTGGGCACGCTCGCGCAGGCGCCGCTCGGCTACCTCGCCGTCCACAGCGACCTGCACTGGCCGGTCGTGGCCGCGCACCTGCTGCTCTCGATGGCGCTGCTGGCCGGTGCGGTCGTGCTCGCGCTCGAGGCGCTGGCGCTGCGCTCCGGCCGCGCGGAGCCGGTCACGCCGCTCGAGCTCCGGCGCGGAGCGCTCGCACTGACCGCGGCGGCCGGCGTGCTGCTCCTGACCGGGGCGCTCGCGACGGCCGGCGGGCCGCACTCCGGCGGCGGCGCGGAGCACGTCGACCGTCTCTGGCGGCTGCAGCCGCTGATCTACGTCCATGCCGCGACCGTCGGAGTCTTCGCGGTCTCGCTCGTCTTCGTGCTCGGCTACCTCGCCTCGCAGCGGCAGCGCTGGCCGCGGCTGTTCGGCCTCGGGGCGGCCGTCTTCGCGGTGCTGCTGGCGCAGATGGCGCTCGGGGAGGTGCAGTACCGGACGCACCTGCCCTGGCCGCTCGTGCTCGTGCACGTCGGCCTCGCCGCCGCGGTCTGGGCGTTGCTGGTGGCCTTCGTCACCGTTCTGTGGCGTCCGCCCGCGGCTCTGGCGGCAGGCCGCACGTAGACTGACCGAGTGGCGGACGAGCTTCGCATCGACCATCGGCCGGAGCTTGAGCGGCCGATCCTCGTCGCCGCCTTTCGCGGCTGGAACGACGGCGCGCAGGCGGCATCTCTGGCGGCCGGATACCTGGCCAAGACGTGGGGCGCGGAGCGCTTTGCGGATGTCGACCCGGAGAACTTCTTCGACTTCCAGGCGACCCGTCCGCACGTCTCGCTCGAGGAGGGCCTGAGCCGCCGGATCGACTGGCCGGAGACGGCCTTCTACCACGCGCGGCCGGAGGGCCTCGACCGCGACATCGTGCTGCTGCTCGGGATCGAGCCGAACCTGCGCTGGCGCACCTTCACCGATCTCGTCGTCGGCCTCGCGCGCGACGTCGGGATCGAGCTGCTGATCACGCTCGGCGCTCTCCTCGCGGACGTGCCGCACACGCGCTCGGCCCCCGTGACGGGCAGCGCGAGCGACAAGGAGCTGGTCGAGCGGCTCGGCCTCTCGGCCTCGCGCTACGAGGGGCCGACCGGGATCGTCGGCGTGATCCATGACGAGTGCGGCAAGAGCGGCATCCCATCGGCGAGCCTCTGGGCCGCGGTGCCGCACTACGTCTCGCTGACGCCCAGCCCGCGCGGCGCGCTCGCGTTGTGTGAGCGGCTCGGGGACGTGCTCGGGATCCAGATCGAGGCCGAAGAGCTCGAGGAGGCGGCGCGGAACTACGAAGAGCAGGTCAGCGAAGCCGTCGCCTCGGACGAGGAGACGGCCGCCTACGTGGACGAGCTCGAGCGGCGCTCGGACCAGCTCGACGACGCGACCGAGCTCCCGTCAGGGGACGCGCTCGCCGCCGAGCTGACGCGCTTCCTCCGTGAGCGCGACGAAGAAGACGGCGAAGACCCCGCCGCCCGCGAGCAGTAGCGTCGATTAGCCGAACGTGAACGCGTAGGCCGCGATCCCGGGCGTGAAGCGCAGCTCGAGCGCGCCCTCTGCCAGGTCCCCGTAGTGCAAGAGCGTGTAGAGCCGGCTGAGGCCGTTCACGCGAACCGTCTTCACCGGCCGGCCGCCGACGATCACCTGCATCCGGCCGTGGCCGCTCAGCACGAGGTAGACGTTCTGCGCGAGGAAGTGGAGCCGCAGTCGCGCGTTCTGGTGGGCGACGATCCGCTGCCGCTGGACCGACCAGACGCCGGAGTAGGCGAGGTCGTTGAGCGGGATCTCGCGCGGGAAGCGGTAGCGCACCGGCACGTTCGCCGTGAGCGGCGAGCCGACGTAGCGGTCGAGCCGTTCCCAGCCGAGGTACGACTCGGGCGTCGTCAGGTGCTGGGGGGTGCGGTCCTTGACCGACGCGAGCTGCGCGCCGGACGGCTCCCCGAGCAGCGTCCGGATCGAGCGCTCGGTCTCGTCGTACTGCCCCTCGCCCTTCTTGATCTCGCGCACGTGGCCGCGCTTGTCGATCAGGTACTCGGCCGGCCAGGCGTCGTTCTGGTACGCCGACCACGTCCGGTAGTCGTCGTCGATCGCGACCGGGTAGCGGACGCCGAGCTTGCGTGACGCCTCGCGGACGTTCGAGGGCACGTGCTCGAAGGCGAACTCCGGCGTGTGCACGCCGACGATCACGAGCCCGGCCTTGCGGTAGCGCTTGTCCCAGGCCTCGAGGTGCGGGAGCGTGCGCAGGCAGTTGATGCACGAGTACGTCCAGAAGTCGACGAGCACGACCTTCCCGCGCAGTTGCTGCAGCGTCAGCGGCTTCGAGTTGATCCACTCCGAGATCCCGGTGAAGTCGGGCGCCGTGCCGTAGTCGGTCAGCGAGCCCGCGGCCTGCGGGCCGTGGAAGCGCGACTTGCCCCGGTGCTGGAGCTTCGCGAGCTCGTCGCGCGCGACCGAGCTGCGCTCGACGCCCTGCAGCGCGTGCGTGTAGTCCGGGAACCAGGTCTGCAGCTTCGTGTCGGCGTTGAAGACGAGCGCCAGCGCGGCCAGCGCGAGGACGACGCCGAGGCCGGTTCGCAACGCCTGGGCGTTCATCCGGATGCGTCGCGTCGCCCGCTGGCCGAGCGCGGCGATCGCGAGCATCGGCAACGCTGCGCCGAGCGCATACGCAAGCGTGATCGCGACCGTCTGCCAGCCCAGGTGCACCCGCGCGGCGTTCGCCGAGATCGCGCCGATGATCGGCCCGCCGCACGGCACGAAGACGAGCCCGAGGCTCGCGCCGAGGAGGAAGCCCCCGCCGAGGTCGCTGTTCGGGGTGCGGCGGCTAAGGCGTGCGAGCGGCCGCTCGATCCAGACCCCGACCTGCGGGAAGATCAGGCTCGCCGCGACGAGGAACAGCAGCGCGATCGAGAGGTTGCGCAAGAAGTCCTGCGGCAGGTGCAGCTGGCGCAGCAGCCAGGTGGCGATCAGCGTGAACGTGGCGAAGCTGGTGACGAGCCCGGCGATGATCGCGTAGGGCCGCCGCCGGCCGCCGCTCGCGCCGCCCGCGAACAGGATCGGCAGCACCGGAAACACGCACGGCGAGACCGCCGTGACGATTCCCGCGGCAAAGGCGATCGGGAGCAGGATCAGGAAGCGCCCGTCCATGCGCTATCGGTGCAGTCTCTGGTGGACGCCCGGCGTTACGCCTCGGCGGCCGGGGCGGTTTTCCGCTCCGGCTTGTCCGCGGCCGGCTTCGGCCCGTTCTGCGACTGCTTCTGCTGCTGGCCCTGCCCCTGCGCCTGGCCCTTCTTCTTACGCTTGCGCCGCCTGCGGCGCGAGCGGCTGCCCGCCGCCTTCGGTGCCGGCAGGTTGTCGGCGAGCGCGTTCGCGACTTCCTGAATCGTGCCGAGCCGCTCGCGGGCCGCATCGATCAGCTGGTTCGCGCGGGGCGTGTAGCCCTCGGCCGAGGCGAGCAGCGCCGCCCCGACCTCGCGTGACTGAGCCAAGGCCACATTGACGAGCTTGGCCGCGTTCTCCTCGTGCCGGTGGCCACGCGAGTTTGCGAGCGCGCCGAGCAGGCGCTTGGCCTCCGGGAACTCCGCGCTGGCACGCCGGTCCTGCACCTTGCGTGTCGAGCGGGCGAGCCGCCAGGTCCAGCGGGCGAGGATCTGCTCTGGCGCATCGACCTTCTCGTCGCCCAGCGCGCGCAGGAGTGTGCGGACGCCCTGGACGCGGTCCTTCTCCCAGGTCGGCGCCTGCGTGACGAGCGTGACCAGGTCGTCGAAGCTCGCGCGATCGACCTTCATCGAGACGCGGTCGGCGAGCGCGGTCAGGCGCAGGCGGCGGTTCGGGTTCTCGGCGGCGCAGGCAGTCAGGAACTGCTCGAGCGCGCCGCGGTTGGCCTTGCCCTCGGTGAACTTCTTCACGAACTCGACGCGCTCGTCGAAGCGGACGGCGCGGCCGGCGATCGTGGCCCAGTAGAGCTGCTCGTCGTCGTCGAGGAAGCGCGGGTCGATCCGCTGCCACTCGCGGTCGATCACGGCCAGGCGCCGCTTGACGTCCGGCGTGACCGGCACGAGCCACGGCGCCGGCGAGAGCTTCCGCCGGGCCCGCCGCTGCACGCGGCGGCGCGGGGCCGGCGTGACGCGCGCGCCCTCGCGGTAGAAGTCCGCGTCCAACAGGCTGTGCAGCGAGACGACGCGCTCGTTGTGGGTCGCGCCCTTCGGGACGAAGTCGATGACAACGCCGGCCTCCTTGCGCGGGTGCATGCGCATGATTCGGCCGATCCGCTGCTGGTAGACGCGGCGCGAGGCCGTCGGCGCGAGGTGCATGCAGACCGTCGCTCGAGGCGAGTTCCAGCCCTCGGCGAGCAGCATCGCGTTGATCAGGACGTTGATCTCACCGCGCTCGTAGGCGGCGAGCGTCTCGGCGAGCTGCACCGGCGGCGTCTTGCCGCTGACCGCCTCGGCCTTGAGGCCGACCGCGCGGAACTCCTTAGCCAGGTTGTACGCGTGCTCGACGCCCGCGGCGTAGACGATGCCCGGCGTGTTCTCGAACCGCTCGCGGTAGAGGCTCGCGGCGGCCTGGTTGAGGGCCTGGTGGTCGAGCACCGCGGCCAGGGCGCGCTCCTCGAAGTCGCCGCCGACGATCGGCACCGACGAGATTGCGGCGGCCGGTGGCACGCGCAGGCAGCGCAGCGGCGCGATCAACCCGCGGCGCGCGGCATCCCCGAGCGGGAGCTCGTCGATCGAGGCGGGGAAGACGTCCGAGACCTGCTTGGCGATCAGCTGCTCGGTCGCCGTCATGCCGATGTAGATCGGATCGGAGAAGCTGCGGATCGCCTGACTCGTCTTCTCGCCGAGCGCGGTGTGCGCCTCGTCGGCGATCACGAGCTGGTACGTCTCGGGGTTCAGGTCGCCGTGGTGGCGCGCGAACCAGGCGTAGGTCTGGACGGTGACCGGGTTCGGCTTCTTCGGCTTCTTGCCCTTGAGGATCGCGTCCTCGAAGCGGTCGCCGTAGCCCTCGGTCTTCAGCTCGCGGTGGAACTGGGAGACAAGCAGGCGGCGGTGCGTGAGGATCAGGACGCCGAGCGTGCGCGCCGCCTCGACGAAGCCGGCGGCGGCGATCGTCTTGCCGGATGCAGTGGGGTGGCGGAAGCGGAAGCGCCGGCTCGCGCCCGGGTCTTTGCCGTGGTGCTCCTCGGGCAGCTCGAGCTCGTCGGATCGCTCCTCGAGGTGGACGCCGAGATCCTCCTCGTCCTCCTCGGGCTCGAGCTCGGCGGCCGCGGCGCCGTTGCCGTTGCCGTTCAGGTCGGGCTCGACCTGCGTGGCCGCGATCAGCTCCGTCAGCATTCCGGCGAGCGCGTCGATCTGGTGGCGGCGAAGCTCCGTGCCCGAGGCGAGCTTGGGCGGGCTCTGGCTCAGCACCCGCTCGAGCCCGAGCATCAGCGCGTAGCGGATCTTCCACTCGTACGAAGGCTCCCGCGCGCCGGCCTCGATCTCCGCGAGCGCGTCGTCCAGCGCCCGTCGCCTGGCCGTTTCGGACGCAAGCACGACCGCCGGATCTTCGTCCGGATGGAGGAAGGGCTCCCCGGCCCATGCTTCGGCCTGGAGGGCGGAAGCGGCTAGGCCGTCCGGAGGCTCCGGCGCCAGCGTCGGTTGCTCGGTCGTTTCCTGCATACGTGCAGCACGTCGCCGTGCCGCGAATCTCAGTGAGAGAGCGCGCTCGCGTGCAGTCCAGTGGGCGAGCGACGCTTCCGAATCATAGCCGATCCGCGGGCCGGCGGGCTAGCCGCCGAGGCCGCCGAAGACCGCGAACGGGTTCTGCGGCGTGACCTCCCAGACCACCTGGCCGCCCGGCTCGGCCTCGCCGTGCACGCGCTGTGCGAGCGCGTTTGCGTCTTCCTCCGAGGCGACGCCGACGATCAGGTAGCGCCAGCGGCGAACGACGTCGTAGCCCTCGCTCTCGAGCTGGTCGGCAAGCTTGTCGGCCTGGTCGTGTGCTGGCAGCTCGACCCGCACCTCCCACGGCGCGTGGTCGTGCGCGAGCTCCTCCTGCTCCCAGGTCCCCTGCGGGGGCTCACCCGACCAGCGTTCCTCCTCGGCCAGCCAGCGCTCGACGTCGACCTCGGCCTGGATGCTTTCTTCCGCTAGCTCGGCCTGGACGATCCCGCGAGCCTGCTCGGCCTGTGGCTGCGTTTCCGCGTAGACGAAGATCGTGTCGTCGTCGCGCGAGACCGCGAGGCGGTGACCCTGCAGCTCCTCGGCGAGGCGTTTGGCCTCGTCGGAGCCGAGGTCGAGCCCGAGGCGCTCAAGCAGCGTCTCGCCGTGCTCGGCCTCGTGCGGCTGGATCCGGATGCGCCAGTTGTCGCTCATGCTGCGGGCGCCCCCGCGCCGGTCTCGGCGAGCGGGCGCCCGAACATCTTGTCCGAAATGCCGACCTGGTCGAGGTACTTGGTGATCCCGCCGAGCCAGAACGGCCAGCCGGCGCCGAGCAAAAGCGCCGTGTCGACGTCCTTCGCCTCCCCGACGACGCCTGCTTGCAGGAGGTGGTGGATCTCGTCGGCGAGGGCCTCGAGCGCGGCCTCGAGCAACTCGTCGCGCGAGAGCGGCGCCTGCTCGCGGACGACGATCTCGTCCTTGCCTTCGGCGTAGTTCGTCAGCGTCCGCGAGAGCGGGAAGCGATCGGGGTAGGCGTCGTGGAGGGTCCCGAGCACATGGTTGGCGACGCGCGGGCCGACCATCTGCAGCAGCACCGAGGGGGCCATCGGCAGGCCGAGGGCGAGGATCGCCTCGTCCGCCTCGTCGGGGTCGGTGCCGCGCTCGAGCGCGTCGAGCACGACGCTCATCAGTCGGGTCAGCACGCGGTTGACGACGAACGCCGGCGCGTCGGTGACGAGCACCGGTCGCTTGCGCAGGCCCTCGGCGAGCGACCAGGCGGTGGCGAGCGTCTCGTCGTCGGTGCTCGGCGCGCGGACGAGCTCGACCAATGGGAGTACCGCGACCGGGTTGAAGAAGTGGATGCCAACGTCGGCTCCCATCTCCTCGACCGAAAGGCTCGAAGTGTTGGTCGCGAGCACGCAGTCGGGCCGGGTGTGCTCGCGCAGCTCGGCGAAGACCTGCTGCTTGATCTCGAGCTCCTCGAAGACCGCCTCGAGCACGAGGTCGCAGTCGGCGAAGTTCTCGTAGCTCGTCGAGGTGGAGACGAGGGAGGCGAGGAAGCGGGCCTTGCCTTCGTCGTAGCGGCCCTTGGCGACCTGCTCGGCGAGGCCTTCCTCGATCGTCGTGCGCGCGGCCGCGAGCGCCTCCTCGCTGACGTCGCGCATGGCGACCGGCACCTCGAGCCGCCGCAGGAAGAGCGTCGCCAGCTGCGCTGCCATTAGGCCGGCGCCGACGAGGCCCACCTTGCCGATCGGGCGCGGTTCGGCGGCGGGACGGCCCGGCGCGCTCCTGGCCCGGCGGTCGACCAGATCGAAGGCGTAGAGCGAGGCCTGCGCCTGCCGCCCTGGCAGCAGCTCGCCGACGGCCTCCTCCTCGGCGGCGTAGCCCTCCTCGAGCGACCAGCCCGAGAGCGCCCCCTCGATCAGGTCGAGCGCCTTGTACGGCGCCGGCGCGGCTCCGTGAACCTGTCCGTCGAGCCTTCCGCGCGCCTTCCGTATCACTTCCGGCGCACCGTGACTGTCACTGTGACTGTCACTGTTCGTACCGAGCTGGAGCGCGAAGGCGATCGACTCGTCGACGAACTCGGCCGGTTCGAGCAGACGGTCGGCGAAGCCGAGCTCGAACGCCTCCGGCCCGGTCAGCATCCGGTTCTGGCGCATGGGGTTGGCGACGATGAACTTGACCGCCGTCTCCGCGCCGACGAGCCGCGGCACGAGCTGCGTGCCGCCCCAGGCCGGGACGATCCCGAGGAAGCACTCCGGGCACGCGAAGTGCCGCACGGCCGTCGAGATCGTGCGCGCGTCGCAGTGGAGCGCGATCTCGACGCCGCCGCCGAGGCAGGCGCCGTTGACGGCCGCCACCGTCGGATACGGAAGCGCCCGGATGCGGCCGAAGAGCTCGTGCCCGGCGCGGCTCCCCTCGATCGCCAGCTCCCGCGTCGCGCCCGGGAACTGCGTCACGTCCGCGCCGGCCGCGAAGACAAACGGCTTCCCCGTCAGGACGAGCGCGTCCCAGTCACCCTCCTCCAGGTCGGGGAGCAGCCTCTCGAGCGACTCCAGCGCAGCGCGCCCGAAGAAGGTCGGCTTGGTGTGATCCTCGCCGTTGTCGATCGTGACCAGCGCGACCACGCCGGCGTTCGGCACCTCGACGCGGGCCAGCTTGAACTCAGTGTCCGGCAGCGACGTTCTCCCAGACCAGCGCCGCGCCCATGCCCAGCCCGACGCAGAGCGCGGTGAGCCCGTAGCGCACGTCCGGCCGCTCGCGGAACCCGTAGGCGAGCTGCGCGAGCAGTCGCACGCCCGTCGCGGCCAGCGGGTGGCCGCACGCGATCGCGCCGCCGTAGGGGTTGAGCCGCTCGTCCTCCGGATCGACACCCAGCCCGTCGCACCAGCTCAGCACCTGCACCGCGAACGGCTCGTTCAGCTCGAACAGGCCGAGCTCGTCGAGCGTCAAGCCCGCCCGTTCGAGCGCCTTCGTCGTCGCCGGCACGGGGCCGAGGCCCATCAACTCCGGCTCGACGCCTGCGAACGCGTACGAGACCAGCCGCATGCGCGGCTCGAGCGAATGCTCGGCCAGCGACTGCTCGGAGGCGAGCAGGGAGACGGTCGCGCCGTCGGTCAAGCCCGCCGAGTTGCCGGCCGTCACGCGGCCGCCGGGCCGGAACGGCGTCGGCAGCGTGGCGAGCGCCTCGATCGTCGTCTCCGGCCGCAGGAACTCGTCGCGGTCGGCCGCACGCCAGCCCTCGTCGGTGAAGACGGTCATCGGGACGACCGTCTCACGCATGACGCCGTTCTCCCAAGCCGCGGTCGCGCGCTGCTGCGAGCGCATCGCGTAGGCGTCCGCGTCGTCCCTGGTCAGCTGTGGGAAGCGGTCGTGCAGGTTCTCGGCGGTCGCGCCCATCGTCACGGCCGAGGTGTCGACCAGCCGCTCGGCGACGAAGCGCGGGTTGAAGTCGACGTCCTCGCCCATCGGGTGATGGCCCATGTGCTCGATGCCGCCGGCGAGGACGAGGTCTGCTGCGCCCATCGCGATCTCGCCAGCGCCCGCGGTGACCGCGGTGAGCGCGCCGGCGCACATCCGGTCGACCGCGAAGCCCGGCACGCTCTGCGGCAAGCCGGCGAGCAGCGCGACGTCGCGGCCGAGCGTCAAGCCCTGGTCGCCGACCTGCGCGGTCGCCGCGAGGACGACGTCGTCGATCCGCTCGGGCGGCAGCGACGGGTTGCGGCGCAGCAGCTCGCGGACGACCTTGACGCCCAAATCGTCGGCTCTCGTGCGCCAGAAGACGCCCTTCGGGCCCGCCCGGCCGAACGCGGTGCGGACGCCGTCGACGTAGAAAACCTCCCGCAACTCGCGCACGTGAAGACCCTAGTCAATCGTCACACTCTCGCCACACTCCCGTGACACACCTGCGCGCAGACCGTCGATACGATCGCCTCGGGGAGGAGGTTGGGTGTGCCTGAACCACGGAACCGCGTCGGCGAGCAGGATTGGGCGGCGCACCTCGAGCGCGAGCGGGCTCGCTACGAGGACGGCGAGTCGCGGATGCCGGGCCCGGAGGACGCCGACGCGCGGCAGCGCCAGCTGACCCGGCTCGGCAACGCGGCCGGCGGGGCCGGTCTCGGGCTGCTGATGCAGGGCCGCACCGATGAGGCAGCCGAGTGGTTCCATCGCGCCGCCGCCCGCTACCGCGAGAGCTTCGCCGACGCGCCACCGGGCAGCTGGGGCCGCCCGATCGGGGCCGTCAAGTCCCTGGTCCTCGCGGGCGACTGGGCCGGTGCGGAGGAGACGGCGCGCTGGGCGCTCGACGCCGGCGCCGCGACCAGCGAGAGCCCGATCGGGGGCTATGCCGCCGCGCTCGCGCTGCTCGTCCTCGGCGACGACGAGCACGCGCGTGTGCCCGCCGACGCGATCCGCAGCCGCGACGACTTCCCGGCCGACGTTGGCGACGCGCTGGCCTACCTCGCGGCGCAGGACGTTGTCGGCTACACCGAGGCCGTCGAGTCGGTGCTCGAGTCGTTCGAGGCGCGCGAGGAGTACCTCGAAGACATGCCGGTCGCCGACACGGTGCTCGTCCTGCAGGCGCTCGCCCGGCGCCGCGGGATCGAGGTCGAGCTCAGCTCCCCCTTGCTGCCTTAGTCCTGGAGGTCGACCGTCGTCGGCGGGTGGAGCACCGTCGTGATCACGATTGGCGCCCGTGACGGGTCTTCCGCCTCGCGCGCCCGCTCCGCGAGCTCCTGGATCAGCTCGACCGCCTGCTCGGGCGAGATCCGCGCCGTGACCTGGGCGGAGCGGAACGTGCCGCTCGTGCCGTGCTCGGCCCAGCCCCGCTGGACCTCGTCGAGCATCGCGGCACGCAGGTCGCTCGTCGCGTCCGACTTCAGCAGCGCGGGTGCGACCCTCACGGTTCGAGCAACCGCGCGGTACGGCTTCTCGCGGCCCTGACCCGCCTCGGCCAGCTCGATCAGGCCGGCCCGCAGCAGCATGCGCACGTGGAAGTGCAGGTGGCCGGGATCAACGCCCAGACGGCTCGCCAGCTCGCGGTTCGTCAGGTGTTCGGAGTCGCCCGCGCCGAGCGTCTCCAGCACGCGCAGGCGTAGCGGGTGCCCGAGCGCCTTCAGCTGCTCCGGCTTGTCGAGTGTCAGGACGTCCAAGAGCGGCTTGGGCTCGGCGGCGGCCATGCCGCTGTATACACCGGCCTTCCGCCGCTGTCTAGCCAGGCAATCGGGATGCGGCAGCCGCGTCGGCGACCACGCGCGTGCGGCCTGCGGCCGAGCGGATCAGGCTGGCGGGCGTCTCGGGACCGGGCGGCCGGGCAAACGCCCGCTCGACGGCCTCCGCCTTTGCCTCGCCGGTGGCGATGAAGACCACCTCGGGTGCCGAGGCGAGCACCGGGATCGTCAGCGTCACTCGCTCGACGAACGGCTCGAGCTTGGCTTCCGCCGGAATCGCGCGCCGCTCGCGCTCCTGGAGCGTCGGCTCCCCGGGAAAGAGCGAAGCCGTGTGCCCGTCCGCGCCGAGCCCGAGCAGGACGTAGTCGAGCCGCGCCTCGCGCAGGAGCTCGTCATATTCGCGCGCCGCCTCGTCGGCGCCGAGCTCGCCGCGGATTCGCTGCACCTCGCGCGGCGGCGCCTCGATCCGGTCGAGCAGGTTCTCGCGCGCGAGGCGGAAGTTCGACTGCTCGTCCTCCGGCGGCACGCAACGCTCGTCGCCCCACCAGAGCGAGGCGGCGCTCCAGTCAGGCTCGTGCTCGGCTGCGAGCTGGTAGGCCTGGCCTGGCGTGCGGCCGCCTGTGAGGACGATCGACATGCCGGAGCGCGCGGCGGCGGCCAGCTCGTCCCCGACGACATAGGCGACCTCCTCCGCGTCGGAACAGCGCACCAGCTCGACCCCGTAGAGCGTCACTCGTCCCCCGCTGCGAGCTCCCGCGATCGTTCCATTGCCGCCTGGATGGCATTGAGGAAGGCCGCGCGCACGCCCGCGCGTTCGAGCTCCCGGATCGCGCGGATCGTCGTCCCGCCTGGCGAGGTCACCTGCTCGCGAAGCTCGACCGGGTGGATGCCCTCGTCGCGCAGCAGGTGCGCCGTGCCGAGCATCGTCTGGACGACGAGCTGCGTCGTCACCTCGCGTGAGAGCCCGAGCAGGATCCCGGCCTCGATCATCGCCTCGGCGAGCAGCGCGAAGTACGCGGGGCCGGAGCCGGAGACGGCGGTGACCGCGTCCATGTAGCGCTCTGGCACCTCGACCACCGCGCCGAGGTGACTGAGCGCCTCTTCGGCCAGGCGCAGGTGCTCGTCGCCCGCGTGGGCGCCGGCGCAGATGCCCGCGATGCCCTCGTGCACGGTCGCCGGGCGGTTCGGCATCGCACGCACGACGGGAACGCCGTCGGCGATCTGGCGCTCGATCGCCGCAGTCGGAATCGCCGCTGCGACCGAAAGCACGGTCTGCTCGGGCGTGAGAACGCCGCCGATCTCGCCGAGCAGCGTGTCGAAGTCCTGCGGCTTGACCGCGATCACGACGAGTGCGGCGCCGGCAACGGCCTCCGCGTTCGAGAGCGTGACCCGCACGCCGTGGCGCTCCTCCAGCTCGCGGGCGCGCTCCTCGTCCCGGACGGTGGCGACTATCTCGCCCGGCTCCCGCCAGCCGCCGCTCAAGAGGCCGCGCAGGAGCGACTCGCCGATCGTGCCGGCGCCGAGGATGGCGACGCGCCGCGCGTCCACGCGCCCGAGTCTAGGCGGCTTTCGGCAGCGGGACGAGGCCCTTCGCGAGCGCGTGGAGCAGGTAAACGCTCGCGAGCCCGGCCCATTCGCCGTAGGGCTCGAGCAGCTCCGCGGTCTCCCAGCCCTCGACCCAGCGGCCGCGGAGCGCCGAGAGGAGCTTGACGAGGCCCAGGTCGGCCACGAGCCCGCGGTCGTAGCGGCCGAGGCCCTCGAGGAAGACGACGCCGACCGACCAGGGCCCGAGGCCGCGCTCGCGCAGGAGCCGCTCGGCCGAGGCTTCGCTCGGGAGCGCGCGCAGCCGCTCCAGGTCCAGCGAACGGCAGATCCGCACGAGCGAGGCCCCGCGGCGCATCCCGACGCCGAGCCGCCGCAGCTCGGCGGGTGAGACCCGGCCCAGCGACTCGCAGTCCGGCGGAGCGTGCAGCTTCGTCCCCGTGAGCCGCGGGGTCAGCGCGCGGATCACCGTGCGCTCGATCTGGCGCGCGCGGCTCGCCTGGATCAGCTGCCCGCAGACCGCGCGCAACAGCGACTGCGCGACCGTCGCGGTGCGCAAGGGCCGCAGCCCGCGCTCGCGTCGCACCGCCGCGCCGATCAACGGGTCGCGGGCGAAGCGCCGCAGGAACTCGGAGTGGTCGTCGTCGACCGCGAGCACGAAGCGGAGCTCGTCGATTCCCGCCGCGCTCGGCGCCCGCAGCTGGACGACGCCGTCCGCCTGCTGCCAGGCGCGCCCGGAGCCGCCGCACGCGAGCCCGGCGACCAACACGCCGTCGATCACGCTGCGCGTGGCGTCGCTTCCGTGCCGCAAGGTGGCGCGGAGGGAGTACGGGCCCCGCGGCCGAACCGCGGCGGAGATCACCGAGGCGAGCGCGTGTCCGAGGCGACAGGCTCGGCGGCGAGATCGGCGGCGCGCTCGAGCACCTCGAGCGCCTCCTCCTCACGGCCCGAACGTCGCAGGAACTTGCCCCAGGCCCGGTACGCCTCGACGTAGTCGCGGCGGTGGCCCTGCTCCTCGAGCAGCGAGGTCGCTTTGCGGAAGGAGTCGTGCGCCGCATCGGTCTCGCCGTTGAGCGCGAGGCCCTCGGCCAGCGCCCAGAGCGCGTTCCCCTGCTCATGGGGATACTCGTCGCCGACCGCTTCGAGTGCCCCACGAGCCCGGCGGACAGCCTCCTCGCCGTTGCCGAGGTGCACCGCGCGCCTGGCCTGGTCGGTGTAGAGATTCCCGACGTCGATCGGTTCCGGTTTCGGCCCGAAGAGCTGCTCCGCGATGTCGAGGTTGCGGCCTGCTTCCTCGGCGCGACCCTGCGCCATCAGGATGTCGCCGCAGAGCAGGTGCGCGCGGGCGAGATGCAGCGTGTCGTCGGTGACGTTGAGCAGCGCGATCGCGCGGCGAACGTAGTCGAGCGCGGCGGCCGGGCGGCCCTGAAGGTCGTTCAGGCGGGCGAGACCCCAGTAGAGCCGCACCCGCGAGTATGCGTCCGTCAGCGCATCTGCCTTCTCGAGTGCCGCGTCGAGGACGGACTGCGCGCGCTCGAGGTCGCCCATGTCGGTGAGAGCGAAGCTGAGATAGGTAGTGAAGCGGATCTGCGCGGCAGCGTCCTCGGGCGCGTCCTGCTCGACCTCCTGGAGGCTGCGCTCGAACACCTCGACGGCCTTGTCCGAGCGCGAGGTTGCGGCGTAGGCGCGCCCGAGCGTCGCGAACACGTCCGGTCGGGCGCTTGGCGAGACGGGCGACAGCTCGAGGCCGGCCTCGAGCCGTTCGATCGCGTCCGCGTTGCGGCCAGCGGCCGCAGCGGCGAGGCCGAGTGCGATGTTCGCCCGGGATGCGGCGAGCGTGTCCCCGGCGGCCGCCGCCTCGTCGCGCAGCAGCTCGAGCTTTTTCTCAGCCTCGGCCGGGTCGTCTGTCAGGCGCAGCTCGAGCTCGGCGTCCGCGATCCGAAGCTCGCGCTCGTCGGTGTCGCGGATCTCCGAGCCGGTCTCCAGGTAGTCGGCCGTGACGCCGAGCTTCTTGGCGAGCATGCGCAGGGCCTTGACCGATGGACGCCGCGCGCCCGCTTCGATCCTCGAGATGTACGCGTAGGAGACACCCGGGCTCGACAGCTCGCGCTGAGACAGCCCGCGCTCGTGGCGCAGGCGGCGCAAACGCTGCCCGATCGTCTCGACCTGTCCCTCGGATTCGTGCGCCACCGTTCTCAATTCTTACCTCCGCATCCGACATCGTCAATCGAGAAGGATGCCTTGACAACAAATGGCTACGTCGATTGGGTACCTCGCGGCCTGCGGCCCAGCCCGTCTCGTCAATGGAAAGGAGGTGCCTTGTGTCCGCCAGGATTCAGGTGTTGCTGATCATGCTCGGCACGATCGTGGCCGCGGCGTTGAACGCTTCAACTCCCTGGGGCCCCTAGGGCTCGAAGAGGCGGGCGGGGGCTCCCCTTCCGCGTGGCCCCGCCCGTCAGCTTTTGGCAACAGGAGTAGGCGATTCGCTATCGCCGCAGCCGCTATCGTCGCCGCCATGAGCCTCGACCCGCAGGTCGACATCGGTCACGTCCATCTGAAGGTCGCCGACATCGACCGCTCGCTCGCCTTCTATCGCGACATCCTCGGCTTCGACGTGATGCAGCGGATCGGCGACGAGGCGGCGTTCCTCTCAGCCGGCGGCTACCACCACCACCTCGGCCTGAACACGTGGGAGTCGCGCGGTGGCTCGCCGCCGCCGCAGAACACGACCGGCCTCTACCACGTCGCGATCCGCTACCCGGACCGCGCGCAGCTCGGGAACGCGCTCAAGCGGCTGGTCGAGGCGAACTGGCCGATCGGCGGCGCCACCGACCACGGAGTCTCCGAGGCGATCTACCTGCGCGACCCGGACGGGAACGGGATCGAGCTCTACCGCGACCGGGCCGAGCCCGACTGGCCGCGTGCCGAGGATGGCGGCCTACAGATGATCAGCGAGCCGCTCGACCTGAAGGCGCTGCTGAGCGAGGCGGCCTGATGGCGAAGGGCTACGCCGAAGGGCCGGCGGCCGAGGAGGCCGAGCGCCGGCTCGAGGAGCTCGAGCGCGGCGGCGGCGCCCCCGAGGCGGAACTGCGCCAAGCGGTGTACGGCTCGACCGAGGAAGAGCCAGAGCGGCACTTCATCGGCTGGCGCGACAACGTCGATCCGGACGAGCTGTTCGCCTCCGGGAAGGCGTGGGGGATCACGGTCGTGCGCGCTACGGTGTAGCCGTGGGCAAGCAGGTCGAGCAGCTCGAGCAGGTGACCATTCGCTTCGCCGGCGACTCCGGCGACGGAATGCAGCTGACCGGCGGCCGCTTCACCAGCGAGACCGCGCTCGTCGGCAACGACATCTCGACCCTCCCGGACTTCCCCGCCGAGATCCGCGCGCCCGCCGGCTCGCTGCCGGGCGTCTCCGGCTTCCAGCTCCACTTCGCCGACCACGACATCCTCACGCCCGGCGACGCGCCCGACGTGCTCGTGGCGATGAACCCGGCCGCGCTGCGGACGAACCTGCGCGACCTGCCGAAGGGCGGCACGCTGATCGTCAACCGCGACGCCTTCACCGAGCGCAATCTCGAGAAGGCGGGCTATGAGGCGAGCCCGCTCGAGGACGGCTCGCTCGAGGAATACCACCTTCACGAGGTACCGCTGACGACGCTGACGCTCGAGGCGCTCAAGGAGGTGGACGTGACCAAGCGCGAGGCCGAGCGCTCGAAGAACATGTTCGCGCTCGGCCTGATGTCCTGGCTCTACCACCGGCCGACCGAGGGCACGATCGCCTTCCTCGAGCGCAAGTTCGCCTCGAAGCCGCCGATCGCCGACGCGAACGTCAAGGCGTTCAAGGCCGGCTGGGCCTACGGCGAGACCTCGGAGGACTTCGTCGTCTCGTACGAGGTCGCCCCCGCCCCGATGCCGCCGGGCACCTACCGGAACATCACCGGCAATCAGGCGCTCGGGATCGGCCTGGTCGCGGCCAGCGTGAAGAGCGGCCTGCCGCTGTTCCTCGGCGCCTACCCGATCACACCCGCGTCGGAGATCCTCGAGCACCTCTCGCGCCACAAGCGCTTCGGCATCCGCACCTTCCAGGCCGAGGACGAGATTGCAGCTGTGGGCGCCGCAGTCGGCGCCAGCTTCGGCGGCGCGCTCGGGGTCTGCACCTCCAGTGGCCCCGGCGTCGTGCTCAAGGCCGAGACGGTCGGCCTGGCCGTCGCGCTCGAGCTGCCGCTGCTGATCCTCGACATCCAGCGCGCGGGCCCCTCGACTGGGATGCCGACCAAGCCCGAGCAGGCCGACCTGCTGATGGTGCTCTACGGCCGCAACGCCGAGTCGCCCGTGCCCGTGGTCGCCGCGTCCACGCCTGGCGGCTGCTTCGACGCGGCGCTCGAGGCGGCGCGGATCGCGCTCAAGTACCGCACGCCGGTCTACCTGCTCTCGGACGCCTACCTGGCGAACGGCTCCGAGCCGTGGCTGCTGCCCGACGCGGCCGCGCTCCCGGAGATCCCGGTCGAGTTCGCTACCGAGCCGAACCGCGAGGGCGAGTTTCTGCCGTACGTGCGCGACCCCGAGACCCTCGCGCGCGCGTGGGCGATTCCCGGCACGCCCGGGCTCGAGCACCGGATCGGCGGGCTGGAGAAGCAGGACGAGACCGGCAACGTCTCGTACGACCCCGACAACCACGACCGCATGGTGCGCCTGCGCGCGCAGAAGGTGGCGAACATCGCGGCCGACATCCCCGAGCTCGAGGTCGATGACCCGGACGGCGCCTCGCTGCTTGTCCTTGGCTGGGGCGGCACCTACGGCCCGATCACGGCCGGCGTGCGGCGGCTGCGCAAGGAGGGCAAGCAGGTCGCCCAGGCGCACCTAACGCACCTGAACCCGTTCCCGCGCAACACCGGCGACGTGCTGCGCTCGTACGACCGCGTGCTCGTGCCGGAGATGAACCTCGGCCAGCTGCTGAAGCTCGTGCGCGCCGAGTTCCTCGTCGACGCGGTCGGCTTCAACCAGGTTCGCGGCCTGCCGCTGCGAGCGAGCGACCTTGCCGACGCGATGGAGGCACTGCTTTGACCGCCAATGGCAACGGGAACCTGACCGCGAAGGACTTCAAGACCGACCAGGAGGTCCGCTGGTGCCCGGGTTGCGGCGACTACGCGATCCTCGCCGCGGTGCAGAGCTTCCTGCCGGAGCTCGGGATCCCGCGCGAGAACATCGTCTTCATCTCCGGGATCGGCTGCGCGGCGCGCTTCCCGTACTACGTCGAGACCTACGGGATCCACTCGATCCACGGCCGCGCGCCGGCGATCGCGACCGGGCTCGCGCTCTCGCGGCCCGACCTCTCGGTCTGGGTCGTGTCCGGCGACGGCGACGCGCTCTCGATCGGCGGCAACCACCTGATCCACGCATTGCGGCGGAACGTGAACGTGAAGATCCTGATGTTCAACAACCAGATCTACGGGCTGACGAAGGGGCAGTACTCGCCGACTTCGCCGCTCGGAACGGTGAACAAGACAACGCCGATGGGCTCGGTCGACTACCCGTTCAACCCGGTCGCCCTGGCGCTCGGGGCGGAGGCGAGCTTCGTCGCGCGCTCGATCGACACCGACCGCGCGCATCTGACCGAAACGCTGCGCCGCGCACACGCCCACCCCGGCGCGGCCTTCGTCGAGATCTACCAGAACTGCAACGTCTACAACGACGGCGCGTTCGACGCCGTGCGCGATCAGAAGGAGAACCGCATCCTCTTGCAGCACGGTGAGCCGATCCGCTTCGGCGCGGAAGACGAGCGCGGGGTACGGATGCGGGCCGACGGCTCCGCGGAGATCGTCGATGGCGCGGCCGAGGGCGAGCTGCTCGTGCACGACGAGCACGCGGAGACGACCTCGCTGGCGAACGCGCTGGCGCGGCTCTCGCACACGCCGCACGGCCCGACACCGATCGGCATCTTCCGCGACGTCGAGCGCCCAGTCTACGACCGCCTGCTGGACGAACAGCTCACACGCGCGCGCGAGGAGCAGGGCGAGGGTGACCTCGGCGAGCTGCTGCACGCCGGCGACACCTGGACGATCGGCTGAGCGCCGCCCTTCCGTTTCGCGACTGGGAGACTGCCTACCGCGTCTTCGGTGACGGCGAGGGGCCGGGCCGGCTGCCGTTGCTCGCCCTGCACGGCGGGCCGGGTGGCTGCCGACTGCCGCTCGAGGCGCTCGCACCGCTGGCCGGCGAGCGCCGCGTCGTGCTCTTCGACCAGCTCGGCAGCGGCGAGTCCTCGCGGCCGGACGACGCGTCGCTCTGGACGGTCGAGACCTTCGTCGAGCAGGTGCGGGGCGTCCGCGACGGGCTCGGGCTCGACCGCGTCCACCTGTTCGGCTCGTCCTGGGGCGGGATGCTCGCGCTCGAGTACGCCTTCACGCAGCCGACAGGGCTCGCGAGCCTGATCCTCAACTCGACGCCGACGAGCGCGCCGCGCTGGGCGGTCGAGACGCTGCGGCTGCGCGCCGAGCTGCCCACCGGGCTCGACGACAAGCAGGCCGAGGAGGAGTTCAAGCGCCGCCACATCTGCCGGCTCGACCCGGAGCCCGAGGTGCTCGCGCTGGCCCGCGCGCAGTTCGGCGCCCAGGTCTACGAGACGATGTGGGGCCCGAACGAGTTCACGGTCACCGGCACGCTCAAGGAGTGGGACGTGATCGACCGGCTCGGCGAGCTCGAGGTGCCGACGCTGATCACGTCTGGCCGTTACGACGAGTGCACGCCGGCGCTCGTCCAGCCGCTCGCCGACGGGATCCCGGGCGCGGAATGGGTGCTGTTCGAGGAGAGCGCGCACATGCCGTACCTGGAGGAGCCGGAGCGCTACCTCGGGGTGGTCGCCGCGTTCCTCGACCGAGTCGAAGCTCAGACGAACGCCTGAATCGCCGCGCCGGCGCCCGCGACGAGCAGGACGAAGCCGATCGCGCGGATCAACGCCGGTTCGGAGAGTCGGCCGGTCAGGCGTGCGCCGATCAGCGCGGCCGGAACAGAGGCGGCACCGCCGACGGCGATCAGCTTCCAGTCGGGCCCTGCCGAGGGCAGGTGCCCGACGAGCCCGGCAACGCCGACGCAGACGCCGACGGCCAGATTCGTCCCGACCGCGCTCGAGGCAGGCTCGCCGACGAGCCGCAGCAGCGCCGGCATCCGCAGCGAGCCGAGGATCAGGCCGACGAAGCCGCCGAGCAGGCCGATCACCAGGCCGGAGAGCACGGCCGCGACCCGCGAGAACTCGCCGCGCACCTTCGCTTGCCGCGGCTTGCGCAGCAAGAGGTCGAGCCCGCTGTAGAAGAGCACGACCGCGATCGCGAGCAGCAGCGCCGTCTTCGGCACGCGCCCGGCCAGGTAGCCGCCGGCGAGCGCGCCGACGACCGAGGGCGGTGCCATCCAGCCGAACAGTGTCCAGTTGATCCGCCCGGCGCGGATGTGCGCGGTTCCAGCTGTCGCCGCCGCGATCCCGGAGACGGCGATGTTCGCCCCGCCGCCCGCGGCCGGTGAGGAGGCCACGGCAGCGAACAGCGGCAGCCTCAGGTTCCCGAGCACGAGCCCCACCGCTCCGCCGGCCACCGCCACCACGAACGACCAGGCCGCGACGGCGACCAGCTCCAGCCCGCTCACGCCGCGAGCCTACAAAGGGCGAGGCCCGCCGGTTGGCGGGCCTCGAAGGGACGACTGGGCTGAGTGGGGAGGAGTTAGCCGTCCGAGCCGATGGTGACCGTCTTGACGAGCTCGCAGTTCATGGTCACGTCGGCCTCGCCGGCGCGGAGCCACGCGACGTCGTGGTCGCCGGGGCCGCAGTCGAGCGTGTCGACCTGACCGTCCGCCGCGAGTGCGTGCAGGACGTCGTTGCCGTCGCCACCGAACTCGTGGTCGACGCCACGGCCGCCCCAGAGGAAGTCGCGACTGGAGCCGCCGTTGACCGTGTCGTCACCGGGGCCGCCGTGGAGACGGCTGAGCCCGTTCTCGCCGGCGGTGAGCGTGTCGTTGCCGTAGCCGCCCCAGACCACCGCGCGGCCGTTGCCCGCCGTGATCGTGTCGTCACCGGGGCCGCCGAACAGATGGTCGAGGCCGGGGCCGCCGTCGATGGCGTCGTTGCCCTTGCCGCCGTAAACGAAGTCGCGGCCTTCCGCGGCCGAGATCTGGTCGTTGCCGGCGAGGCCGAGGATGTAGTCGCGATTCGCGGTGCCGGCGATCACGTCGTCGCCGCGGGTGCCGCGGATCACGTTGAACCAATGTGCACCCGCAACGCCGGTCACGGCAAGGCCGACGCCGAGGGCGAGTGCGAGGACGATCAGCTTGCGAACCATGGGAACCTCCGTTGAGGGAGCGAGCCTGCTCCGCTCAGTAAACGACCCGCGCATTAGGTGTCTTTGCGTGAATTGCAAAGATTTCCTCAGGGCGAGGTTCGGGGTTTCGCGGGAACGGAGAGGACGCGCGGGATGAGATTCCGACGCGCTCCCGCCGAGGCGGCCACCGTCGTCGAGGAAGGCCCGCCAGAGGCCGTCGTCGAGGAAGAGGTCGTTCCACCGCCCCCGCCGCCCGAGCCGCCGCCGCGGCCGCTGCTCTGGCCGTGGCTGCTGCTCCTGCTCGCACTCGTGATCGGCGGCCTGGTCGCGGCCTGGCTGCTCACTCGCGACGACGGCAACAAGGGCGCCTCGACCGTCAACGTGCCGAACGTCGTGCGCCTGCAGCAGCGCGAGGCCGTCCAGCGGCTGAACCAGCGCGGCCTGATCGCGCGCATGAAGACGAGAGCGAGCTCGGCCGAGCCCGGCACGGTCGTCGCGCAGGACCCGGGCCCGGGCGCCGATGTCGTCCGTCATTCGGTCGTCACGCTGACCGTCTCGGCGGTGCAGACCGAGGCGGTGCCGAACGTGGTCGGCAAGCGCGAGGCCGCGACGGTGAGCGCGTTACGCGCGCAGGGGTTCCAGGTGAAGACGATCAGTGCGGTTTCGAGCAAGCCGTCAGGGACGGTGCTCGCGCAGAACCCGCTGGCCGGCGCGCGCGTTGCTCACGGCTCGATGGTCACACTCCGAGTCTCGCGCGGGCTCGTGACCGTGCCGGACGCCGTCGGCCAGTCGCGCGACGACGCCGTCGCGGCGGTCCGCGGAGCCGGCTTGAAGCCAAAGGCCTTTACCGTGCCTTCGTCGCAGCCGAATGGGACGGTCGTGGCCCAGAAGCCGCTGGGCGGCAAGCGCGTTCCCGGTGGCTCGGTCGTGCGATTGAACGTCTCGAGCGGCAGCACGGCCGCCGTGCCTCCGCCTCCGCCGCCTCCGGCCAAGCCGGCGACCGTCACCGTCCCGGACGTCACCGGCCAGCAGCAGGACGTAGCGCAGAAGCAGCTCAACGCGGCCGGCCTCAAGGCGGGGGTCGTCTACGTCTCCTCGGACGAGGTTCAGGGAACCGTCGTCTCGCAGGCGCCGGAGGGCGGGACGATCCAGAAGCGCGGCACGCGGATCCAGCTGAACGTCTCGCGCGGGCCGAGGGCCGTGGTCAAGGGCGTCCCCGACGTGCGCAACCTCGACGCCGGCGAAGCGCGCGCAAAACTGGCCGCCGCCGGGTTCAGGGTGCAGACACTCTCGCAGGGGGTCAGCGATCCGAGCCAGGTCGGTGTGGTCGTCGACGAGCAGCCCGCCGGCGCCAAGAACGCGCCGACAGGCTCCGTCGTGACGATTTACGTGGGGCGTGTGAGCTAGAGCTCGTTCTCGCCCTCGACCACGTCCACGGAGACGATCAGGTCGGGGCGGATGAAGCGACCGGCGTAGAAGGGCCACTGGCCGTCGGTCGCCGTCGAGAACTGCTCGATCACTTCCTGGGCACCTTCCATCGCGGTGCCGAAGTCGCGGAACGAGCCGACCTCGACGCCGTCGCCCTCCTTCAGGCGGACGACCACGCGAAAGTCGGTGGCGCGCTTGGGCGCGAACAGCTCCTCGAGCTCCGGCACGCTGATCGGCTCGGGCGCGACCTCGGGCACGATCTCGGCCCCGGGCTCCGGAGCTAGCTCGACCGGAGGCGCGACGAAGGGAGCGGGCTCGGGCTCGACGACCGGCTCCGGCTCCACGGCCGCGACCGGCTCGGGCTCGGGCTCCGGCGCGATCGCCGGCAGTTCGACCACGGGCTCGAGAGCAGTGGGCTCGGGGGCCGGCTCGGGGTCGGCCGGGGCCATCAGCGGGATCGTATGGAGCTCCACCGCCGGAGCGGGCTCGGGCTCGGCCGGAGCGACCGGGGCAGGCGCAGGCAGCTCGACCGGCGCGGGCTCCTCGGCCGGAGTGGCATCGGTGGCGAAGTAGTCGATCACGGGCGCAGCCGGCTCGACCGGAGCCTCGGGCGCCATCGCCGGGAGGACCGACTCGGCCTGGACCGGCTCAGGGGCCGGAGCAGGGACGGGCGCCGGAGCAGGCGCTGCCGCCGGCTCGGGCTGCTGGGGCATCTCGGCCTGGACCGGCGCGGGCGCCGGGGCCGGAGCCGCCGGAGCGGCCTCGGGAGGCCTGATCGCCGGAGGAGGCGAAGGCAGCTCGGAGATGCCGCCGTCGCCGACAGGCATCGCCGAGGCAACGGGGCCTCGAACCACCGGCGGACTGAGCGGAGGCTCGAGCCCGAGGCTCGTCTCCGCGATGAACTCGTGAGTCCCTAGTGCCGACATGTGTGATCCCTTTCCGTTGGCCTCGTGCGGCTCCCGCAGGAGCGCGCGTGCTCGTTCGGCCAGCTCGGCGTCGACGAGCATGAGCTCGGGCGAGAGCAACCGTTCGAGAGTGTGCTGGTGAATGAGACCAATCGCCGCAGTTTCCGCATTTTCCTGAATACGCCATGCGAGGGTGTGGCCCCGCGAACTCAGTATCGGGAGGCGTCTTCGACCCAGCATGCCCCATTGGAGTGATTGGCGGGCGGCACGCAGGGCGAGCCGCCCGCCCGGTCGTTCTAGTGGTTCGCTGCGCCCGGAGAGGGCGTCGCGCTGACCGAGAAGTCGGCCGCGTTGTCGTTCGTGTCGTGCCCGTCCGGGATCCGGCCGGAGCTGCTTCCCGGAGCCGCGGTCGTGGGCGGCGCCGTGGTGGGATGGGCCTCCACGAAGGCGTTCGTCGTGTCGCCGTAGCCGACCGAGTCGAGGATCCCGCCCGTCGCGTCGCGGACGGCGATCCCGCCGCCGGTAGAGGCGAGCGAGGCCGAGAAGCTCTGGTCGGCCGCGTGCGAGCCGAGGTAGCCGCTGCCGCCGAGCAGGTAGAAACCTCCCGCGGGGATGTTCGTGCCGGCCGGAATCGTCACGAGCGTGATGTCGCTCGTGCCCGCCGAGGAGCGGTACGCGACCTTGAAGCCGCCGACGTCGGCCGCGCTCGAGCCGGCGTTGAACAGCTCGACGAACTCGTTCGAGGCTGCGCCGGTGGAACCCGTCATCAGCTCGTTCACGCGGATTTGAGCGCTGGAGCCTCCGCCCGTGGGGACGCACTTGAGCGTGGCGACGCCGCCGGCGTCGTAGGTGAGGGTGGCCGTGCCCGGCGCTCCGGCCAGGTGACAGCCGACGCCGTTCAGGCTCTCGAGCGAGGGCAGCGAGGGGCCGGCAGGGCCCGCCGGGCCCTGCGGGCCGGCGGGTCCGGGCGAGCCGGCGGCACCCTGCGGGCCGGTGTCGCCTTTGGCGCCGGCCGCTCCCGCGAGGCCCGCCGGGCCCTGAGGGCCGGCTGCTCCGGGCACTCCGCTCGGGCCGCGCGCGCCCTGAGCGTTCCACGTCATCGCCGACTCGCCTCGGCGGCAAGCGGCGACGATCCGGACCAGCCCGGTCTTCTTGTTTACACACGCGTGAATGACGGCGCTCGAGGCCCTGCGGCCACCCGGCTGGGCGGCGAGCGCGACGCCCGTCACCAGAACGAGCGGCAGCGCGGCGAGCAAGACGCGTCTTCGGGGAAGGCGCATGTGGATCTCCTCTCGGTCGGTTGCGCCCACCGATACCGGCCGCCGGATCGAGCCTCGGCTGTCCGCGCGCCTTCCGGCGCACCCTTGTCACACGGGCGTCTAGAAGTGGGCGCTTCGCCAGCCGCTGGCGATCACGATCACGATCAGGGCTGCGAGCACCAGTCGGTAGATCACGAAGATCGTGTAGTTGTGGTTGCGCACATAGCCGAGCAGCAGGTCGATCGCGATCAGCCCGACCGCGGCCGCCGCCAGCGTCCCGACGACGAACGGCCCGACCGAGCCAGCCGGCAGCGGAGTCAGGACGACGTTCTTGAGGCCCTTGTAGACCACGGCGCCGAAGACGATCGGGATCAGCAGCAGGAAGGCGAACCGCGCGGCCGCGTCGCGCTCAAGGCGCATGAAGCGGCCGGTGGTGATCGCGATCCCCGAGCGGGAGACGCCGGGCATCAGCGCCAGGATCTGCGAGGTGCCGATCCAGAACGCCGACCGCAGGCCGAGCTGGTCGATCTGCCGCTGCTGCGGCGAGCGATCGGCAATCCAGAGGAGCACGCCGAAGACGGCCAGGAAAATGGCGATCTGGTACGGCTGCCCCAGGTGGTTCTCGATCGTGCTCTCCCCGAGCGCGCCGGCGATCGCGGCCGGGATAGTCGCCGCGAAGATCCACCAGGAGACCCGCTCGTCCAGCGTCTCGATCTTGCGGCGCCTGACCGTACGGAACCAGGCGCCGACGTACAGCGTCACCTCGGCCCAGAAGTAGACGATCACGGAGACCAGCGTGCCGAGGTGGAGCGCGACGTCGAAGGTCTTGTTGAAGTCCGGGTGCACCTCGAGGTAGTGCCAGTCCGCGATCCATGGCACCAGGATCAGATGGCCCGACGAGGAGATCGGAAGCAGCTCCGTCAGGCCCTGCGTCACACCCAGCACGAACGCCTGCCAGTCGGAGAGCCTGCCGGCTTTCTCGCCCACGTCGCCGAGAGCGAGGGCTGCGGCCACGAGCAGCAGGACTGCGGCGACGCCGTAGACCAGCCTCGGGCGGATGCGCCGCTGCGGCTCGGCGGCTGAAACGGCGCTCGCGCTCACGGAGCCGGACGGTAGCACCAGCGGCCTGACCCCTTGACTTCGAACCCGCAGGCTGGTCGGATTGGCGCCCAGAGCGGAACCGATATCGGGGCCGCGGATTCAGGTTCGGAGGGGAGAACGAGATGCGAGCATCGGGGGACGAGCGCAGGCCGGTCCTGCGCAACAAGCGGCTGACCGCTGCCGCGGTCGGGCTGTTCGTAATCGCCACGGCGATCACGGTCGCGCTGCCGGCCGGCGCCGGCAGCAACCGGCGGGCGCTGAGAGACGTACACGGGACAAAGGCGTTCTGGCAGCGGACGACCCTCAAACGGGTCGCGAAGTCGCCGGGGATGCCGACTCTGAAGCTGCGCGGCAAGAGCGTGAAGCCGTTCCGGCTCGACGTGCGCTCGCTGCACCGCGTCCTGGCGAACACGCCGTGGGAGCGGACGCGCGCAGCGCGACTGCATCCGGTCGTGGTCTCGCTTCCGACGCCGAACGGACGCTTCCAGCGCTTCGCGCTCGAGCGGACGGCGATCATGGCGCCGGCTCTGCAGCGGAAGCATCCCAAGATCGCCACCTTCGGCGGGCGCGGGATCGACGACTCCGGCGCGAGCGATCGCCGCCGACCTGAGCCCGTTCGGCTTCCACGCGTCCGTTCGCTCTCCGAACGGCGGGTGGTACATCGACCCCTACTACCGCAAGAACCCCAGCTACTACGTCAGCTACCACGGGCAGCAGCTGAAGGAGTCGCTCCCGTTCAGCGAGCACGGCGTGCTCGGCCAGGTAAAAGCCCTGTCCGCGGACGCGCCGCTCGCGCCCACAGGTGACGGGCTGCGCACCTACCGGCTAGCGCTGATCACCGACCCGGGCTACTCCGACTACGTCGGCGGCCCTGCCGAGGTGACTGCGGCCAAGGTCGCGCTGATGAATCGGGTCGACCAGGTCTACCAGCAGGACATCTCGATCCGAATGCAGCTGATCGGCAACAACGACCTGCTCAACCTGAACACCTGGGCCGCGGCGACCGCGCCGAATGGCCCCTGCGGGACCGCGGCTTGTTTCACGCAGTCGCAGGTCACCGGCTGTTCCAGCACCACCCGGGCGCGCTTCGTGATCGGCCAGATCATCGGCGCCTCGAACTACGACATCGGCCACCTCGCCCTCGGTCAGCCGGGCGGCGGCGTGGCGAACCTCGGGGTCGTTGGCCGCTCGAACAAGGCGGGCGGCTGCACCGGCATCCCGACGCCGGTGGGCGACTTCTACGCGATCGACTACGTCGCCCACGAGATGGGTCACCAGTTCGGCGGGAACCACCCGTTCAACGGGAACCAGCTGAACTGCTCGGCCGGCAACCGCAACGCGCCCAACTCGGTCGAGCCGGGCAGCGGCTCCTCGATCATGGCCTACGCGGGGATCTGCCTGACCGACGACCTGCAGCGCCACAGCGACCCGTATTTCTCGGAGCGCAGCCAGCAGGAGATCTCGACGTACACCACCTCCGCCCAGAACGCGATCAACGAGGTGCAGACGGCGTCGCTCGTCCACTTCGGCGGCGGCAACGAGGTCCAGCAGGTCACCTACGGTCCCGGCTTCCAGCGGGTGGCTTCGAACGGGGCGGCGAGCATTGCGATCAATGCCGCTCCGAGTGTGACTTCTCGCGGTGGTGCGGAGGAAAACGGCAACACGGTCACGATCGCGACCGGCAACCCGCACACGCTGCAGGTCGGTGACGCGGTCACGATCGCCGGTGTGGGTGTTGCCGACTACAACGGAACCTGGACGGTCACGGCCGTGCCGACAACCCGCTCGTTTCAGTACACGAACCCGTCGAGCGGCCTCGGCGTCAGCGGCGGCGGCACGGTCACGCTGCCGGTCGCTGTGAGCGAGTCGGGCAACACGGTCACTGTTCGGACGACTGCCGCCCACGGGCGCTCGGTCGGCGACACCGTCACGATCGCCGGCGTCGGAGTGGCCGGCTACAACGGCACCTTCGTGATCACCGCCGTGCCGAGCTCGCGGACGTACCAGTACACGAACCCGACTGCAGGGCTCGCCAACTCGAGCGGCGGCACGACGACCTTCACGCCGCCGTTCCAGATCCGCATCGGCGGCAACGACTCCGCCGTGATCGGCGGCAGCGGGCTGCCGTACACGACGGCGAACGTGGAGACGGCGATCAACGGGATCCCTGGCTTCTCAGGCACGGTCACGGTCAGCGGGCTCTCGTCGACCGGGTTCACGGTCACCTATGGGGGCGCCTCGGCGGGAGCCGACGTGCCGAACGTCCAGCTCGTCAACTTCGCCTGCTCGTGCTTCTCCTCCGTCGAGGAGACGAACCACGGCGGCACAAACGACTCGTTCACGATCTCGTACGACGGCAACACGTCGGTGCCGATCGTGAACGGCACGAACTACTCGGCGGCCGGCATCGCGGCCGCGATCACGCCGCTTTTGCCGGCCGGCGGGACAGTCACCGTGGCCGGCTTCGGCGGCGGCGCCTTCAACAACACCGGCTTCCAGGTGACCTTCACCGGGACGCTGGCGCAGACGAACGTTCCGTTCATGCTCCAGCTCGGCGGCTTCAGCGCGATTGCGTCCGGCTTCATCGGAGAGACCGACAAGGGCGGCGCCGTGGACAACCAGGGCACGCTCGTGCCGAACGGGAACTCCATCCCCGACGTCTCGGCTCCGGCGCAGTACACGATCCCGCTGCGGACGCCGTTCGCCCTCACGGGGAGCGCGACCGACGCGGACGGCGACCCGCTGACGTACTCGTGGGAGCAGAACGACCGCGGCGCCTCGCCGAACGGCGCGGGTACATCGCTGCTGAACAACACGAAGACGAACGGACCGCTGTTCGCGATGTTCCCGTATTCGGGACAGATCAGCGACTCCGACACGCTGCTGTACGACTCGCCAGGCGAGAACCATCTCACCAACGATCCGACGCGGGTGTTCCCGGATCTCCAGCAGGTCCTGGACAACAACACGAACGCCGACACCGGTTCCTGCCCGCCCGGGCCGATCGCCCAGCCCGTGCCGCAGGCCTCCACCGAGTGCTACTCGGAGTTCCTGCCCACGAGCGACTACGTCGGCGTGGCCGGTGTGAACGCCGACCCGCTCGCGCTGCACATGCGTTTCACAGCGCGTGACGGCATGGGCGGCAGCAACTTCGCGGACACGACACTCCTGCTCGCGAACACCGCGGGGCCGTTCCGTGTCACCTCGCCGAACACGGCCGTCTCGCTGCCGGGCAGCTCGACGCAGACCGTGACCTGGGACGTCGCCAACACGGACGTCGCGCCGGTCAGCACGAGCGACGTCAGGATCAGCCTCTCGGTCGACAGTGGCCACACGTATCCGTACGTGCTGGCGGCCTCGACCCCGAACACAGGCTCCGTCTCGGTCGTCCTGCCGATGGTCGGCACGACGCACGCACGCGTGAAGATCGAAGCGGTCGGCAACGTCTTCTTCGACGTCTCCAACGCCGACTTCGCGATCACGTGGCCGTTCGCCGGCTTCTTCTCTCCGATCGGTGCCGGCGTGAACTCGGCGAAGGCCGGCAGCGCGGTCCCTGTGAAGTTCAGCTTGGGCGGCGACCGCGGTCTCGCGATCCTGGCCGACGGCTATCCGGCTTCGGTTCAGGTGGACTGCGTCACGGGCGCGCCGATCGGCTCGGCTCAGCCCACCGCCTCCGACGACGGTCTGACGTTCGCCAACGGCCAGTACAGCTACGCCTGGAAGACGTCCAAGGGCTGGAGCGGAACCTGTCGCCAGCTGCAGGTGCTACTCGTCGACGGCACGCTCCACACGGCGCTGTTCACGTTCAAATAGAGAGCCTTCACGCCCGGGGCGCGGTTTCGCGGCCGCGCCCCGGGCTAGGCTTCCGCCTCGTGGGCGTTCCGGAGGCGAGGATCGAGCAAACCGAGGAGGCGGGGAGTGGTGTCGCACCCACGACCCGCGTCAGGCCTACCGCGACGTGCCGCGAAACTTCACACGGGTGAAGGCGCCGTGGCCCGTCTAGCCTT
This sequence comes from uncultured Actinomycetes bacterium, assembly GCA_963717725.1. Classification (GTDB taxonomy): domain Bacteria; phylum Actinomycetota; class Thermoleophilia; order Gaiellales; family Gaiellaceae; genus AC-32. Next base: position 208,295 of record CAVQWS010000026.1, read on the forward strand.
CGCCGCGCTGCTCGTCCTCTGTGTGACGGCCTGTTCTTCCTCGAAGCAGTCTGCGACGAGCACCGCGACGACCACCGGCCCGGTCAAGTCACCGATCGTGGTCACCACGCCGCTCTCGGAGACGCAGTGGCGGAGCCCGATCTCGGTGAAGGGCACCTCGAGCATCCCGGACAAGCTGACGGTCGAGGTGCTGAACTCCGCGGGCAAGCAGCTCGGCAGCGAGGAGACGGCTCCCAGTGACGGCCGCTTCTCCGTAGAGGTGCCTTTCACAACCAAGAAGCTCATTCCGGGCGCGGTCTCCGTCCACGATGAGAACGGCGACCACACGGTGCTGATCTCGGTTGTACTGACTCCCTAGCGTCGTAGGCTTGCTCCATGGACGAGCACGTGCTGCTCGTGGAGGACGACCCCTCGATTCGTGAGGTGGCGACGCTTGGGCTCGAGCAGTCCGGGCTGCGGGTGACGGCGGTCGGCGACGGGCGCGAGGGTCTCGACCGCTTCCGCCAGGGCGGTGTCGACCTGGTCGTGCTCGACGTGATGCTGCCCTCGCTCGACGGCTTCGAGGTGCTGCGCGAGATCCGCCACGACAGCCAGGCGCCGATCGTGATGCTGACGGCGCGCAGCGAGCTCCATGACGTGGTCGTCGGGCTCGAGCTCGGCGCCGACGACTACGTGACCAAGCCGTTCGAGCTGCCCGAGCTCGTGGCGCGCGTGAAGGCGGTGCTGCGCCGCGCGTCACCCGTGGGCGACGGGGCAACGATCAGCGTCGCCGGGCTCGAGATCGACCCCGACGGGTTCACCGCGAGGAAGCGCGGCGAGGAGCTGCAGCTGACGGCGACCGAGTTCCGGCTGCTGCTCGAGCTCGCGCGGCGGCCGAAGCAGGTCTTCACGCGCGAGCTCCTGCTCGAGCTGGTCTGGAACTACGACTACCTCGGCGACTCGCGCCTCGTCGACGCGGCCGTGCAGCGGCTGCGGGCGAAGGTCGAGGACGATCCGAAGCAGCCGACGCTGATCAAGACCGTCCGCGGGGTCGGCTACCGCTTCGACGCCGGCTCGTGACCCTCCGCCGCCGGCTCACCCTCGTGCTCGCGCTGGCGGTGGGCTTGTCGGGGATCGCGCTGGCGGCGGGCTCGTACTTCCTCGTCCGGCACAACCTGCTCTCGGACTCGGTCGACTCGAGCATCGTGCAGACGCGGCGGAACCTCGCCGTCGCGCCTGCCTACCGCGACACGGGCAAGCTCGTCGACGCGTACAAGAGCCGAGGCGACTTTCTCACGGTCGCCACTCGCGGCGGCGAGACGTTCCTCTCCAGCGCGAGCGTCTCGCTGCGCTCGGTCCCCGGCGGCTTGCGAGAGGTCGTCGGTCGCGGCGAGCTCGGCTACGAGCGCACGACCGTCGCGGGCGACCGGTTCCTCGTCACCGGCGCGCCCGCCGCGAACGGAAGGAAGCTCTACTTCTTCTTCCCCGAGAACGGCCTGCGGCACGAGCTGTCGGTGCTGCGCAACGTGCTGCTCGGCGGGGTCGGGATCCTCGTGCTCCTGGCGGCACTCGCGGGAGTCGTGCTCGCACGCAGTGCGCTCCGGCCGGTGGCGCGGGCCAGCAGCGCGGCGCAGTCGCTGGCCGAGGGCCTGCTCGAGACGCGGCTGCCGGTCGAGGGCCGGGACGAGTTTGGCGCCTGGGCACAGTCGTTCAACGAGATGGCCGCGGCGCTCGAGGCGAAGATCGGCGAGCTGCAGGCCGCGCAGGCGCGGGAGCGCCGCTTCACGGCAGACGTCGCGCACGAGCTGCGCACACCGCTGACCGCGCTGATGGGCGAGGCCTCGCTGCTGGCCGACCACCTCGACCAGATGCCGCCGGAGTCGCGCCGGCCGGCCGAGCTGCTGATCGCGGACGTCGCCCGCCTGCGCAAGCTCGTCGAGGACCTGATGGAGATCTCACGCTTCGACGCCGGCGCCGAGAGCGTCCACGCCGAGGAGGTCGACGTCGCGGCGCTCGTGCGGGCGACGGTGCGGGCGCGCGGCTGGGACGACCGGGTGCGGCTCGAAGGCGACGGCCTGCGGGTGACCAGCGACCCGCGGCGACTCGAGCGGATCGTGGCCAACCTCGTCGACAACGCGCTCGAGCACGGCGGCTCGTCGGTCTCGGTGCGGATCGGCGAGAACGAGATCGAGGTCGCCGACGACGGGCCGGGGATCCCACAAGAGCATTTGCCGCACGTCTTCGAGCGCTTCTACAAGGCGGACGCCTCCCGCAGCGGCAGCGGCACCGGCCTCGGCCTGGCGATCGCGCGGGAGAACGCGATCCTGCTCGGCGGCGAGCTCGAGGTCGCAAGCGAACCTGGACAGGGCACGCGCTTCACGCTCCGGCTGTAGCGAAACCGTTACGCCGCCGTCACAGGGACGTTGCTCCGTGGGTCGAGGATGGCGGTGTCAATGGAAACGCCAGAAGGAGCCGCAATGTCCCGCTTGCTCATCATCCTCGCCGCGTTCGCGCTGCTGCTCGCGACCTCCGCGTCGGCCGGGCCCTCCACAGCCACGATGCGCGTCAGCGTCTCGAGCGCCGGTGTGCAGGCGGACCGCGACGCCTACGCCGTCGGCCTCAGCGCCAACGGCCGTCTCGTCCTGATCAACGCCCAGGCGACCGACCTCGTCCCCGGCGACACGAACGAGCGCTGGGACGTCTTCGTGCACGACCGCTCGAACGGCAAGACCGAACGGGTCAGCGTCTCGACTGGCGGCGCCCAGGGCAAGGCGACGCGTGATCCCTGGGGTGGCTCGATCGCCGGCGGCATCAGCGCGAACGGGCGCTACGTCGTCTTCCAGTCGGACGCGCCGAACCTCGTCTCCCGCGACACCAACCGTGCCGCAGACATCTTTCTGCACGACCGCGCGAGCGGCGTGACCAAGCGGGTCAGCGTCGGCACGCACGGCCAGGCGAACGGCGCCAGCGGCTCGGCCACGATCAGCGCGAGCGGGCGCTACGTGGCCTTCGAGTCCGCCGCCTCGAACCTCGTCGCCCGCGACACGAATCGCAAGGTGGACGTCTTCGTCCGCGACCTCGCCACCGGCAAGACCTCGCGGGTGAGCGTCTCGAGCCGCGGCGTCCAGGCCGGGTGCAAGGTCTGGTGTGAGAGCACTCAGCCGTCGCTCAGCACCGACGGACGCTATGTCGCGTTCGAGTCCTCGGCGACGAACCTCGTCCGGGGAGACACGAACAAGCTCGCCGACGTGTTCGTCCGCGACCGGCGCACCGGCCGCACGGAGCGCGTCAGCGTCACCAGCAAGGGCAAGCAGGCGGGTGCCGACCACACGAACAACGGCAGCAACGCGCCGTCGATCAGCGGCGACGGCCGCTATGTCGCCTTCCACTCGGCCGACTCGAACCTGGTGCCCGGCGACACCAACCGGACGTTCGACATCTTCGTCCACGACCGCAAGACCGGCCGGACGACGCGCATCAGCGTCAGCAGCGCCGGCCGGCAGGCGAACGGCGAGAACGTCGGCGCACCGAGCTTCAGCGCCGACGGCCGCTACGTCGCCTTCAACTCACTGGCCACGAACCTCGTTCCGAGCGACGACAAGACCAACGACATCCTGGACGTCTTCGTCCGCGACCTGCGGGCCGGCACCACGATGATCGCCAGCCTCGGGTCTGCGGGCCAGCACGGCGGCGACTCGAGTGCGGTGAGCGGGATCGCGTTCAGCAGCGACGACCAGGTGCTCGCCTTCTCCTCCTTCGCCCCGAACTTCGTCCCGGGCGATACGAACGGCACGGCTGACGCCTTCCTGCGCAACATCAAGGCGGGAAACTCGTCCACCCGCGTCGAAGGGAAGTAGCAGTGAAGACGCGGCTCGCATTCGCCGGGATGCTCGCGCTGGGCGTGCTCGGCTTCGCGCTGGCAGGTTGCGGGTCGGAGAAGGCAGTCTCCCTCGGCAAGCCCGGCTCGGGCGCGGCGACCACCACCGCGCCCGAGCAGACCGGCACCCAGAAGTCGAACGTTTCGCTCGAGGTCTGGTTCTCTCGCGACAACGGGCTCGTCGCCGTCCGGCGGGCACACGCGCCGACGCAGCTCGTCGCGACGGCGGCGATGAACGCGTTGCTCGACGGCCCGACGGCAGCGGAGCGCTCGGCCGGCCTGTCGAGCGCCGTGCCCCCGGGGACGCGGCTGCTCGGGATCGCGATCCACGACGGTCTCGCGACGGTCGACCTGACCTCCGAGTACCAGTCCGGCGGCGGCGCGCTCTCGATGCAGACGCGGCTCGGCCAGGTGGTCTACACGCTCACCCAGTTCCCGACCGTGCAGAAGGTGCGCTTCCGCCTCGACGGCGAGCCGGTCAACGTCTTCTCGAGCGAGGGCATCGTGCTCAAGAACCCGGTCGGCCGCAGCGACTACGCCGCACTGCTGCCGGCGATCACGGTCGACAAGCCGGCGGCCGGCGCTCGCGTCACGAGCCCGGTGACCGTCTCCGGGAGCGCGAACGTATTCGAGGCGAACGTGACCGTCGAGGTGCTCGACGCCAGCGGCAAGGTGGTCGGCAAGACGTTCACCACCGCCAGCTGCGGCACCGGCTGCCGCGGCACGTACTCCGTGGACGTGACCTACAAGGTCGCGCAGGAGCAGGCGGGCACGACCGTCGTGCACGACGACGACGCGGCCGGAACCGGCACGCCGCCGCACTCGGTGCGGATCCCGGTCACGTTGACGCCGTGAGCCACCGGTTGAGCTCGGCCAGGGCCTCGTCCAGGCGTGAGGTGTCGCCCCACGCGCCCAGCAGCTCGAGCGCGCCGGTCTTGCGGTCGAAGCGGGGCTCGGCGCGCCCGACGACCTCGTCGCCGGCTAGAAGCGGCAGGACGTAGTAGCCGTACTCCCGCTTCGCCTGCGGGACGTACATCTCCAGCCGGTAGCGGAAGCCCCAGAGGTTCTCCGCGCGGTCGCGGTCCTTCACGAGACCGTCGAACGGCGACAGCACCGTCACGCGGTCCGGGACCGGCTCGTCGGGGATGTCCGGGTGTGCATGCCACTCGCCGCCCTCCAGCCAGGCCCCGTGTCGTCGGCGACGGCGCGCCTCGAGCTCGCGCTCAGCCTCGCGCCACGAGAGCGTCTCGGTCTCGGGCCAGACGCGCTCGGGCAGATCCCAGACCCGGTGCGTGCCGGCGCGCCCCGCGACCGCGATCTCGCCGCGGCCCGCCAGCATGTCCATCATCAGCCGCAGCTCGCCGCGCCCCCACCAGCGGTGGCGCTCGGCGTCGGGAGGGGTGTCGTACTTCAGGTCGCGCGAGAGCAGCGGTCCGTTGCGCTCGATCTCGCGGAGGACGTAGCGCCGCAGCCGGGCGTTCTGGCGCAGGAAGTCGCGCGTCCACTCGTCGCGCTTCAGCTTCCCGCCGCGCCGGCGTTTCGCCATGCGTGCCCGCTGGAGCGGCAGGTCCTCGAGCGGGTAGATGAATGCGTCGTACTCGAACAGCTTCCGCTCTTGCCAGAGCAGGCGCTCGAGCTCGGCGGTGTCGAACGCGCCGAGCCTGCTGAAGAGGACGAGCTCCTGCGGCCGCGCGACGGTGGCGATCGGGTCCATCTGCAGATGCCCGAGGCGTCGGACCGTGTCGAGCACGCCCTTCGCCGAGCCGTCGAGCAGCTGCGCGCGCACGGCGATCCGCCGGGCCTGCTCCGGCGTGACGACCCGCGTCTTCATAGATCGAGCCGGGCGTCCTCGAGGTCGAGGTCACGGACGACGCGGCGCATCACGTCGTCGCCGATCACACCCTGCTGGCGCAGGTCGGTCACGGCCATCCGCTCGGCGTCGAGCAGCTCGCGCCGCAGGCGCTGGTAGCTCTGCGAGCGCTCTTCGACCGAGCCGTCGCCGTCGGGGTCGTAGCGCGAGCGGTAGCGCTCCTGCCGGAAGCCGTAGAGCCCGCGCATCCGCTCCGCCGTGTCCTCGCGCACCCAGTCCTCCAGCGACAGCTCGTCGAGCCGCTCCAGCGCCGCCTCCGCTGCTCGGATCCGAGCCTTGGCCTCCTCGTGCTCGGCGACGCCGCCGTCGTCGAGGTCGAGGGCGCGGATCAGCGGGCTGAGCGTGAGGCCCTGCAGCACGAGCGTGGTGAAGATGACGCCGAAGGTGAGGAAGATGATCAGCTGGCGGTCGGGAAAGCTCTCACCTGCATCCGTCGTCAGCGGCAGCGCCAGCGCGGCGGCGAGCGAGACCGCGCCGCGCATCCCCGACCAGGCGACCACGGCCTTCGCCTGCCACGAGGGCACCGGGTCGTCCATGCGAATCCGGCGGTTGACCCTGGCGAGCAGGTAGGTGCCCGCGAGCCAGGCGATTCGCGCGCCGATCACGACGGCGCTGACGAGTGCGGCCCAGCCGAGCAGCTGCGCTGTCGAGCGGCCGGAAAGCGCGTCGAGGATCGACGGCAGCTGCAGCCCGATCACCGCGAAGAGGAGGCCGTTCAGGAGCAGGAAGACGATCTCCCACACGGCCTGTCCCTGCAGGCGCGTCTGCACGGTCGTCAGCTCCGGCGTGTGCCAGCCCATGTAGATCCCGACCGTCACCGCGGCGAGCACGCCCGAGACGCCGAGCGCCTGCGCCGGCAGGTAGCCCAGGTAGCCGCTCAGCAGGGCGATCGCGATCTCGACCGGCGGGTTGTCGAGCCGCCTGCGCAGCTGGCGGATCAGGTAGCCGACGACGAGGCCGACGCCGATCCCGCCCAGCACGATCCAGACGAAGTGCCAGCTCGCGTCCAGCAGCGAGAACGTTCCGGTGACGACCGCGGCGACGGCGAAGCGGTAGGCGACGAGCGCAGTGCCGTCGTTGACGAGGCTCTCGCCCTCGATCAGCGAGACGAGGCGCGTCGGCAGGCCGAGCCGCTCGGCGATCGCGCTCGAGGCGGTCGGGTCGGTCGGCGACACGATCGCCCCGAGCACGAACGCCTCGGGCCAGTCGAGCCCGTCGATGAACTCGTGCGCGACGGCCGCGACGGCCAGCATCGTCACCAGCACGAGGCCGACGGCGAGGAAGCCGATCGCCTTCATGTTCGCCCGCAGATCGCGCAGCGAGGTGAAGAAGGCGCCGCCGTAGAGCAGCGGCGGCAGCACCGCCACGAGCACGAGGTCGGGGTTTAGCTGCACGTCGGGCACGCCCGGG
>CAVQWS010000027.1:0-334418 GCA_963717725.1 uncultured Actinomycetes bacterium
AGGCGATGTACTTCGTCTCAGCCGGGGCGACGGGCGAAGAAGACGAACTCACGCCCGGGCCTGTCCGGGGGTACCGCTTGACCGCACCGTCGACGTCCGCGTGCGCCGGCTTTGCGAGGCGATCGACACGCGGGCCGCGAAGCGCACGTTCATCCAGACCCGTTACGGCGTCTACAGCCTGGAGCCGGTCGAGAAGTAGCCGGAGCCACCGGCAGCGCCACCTCCCGTTGCCGAACGCGAAGACGACTGCGAAGCTTGGATGGCGATGATCTGCGCAAGCTGCGGGAGCGAGAACCGGAAAGGACGGAAGTTCTGCGCCGAATGCGGGCACGCACTTGCCGCGCCTTGCCCCGCCTGCGGGACGCAGAACGAGGCGGGCGAGCGGTTCTGCGGCGAGTGCGGCGCGCCGCTCGAAGGGGTGCCGCCGGAAGCGCCGCCGACGAAGCGCGAGGCGCCGAGCGCGGAGCGGCGCCTCGTCTCGGTCCTGTTCGCCGACCTCGTCGGCTTCACGACGCTCTCGGAGCACAAGGACGCCGAGCAGGTACGCGAGCTCCTCTCGCGCTACTTCGACACCTCCCGGCGGATCATCTCGCTGTACGGAGGGACCGTCGAAAAGTTCATCGGGGACGCCGTGATGGCGGTCTGGGGAACGCCCACGGCCACCGAGGACGACGCCGAGCGCGCCGTCCGCGCCGCGCTCGACCTGATCGCGGCCGTCTCAGTGCTCGGGCAGGAGGTCGGCGAGGAGGAACTGCGAGCTCGGGCGGGAGTGCTTACCGGCGAGGCCGCGGTCACGCTCGGGGCCGAGGGCGAGGGCATGGTCGCCGGCGATCTCGTCAACACCGCGTCGCGCGTCCAGTCGCAAGCGGAGCCCGGCACGGTCTATGTCGGCGAGTCGACCCGCCGGGCGACCGAACAGACGGTCGTGTACGAGCCGGCCGGCTCGTTCGAGCTGAAAGGCAAGGAAGGGCAGGTGCCGCTCTGGCAGGCACGGCGAGTCGTCTCCGGCCTCCGCGGCGCGCTCAAGTCGGAGGGGCTGGAGGCGCCGTTCGTAGGACGCGACCGCGAGCTTCGCCAGATCAAGGACCTCGTCCACGCCTGCGCCGAGGAGGGAAAGGCGCACCTCGTCTCCGTCTCCGGAATCGGAGGCATCGGCAAGTCCCGGCTGGCGTGGGAGTTCTACAAGTACTTCGACGGCATCGCCGAGACGGTCTACTGGCACCGCGGGCGCTGCCTGCCCTACGGCGAGGGCGTCACCTACTGGGCGCTTGCCGACATGGTGCGCATGCGCTGCTTGATCTCGGAGGAAGAGGACGCGGAGTCTGCTTCCGCGAAGCTCCGCGCGACGCTCGACGTCCACATCAGCGACCCGGAGGAGAGGACGTTCGTCGAGCCCCGGCTCGCGCACCTACTTGGGCTCGGGGACTACCACACCAGCGACCGAAACGACCTGTTCGCCGCGTGCCGCCTGTTCTTCGAGCGGTTGGCCGACGCTTATCCGACGGTGCTCGTGTTCGAGGACATGCAGTGGGCCGACGAAAGCCTGCTCGACTTCGTCGAGTACCTGCTCGACTGGTCGCGCAACCACCCGTTGTTCGTCGTCACGCTCGCGCGGCCGGAGCTGCTCGAGCGGCGCCCGACCTGGGGGGCCGGCCAGCGAAGCTTCACGTCGCTCTACCTCGAGCCCCTCCCGCCGCCCGCGATGGAGGAGCTCTTGAGCGGCCTCGTCCCCGGCCTTCCGCAGAGCGTTCGCGAGCAGGTGCTCGCCCGCGCGGAGGGCGTGCCGCTCTACGCGGTCGAGACGGTGCGGATGCTGCTCGACCGCGGCCTGCTCGTGCAGGAGGGCGCGACCTACAGCCTGGCGGGAGAGATCGAGCAGCTCGAGGTCCCGGAGACGCTGCACGCCCTGATCGCAGCCCGGCTCGACGGCCTCACAGCGGACGAGCGGCGCCTGCTCGACGACGCCTCCGTGCTCGGAAAGAGGTTCGCCAAACCCGCGCTCGCCGTCCTCTCGGGGCTGGACGAGACGCAGCTCGAGCCGCTGCTCGCGTCGCTGGTCCGCAAGGAGGTGCTCGGCGTCCAGGCCGATAGCCGCTCCCCGGAGCACGGGCAGTACGGGTTTCTCCAGGACCTCGTGCGGCACGTGGCGTACCAGACGCTCTCTAAGCGTCAGCGACGGGCGAAGCACCTCGCCGCGGCCGAGTACCTGACCTCGGAGTTCTCGGGCGAGCAGGACGAGGTCGTCGAGGTGATCGCCTCGCACTACGTCGACGCGTATGAGGCGCTACCGGATGCCGACGATGCGCTCACGATCAAGCAGCGTGCGCGCGACGCGCTGGCCCGGGCCGGAGACCGGGCCGCGTCACTGGCGGCCGCCGACAAGGCGCGTCGCTATTACGAGCAGGCTTGCGGGCTCACCGACGAGCCGCTCGAGCGCGCTGGCCTCCTCGCCCGCGCCGGCGAGATGGCGGGCAGGGCCGCCGACCTCGACGCGGTGCGGGCGCTCTACGAGGAGGCGATCGCGCTCTACGAGTCCGCCGGGGACACGCACGCCGCCGCGCGGGTGGCCGGGGCGCTCGGCTCGAGCTTCGCGTTCGGCGGCCGGCGCGACGAGGCAGTGGCGCGGTCAGAACGAGCGTTCGAGGTGATCGCGGGCGATGAGCCGGACGAAGACCTGGCGCTGCTGGCCGCCCAACTCGGCCTTGCCTACTGGTTCGGCGGCGATCTCGAGCGCGCGGCCGAGCGGTCGGAGTTCGCGCTCGACATCGCCGAGGCCCACCGGTTCATGCGGCCGCTCGTGATCGGCCTCCGGGGCAAAGCGGCGGTCGCCTGGAGCCGTGGCCACGGCGAAGAGGCGCTCGCGATCTCGCGGCGTGCGCTGGAGCTCGCCCTCGAGAACGACCTCGCCCAGGATGCGACGGTCTCCTACTTCATCCTCTCGGACAACCTGTTCCGCGAGGACCGCTACTCCGAGGCGCTGGACTACCTCGAACAATCGCTCGCACTCTCGCGGAAGCTTGGCAACCGGCCCTCGGAATGGGCGGTGCTCGCAGAGATGACGTACCCGCTCTACATGCTCGGGCGCTGGGACGAAGCGCTCGGGGTGATCGAGGAGCCGACCGAGGAGCAGACCCAGTCAGGGGGCGTCCTGCTGAGCCTGCTGACGTCGATTCTCGAGGTGCACCTCCAGCGAGGGCAGCTGGAAGCGTCCCAGCATGTGTTCTCGCTGTTCGCGCACATCGAAGCCTCGAGCGACGTCCAGGAGCGGTCGTGCTTCCTCGGCGCACGGGCTTCTTTGAACATGGCCCAGCAGCGGTTCCCAGAGGCACTCGCTGACGCGGGGGCCGCGATCGAGACGGCGCAGACCCTCGGGCCGGGACAGCAGGCCGCCAAGCAGGCCTTCCTCGCAGCGCTCGAGGCAACCCTTGCCCTGGGAGAGCACGACAAGGCACGGGAGCTGATCGCGACCGTGCAGAGCGCGCCCGCGGGCAGGCGAGCGCCGTTCCTCGACGCGCAGGCTCTCCGTTTCCGGGCGCGTCTCGAAGGCGACGAAATGGCCTTCGCGGCGGCCGAGAGGCTGCTCGAGGAGGCGGCCTTGCCCTTCTGGCTCGCCGTCGTGCAGCTCGAGCACGGCGAGCTGCTCGTCGAACAGGACCGCCCCGACGAGGCCGCGGCGCTGGTCGCCGAGGCACGCGCCACGTTCGATCGGCTCGAGGCGGAGCCCTGGTCGGAGCGCGCGAGGCAGGCCTCACGGGAAGGGCGAGAGCCCGAGCCCGTCGCCTCCTGAGCTAGTCAAGTCCAGAACCCTACGGAGTGCCAGTCGACACGGAAAGACGCAGAGGCCGCGGTCAAGTACGACGTCGTCTGCCTCAGGGGCGAGGGCGCTGCGCCCGGTCCTCGGGTGACATTCCCGCACGCTGGCCCAGCCGAGTGCCCCGCTTCGAGCTACTCCTCGCCTTCCCAGTAGTCGAGCTCAGGCCCCGGACGGCCGAACATGATTGATTCACCTGCCACGCTGCGTGCGCCCACCTTCCCCGTATCGAGGTACTCGACGATGTCCGGGGTGACGAGTGTCGAGAGCATGAGCACACGAATCGGGGAGTCGCTTCCGTTCCAGACCTGATGCGCCCCCGCCCTGCCCCGCGGGAAGCAGACGACGTCACCCTCGTCGAGCTGGCGCTCCCGCTCGGGCGTGCGGAGCGTGGGCTGACCACGAACAACGAGGAGCCACTCCTCGTTGGCGTGATGCGTGTGATACGGCCAGACCTTGTTGCCAGGTTGTGCCTCGTACAGTCCTGCGCCGATCAATTCACCGCCGATGTACTCACCGACCTTCGCCGCCCTAACGTTCCAGCCTTCGCGTTCCGTCGAGTTATCCAAGTCGCCGTTGTAGAGGTTGAAGACCTTCATCCAGGACGTCCTCCTGTCGCAAGGCGTTGATCGCCTGACCACGCCTGTCTGTTCACGACTACGACCGATCCGTTCGCCTCCATCCTGAACAGCATCGCCCATCAGGGGTCATTCCGGAACACTGGCACAGGCGGCAGGACTCGCATCCGGAGGGGCTGGAGCGAGGTCGGCGTGAAGCCCGTCGCCTGTTTGGACGAGCCGACTGAGTGCGTTGTCAAAGATCTTGGTAGGCGTAGGTCCGGGCGTCGTCCACCTCGCCTACCACGAGCTGGCTGACAATCTTCGAAGCTACGACTTCGGGCGGAACGAGCCGCCCGTCGCGCTGGAAACCCTTGAATAGTTCGACCACGGGCAAGACCTCGGGCAGCTGTGCGCGAGCCAACGTCTGCATGTCCGTGTCCATCACGCCCGGGCGTACGGTGATTGCCTGGAAGGTCGGGGCTCCGTGCTCGGCAGCCAGTGAGAGCGTGAGCATCTCGATGCCAGCTTTCGCGACGCAGTAGACAGCCTCACCCGGTAGCGCGGTCTCTGCCGCACCGGAGGAGATGTTGATGACCCGCCGCGACACCCCGGCGTCGGTGAAGACACGGCAGAAGAGGTTGGCCAGGGCTACCGCAGCGGCCAGGTTTGTCGCTATCGCTGATGAGATCTCCGCCGATGAGAGGTGTCCGACCACGCCGATCGGATCCAGGGTTGCGGCGCTGTTCACCAGGCACACGGAGTCTGGCCTACGCGCCTCAATGTCTTGAAATACCGGGGCTAGAAGCGTGTCCGTGGCCGCCGCGTTTGCGAGATCGAAATCCGCAAACCAATACCGATCAACAGCGAGGCCAGGATTACTCGCCCGGCCGATTCCAAGAACACTGAAGCCGCGCTCGAGGAGATCTCGGGCGAGCGCCGCCCCGAGACCGCGAGACACCCCGGTCACGATCGCTACATGCTCACCGGCAGTTGGTTCCATAGGCAGCTCCCCGTCGCCTCGGTGCGGCACCATCCACATCTTCCCCCAACCGTGAGCGCAACCGCTCAGGGGTCATTCCGGAACACTGGCCCACGCGAGAGGTTGCTTTTTGACGTCTATAGCTCCAGCGTTAGTGTCGATCGGGTGGACGAGCTGGAGCGGGCCGAGCGCCAACTACTAGAAGCCTTGAGCGGCGGCGATCTAGACACCGCCTCGGCACTCCTTCGTGAGGACTTCCTGATCACCACAGCAGGGTGGATCGCCGAGCCGGTAGGAAAGCAGGCGTGGCTCGATTCGCTCCGAGAGCGCATGACCCTGGACTCGTTCGATTTTCGCGTGCTCGCGACGCGGCGCTTCGAGGACGTTGCCGTCGTTCTCGCTGAGTCGGCGCAGGAGGGAAGGCACGACGGTGAACCCTTCTCGCTGGTATTCCGCTATACCGACGTGTGGGTCGGCCGAGATTCCGGCTGGGCTCTCGCCGCTCGACATGCGTCGATCGTGTCGCCACGGTAAGAGCGCGCCCTCTCACGGCTGGAGGGACATTTCCGAGCACTGGCCCAGGCGCGCGTCCCCTCGGTGCATCGGCGTACACACACGCGCTGGACGCGGCCACACCGCAGCGCGACGCCGAGGGGATCAGCTCGCGCACGGCGAGCGCCTCGACGACGTTCGTCTAGACAGCGTCGTCTTCTAGATCCTGCGGCCGACGTCGGCCGCTTTCGTGCGGAACAACTCGCTGAGCGTCTGATCGTGGCTCGGCGCTGGTGGCGGCGGCGGCGTTCTGCTCCCGCCGTCGAACCCGCCCGTGGCGAACCGTCCTTGCTCGTCGCGCTCCGGCAGGGGCCGTCCGCTCAGCGCGCCGAGAAGCTCGCTGCGTCGCCGCTGTTTGTCCGCCGCCGCTCGTGTGAAGAGGTCCGAGGCGGGCTGCTCGCGCTCGTCCGCGTCGGCCTGCTCGCGCTGGCGAATCAGCCGTGCGAGGTCGTCAGCGGACTGCTCGACGTCGGCGAGCGTCGTGCCCGTGAGGAACTGGGCGGCGGCCGGGTCGAGGCCGCGCGCCTGGACAGCTTCGGCACGGAGCTGGTCGAGGTTCGGCTCGCTCACGTTGCCGCTACCGGCTCCAGCTCGGCCTCGGCGGCAGGCTCGTCGTGCTGCGGCTGGCGCGGGTCGTTGCGAAGAAGGGGCGCTTGCTCGCCACCGGCCATGAGCAAGGCGCTGGCTGCGGCCGCGACCGCTTCGGCCCTCGTGCGCGCGACGTCGCCGAGCTGCGGCGCGCGCACCATCGCGGCGAGCGTGGTCACGCGGCCGTTCGATGACCTGGCGCTCGTGGTAGGCGGCTAGAAGCTCGTTGCAGGCGTGATCGACGCGCGTTGCCGCGGCCTCGGCGTCCTCGGCAAGGTCGTCGTAGAGCGCGGCGAAGTGCTGGCCGACGAAGATCCTCACCTGCTGCTCGTGGTCGCGGACCGCCTGCTGCCCGCCAGCACGCCGCTCGGCCCACGGCTCGGCGGCAGCCGCCCTCGCCTTCGCAAGCTCGGCCTCCAGCTTCTTGCGCTGCCCGCCCACGTCGTCACCGGCGAGTGCGCGCCGTTCGAGTTCGGCGAGCGCGACCGAAGTGTTCGCCGCCCGCTCGTTCGCCTCCCGCTGCTCGCTGTCGATCGCTTCAACGCGATCGCGCAGGGCATCTCTCTGGGCGACCAGCGCCGCCAGTTCCGTGCTCACCTCTGAGCGTGGCGGGCCGAGGTCGAGGCGAGCGGCGGGACTGACCGACATTCCGCGAGGATAGACCCAGCGCCCGACGGCCGGGTCTCGTAGTCGGAGCGCACGGTCCAATGGCTTGGCTACCGCCACCCGCGATGACGACGGCGACCGACCTCCCGTGCTGGTCGTTGAGGACGTACCCAAATGAGGCGGTTGCCGGGGCGCGTCGCCGCGCCCCGGCAGGAGACAATTCCACTAGCCGGGCATGATGCCGGCGACGTTCTCAAGCGCCGTGCGAACGTTGTCGGAGAGGAGCGTGATCGCACCGATCACGGCGAGCGTGATCACGGCGAGGACCACGCCGTACTCCGCCATCGTCTGACCCTCCTCGCGCTTGACGGCGACCTGCACGAACGTAAAGAGTCTCAGCATTTTTGAGTGACCTCCCTTCTGTCAGTCGTCGGCGACGCGGGCGGCGCGACGCCTCGGCCTCATTTGCAGCATCCATCGGCCCGATTGGCTGCCAAGCTCATCCCTCGTGCTGGCTAGTCGTCGAGGACGTGGCCGCTGCCGAAGTCGTCGGGGCAGCCGCTGCAGGCGTAGTATCGGCACCTCGATTCACGTGAAAGGGGGAGAGATGAAGAAGATCCTTCGCGCCGTCCTATTGGTCGGCGCGGTCATGCTCGTCGTGACGGCGGTTGCCTGGGCGTTCAACGCCGACACGCTCGTCACGACCGGCAGCCCGACGAAGCCGTTCTCGCAGAACAAGCAGAACGAGCCAGCGCTCGCAGTGGACGCCAACCACCCGAACATCCTCGTCGCTGGCGCGAACGACAACATCGACGAGGAAGCCTGTAACTCGGGCGACGACACAACCTGTCCGTTTACCCCCGGCGTAGGGGGCTCCGGCGTCTACTTCTCGTTCGACTCCGGCACCACCTGGACGCAACCGACCTACACCGGCTGGTCTGCGCGCAACTGTCTCGGGGTAGTCGGGCCGGATTCGGGCTGCACGCCAATCGCAGGCGGCCCGATCGGAACGCTGCCCTGGTACTTCGAGGCCGGGCTCGTCGCTGACGGCGATCCGGCTGTCGCGTTCGGCCCGAGGCGCGTGAACGGAACGTTCTCCTGGAGCAACGGCTCGCGGCTCTACTACGTCAACCTGACCTCCAACTTCGGGGCAACCCGCTCCGAGGAAACGTTCAAGGGCTTCGAGGCGATCGCGGTCTCCCGCACCGACAACGTCCAGGCTGCCGCATCGAGCGACAAGAACGCCTGGATGCCGCCCGTCGTGATCTCGAGGCAATCTTCGACCACGTTCTCCGACAAGGAGCAGGTCTGGGCCGATAACGCCTCCTCAAGCCCGTTCTTCGGCACCGTCTACGTCTGCTGGGCGGCCTTCGTCGGGCAGGAGAAGAGCCCAAACGCCGCGCCGGCGCCGTTGCAGGTGGCCGTCTCACAGGACGGCGGCGACACCTGGACGCAGCACCAGATCAGCGCGGCCGCGAACAACGGCCAGCGGAATCCGACGGACGGCTGCACGATCCGGACCGACAGCCACGGGAAGGCCTACGTGTTCGGCGTCGGGACGGTGTCGTCGCAGGGGCACCAGTCGTTCGAGCTGATGTCGACGTCGGCCAACGGTGGTGCCACCTGGTCCCACCCGGTCGCCGCCGTCGCCGGACCGGTCATCCAGCCCGGCGTGTTCGACCCGAACGTCGGGCGGCCGGTGATCGACGGTCTCGCGGGCGCGCGCAGCGATCTCGCCCCGGCTCCGAGCGTCGACATCGCCAACGGCGCGCCTACCGGGGCAGACGCCACAGATCGGATCGTCATGACCTACGTCAGCGGGACGCTCGATGCCCCGCACGTGTACTTCACCGAGTCGACGGACCACGGGGCGACCTGGTCGGCTCCGCGACCGATCGAGAGCGCCGGCGACCGTGGGTACTACACCGCGCCCTCGATCTCGCCCAACGGCAGAGACGTGTACGTGGTCTACAACGCGTTCACGACGCCGTACCAGCCGACGACGGCGACACCGCGGATCCTCGTGGGCGTCGTGAAGCACGCGGACTCGTCCACGAGCCCCGGCACTCCGACCG
Organism: uncultured Actinomycetes bacterium; assembly: GCA_963717725.1. GTDB lineage: Bacteria > Actinomycetota > Thermoleophilia > Gaiellales > Gaiellaceae > AC-32. The sequence continues at coordinate 9,172 of CAVQWS010000027.1, forward strand.
GAGCGTTCAGCCAGCTGCACCGAAGCCCACCGGGCGATCCGCGCGGCTCGAGCCAGAACAACCTCGTCGGTGAATTCCTGGGCGACTACGTCTACGCCGTTGCGACGAGGACCTACGGCGCCGCGGTCTGGAACGACGCGCGCAACGCCGCGGACTGCCCGGCGATCGATGCCTGGCGGCAAGCGATCGCTACCGGCGACTCGAGCGTTCCGAGGCCGGCGCCGCAGCAGCAGTGCCCGGCGACGTTCGGCAACAGCGACATCTTCGGCGGTACCTACCCGGATCCGACTCCGTAGCCCGACCGCCGAAGCGAAGCATGCAGAGGGGCGCCTTCAAGGCGCCCCTCGTTTTCCCCGAACTGGGGAACGAGCAGGCCGTTCCAGCCTCAGTCCTCGCGCCGAACTCCCGCTCGCACACCGCGGGCAATAGAAGACGACCTCCGCCGGCTCATCGAAATGCTCGTCGCAGCCGAGGTACGCGCGCCAGCGCTCCTCGTCGGCCGGCAGCCAGACCGCCTCACACTCGGCACAGCGGAGAAGGCTCCAAAAGGCGCCTCTCAACCCACTGGTGCCGCGTCCGGGGCTTCAACGCTTCGGGAGCAGCGGTGTCCCAGGGCATCTGCATCTCGCGCTTGTTCGTGTCGCAGCGTTTGAACAGGTAGTAGCCGAGGATCGTTCCCTTCACCGCGATCTGCTGCCCGGACGCCATGAACTTGTCGCGACTTTCCGAGCCCAGTTCGGGAAACACGTATGAGCGGGGTGTCTCCACCTCTAGTGCTCGCGGCCGCTACGGGTAGCGCACGATGACGTGCCCTGCTGTCGCGGCGCGGATCTGCCCAAGGAGCGGCATGTCTAAGATCCCAGCGAGCTTTACGATGCCGATGGTCAGCGTCAACGGTGCCGAGCTCTACCACGAGGTCCGCGGCAGCGGTCCGCCTGTTCTTTTGATCATGGGGGCGACCGGCGACGGCGGTCATTTCGACACGCTCGCCGATCTCCTGGCCGACGAGTTCACGGTCATCACTTACGACCGGCGTGGGAACGGCCGGAGTCCGGCTCCGGCAGGGTGGACGACGACGTCGGCCGTGGAGCAGGCCGATGATGCGGCGGCCCTGGTCGATTCGTTGGCGGTCGGCCCGCTGGCGGTCTTCGGAACGAGCAGCGGCGGGAACTTCGCGCTCTGGATGTTGACCCGCCACCCCGCGATGGTGCGCGGTGCCGTCCTGCACGAACCAGGGGTGTACGCGGTCCTCGACGACTTCGACGTGGTCCGAGCCCCACTGCAAGGAGTCGTCCGGCAGTCGATGGCCGAAGGCGGACATCACTTGGCGGTGGAGCGGTTCTGGCAATACATCGCCGGAGACGACGCGTGGACACAGCTTTCCCCCGCACTCCGGGAACGGATCTGTGCCAGCGCCAGCACTCTCTTCGACGTCGAGCTCGGCACCTATGAGAGGTCCATGCCGGATGACCAGGCGCTAGCCGCCATCGCCGTCCCCGTGCTGCTGGTCGTGAGCGCGGACAGCCACGACTTCTTCGCCGAGGTCGCCGGGCGGCTCAGCAAGCGACTCGGCGCAGATGTAGTGACCACGCCGGGCGCGCACGGGGCCTACCACGACCGCCCCAGGGAACTCGCCGAGACGATACGGCCGTTCCTGCGCGAAGTCGGTCGGTCGTGAACGGCAGGCCGACGAGTAGGTGCGTCGGCGTGAGTCACGACGTGAGTCACGACCCCTCGTCTTGCAGGGATTCGTTCCTATCAGGCGCATCTGACGCTTCTCCTCAAGCGAGATTTCGCTTGTTCAAGCCGTCAGCTGTGCTAAGCCGCCCGCCGAGGCGCGTCCCGTCGGTGCCCCTTTCCTAGCGATTCAGGATTAGGCCGACTGAAGCTCGCCGACCGGCTCGTTCGACTGGACTTCGGCAGCGACAATTCCCACGAGGGCGCTTTCGCGTAGGCGATCCGCCTTCTGCGCGATTGCGAACAGGCTGAACGCCCACACGATTCCGAGCGCCCAGGCGCTCCCGATCGCTACGAGCACGATCACCATCAGAGCAGCGGCAGCGGGTTGAAGGTGCGATGAGTCATAACCCCACCAGGGTGCCACCGCACGGCGCGTGTCGGCTATGACCAGAAGTGGTCGGTCGGGAACCGCGAGCGAGTGATATTCGAGACCAAGAGATCGACTGGAGGGAAGGAAGCAGGCGGCGTTCACCACTACAGAGCACGCCTACCTCGCCCGCGCTCGTACCTGAGCAACGAGCTCTTGCGGTGGATGCGGAGCGCTTAGAGAGGAAGACCGAGACGGAGGTGGAACGGCAAGGCATGCCGGAACGAAACCTCGCCAAGGAGCTCGCGCTCCTTGCAACGGAAGTCGATTCCCTCGCGAAGACGCTCTCGCTGGCGCAGGCAGAGCACGCGCGCGACGCCGAACGGTGCACTCGTGCGGACGCAAAGGCGGAGGAGCTTCGGCAGCAACTCGGCCACGCTCGGCGACGGGCGAAGGTCGCTGAACGCGAGCTTGCAAAGCTCAGCGCGGACGAGGAGGCAAAGGCGCACGCGGCTCAGTCCAGAGAGCGTGAGCTACGCGTCCAACTCGAACAGGCGCAGCAGACAAACGAGGTTCTCAAGCACGAGGTCGAACGGGTCGAGCGCGAACGCCGGGCGCTGCAACTCAACCTTCGCGAGGTGTTAGGGAACCTTCGACATGCCGCGCAAGAGGCCGGTGGCTCGCGCGGTGCCGCCGACCAGGCGACGCTTGTCCCGGAGCGGCCAGCCGACAGCGGCTGGTGAGCTCTTTCACGTTGCCCGCCTGCAGGAGGGCGGGAGTGACGGTCTGTAGGGGATCTATTTGAGACGCCGGGCGACTGCGGCTCCCGGCCGGGGGCTGGGGCGGCGCCATCCCTAGAAAGGGAGTAGTCGCACGGCCCTGTCATCTTGCACTGGGCGACCCCGCCGAGCGCTGGCCAGCGGTGCAGTCATCAAAGAACAACGTGCAGACCGCGGAGTCGCCTGGCTCTCCACCTCAGAGGGAAGGGGCTCGCCCAGCAAGCCTGAAGGAGAAGGCGGGTGCGCCTCGTGAGCCGCCAACAAGAGGCGCGCCCCCTCACCTTCCCCGCGAACGAGGCTACTTCTGTCCGGACGGGCTGCCATCCCTCAGAAGGGGGCTGGTGGGGCATTGGTGACCTGGGCGCCGGGTCACCCTCCGTAAACACCAGAGGCATCTGGTCCAGGTGGCCTATTCCCGATTGTCGTTGCGCGAGCACTCCGCGCGGCGAACTGAACGCGAAGCGAGTCCGTATGGGAGACTCGGCGCCACCTCGACCTCGGGGGAGAAAGGATCCAACGCATGGGATGCCTCTTTCTGGTGATCGCAGCACTCTCGCCGCGATTGGCTGTGCTGCTGATGTGGATCTTCACGCCATGGGTTGATCGCGCTTTCGGTCCGCTGATCTGGCCGATCCTCGGCATCGTCTTCCTTCCGTTGACGACGCTGCTGTACGTGATCCTTTGGAACACGGGCGGTCGTGGCGTGAACGGCTGGGAGTGGTTCTTCGTGATCCTGGCGGTGCTCGGCGACCTGGCGTCGTACGGCGGCAGCCGGTACGGCAGGCGGCGGCCCGCGTACTGAATCTGTTGAACACAAAGCCACGATGAATGTCCCCGAGGCGGAGGTAGAGTCGTGGGGATAGCTGTCCACTGACGGAGGAGTCACGATGCAGCAGGAGTCAGCCCGCAAGATCCTGGCCGCAACCTTCACCACTCCCGATGGTGGCTCGCGTGCCGGGGGCGCGCTTGGAGGCGCCATGCGCGACAAGATCGGCAACACCGCGGTCCTCTACGTCCGGCCGGACGGCAAGGCGAAGTTCGTCGAGTCGAAGGACTGGGGCGCCGGGCGCGGTGCGCTGCTCGGTGGTGCGATCGGCATCATCGGCGGGCCGATCGGGATCCTGGCGGGCGGTTCAATCGGCGCCCTCGTCTCGAAGTTGCGCGATTCGGGCTTCAAGAACGATCAGCTCGAGCAGCTCGGCAAGTCGCTCGAGCCGAACACCTCCGCGGTCGTGGTGGAGATCGCCGGCGACGCGATCGAGACAGCGAAGGAGGTGCTCGAGCCGCTCGGCGCCCAGAACTTCGTCGTGGAGGATCTCGACGAGAGCGTTGCTTCGCTTTTCGCACAGGACGCCGAGCCCGAGGCCGAGCCTGAGCCAGCTGCAATTTCGAGCGAGTCTTCCAACTAGCGACGCGCCGGGTGGGCTAACTAACGACCGCCGTGCCGCAAACGGTCAGTCGCCGCCGAACCCGCCGGGATGCCCATTCACTTAAGGCACCCACCACTAGCTGTTCAACGGGGCGGCCTTCGGGCCGCCCTCAGTCATTGTCGGACGAGCTGGGCTGGGTGGCGAGCCGAAACGCCTAGTTTCTAGTGGACGGCGCACAAGTACTTCTTCAACTTTTCGCCGGGGACTTGCGTCGCGTCGGCGTCTTCCATCGCGTCGGCGTCCTTGTGGTTATCGCCCTTCGGATCGTCTAGTGCCAGCGCCGCGCCGACCTTGTTGAGCGCCTTGATCTCGTCGGGACTCAGCGTCGCGAACATGCCGTAGGTCTTCGGATAGTGCTGCGCCAGGTGCTCGGGCGTCGTACCGAGTGACGCCAAGTACTCGACCACATAGTCAGGAAGCTGTTGAAGGCCGGGGTCTTCAGACATTGCCTACCTCCCTTCGTTCTGTCTGCCGGCCGACTATCCCGAGATGGCCCTACCACTGTCAAGGGCTTGTCCTTCGATGCCTAGTGGCCTTCAATCGGGATGCTCTTCGAGTAGGCCTGGAGCCAGCGCGGCGTGCGGGGCCGCGTCCGCGGGGGGCCGTGGGATTGGCCAGTCACGACCCCTCAACGCCAAGACGGGCGCGGCCACCTAAGTCGACGCGCTCGCCGTCTGCTTCTTGCGCTTCGCTCGCGAGCTGTTGCTGCCGTGGGGCATCACCTCCCACTCACGCAAACGAGAAGGAACGGCCGCCGGCTGGCGGGCCGGGCCGATCGGCGCCGCGTGCCCGTTAGTTCCCGGGCGACCAGCCGACTGGTTAGTGCGGAGCCGTTACCGTCGTGTGACGGGACCGATACCCGGCGGGCGGAGAATCGTCTCTGTCAGGCAAGCGACGGAGAGGAGCCGTCATGCCCTATTCCCTCATCCGACAGGCCCGCCCCGTGGTCGCGGCCGCTGCCGCGCTCGCGCTTGTCCTCTTGGCTTCGGGCTGCGGCCAACGCACTGCAGCCCGCGAGAGCGCCGGCCCTCCCCGCCAGAACGGAGACATCATCTTCTCAAAGGGTCAACGGTTGTACGTTCTGAAGCCCGACGGCACGCAAGTGCGCCCAATCCCCGGCTCACCGCGCGACGTGACCGATGCGAGCTTTTCGCCCGACGGCAAGCGGATCGCGTTCGTACGCGAACTCCGCGGACGCTGTCCCACGCGCCTTTACCTGATGCGGGCAGACGGCACTCATCTCCGGCCGTTCACCGGCGTGGTGAACAACCCGGTGATGGAAGCTCCCTGCTTCCAAGATCCCGCCTGGTCACCCGACGGCCAGTGGCTCGCCTACACCGAGGACGTCAATGCCGGCCTCTCTTCGATCTTTCTCCGAAACGTTCGCGGCGCGCCCCCTCACGAGTTGGCCGGGCAGAGCATCGAGCATCCGGACAACGACCCGGCTTGGTCGCCGGACGGCAAGACGATCGCCTTCGACCGCGATGACGGCGCTTCACTCTGGTTGATCGACGCCGACGGGAGGAACATGCGCCGGCTCGACATCGGCTCCCCTCCGTGCCTCGGGGGCGGCGAGCCAGACTGGTCACCGGACGGCCAGTGGATTGCCTTCGTCCGGTGCGAGCCTCCAGCGAGCGGTGGCACCGAGCGGCCACGGACCATGTGGTCCGACATCTGGCTGATCCGTCCCGACGGCAGCGACCTCCGACGGCTCACGCACGCCGACCGGCTGGCTTGGGCGGCACATTCGCCCGCCTGGTCGCCGGACGGAAAACGCATCGTCTTTGTCAGACTCGTCAAGCGCTCCCGTTACTTCGATTTCAGTGACATCTACGTGATGAGCGCCGACGGGACGAGGCAGCAGCGGCTCACCCGCTTCCCCAATTACTCCATTGATCCGGATTGGGGTGCGCGGCAGCGTCGAGCCGGCTGAGAGCGCCGCGGTCGGCGACGTCGCGCTCGTTCCACGCCCACTAGTGCCGGTGAACCCGAACCGACGGGAGCTCGCCCACCTGGTCCTTCGAGAGGCTCAGCGTCACCGCATCCGTCTCGACCTTCGCGACCGCTCCGATCGGGATCGTGACCTCGCGCCGGCCCCACAGGTGCCCGCGCTCGAGGAGTACGTGCGTGATGTGGGCCTCCCCGTCGACGAGCAGGCCGTCCACTTGGCCCAGATGGTGCTCGTCCGCCGAGTACACGTCGCTCGAGCGGCGGATCTCGACCTCGCCCTTCGGGACGCGGTCGTAGATCAGCCCGAGATTCTGGTCGTAGGCGGGAAGGGCGCCGAGCCCCGGGCCGAAGTCGGGCTCGTAGTAGGGGCTCGCGAGGACGTCTTTGACACCCACGTCCCAGTCCGGATCGCTGAGCTCGGGCGCTCCGAGCCGCAGGTAGGCGTACTCCTGCACGGGCTCGAGGGCGTTGACCTCGTCCACCGAGCAGCGAAGCGAGATCTCCGACCTCTCGTCACCGCCATCGGCCAGCTCGATCGGGACGAGCCGGGTTTCCAGAACCTCCTGATTGGTCGGCCGGACGACCAGATGCGTGACGCGCTTGCTGAGCGGGTCGATCACGACATCGGCCAGCTCGCCATAGGCCTTGTCGGTGCAACGAACGGGCGTGCCGAGCTCGAGTCGCATGATCAGGCCTGAGACTATCCATCCCTCCGCTCGCCGTTCGACGAGGGCTTCATGAGCGGCCTCAAGCGCTATCGGCTTCGAGTGCGAGCAAGCCGCCGCGCGCCCCGGGGTCGAGGGCGCGCGGCATAGGGAGAGAGAAGCCTGCTTACTTCTTGCAGCCGGGGAACTTGAACGAGACGATGCGCGTCCGCCAGGTTCCGATCACGACCGTGTCCTCCGCGAGGTACTCCTGCGTGTACCAGAACGTGCAGTCGTCGCTCGGGTCGACGGTCAGGTCGCTGTAGTCGCCCCAGCGGCCCTCGGCCTCCGTCTGCGGGCCGGTGCCGGTGTACGCGACCTGCTCGGCCTGGGTCATCTGGCCCAGCGGGTCGCCGGCCGCACGGCCGGTGTATCGCACCGACGGGTAGTCATTCGGCCCCGAGGCACTGTAGCCGGCGGCGATGTCGCCACTCTTGTCCTGGGCGACGCTGCCCATCCAGCGCCAGAGCGGGTTGGCCAGCCCGTCGGTGGGAGCGTAGGTGCCCTGCTGGTAAACGGAGGGAGCCCCGCCCTTCGGGATTCGCAGCTCGTACCAGCGGAGGCCCGTGCGACCGTCTGCCTGAACCGTGTGGTTCAACAGCACGGAGGCATAGGTCCCGAAGTTCCGGTAGTTCATCCGGAACATCAGCCGGTCGCCGAGCACGTCGAGGTCCTGCGGTCCGCCCTTCTGGGGCACGCAGTCGCCGTAGCCGTACACGCACTGCGGCCGCACGTACGCAGCGACCGGGAGCGTGTAGCTCGGCTGGCCGCTGTTCCCGAATGTCGAGTTGGCCGGATTCGCCCAGTCGACGTGGAACTTCCACAGCCGCAGGACGAAGCCGTCGCTGCCGTCGGTGGGCGTGATCGTCGAGGCGTCGTCCACCTCCGCGAACAGGTTCGGCGAGCCGGCCGGCGGCAGCGTCGCGCCGTCGAGGTCACCTGGGAGCTGGCCGATGTACTGGCCGCCCGGCGGGTTGTAGGCCGCCTCGTCGAAGTAGATGACGCGCGCGGGCTGGCCGGCGAGCATCTTCGCCCGCTCGAAGGCCATCGCGCCGGCGCCGGACGAGGTCTGCGAACCGTCCGGGAACTCGTTCGACGACATGTAGTACGCGTCCGGCCAGACGCCGAGCTTCTCGTAGTCGTGGAACGTACGGCCGAAGTGGAACTCGTAGAGGTAGTACGAGCCGGTCGCGTCGCTCGTCGTCGAGACCGCGATGCACTGCCCGTACTCCTCGTTGTCGGCGGGCGTCGCGATGAACTGCGTCAGCAGCCAGCGCTTGGCAAGTTGGTCGTAGAGGACGACTGGATCTCCGTTGTTGTAGGTCCTGCACTCACCGTCAGTGTTCGCCCAGAGCTGGTTAATCGGCGTCGCGCCGCGCTGCACCGCACCCGTCGTCTTCGAGAAGACCGCGAAGTCGGTGTTCACCATCTGGACGTACTGCGTCGCGCCGACCTCACCGTCCGTGTCGGGCGGCAGGCAGCTGCAGCTGCTCCCGAGGGCGCACGGCGGGCCGAACGGCAGGCAGATGCCGTCGAAGTTCTGGATCGGCCCAGAGATCGGGCCGGAGCCCTTGGTCTTCTGGACGACCGGGTCCTTCACACCGGGCGGCGCCGCGCCCGGCTTAAGCGACTCGATCTGGTTGGCCTTGAGCGGCGAGTGCGGCACCGGCAGCACCGGCAGCGCGCTGACCGGGGGCGAGGTGCCCTGGAACTGCCCGTTGATCACCTGCGGGCCGGCCGTGCTGGACGACGCGACGGACGTGTTGATCGTCGTCGAGCCCGCCATGCTCGCGCGCGCGATCCCGTAGGCCTGCGTCGCATCCTTCCCCGTCGTCCCCGCACCGGAGCCGCCTGCGACGGCGACCACGACCGCTGCGGTCACGACGGGAAGCGCAGCAACGACGACCGTCCTGCGCCGGACGAACTTCCACATCATCGAACACCCCCAAATTGGATGCCTTCTGCGAGGCGCTTTTACCCCTGCAATCCATCGGTGGAAACATCTCGCCCGCATTGCGTTTCGTATTTCGTCGTTGATTGACGAATCAATCACACCGCTTCCTGCTTGAGCAGAGCGATTGGTGTTGTCGGCAAGGCTTTCCGGGTACCATGGCGAACTTGCCCATGAGAGTCGACGACCCCCTCAGTCCCGGTGCCGAGCCTTCCCCGCATCAAGCGCACGAGACCTCGCACGCAGGGCGGGGACGTCCAGCCGCGGCCTGAGCCGCGCCTCCAGGAACTCCACGCCCACGGCCTGATCTGGATCCACCTCGACGCGCCCACGCTCGAGGAGGCCACCTTGCTCGCCGAGCGCTTCGGCTGGCACCCGCTCGATCTCGAGGACGTGCTCTCGCGCCGCCAGCGCCCAAAGGTCGACGAGTACCCGGACTACCTGTTCGGCGTCCTCCATTTCCCGGTGTACGACAAGGCGATCCAGCGGCTGAACGCGGCCGAGCTCGACTTCTTCGTCGGCAACGGGTACCTCGTCACGCTGCCGACCGTCGAGCTGCTGCCGGTGACACGCCTGTTCGCGCGCTGCCAGGAAGAGGAGGAGCTCCGCGACCAGCTGTTCTCGAAGGGGTCGGGCTACCTGCTCTACCACATCCTCGACGACCTCTTCGACTACTGCTTCCCGATCCTCGACAAGATCGGCCACAAGCTCGACTCGATCGAGGACGACATGTTCGAGAAGCGCGCCGAGGAGGTCGTGCGCGACCTCTCGAACGTGAAGCAGGAGATCATCTCCTACCGCAAGATCATTAAGCCCGAGCGCTCGACGCTGCGCGTGCTCGAGCGCCAGGTCGAGCGCTTCTTGCCGGAGGACCTGGAGCTCTACTTCGACGACATCGTCGACGCCAGCGAACGGATCTGGGACCTGCTCGACAACTTCAAGGAGGTCGTCGAGGCGCTCGAGGACACCAACGAGTCGGTCATCTCGCACCGCCAGAACGACGTCCTGCGGATCCTGACCGTGGTCAGCGTCGTGCTCCTGCCGCTGACCCTGATCACCGGGATCTTCGGAATGAACGTGCACTTCCCGGGGTTCGAGAGCGCGACCGCCTTCTGGGTGATCGCCGGCTTCATGCTCGGCCTCGCCGTCAGCCTGATCGCGTTCTTCCGCTACAAGCGCTGGCTCTGAGACGAAGCGCATGAGCAGGCCGTCTGAGCGCACTTTGCACCGGAACTTTGCACCGGTCTGACGCTTTGGCAGCCGCCGCGTTCGCCGTTTCGCTCGCCGCGGTCCTGATCGCGCTCGGCTCGTTCTGGCTCGCGCGCCGAGCCGACAAGCGCGCCGACCGCCGCGACGCCGCGCGCTTTGCCGGTGAGCAGTCGCAGGTCGAACTCAGGCTCTCATCGAATCGGCCGCATGATGCGCGACGAACTCGCCGTTGCCGTCGAGGCGAGCCTGATTGACCCGCTCGCGCCTCGACGTGTCACCGCGGCGCAGGCTCGGCTTACTGCGGCGCTCGAGGCGATCGCCGTCGATCTACCTGCCTGCGCCGAGTACGCGCAGACGACCGATCCGGGCCTACTGCCGTCGGCCGAACGCGAGCTCGAGCAGGCGCGCCTCGCTGCTGGCGCACCAAAGTGGCGACTCTGAGGCAACGCTCTCACCCAGTGGCGGCCGCGTCCGCGGGAGGCCGAGGAGGGCAGGTGGCCTCTACTCGCCGCAGACGGGCGCGGCCACCCAAGTAGATGTGGTTGCCGCCCGCCTCTTGCGCAGTGCGCTTCCTCCAACCCTCGCCCCCGGAGGGTGCGGGCGCCGGCCTGGAAATAGGCCGAACGGCCCATAGACAACCATCCGCAAGTGAAGAAGGGTTCCTCTGTATGGCCCCGATGCGGCGGGTGCCATGTGCGAGTGGGGCCGGGGTGCACCTGGGGCTGCAGGGGCTGCGGCTTCCCGAGAGCACTGACCCGGCCCCACCTCGCAACATCAGCACCGGCCCTCGACCAGCTTGGCGAACTCCTCGAGCTGCGTCTGCTCGGTGCAAAGTTGCACCAACCTGAGCCGACCTCAGACGATCTCGGCGCACTTGAGGCGCCTATCCAAGCGGATTCGGGGCCCTAGCGACGCATAGGGCTAGAAGCGCTGGCTCTAGCTAGGTAGTTCCCCGAAGCCGGTCGAGGGTCTTCGCTGACGCCGGGGCCGCGACCCGCGTGTCTGATGAGTGCATCGTCGAGACGTCTACTGGGAGGTCCTGACGATGCGAACGTTGATCCTTCTTCCCCTCGTAGCACTCGCTCTCGCGGCCCCCGCGGCGGCCGGCAAGGCGCCGCTGGTGATCGCCATGCAAGATCCCGGCTGCCACTGGTTCGTCGTCAACGGCAAGTACGTCAAGTCCGTCGCGCGCCACGGTCCGGTCACGCTTCTGAACCAGGACGAGGCCGCGCTCAGGATCAAAGGCCCAGGCGCCTCGAAGCTGGAGCGAGTCGGTGCCAAGCTGACCTTGCGCGCCAGAGGCACGTACCGCATCACGATGGTGCGTCAGGCAGCCGACGACAACCACCTGACGCTGACGGTCAAGTAGCGACGCGACCCGAACGTGTCGGCGACAAGGCCCGCTTCCCCCGGCGGGCCTTCGCTCTTGCCGGAACGAGCTGAGTGGCTAGGCGTCGATGATGAAGACCGGCGTGCCGATGCGGACGTGGTCGAACAGCCACTCGGCGTCCGGAATGCGCATGCGAATGCAGCCGTGCGAGGCCGAGTAGCCGATCGAGGCCGCGTCGGGCGTGCCGTGCATGCCGACACCGGAAGCGTCGAGGCCCATCCAGCGCGTGCCGAGCGGGTTGCCCGGCCCCGGCGGGATCGGCTTCAGGCCCTTCGCCCAAGGCGAGTCCGGCGGGCGCCACCACGGGTTGCGCTGCATGTCGACCACGTGCCAGTCGCCGAGCGGCGTCGGGTAGATCGCCTGGCCCGTCGCGACGCCGAACGTGCGCCAAGGCTTGGGGCCCTTGTAGAGGTGCAGCTCGTTCGAGCCGCGGTAGATCACGACTACCGCGCCGAAGCTGTTCGCGGTCACCGAGGGCGCAACGGTGCGCGCGGCCGGATGCACGGACTGCGGGCGGCGCGCGATCGCGAGCAGGTCCTCGATCCGCTGGGCCGTCTTGACGCGGTTCAGCTCGAGGCCCGTCTTGCCGGGCTCGATCACGGGGCGGTGCCCCTTCAGGCTCGCGCTGGCGTCAACGGGCTCGACCGAGAGCCGCCCGTCGAGCGCGCGCACGTAGCGTTGGATCTCGTCCGCATCGGCGTCGACCCGCAGTGCGACGTGCTCGTTCGGCTGCGCCCGGAGCACGCGCTGGACGGCCCAGTCGGCGTCGACCGTCGTGTTCAGCGCCGCAGGCCGCACGGTCCAGTGCTTGCCGGAGAAGACGAAGCGAAGCGGGCGGTTGTACCACCACGAGACCGCGTTCCGGGCCTGCTCGGAGGTGAGGCCGCCGACGCGCACGCCGCCGATCTGGACGCCCGCAGGGACGACCTTCATGCGCTGGGCACTCGGGGCGGCGGCTCCGGAAGCGACCGCGGCCAGTACGACGAGAAGAGCGAACCGCTTCACGTGCAGGAGTTTAGGGGCTCCGGAGGCCGGACGGTAGGCTCGTTTCCATGACCAAGCAGCTCTGGGCGCCCTGGCGGCTCGAGTACATCAAGCAGGCCGACGAGCAACCCGGCTGCGTCTTCTGCGACGCCGCCGCCGGCGACGACGAGGAGCGCCTGGTCGTCCACCGCGGCGAGCACGCGTTCGTGCTGCTGAACAAGTTCCCGTACTCGAGCGGTCATCTCATGGTCGCCCCCTATCGCCACGTCGGCGAGCTCGCCGGGCTTACGGACGAAGAGGCGCTGGAGGTCCACCGCCTCGCGGTCCAGGGCGTCGCCGCGCTCGGTGAGGTCTACGGCCCGGAGGGCCACAACCTCGGCTGGAACCTCGGTCGCGTCGCCGGCGCCGGCGTTGTCGATCACATTCATCTGCACGTCGTCCCCCGTTGGGCAGGTGACACGAACTTCATGCCCGTCCTCGCTGACGTGAAGGTGCTCCCAGAGCACCTTCACGAAACCCGCCGCCGGCTGGTCGAGGCCTGGCCTAGCTGAAGAAGTCAGCAACCGCTTCGATCGTGCGGTCAATCTCCCCGTCGCCGTGCGCCGTGGAGAGGAACATCGCCTCGTTCTGGCTCGGCGCCAGGTAGATGCCTCGCTCGAACAGGTGGCGGAAGAGAGCCGGGTAGTCGTCGACGAACAGCGTCGCCATCGCGCCCACCCGCTCGAAGCGGCCGTAGTCCGAAAGCGCGTCGAGCCGCCGGCCCTTTGCCTCGAGCTGCTCGTAGACCTCCGGCGTCAGACGCCGCAGCACTGACAGGCCGGCCGCCGTCGCAAGTGGGTTTCCCGAGAGCGTGCCGGCCTGGTAGACGTCGCCCGCCGGGGCCAGCCGCTCCATCAGCTCAGCCCGGCCGCCGAAGGCCGCGAGCGGGAGGCCGCCACCGACGATCTTGCCGAGCACTGTCAGGTCGGGCAACACGCCGTAGCGCTCCTGTGCGCCGCCGCGCGCGACCCGGAAGCCCGTGATCACCTCGTCGAAGACGAGCAGCGCGCCGCTCTCGTCGCAGAGCCTGCGCAGGCCTTCGAGGAAGCCGTCGACCGGCGGGACGACGCCCATGTTCCCCGCCACCGGCTCGACGAAGACGCAGGCTGCGCCCTCGATTTCCCGCTCGACTGCGTTCAGGTGGTTGTAGTCGACAACGCGTCCCTCTCCCCCGGCCTCGAGCCCGAGCGTGCGCACGCCCGACCCGGCCTCGGAGAGGAACGGGTCGGCATGCCCGTGGTAGTTGCCGCGGAAGCGGACGAAAGGCTCGCGCCCGGTTGCCGCTCGGGTGAGCCGCAGCGCGGTCATGGCCGCCTCGGTGCCGGACGAGACCAGCCGCACCATCTCGACCGACGGCACCGCGCTGGCGATCTCCTCGGCCAGCTCGACCTCGCGCTCGGTGGCGGTGCCGAAGCTCGTCCCCTCGCGCGCGGCTGCGATCACCGCCTCGACCGTCTCCGGGTTGGCGTGCCCGAAGATCAGCGGCCCCCAGGAGAGCACCCAGTCGAGGTAGCGCCGGCCCTCGGCGTCCTCGAGGTACGCGCCCTCACCCCGCGCCGCGAACAGCGGCTCGTCGAGCCCGACCGCCTTCATCGCGCGCACAGGGGAGTTGACGCCGCCGGGGATCACCCTCAGCGCCCGCGCGTAGAGCTCGGCCGAGCTCACTCGTCGTCGCGCAGGGCGAAGAGGTCGCGCAGCGGCTCCGAGCCGGCTTCCTTGGCGCGGATCGTCGGCGCGTGCAGGAGCTTGTTCACGATCTGCGTGGTCAGCGTCTCGACGGTCTCGCGCTCGCGCGGCGAGAGGTCGGAGAGCCGCGAGCCGGCGCGGGCGAGCTCCTCGGAGCGGATCTCCTCGGCTCGCGTGCGCAGGTCGCGGATCGCCTCGGCGGCATCGCGTGAACGGCGCCACTCGGCGAAGCGGGCGGCTTCCTCGGCCACGATCGCCTCGGCCTCGCGCACGTCCTCCTCGCGGCCGACGAGCCCTTCACCCAAAGCGTCGATGTCGAACAGCGTGCAGCTCTCGAGCTCGCCGATCGCCGGGTCGAGATCGCGCGGGACGGCGACGTCCACCAGCACGAGCGGCTTCTCACGCGGCCGCACTGCCTCCGCGTGCAGGATCGGATACGGGCAGCGTGTGGCCGAGATGACGAGATCGGCCTCGGGCAGCTCAACGGCGACCGCGTCGAACGCGGCGGCGCGGCCGCCCACCCGCTCGGCGAGATCCTGCGCGCTCTCTAGCGTCCGGCTCGAGACCACCACCTCCGCCCCACGCGCCCGTAGGTCGCGAGCCGCGAGCTCACTCATCTTCCCCGCGCCGAACAGCAGCGCGCGCTTGCCCTCGACTCCGCCCAGCTCGCCCACGCCGAGCTCGACCGCCGAGGCCGCGACCGACTCGGGCAGCTCGTGCAGCTTCGCCTCGGTGCGCACGCGCTTGCCGGCGTGCAGCGCGTCCTCGAACAGCCGGTTCAGCAGCGCACCGGTGGCCCCGCGCGTGCGCGCCGACTCGTACGCGTCGCGCACCTGGCCGAGGATCTGCGACTCCCCCGGCACGAGCGAGTCGAGCCCGGCGGCGACGCGAAAGAGGTGCGAGACCGCGTCGCCGTCGTCCCAGCGGGCGAGCACGGCCTCGAGCTCGAGCCCGGAGCGCTCCTCCAGCTCCACGCGCGCGCGGTCGGGGTCGCCGCCGAGCAGATAGATCTCGGTGCGGTTGCAGGTCGAGAGCACGACCGCCTCGCCGAGCGCCTCGGCCAGTTCGCCCGCGTGCCCGTCCCGGAGGTAGAGGCGTTCCCGCACCTCGAGCGGCGCGTGATGATGCGACACACCGAGCGCGAGCAGGCGCGCGGTTTCTATCGTAGGCTGGGCGGGCACGACCGGCGACGATGCTACCGAGGAGCCGACAATGACCGACCCGGGTCTCGACCTTCACGAGTGGGAAAGCCAGTGGGCGCAGCTCCAGGAGGACGCTGCCGACTCGCCCGAGGAGGCTCTGCCGGAGATCGTCCGCCTGGTCGAGGCAATGCTGACCGACCGCGGCTTCGACCTCGAGAACCCGGTCGTCGTCGAGGACGAGAGCCGCGACATCGTCGCCGACTTCTTCGCAGCCCGCGACATCGCCCGTGCCGCCGAGACGACGAAGGTCGACCAGGAGGACATCCAGACAGCCCTCGAAGATCTCGCCGAGATCCACGACTTCCTGGTCGATGAGCGCGGCGCGCCCTAGCAGGCACACCACAAGATCGCGCCCCCCGAGTCGTCCTCTTCGTATACCCACCAACCCACCGCAAGGGGGCAACACGACATGCGCAAGCTCATGGTGCTGGGACTCGCCACCGCTCTGGTCGGGCTGACGGCGTTCGCCGCCGGAGCGGACGGAAAGGGGCCGAAGAAGCCGAAGAAGCACACGTCCTGCCTCGGCCAGGCCGCGACGATCGTCGGCACACAGCACGCCGATGTCATCAACGGCACGGCGGGCAACGACGTGATCGCTGCGCGCGGCGGCGCGGATCAGGTCTCGGGCAACGGCGGCGATGACCTCATCTGCGGCGGCATGGGGCGGGACACACTGCAGGGCGGCGACGGGACCGACCAGCTCGCCGGCCAGCAGGGTAACGACCTGATCGACGGCGGAGTGCTGGGCTGCTGCGGCGCCGGTAACACCGGCGACGACGTGCTCTGGGGCGGGATGGGCAGAGACATCCTGCACGCAAGCGACTTCGGCAATAACACCCTCCACGGCGGGCAGGGCGCAGACGAGCTGCACGGCTGGCAGGGCAATGACCTGCTCGAGGGCGGCAACGGCCGCGACGTGCTCGAAGCGTTTACCGGCGACGACACGCTGCGCGGCGGAAACGCGAACGACCGCCTCGACGGCGGCCCGGGAGCCGACTCTCTCGACGGCGGACGTGGCACGGACACCTGCGCCAACGGCGAGACGAACACGATGTGCGAGGCGTAACTCTCCCTCGACGCGGAGAGCCCGAAGGGCCCGCACCTGCGGGCCCTTCGGCTTCCTAGGTCTCTTCGACGACTGCCCGCTCGATCTCGTCGACGCGCTCAGGGTCTGGCTCGCGGGCCACGGCGGCGTCCGCGACCTCGAGGAGTGTGCTGCCCCGCACGCGAATGTCGTCGAGCAGCTCCCGGCGCTCCTCCTGGACGCGCTCGGTGTCCGCCTGCAGCTCGCGCATCCTCGTCTCCGCCTGCTCGCGTAGCGCTGCCAGTTCCTCTTCCAGCTGCCGGCGACGTTCCTCTGCCTCGGCCTGCGAGCGCGTGCGGGTGCTCTCCGCTTCCTGCTGCGAGCGGGCGAGGATGTCTTCGCCTTCGGTCCGTGCCTCGGCAAGCTCCTGCTCAGCCTGCGCCTTGATGCCGTCCGCCTCGGTGCTGATGTTCACGTGCAGCTCCGCCGCATCGGCTTTCGCCTTCGAGACGATCTCGTCCGCTTCCTGACGGGCGCTCGCGACGATCTCTTCGCCGGTGTCGCGGGCGCGCTGGAGCAGGCCACTGACCTGCTGCTCCGTCTGCTCGAGCGCGTGCGTCACCGCCGCCCGCGGCGAGGCGCTCACCTTGAGCTCCGCGATTACGCGGTTGACGCGCTTCACATACGCCTCGACCGCGTCGCGGTCGTAGCCGCGCATGGCCACCGGAAAGGAGACGTTTAGGAGGTCAGCCGGCACGTGGTGCCTGGGCTCGCGAAAGCCGGGCTGCGGTTCCGGCGCCGAGACCGGTTCGTCGGCCGGGTGTTCGCTGCGCGAGGGCGGCTCGTCGCGCATGGCTGAAGTATGACCGAAACGGCACGAAAGGCCGGTTGCTGATGTCAGTCCGCGATCTTGCGCCAAGACTCGTAGAGCGCGTCGAGATGTCCGTCATCCCTATAGGCGAAGCCCATCACGTTGGCGGGTTCGTCGATCCAGACGATGTCCGCCTCGCCGGAGCTCTGCTCGAAGCAGAGGAGCGGTTTCGTACCGCACTCGTGCTTGTCGCCGTACAGCTTGCGCACCCTGGCGACGTCGTGCCGCAGCTCGACATCCGAGGCGAACAGGTTGTACTGCAGCTTGACCACTTCGCGGTACGTGCAGTTGAAGGCGGCGACCGCGGTCTCCTCCGCGTTCACCGGTGGGCCGCAGCTGGGACGGATCTCCGCAGGGATGTGCGAACGAAGTTCGCGCTCGGCGGGCGTGTCTCCGTTGACGACCGTAGTCACCGCCACGGGCTCAGAGCTGCCCTGGCTGCCGCTCAGCTGCTTGACGGCGGCGATCAGTCCGGCGACCGCGACGAGCAGCGTGGCAACCGTCGTCACCGTCCCGGTCGTGGTCTTGAGGAAGGACGAGAAGCGCGACATCCGGGACCTCGTGCTAGGCACCCGAGTCTAGGCTCAAATGTGACGAAGTCAACAAACATCGCCGCAACCACTCGGCCCCCGTCGATCCGGCAACATGGTCCCAATCTCACGAAGGGAGTCTGCGATGGCTGCGACGGCAACAGGACGGTCGGAGATGGTGACGGAGCTGCTCGAGCGGATCGGAGAGACGGTTGGCCAGCGGGCGAACGTCTCGACCATCTTCGGCGACCCCGTCCAGCGAGAGGCCGTGACCGTCATTCCTGTGGCAAAGGCGCGCTTCGGGTTTGGCGGGGGTGGCGGCTCCGGCGCGCGAGAGAGTGACCAGGGCTCCGGTGGTGGCGGCGGCGGCGGAGTGGTCGTCAGCCCGGTGGGCTACATCGAACTTCGTGACAGCGGCGCCGAGTTCAAGCGAATCTCCAGCGCCAAGGATCTTGCCGCGCTCGTAGTCGCAGCATCGTTTGCCGTCGTTGCGCTCAGACGGCTGCTCGGCTGAGCGATGGCCGCCGCTTCCAACGCGGGCTTCGAAGGCGACCTCGACCGCCTCTATCAGGTGCCGCTGAGCGAGTTCACGTCGGCCCGCGACGAGCTCACGCAACAGCTGCGCGCCCAGGGCGAGCGTGAGAAGGCACTAGAGATCAAGAAGTTGCGCAAGCCGACAGCGGGCGTCTGGGTCGTGAACCAGCTGGTGCGCGAGCGACCGCTCGACGTGCAGAGGCTCCTCAAGGCCGGCGAGTCGCTTACGAAGAGTCAGGCGAAAGCCGCTGCCGACACGCCACAGACGTTCCCCGAGGCGCGACGAGATGAGCAGCACGCGCTTGAGCAGCTGGCAGAGGGGGCACGCGAGATCGCCGAACGCGCAGGCATCGGCTCGCCGGCGCTCGGAAAGGCAATGGAGACGCTGCGAGCGGCGTCGCTGACCGCAGAGGGGCGCGAGCTTCTAAGGCGTGGGCGACTTACCGAAGAGCTCGAGCCGCCTGGCTTCGAGGCACTGGCGGGCCTGGGAGGTCGTGGGCGGCAAGTCGCTCCAGCCAAGCCGCCGCGCAGCGACGACCGCGACCAGAAGCGACAGGCGCTGAAGCAAGCGCGGGCACGCGTCCGTCAGCTACGCGCCGACGAGCGCGAGTTGGCCACTGTGGCACGGGCCGCAGCCCGTGAAGCCGAGCGAGCCGAAGCGGAGGCGGGGGCAGCGCAGAATCGAGCCGCGGATGCTCAGGAAAGGGCGCGGGCGATGTCTGATCAACGCAAGGCTGCGGAAGCCGACCTCGACCGGCTCAAGTAGCCTCCTGGCGATCTAAGGAATTGACGGGCTGACGCGAGTCCCAAGGCCAACTCCCCTTGAAGGGGGAGAGAACCGTGCCGCTCTCGAGCCGATAGAACCTCACGGCTAATGCGGCATGGAAGGAGTCCGGTGTGACTGCGGCAGAATTTGAGCGATTGTCTGCGGCCGAGGTCGAGTGCTTACTTCGCCGGCGCTTGAACCTTTTCGTGAACGCGGGCGCGACGCCCTGCGCGGCTCTGGTCTTGGCGGCCCAGGTTGAGATCCCCGAGGAGGACGCTGTTCGGTTTCTTCAATTCGGGTTCTCGGTCGATCTCACGCTCCGGCTTCTGTACGAGCCTGCCGCGTAAGGACGGTCGGCTGAGCCGCAGAGCCTTTGTGCCCCGACCCGTCTCGTCTGGCGGGGCAGTCAGCACCGCAGCGCCGACCGCCCCACTGAGTCTCAGCCCGGAGGCAATGCTCGACGAGAGACAAAAGACCTGACGGCGACAGACCTTGAGCTAGGCGCGCGCGACGCTCTTGCGCATGGGCTCACCGTGCAACGAGGGTCCTGAGATGTCGAAAACCGCATAGTCGAGCGGGTTTCGGCGTGATCGGTATAGAGCGGACGACGGGGATCGAACCCGCGACCCTCAGCTTGGGAAGCTGATGCTCTACCAACTGAGCTACGTCCGCGCCGAAGGCGCAGTCTAGCCGAGTCCGAAAGAGCGACTTTCGCCCGCGCGGAGCGGCAGGCACGCTCGTCGGATGCGTCGGCCTGCGGCGGTGATCGGCCTCTTTCTCGTCTGCTGCATGGCTGCCTGCGCCCTGCGACGGCAGGTCGAGCCGGCCTCGCCCTACTGCCGTGGCGGCAACCCGCTGGCCGGCGTCTACCATCCCTCGCGCCTGCGTGTGAAGAGCCGTTGCCGCGTCGTAGTCGGGACCGTGAGCAAAGTCGTCTTCGAGCCGTATGACGGCGACGTGCACATCGATCTCCGGCCTGACGATCCCTCGCTGCTCTCGGACGGCAACGACCGCGTCGGCGGCAACCTCGTCGTCGAGGTGATCCCGTTCGACCGTGCGCGCGTGGCCGTGCCCGAGGAGGGCGCGCGGGTCGAGCTCGTCGGGCCCTGGGTCGAGGACGACCAGCACGGCTGGAACGAGATCCATCCAGCGTGGTGGGTAAGCGCGGGCCGGATCGAGCCGGCCACCGCAGCCGAGCTGCGCGCGGTGCAGCTACTGCTGCAGACCAACGCCAGCGACTCGAGCTAAGCCGAGGGGCGGCTCGCCGCAGCAGCGCCCCTCGGCATGCGCATGCTACGACGCCGAGCGGGGATAATCACCCCCATCGAATCGAACGGAGGCACGGGATGAACGAGCTAGCGGACACCGCGAACGCGCTCGTCGCCGAGGGCAAGGGGATCCTGGCGGCAGACGAGAGCACCGGCACGATCAAGAAGCGCTTCGACTCGATCGACGTCGAGTCGACCGAGGACAACCGTCGCGCCTACCGCGAGCTGCTGTTCGCGACCGGGGGCGCGGAGGAGTACATCAGCGGCGTGATCCTGTACGACGAGACGATCCGCCAGAGCGCTGCGGACGGCACGCCGTTCCCGAAGCTGCTCGAGTCGAAGGGCGTGATCCCGGGGATCAAGGTCGACACTGGCGCGAAGCCCCTGGCGCTGGCCGAGGACGAAACGGTCACGGAGGGCCTTGACGGGCTGCGCGAGCGGCTCGCTGAGTACCACGAGCTCGGCGCGCGCTTCGCCAAGTGGCGCGCGACCTACTCGATCTCCGCCGACAAGCCGAGCGAGTACTGCGTCTGGACGAACGCCCACGCGCTCGCCCGCTACGCCGCGCTCTGCCAGGAGGCGGGGATCGTGCCGATCGTCGAGCCGGAGGTGCTGCAGGATGGGACGCACACGCTCGAGCAGAGCAGGAAAGCGACCGGCCGTGTGCTCCAGGCGCTCTACACCGAGCTGCACGACCAGCGGGTGGACTACCGCGGCACGCTGCTGAAGCCGAACATGGTTCTCTCCGGCTACGAGGCCTCCGATCGCGCCGGCGCGGACGACGTGGCGGAGGCGACACTCGAGTGCTTCTACAAGCACGTGCCGGCCGCGGTGCCGGGGATCGTCTTCCTCTCCGGCGGCCAGACCGACGAGGACGCGACCGCGCACCTGAACGCGATGAACGCGCGCGGGCCGCACCCGTGGCAGCTCTCGTTCTCGTACGGCCGCGCGCTGCAGGCTCCCGCGCTGAAGGCCTGGCGCGGCAAGGCGGAGAACGTCGAGGCCGCCCAGCGGGCCTACTACCACCGCGCGAAGATGAACGGCGCCGCGCGAACGGGCATGTACGCGCCGGAGATGGAGCGCGAAGCGGCCGCGGTCTAGCGGTACTGGCGGCCCGTGAAGCGCTCGAGCTTGTCGAGCGCGTGCGTCGCCTCGATGCGCCGCACTGTCCCTGAGCGCGAACGCATCACGATCGAGTCGGTGACAGCCGCCTCCGCCCGGTAGCGCACGCCGCGCAGCAGCGCGCCGGTGGTCACGCCTGTCGCGGCGACGAAGACGTCCTGGCCGGAGACGAGGTCGTCCGTCATCAACACCCGGTCGAGGTCGAAGCCGGCGTTCACGAGCTCCGAGCGCTCCTCGTCGTTGCGCGGCCAGAGCTTGCCCTGCACGCCGCCGCCGACGCACTTCAGCGCCGCCGCTGCGATCACGCCCTCGGGTGTGCCGCCGATCCCCATCAGCAGGTCGACGCCCGTTTGCGGCTGCGCGGCAGCGATCGCCGGCGCGACGTCGCCGTCCGAGATCAAGTGCACCTTGCAGCCGGTCTCGCGCAGCTCGTCGATCAACGCCTCGTGCCGCTCGCGCTCGAGGACGACGACCGAGACCTCGCTCGGCCGCAGGCCCTTGGCTCGCGCGACGCGCTCGACGTTCTCGCGGGGGGGCGCGTCGATGTCGACCACGTCGATCGCCTCAGGCCCGGTCGCAATCTTGTCCATGTAGACGGCCGCGCCCGGGAAGAACATCGTCCCGCGCTCGGCGAGCGCGATCACCGCGATCGCGTTCGGCTGGCCCTTGGCGGTCAAGCGCGTGCCCTCGAGCGGGTCGACCGCGACGTCGACCGCCGGGCCGTGACCATCGCCGACCTCCTCGCCGTTGAAAAGCATCGGCGCCTCGTCCTTCTCGCCCTCGCCGATCACGACCACGCCGGCCATCGAGACCGTGTCGAGGATCGCACGCATGCCGTCGACCGCAGCCTGGTCGGCGTCTTCCTTGTCACCACGGCCGATCCAGCGGCCCGCCGCCAGCGCCGCGGCCTCGGTCACGCGGACGAGCTCGAGCGCGAGGTTGCGGTCGGGACGGTTGCCCGTTCTGCCCGGCTCGACCGACGCCTGCGCCATTGGGAGCGGATCCTACATCCGGTCGGGCGCGTCCACCCCGACGAGACCGAGGCAGCGCGCGATCACGCTCTGTGTCGCCGTGCAGAGACCTAGGCGGAACGCCTGCGCCTCGCTCTCGAGCACGCGCTGGTGGTGGTAGAAACGGTGGAAGTCGTCCGCAAGGCGGATCGCGTAGGTCGGGACCGCGTGCGGGGCGCGCCGCTCCGCCGCCTCGGCCGCCACGCCGGGAAAGTCGGCCAGCCGTTTGACGAGGTTCTTCTCCTCCGCCTCCGGCCTGTAGTCACGCAAGTCGGCGGAGACCTCGGCGTCGCCGGCATTCCGCCTGATCGCCGCGATCCGCGCGTGCGCGTACTGGACGTAGTAGACGGGGTTCTTCTCGGAGCGCTCGGCCGCGAGGTCGACATCGATCTCGATCGTCTGGTCAGGGCCGCGGTTGACGAGGTACCAGCGGGCGGCGTCCACGCCGACCTCGTCCACCAAGTCGTCGAGGAAGACGACCTCGCCGCGCCGCTTCGACATCGCCGCCTGCGCACCGCCGCGGGTCAGGTGGACGAACTGGTAGAGCAGCACTTCGACACGCTCCTCGTCGTAGCCGAGCATCCGCGCGATCGCCGCGTACCAGCGCCTCGTGCCGTGATGGTCGGCGCCAAGCACGTAGATCGCCCGGTCGAAGCCGCGGTCGAGCTTGTCCGCGAGGTAGACGACGTCGGCAGCGCGGTACGTCGGCGTTCCGCCCTTCTCGGGCGAGCGGATCAGGACGCGGTCGTCGTCGTCGCCGTAGGCGGAGGAGCGCGCCCAGACGGCACCGTCCTTCTCGTACGTGTCCAGGCGCGGCAGGAACTCGGGGAGTCGCGTCTCCAGCTGGCTCTGCAGCACCCACGAGTCGAAGTGGATGCGGAAGCGCTCGAGGCCGGCCTTGATCTGCTCGAGCATCCTCGGCACCGGGTCTTCCTCGCTGGCGGCGAGCACGGCGATGTAGTCGCCCCGGTAGCCGTCCTCGGGCGGGTCCTCGCCCCGCCGGACCGCCTCGACCGAGGCGTAGAAGCGCTCCATCTGCGCGCCGGAGTCGTTGTAGTAGTACTCGCGCGAGACCTCGTTGCCCGCGAACTCGAGCTGGCGCGCGACCGAGTCGCCGATCGCACCGTTCCGCGCCGAGGCCACCGTGATCGGCCCGGTCGGATTGGCCGAGACCATCTCGACCTGGATCGTCTGCGGCTGTTCGGCGGAGCCGCCGCCGTACGCCTGCCCGGCGGCCAGGATCTCGCCCAGCGCCTCGGCGAACCAGGCCGGGGTCAGCCAGAGATTGACGAAGCCCGGCCCGGCGACCTCCGTGCGCTCGACTTCCGCCAACCCGACCGCGGCGGCCGCGAGCTCCTCGCCGAGCTCGCGCGGCGAGCGGCGCTGCACCGGCGCAAGCTGCATCGCGACGTTGGTCGCGTAGTCGCCGTGCGCGGGGTCGTTCGGCCGCTCCAGCTCGACCGGCGCGCCCGCCAGCTCCGACAGCCGGGCCGCGAGACGTGCGACTGCGTCAGGCAATTGCTTCGCTTGGGGCGAACAGCTGCTCGAGTCGGCCGAGCTCCTCGGGCGTGCCGGCGGCGATCATCACGTCGCCGACGTCGAGCACCGCGTCGGGCTCGGGCGTCGTGTCGAAGGTGCCGTCGCCCTTGCGCAGCGCGACGATCATCGCCCCCGTCTGCTGCCGGATGCGCAGGTCGCGGATCGACTTCCCAGCCTCGGGGCACGAGTCCTTGACCTCGATCTCCTCGAACAACAGCTCGGGGCCGCCGCTCGTCGAGACGATGTCGAGGAAAGCAGCCACCTGCGGCCGCAGGACGAGCTTCGCCATCTCCTTGCCGGCGGTCGAGTACGGCTGCACGACCCGGTCGGCGCCGGCCAGGCGCAGCTTCTTGGCCGCGTCCTCGTCGGAGGCGCGCGCGACGATCAGCAGGTCGGGCCGCGCGTTGCGCGCCGAGAGCGTGATGTAGAGGTTGTCCGCGTCCGAGTCGGACGAGGCCACGAGCCCGGTCGCCCTCTCGAGGCCAGCAGCCTGCAGATCTTCGTCCTCGGTGCCGCTGCCGTCGACGTAGAGCACGTTCCGCTCGCGGGCAGCCTCCAATGCCTCGGGGCTGAAGTCGAGCACGACGAAGCGCACGCCCTCCTCTAGGAACTCGGCGGCGATCCGGCGGCCGACCCGTCCGTAACCGCAAATGATGTAGTGGTCGCTCAGCTGCTCGATCGTGCGCTTCCTCCTCCGCTCGGCAAACGCGCCCGTGAAGACGCCCCGCGCGATCCCCTCGACGAGAACGGTCGCGATGTAGGCAAAGATAGTCAGCCCGGCCAGCACGAGCACGATCGAGACCAGCCGCGCCGAGTCGTTGCTGGGCACCGTGTCGAGCCCGGCCAAGGAGATCGTGACCACCGTGCGGTACGTGGACTGCATCCACGACTCGTCGAGCGACTCGTGAAAGGCGATCGTGCCGCCGGCCAGAACGGCAAGCAGGGCCGCGACGGCGTACGCCACGCGGCGCGCGCTGAGCGACTCGATCACGCCAGTAGTATCGTGGACGCGTGGAAGGCGACGACCAAGAGCGTCAGCTCAACATCCATCTCGACCCCGAGAACCTCGCCGGGGTCTACGCCAACTTCGCCAACATCAGCTTCTCCGACTACGAGTTCACACTCACGTTCGCGCGCATCGACCACGAGGTCGAGGAGGGCGACGTCCCGGGCGTCGTCGTCGCACGGGTGAATATGTCGACGCGGTTCATGCGCGAATTGCTCGACGCGATGCAGGACTCGTGGTCGAAGTGGTCGTCGCGGGAGGGGATCAGGAACCTCCCCGAGACGCCGCCCGGCAACGACTCTTAGCGCCTGCGGGCCGCGTAGGCGCGGGCCATTGCGATCCGCTGCACGATCGTCGGGTGATTGTCGATCCAGATGTACGACCAGAGCGGCGGGTTCGGCTGCACCAGGTCGTCCCGGCTGAACTTGCGGAAGACGCTCGCCGCCGCCGCCGGGTCGTGGGTCACGCGCAACGCCGACCAGTCCGCCTCGGCTTCGTAGCGGCGCGAGACGATATTCCCGAGCGGCGTGATCAGGAGGCCGATCAGCGCCAATACGAGCAGCGCAAGGGGCACGACCTCCGGGCGCTCGAGCCCGCCACGTCGGCGCGTCGCCAGCTCCACCAGCCAGAAGGCGGGAACCGTCAGCAGCGCCGACCAGGCGAGGCCCTTCCAGATGTGGTGGTGGGCGATGTGGCCGAACTCGTGCGCCGCGACCACCTCGATCTCGCGGTTCGAGTAGCGGCCGTCCAGGAACGTGTCCCAGATGAAGACGCGTGCCGAGGGGCCGATCCCAGTCGCCATCGCGTTCGCGGCCGTCGTCTGGTCGTGCACGTCCTCGATCCGGACCGGCGTGCCGCCGACCCCCTCGTCCCTGGCCAGCTGACGGATGCGGGCGGCGGCGGGCGTGTCGTGCGGCGGCCGAGTGCCGAGCGTCTCCAGCCACGGCAGCACAAACACGAGCAACACACCTCCGACGACGAACAGCGGCGCTGCGGCGAGCCACCAGCGCCGGCCGAAGCGCCCCGCGAGCAGCAGCAGAACGGTGAGCGCGATCGTCAACCCCACTACCTGAGCGAGGAGCGCCGGCCACTGCTCGAACGCCCACTCGGCGTAGCCAGACCGCTCGAGCCCATAGCGGCGTCCCCACCAGAGCTCGAGCGCGCCGAACGGCAGCCCGACGGCCCAGACCCCGAGCGTCGTGACCGCGCCGACCATGATGCCGGTCGCCACTCGCCCGAGCTCCCATGCGCGCGCGATCCTCGGGCCGAGGTGTACGAACAGCCCGAGTGCGGCCAGCGTGACAAGCGTCGCCGCCACCCAGAGCCAGCGGAGAAAGCCGTCGTAGCGCGCGCTCCGGTGCAGCGCGTCGGCCGGGAAGACCGAGCGCGCGTCGACGTGCGGGGCGTGCAGGTCGCCCGGCACGGTCGTCCTGGTGAGGAGCCACGCCGCCACGAGCCAGCCCACCGCGAGCGCGACTAAGGTTGACGCCTTGGCGAAGCGGGTCGCCGTCATCTCTGACGTCCACGCTAACTGGCAGGCACTCGAGGTCGTGCTGGAGGAGATCGAGCGCGAGCAGCCGGATGAGCTCTGGTGTCTCGGCGACCTCGTCGGCTACGGGCCGCGGCCGAATCCGTGCTGCGCGGCGGTGGAGCGGCGTGCAGCGATCTGCCTCGCGGGGAACCACGATCTCGGAGTGCTCGGCGAGATCGACTTGGAGGAGTTCGCCGGCGACGCGGTTGCTGCCGCGCGCTGGACGCGCGGCGTGCTCGCGGACGGCTCACGCTCGTTCCTGCAGTCGCTGCGCTCGAGCGGCGAGCGCGACAACGTCGGGCTCTACCACGCGAGCCCGCGCGACTCGATCTGGGAGTACGTGCTCTCGGCCGACGTCGCGCGCACTGCCTTCGAGCTGACCGAGTGGCCACTCCTGCTGGTCGGCCACAGTCACGTCCCGCTCTCGATCCTGTTCTCACCACAGTTCATGGACGGCGGCCTCGCCGAGGAAGGCCTCGAGACGGACCTACGGCATGGCCGCCAACTGCTCAACCCCGGCTCTGTCGGACAACCGCGGGACGGCGACCCACGGGCCGCGTGGCTGCTGATCGACTTCGAGGCTGCGCGTGCCGAGCATCGCCGGGTTGAGTACGACGTCGTGCGCACGCAGGAGGAGATCCGCGAGAGGGGGCTGCCCGATGCGCTGGCGCAACGGCTTGCTCACGGCGTCTAGCGCGCTGCTAGTGGCGGGTTGCGGCAGCGAGGCGCACAAGGCCACGCCGCCACCGCCGCGGATTCCATCGGGCGTCGCCTCGAAGCTCGCCGCCGAGGCCGAGCAGGTGGCTGCGCTCACCCCGGGAACCTGCGAGGCCCGTGACGCGGCCGAGCGCTTCCGCGCTGACGTGATCGCCTCGATCGGCCGGGTTCCGGCTCGCTACCAGGAGCCGCTGACTTCGGCGGCGAACACGCTGGCCGAGCGGCTCGCCACCTGTGTCGAGCCCAAGCCGGACCGCCACCCAGGCCACGAAAAGCACGAGAAGCACGAGAGGTTGCACCGCCACGGGCACGACTGAGGATTAGTGGCCGGAGTTCGGATCGACCGTTTCCGGATCGTCCAAGCGACCCGAGTGTCCCGAATCGCCGGAGCCGGAACCACCGGACTCGCCGGAACCGCCCGAGTCCCGCGAGCTGCCGGAGCCCGAGTCGCCCGAGCCGGAATGGCCGGAGTCGCGAGAGCCCGAGCCGCTCGAGCCGGACGGTGTCTCAGCGGAGCCAACCTCGCGGGAGTCTCCGCTCCCATTGGAGCCGGGACCGGAGCTGCCGCCGCGCTCTGGCTCTCCGCCGCCGCCGGCGCCGGGTCCTGAGGCGGACTCGTGCGAGTCGGTCACGACCGCGTGCTTCTGGAACAGCACCGCGGGGCGTGCGACCGGCGTAACGGACGCGGGCGCAGGCGGAGCCGCCGGCCGGCTAGCCACGCTCGCGGGAGCCGGCGGACGCCCAGGATGCCGTGTGACGTGCGTCCGCTCGACCCCGGCAACCGTGCCCGCAGCGCCGACGGCCAACGTGGCCGCGGCGATCTTCGCGGCTACCGGCGCGGACGCGAACTTGGCGAACACGGCTGCGCTGGCGCCGGCGGAGGTGCCGGCGCCGCCAAAGCCAGGCAGCAGCTGGGCGAGGGAGTCGCGGAGAGCAGCTGGCAGCGTCAGCACGCCGAGAGCGGAACGCGCCGGACGGAGCTGCTCCTGCAAGCGCTTGCGGCTGCGAAAGATGACCGACTCGACCGCCGCGCCCGACAAACCAAGCGCGGCGCCGACCTCGGCGTACGAGAGCCCGTAGAACTCCCGCAGCACGATCGCATCTCGCTGCTGGGGCGGCAGCTCGGCCAACGCCGCGCAGAGCGCCTGGATCTCGTCGTGCCGATCGACCTCACGCTGCAGCTCGTCGCCAACGGGCTCGCGAACGAGGGTCAGCGGCTCCGTTCGCCGGCTGCGAAGGCGCGTGCGGCACTCGTTGCGGGCGATCGTCCCCAGCCACGCCGACGGCTCGCGCGGCTCCTTGCCTCCGAGCAGCGCGCCGTAGGCGGAGAGAAACGTCTGCTGTGCCGCATCCTCGGCCTCGACCGGGTCGCGCAGCATCAATCGGCAGACCCCGTAGACGAGCCGGGCGTGCTCCTCGTAGAGCGCGGCGATCCGCTCTCCGGCCGCCCGCTCGCGCCGGCGGCCGGAGAGGGAACGCGCGCGAGGCCGGTCAGCCGTGGCCGCCATGACCTCCGTCATCGTCATCGTCGTCGTCTCGTTCCCTGAGGCGCGTCAGCGTGAGCGTTCCGTTCACGTTCGCGCAGCGCATCTCAACCTGGTCGTGAAGCTTGAAGCCGGAGAGGTCGACGCCGTTTGGCACCGCGCACGTCACGGGTGATGCGCCATGGGCCTGCACTGTGACCGTCCCGCCGCCAAGCTGGGTCAGCTCGCCCCGCACCCTGACCCGGCCGTTGTCCTCGTCGACGTCGTCGTCGTCCTCATCGTCCCGTTGCACGCTCACCAGCGTGAAGGCGCCGGCGGCGTCCACGATCACGATCAGCTCGATCTCGTCCCCGGGCCGGAGCTGCGGCAGCTGGAAACCGGCCGGGATCGCGACGAACACTTCGCCGCGGTGCTCGACCGCGAGGCGGAGTGTGCCCGCGGTAGTACTGAGAAAGATGCCCTCGAGCTCGAGCGTGCCCGAGTGGCCGACCGTCGTGATCGAGATTGCGCTGAGGCCGTTGCCCCTGATACGCACGCGCACTTCGACCCGGTCGCCGGCGCGTGGGCCGCGGTTCGAGGCGAAGCCTCGGGCCGGGGCCCGGACCGCGAGCACGCTGCCGCCCGCCGTGATCAGCACACGGCGGAGCCGCGGCTGGTTGCGGACGACACCGCCGCGCAGCACGGCGTGCCCGACGAGCCCCGTCGAGCGGATCGCAGTGGCGCGGAACGTGCCGTCCGAGAGGCGCCGCGCGGAGTAGGTGACCTGGTGACCGAGGCGGATCGAGCCGAGTCGACCCGGCGCACGCACCGTGCGCACAATGCCGCCCTTAGCCGCGACGACGACGCTATGGCGCGCCGGGTCCTTCGCGACGGCCACGCCGCGGAACGCGGAGGCAGTCGCCGGCAGGGCGAGCACCGCGGCGGTCGCGGCTACGAGGAAGAGCGTTCGCTTCATCACTAGTCCTTTCCGGGGGCCAGGAGTGACCGGATTCACCCGCAGGACTAAGCGGAGGGGAAAAACTTGCAGGCTCGGGTAGAAATCCCCCGCATGAGTGCCCCCAGCCTCGACGGCCGCTACCGGCTCGAGCAACCGCTCGGCCACGGCGGCATGGCGACCGTCTACCTCGCCTACGACGAGGAGCTGCACCGTCAGGTGGCGATCAAGCTGCTCGCCGAGCATCTCGCCGGCGACGCGGACTTCCGCAAGCGCTTCCTACGCGAGGCTCGGCTCGCGGCGCGGCTCTCGCACCCGAACGTGGTCAGCGTCTACGACGCGGGCGAGGCCGAGGACGGGCGGCCGTTCATCGTGATGGAGTACGTGCCCGGGAGGACATTCGCCGAGCTCGGGCAGATCGCGCCCGGTGAGGCAGTCGAGCTCGCGATCCAGGCGTGCCGGGGCCTCGCGCACGCCCATGCCGCCGGGCTCGTGCACCGTGACGTGAAGCCGCAGAACCTGCTCCTGCGCGAGGACGGGACGGTCAAGGTGGCCGACTTCGGGATCGCGCGGGCGGCCGAGACCACGACCGCGCTCACCCAGGTCGGCACGGTGCTCGGCACGGCGGCCTACCTCTCGCCGGAGCAGGCGCTCGGCGAGGAGGTGACGGCGGCCGCGGACGTCTACTCGCTCGGGGCCGTGCTCTACGAGCTGCTGACCGGGCGGCCGCCGTACGAGTTCGACTCGCTCGCCGACCTCGCGGCCCAGCAGACATCGGGCCAGATCGCGCCGGTCGGCGAGCTTGCGCCGGGCGTGCCGCACGGCGTCGAGGACGCGGTCATGCGCTCACTCGCACGGAACCCCGCCTACCGGCCGGCCTCGGCAGCCGCGTTCGCCCGGGAGCTCGGCGCCGAGGATGAGCCGACGGTGCCGCTACGCACCCCCGCACCGGCCCAGCGTCGCAACTGGCTCTTGCCCGCCGCGGCAGCACTCCTGATCGTGGCCGCGGTCGTGCTCGGAGTCGTGCTCGGCACGCGTGGCGGCTCCACCCCGGCACCGGAGCCGCGGCAGGCCGTCGTCCGGCCGATCCCGCGCGGGACGAACGCCCAGGAGCAGGCGCAGAAGATCGCGGCGTGGCTGCGGGCTAGAGCTGCTCGGCCGTAGCCGGCTCGGAACCGAAGGAGACGCCCTCGCGCACGAGCGCGATCTGCACTTCCTCCCGGGCCTTGTAGATCCGCCACTTGACGGTCGCGAGCGTGACCTCGAGCGAATCGGCGATCTCGGTGTACGAGAGGCCGACCACGTCGCGCAGGAGCAGCGCCATCTTCAGGTCTGTGCTCAGGTTCTCGACCGCGCGCCAGAGCGCGTCGATCTCCTCGATCCGCTCGATCGGTGGGTCCAGCACCTCGAGGGGAGCGATGTCGTCGATCGCAACCAGTGCCCGCGGGCGCCGCTCAACCGCACGCAGCTCATCGAGCACGCGGTTCTTCGTCACCTGGAAGAGCCAGGTCGTGAACTTCGAGCGGAGCGAGAACTTCGGGAGGCCCTGGTAGACCCGCAGGAAGACCTCCTGCGTCAGATCCTCGGCGAGGGCCCTGTCTCCACCCACGAGCCGGAGCACGTAGTTGAAGACGGGGGTCTCGTAAGCGCGCAGGATGAGCGAGAAAGCTCGCTCGTCACCCCGTTGCGCCTTCCGCAGGACGCCGAGATCGGGCTGGGCCAGTGACAAGGTGTGCGGAGTATAGACGGGAAGTGGGGCGCGTCGAGCCACCCGAAATGGGCTAATTGCAGAGATTTTCGCCCGACATCTGTAAAGGTTTCCTTAGCCCCAGGTAAGCGAGAACGGTCGGGGCCAGATCGCTGAGCTCGCCGTCGTCGCGGAGGCGCGCGTCCGGGTCGGTGACGACCAGTGGCACGACGTTCGAGGTGTGCGCCGTGTGCGGGCTTTTGCCATCGGCCTCGAGCATCTGCTCCGCGTTGCCGTGGTCGGCCGTGATCAGCGCCACGCCGCCCAGCCGCTCGACCGTCTCGGCCACGCGGACGAGGCAGGCGTCCGTGGTCTCGACCGCCTTCACGACTGCCGGGATCACGCCGGTGTGGCCCACCATGTCCGGGTTCGCGAAGTTGACGACCGCGAAGCTGTAGCCGCCGCGCTCGAGCTCCTGGCAGAAGCGGGCGGCCAACTCCTCGGCCGACATCTCCGGCTGCTTGTCGTAGGTGCCGACCTCGCGCGGGCTCGGCACGAGCAGGCGCGTCTCCCCCGGCCACTCTTCCTCGTTGCCGCCATTGAAGAAGTAGGTCACGTGCGCGTACTTCTCGGTCTCGGCGGCGTGCAGCTGGCGTAGGCCGTGCTCGGCGAGCACCGCGGCGAGCGTCTCGTCGACCTGCTGCTCGCCGAAGGCGACGTGCGTGTCGAGCTCGTCGCTGTAGCGGGTCATCGTGGTGACGTCGACGCCGGCCTCGAGCAGCAGCTTCGTCAGCTGTCGCGCGCGGTCTGGGCGAAAGTTGAAGAAGATCGCCGCGTCGTCCCGACCGAGCCTCGGCCGGCCGTCGAGCACGGTCGGCTCGATGAACTCGTCGGTGATCCCGCCCTCGTAACTCGCGCGCACCGCCGCGACCGGGTCGTCCGCGTGCTCGCCCTCGCCCGCGAAGACCGCATCGAAGGCCTTCTGCGTCCGCTCCCAGCGCTGGTCGCGGTCCATCGCGTAGTAGCGGCCGGAGACCGTCGCGATCCGCTCAGCGGATAGCTCGGCGAGGTCGTGCTCGGCCGCGTGCGGCGAGACATCGCGTCCGTCGGTGAAGGCGTGGATCCACGTCCGCTCGGGCGCGAACCGGAGCAAGGCCTGCAGGTGCTCGATGTGCGAGTGCACGCCGCCGCGGGAGACGAGGCCGAGCAGGTGTACGTCGCCGCCCCGGTCGAAGGCCGCCTTCAGCGCCGGGTTCTCGAAGAACGAGCCGTCCGCGATCGCGCGATTGATCCGCTGCAGGTCCTGGTCGAGGATGCGTCCCGAGCCGATCGTCAGGTGCCCGACCTCCGAGTTGCCCATCTGCCCGGCCGGCAGGCCGACCGCCTCGCCCGAGGCCTTGATCGTCGTGTGCGGATACTCGGCCCAGAGCCGGTCGAAGACCGGCGTCTCGGCGAGCTCGACGGCGTTTCCCGGCCCGGGCGGCGCGCAGCCCCAGCCGTCGAGGATGACGAGAACTACAGGCTGGCGGCGATCCGGCAAAGCGCCGTGAACGATTCCACGTCGAGGGAGGCGCCGCCGACAAGGGCGCCGTCCACGCCTTCCTGGGAGAGCAGTTCCTCGGCGTTCTCGGGCTTGGCCGAGCCCCCGTAGAGCACCGGCACGTCGAGCAGGTTCTTGATGAACGCGTGTGCCTCGCGCGCCTGGTCCGGGGTCGCCATCTGGCCCGTGCCGATCGCCCAGACCGGCTCGTACGCGATCACGAGCCCCTCGTGCGCGCCGCCCGCGTCGGCGATCGCCTCCACCTGCAGCCGCAGCACGAGGTCCATCTGGCCGGACTCGCGCTCCTCGAGCGTCTCACCGACGCAGGCGATCACGCGCAGCCCGTGCCCGAGCGCGGCGGCGACCCGGCGCGCGACTGTCTCGTCGGTCTCGTCGAAGTACTGCCGGCGCTCGGAGTGGCCGATGATCGCGCCGCTGACGCCGAGCTCGAGCAGCATCGGCGCCGAGATCTCGCCGGTGAAGGCGCCCTCGTCGGCCCAGTGCACGTTCTGGGCGAAGATCGTGTGGCCGCGCTCGACCGCGGCCGGCAGCGACACGAACGGTGGGCAGAGGACGGCTTCGACGCCGTCGGGCGCCTCGAACGCCTCGCAGAACGCGCGCGTCGCCTCCGGCCCCTTGAACATCTTCCAGTTCCCGGCGATCAGCTTCATGCGCCCGGGATCACCGCCACGCCCGGGAGCTCCTTGCCCTCGAGCAGCTCGAGCGCGGCTCCGCCGCCGGTGGAGGCCCACGAGACCCGGTCGAGCAGGCCGAGCTCGTTCAGCGCGCGGATCGAGTCCGCGCCGCCGACGACCGAGAAGGCGTCCGCGACGGCGACAGCCTCGGCGACCGCCTTGGTGCCGGCGGCGAAGGGCGGCCACTCGAAGACGCCCATCGGGCCGTTCCAGAAGATCGTCTTCGCCGTGGCGATGGCGGCCGCGAAGCGCTCGCGCGTCTCGGGGCCGATGTCGAGCCCGAGCCAGCCCTCGGGCAGCTCGTCGTACGGCACCACCTTCGTCTCGGCGTCCTCGCCGAACTCGGAGGCGGCCACGACATCCACCGGCAGCTCGACCTCGAATCCCAGCGGCGCCCCCTCGCGCAGCTCCTCGGCCATCTTGCCGCCGACGAGCACCGTGTCGGCCTTGCCGCCGAGGTTGCGCAGCACACCGAGCTTGTCCTCGACCTTCGCGCCGCCGGAGATCAGCACGAAGGGATGCTCGACCTCGCAGAGCAGCTGGCCCAGATGCTCGAGCTCCTGCTCGAGCAGCAGCCCCGCGTAGGCCGGCAGCAGCTCGGCGACGCCGACCGTGGACGCGTGCGCCCGGTGCACCGAGCCGAAGGCGTCCTCGACGAACAGCTCGTAGTCGTCGGCCAGCTTCCGCGCGAACTCCGGGTCGTTGGTCGTCTCGCCCGCGTCGAAGCGCGTGTTCTCGAGCACGTCGATCCGCTCGTCGGGGAGCAGCTCGCGCAGCCGCCTGGCGACCGGGGTCATCGAGAACGCCGAGTCAGGCCCCTTCGGCCGGCCGAGGTGCGAGCAGACCGCGACCTCCTTCGCGTCGCGGGCGAGCAGATACTCGAGCGTCGGCAGCGACGCGCGAATGCGCGTGTCGTCGGCGACGCGGCCGTCTTCGAGCGGCACGTTCAGGTCGCTCCGGACGAGCACACGCTTGCCTTCGACCTCGGCCTCACGGACCGAGCGTGGCTTACGCACTCACAGCTGCCGGCAGCGTCGCGCCGACCTTCGCCACCAGGTCGACGAGCCGGCACGAGTAGCCCCACTCGTTGTCGTACCAGCCGAAGACCTTGACCATGTTCCCGTTCACCATCGTCAGGTCGCTGTCGAAGATCGACGAGTACGACGAGTGCTGAATGTCGGTCGAGACGAGCGGCTCGTCGGTGTACCGCAGGATCCCCTCGAACGGGCCGCTGTCGGCCTTCGAACGGAAGAGCTCGTTCACCTCGTCCTTGGTCGTCTCGCGGCCGACGCGCACGACCAGGTCGACGATCGAGCCGGTCGGCACGGGCGCGCGCATCGACATGCCGTCGACCTTGCCCTGCAGGTCCGGCAGCACGAGCCCGATGGCGCGTGCGGCGCCGGTCGAGGTCGGGATCAGGTTGATCGCGGCCGCCCGGGCCCGCCGGAGGTCCTCGTGCGGGAGGTCGAGCACGCGCTGGTCGTTCGTGTAGGCGTGGATCGTCGTCATGAAGCCCTGCTCGATCGTCATTTCGTCGTGCAGCACCTTGGCCAGCGGAGCGACGCAGTTGGTCGTGCAGGAGGCGTTCGAGATCACGTCGTGCGACTCGGGGTCGTAGTCGCCCTCGTTAACGCCGAGCACGATCGTCACATCCGGGCCCTTCGCGGGCGCGGAGATGATCACCTTCTTCGCGCCTCCTTCGAGGTGCTTCGCAGCGCCGTCGCGATCGGTGAAGAAGCCGGTCGACTCGATCACGACGTCGACGCCGAGGTCGCCCCAAGGAAGGCTGCCCGGGTCGCGCTCGCTGAGCAGCTGGAGCTCCTGCGAGCCGACGGTGAGCTTGCCGTCGCCGGGCGCGACCTGCTCGTCGAGCGTGCCGAGCACGGAGTCGTGCTTGAGCAGGTAGGCCATCGTCTCGACGTCGCCGAGGTCGTTCGCCGCGACGATCTCGAAGTCGCCGCCGCGCTGCAGGTGCGCCCGGAAGAAGTTGCGCCCGATCCGCCCGAAACCGTTGATCCCAACCCGAATCGCCACGAAAAGCCTCCCCGTCGAATTCCTTGTCGAGTCTATCGGGCGGCCGTCGTTCGAAGCGCACCCGTTTTCTGATTTGTAACGCGCGTAGTTTTACCGCGGCCCCTTTAGTAATACTCTTGATCGGCGGGTTCGCGCTCGTCCGGCGATGGATTCAGACCCCGTCCGTCGCCAAGGTCCGGAGCGCGACAATGCGGAGGGGGAGGTCGTCCTCGGAGCTTCCCCTCCGGCCCGCCTTTTGCCGTTCCGGCAAAAGGCGGCCGGTCGGGATTTGGACGCGTGCGCCGGCAAAGCCGGCACACGCTCTAGACGGCATCGCAAGCGATGCCTTTGGCGGCCCGCCTGGTTACTGCTTGGCGATTCTTCTCAGCGCGTTTAGCCGCCGTTGGGCGGTGGACTTGCTGGCCACCGGATTGCATCTCGCGCCGAGCTCCCGGAGTGAAAGCGACGGGTGCCTCAAACGAAGGCGCGCGATCTCTTTCAGCTGGGGGCTCAGCGACTCGAGGCGGCCGCTGCGCTCAAGGCGGCGCACCGCTTGGAGCTGGCCGTGCGCCGCACGGCCCGAGCGGACGAGGTTCGCGTGGTCGGCGTTCGCGAGCCGGTTCGCGCGCGCGCGTGTGGACCCCACCACCGCGCGCTCCTGGAGCGCTAACGCTGCCTCGCTGGCGCCGGCCGCGGCGAGCACGCCTGCGATCCGGTCGATCCCCTTCGCATAGGCGACGACATGATCGGCGCGCTCGACGACGCGCAGCTCTTCTCCCTCGGCTGCAGCGGCCGCGGCCAGCGCCTCCGCGCCCTCACGGGTCTCGCTGCGCACCTCGAGATGCGCCGACGGTGGTGCGCTCACCGAGCCCGACGCGAGGAGGGCGCCGCGCACGTAGGCCGAGCGGCAGCACGAGCGCGAGACGACCTTGCGCGGCGGGCGGACGCGTGGCCGGAAGCGGGCGTCGACGACGCCCGCCCGCTCCAACACCTCGCGGGCGTCGTCTTCCACGTGAAGCTGGTACCGCGTCTCCCGCCCGAAGGCATGTCGCTGATAGGTGCGGATCTCGGAGCGGACGCCGAACCCGCGCAGCAGCGCGAACGCCCGCCGCGCCGCCGACGGGCTCGAGAGGTCGAGGTGGAAGCTGACCACGCCACGGCCGAGCAGGTGCAGCCGACCCGCGAAGTGGAAGAGCGCGGAAATCTCCGCCAGCCGGTCGCACTCGCGCGCCGGCGCGATCCCGGCGAGCTCGGCGCGGACGTCGTCAGAGAACGACACCCTCGAGCTCCAGGAGTCGTCGCTTGTAGTCCGGGCCGAGCGAGCCGTACGAGCCGAGGCCGTCGGCGCCGACCACGCGGTGGCACGGCACGAACAGCGCGAAGCGGTTCGCGGCGCAGACCGAGCCGACGGCACGCTGCGCGTTCGGATGCCCCGCGAGCGCCGCGATCTCGCCGTAGCTCGCGGTCTCGCCGAAGGGGATCGAGCGCATCGCGTCGACCGCCGCACGCTGGAAGGGCGTGCACCACTCGAGGTCGAGCCCGACGTCGCGGAAGGAGTCGTGGGCACCGCCGAAGTAGCTGCGTACGCGCTCGACGAGCGGGTGCGTGCCATCCGCGTCGGCCCGGCTGGACGGAAGCTCGTGCCAGGCGACGAGGCCGTCGGCGAAGACGAGCTCCCCCACCCCCCAGCCTTCGACCTCGTAGGCGATCTGCTCGACCATCTCGCCGCATCGTAGAATCCTCCGCATGAGCCGCCCCGCGATCTTCCGGCCGCCGCCTCCGCACAACGAACCCGTCCTCGGCTACGGGCCCGGCTCGCCCGAGCGCTCCGAGGTGCAGTCTCGGCTCGCCGAGATGGCCGCGCGGCCGATCGAGATCCCGGTCGTGATCGGCGGCGAGGAGATCCGCACCGGCGACACCTTCGACGCGGTCATGCCGCACGACAAGGAGCAGGTCCTCGCGCACGTGCACAAGGCGGGCGCGGCCGAGGTCGACAAGGCGGTCGCCGCCTCCGCCGAGGCCTGGGAGGACTGGCACCGGCTGCCGTGGGAAGAGCGAGCCGCCGTCTTCCTTCGGGCCGCCGAGCTGCTCTCCGGGCCGTGGCGCTCGACGCTTGTCGCCGCGACGATGCTCAACCAGTCCAAGACCGTGCACCAGGCCGAGATCGACGCGGCCTGCGAGACGATCGACTTCTGGCGCTTCAACGTCCAGTTCATGATCCGGATCTACGAGGAGCAGCCGATCTCCTCGCCGGGCGTCTGGAACCGGATGGAGTACCGCCCGCTCGAGGGCTTCGTCTTCGCGATCAGCCCGTTCAACTTCACGGCGATCGGAGCGAACCTGATCGGGAGCCCGGCGCTGATGGGCGACGTCGTGCTCTGGAAGCCGGCCTCGACCGCGGTGCTCTCGTCGTACTGGACACTGAAGCTGCTCGAGGAGGCTGGCCTGCCGCCCGGCGTCGTCAACTTCCTGCCGGGCAGCGGCGCCGCGGTCGGCGACCCGGTGCTTGCGAGCGACCACCTCGCCGGGATCCACTTCACCGGCTCGACGGAGGTCTTCCACTCGATCTGGAAGACGGTCGGCGAGAACATCGACCGCTACCGCAACTACCCGCGGATCGTCGGCGAGACCGGCGGTAAGGACTTCATCGTCGCGCACCCGAGCGCGGACGTGGACGCCCTCGCGACCGCGATCCTCCGCGGCTCGTTCGAGTACCAGGGCCAGAAATGCTCGGCGGCCTCGCGCGTGTACGCGCCCTCGAACCTCTGGCCCGAGCTGAAGGAGCGACTGGTCGAGGAGGTCGGCACCATCACGATGGGCGACGTCAGCGACTTCTCAAACTTCATGGGCGCCGTGATCGACGGCAAGTCATTCGCCCGCCAGCGCGAGGCGATCGAGTACGCCAAGGGCAACAAGGCCGAGGTGATCGCGGGCGGCGGCACCGACGACAGCAAGGGCTTCTTCGTCGAGCCGACCGTGATCGAGACCAAGGACCCGCGCGACCGCCTGATGCAGGAGGAGTTCTTCGGCCCGATCGTCACGACCTACGTCTACCCCGAGGACGAGTGGGAACAGACGCTCGAGCTCGTCGACGACACGGCGCCGTACGGCCTGACCGGCGCGATCTTCTCGCAGGAGCGGGAGTCGATCGACGAGGCGCAGGAGGCGCTGCGCTATGCGGCCGGTAACTTCTACGTCAACGACAAGCCCACCGGCGCGGTCGTCGGCCAGCAGCCGTTCGGCGGCTCACGCGCATCGGGGACGAACGACAAGGCAGGTTCGATGTGGAACCTGATCCGCTGGGTCAGCCCGCGCACGATCAAAGAGACGTTCGTCCCGCCGCACGACTACCGCTACCCGTTCCTGGACGCCGAGAACGGCGACGGGTCTCGCTGAAGCGGCCCCTTTTCGTCGCGGTCACGTTTTCGCTGGTCGTCGTCTCGGTGGCGACGGCGGCGCGCATCCATGGCACGGCCGGGCCCGACCGGCTGCAGGCCGTCAACGGCGTGCGCGATCTCGTCTCGTGCGGCCGGGGCTACGATCTCGCGACCGTCGACGGGCTCGACCGCGCCGCCCGTGACTGCGAGGTGGTCACGCGGCAGACCTCGCGCGATCCCTACGAGAACGGCGAGAGCCAGCACGAGACCGAGGTCGAGCCCGACTCGGCCGCCTTCGGCAAGACGGTGGTCGCGGTCTTCCAGGTCGGGCGGATCTTCGACGGCGGGGCGCGCAACATCGGCTACGCGGTCTCGCGCGACAGCGGTCGCACCTGGCGGCGCGGCTTCCTCCCCGGGCTCACGCCAAGGGCTAGCGATCCATCGATCGCGTACGACCGCCGGCACAAGGCCTGGCTCGCGGTCTCACTCGTCTTCGGCGGCGTCGGCTCGAAGATCGCGGTCAACCGCTCGACCGACACACGGCACTGGAGCGCGCCGGTGACTGCCGTCTCGACCAGCCCGCAGTTCGGCCAGGACAAGGAATGGATCGCCTGCGACAACTGGCCGCAGAGCGCCTACTACGGCAACTGCTACCTCAGCTACAGCGACACGATCGGCGAGGAGGTGGTCGCGCAGAC
Organism: uncultured Actinomycetes bacterium; assembly: GCA_963717725.1. GTDB lineage: Bacteria > Actinomycetota > Thermoleophilia > Gaiellales > Gaiellaceae > AC-32. Next base: position 48,889 of record CAVQWS010000027.1, read on the forward strand.
CTCGAGCGACGGCGGCCGCACCTGGTCGGGCCTGACGACCGCGCCGGGCTTCCCCGGGCGCGAGTCGATCCGCGGCTCGTTCGCGCCCGGTGTGCAGCCGCTCGTGCTGCCGAGCGGTCGCGTCGTGATCGCCTACTACGACGAGGGCAGGATCTCGGCGCTCCGCTCGGACGACGGCGGCGCGACCTGGACGACGGAGCTCGGGATCGCGCCGGCCAACTATCGAACGCACTTCGGCCTGCGCGCGGCGCCGCTGCCGACCTCGGCCGTCAGCTCGGACGGCCTCGCCTACGTCTCCTGGACCGACTGCGCGTTCCGGCTCGGCTGCCCGGCGAACGACGTCGTCTACACGTCATCCATGGACGGAATCACGTGGAGCCCGGTAACGCGCGTGCCGACCGGCAGCGGCGACGCCGAGCTCCCGGGACTCGACGCGGACCCCTCGCGTCCGGGCCGGCTCGCGCTCACGTACTACGTCTACGGCGGGTCGTCGTTCGACGTCCGCTTCATCTGGTCGAAGGACGCCGGTGCGAGCTGGAGCCGCTCGCAGCTGCTCAACTCCCGCCGCGTGCCGGTGAGCGGAATCGCCAGAACATCGCTCGGCTCGATGGTCGGCGACTACATCTCGACCTCGTTCGCCGGCGGGCGGGCGGTACCGGTTTTCGTGCTCGCGACCGCCCCGCGCAAGGGCCTGCACGAAGCCGCCTTCGGAACCTCGATCCCCGTTCCCTAAGCGGTCTCCGGCGGAAGCTCAGCAGGCGCGGCGCCCCAGCCGCGCGTTCGCGCCCGCAGGGCGATCCAGCCCGCGCAGGCGAGCGCCGGCAGTGCCAGCAGCACGCCCGCGTAGCGGACCCCGAACTCGTTCGCGATCAGCCCATCGATGATGCTCGCGAACGGCCGCAGGCCCAGGAAGGCGACGCTCCAGAGCGCCATGATCCGGCCTCGCTCCCACGGCTCGACGCCGAGCTGGAGCCGTGAGGTGGCGTGTGTGTTCGAAGCGAGATAGCCAAAGCCGGCGACGAACAGGAACGGCAGCGCGAGCGGCAGCCAGGGAGTGATCGAGAACGCGATCATCCCGAGGCTCAGCATCAGCAGCGTCGTGAACATCCGGCGCCTGCTGCCGCCGACGCGCCCGGCCACCACCAGGCCTGCGGTCACCGCCCCCGCGCCGAAGACGCCGATGATGTAGCCGGCCACCGTGTCCTGCCGGCCGAAGGCATGGGCCCACGCGGGCGCGAGCGTGTTCACCGGGTCGGAGGCGAAGCCCACCGCGGCCACGATCAGCAGGAAGACCACGAGCTGCGGCCGCCGGCGCAGGATCCCGATGCTCGCGCCCAGGTAGCTGGCGCTCCGCTCGGCGAGCTGCTGGGCCTGCGGTCCGATGAAGAGCAGTGCGCCGATGAAGATCAGGTACGAGACCGCGTTCAACCCGAACGCTGCCGGGATGCCGAGGTACTGGACGGCGAGCGCGGCGCTGGCCGGCCCGATCGCGCGGGCGAGGTTGAACGTCAGCGAGTTCAGCGCCACTGCCGTCGGCACCTCGGGCTCGTCGACGAGCTGCGTGATCAGCGCCTGCTGCGCGGGAGCCGAGAAGGCACTCTGCACGCCCAGCGCGACCGCATCGGCGATCACGACCCAGGTCGGAGCCAGGTCGAAGTAGGCGAGCAGCCCGAGACCGCCGGAGAGCACCACCGCGACGGACTGGGTGACAAGCAGCAGCTGTCGCCGGTTCCAGCGGTCCGACGCTCCGCCGGCCCAGGGCGCGAGCAGGAGAATCGGGATGAACTGGGAGAAGTTGAGCACGCCGAGCAACAGCGCCGAATGCGTCTGCCGGTAGACGAGCAAGGAAGCGGCGAGGTTCTGAAACCAGGTGCCGCTGGCCGAGAGCGCGTTGCCGACGAAGTACGGGCCGAAGGTGCGCTTGCGAAGCAGCGCGAAAGCAGCCGCCGGCCCGACGGGTGCGGCTACGCGCGGCCTGCCTTGTGCAACTGCCACAGCATCGCTTGCGATGCTGCTAGAGGCTGTGACGGCTTCGCCGGCGCGGCCGTCTTACCCCGCGTGGCGTCGCCGCTCAGGCTCTTCCTGCCTTGTGGAGTTGGGCATATATGGAGCGGGCCGTCCGTTCCGGGATGCCGGGCACGCCTTCCAGTTCCTCCTGACTCGCTGCCAGAAACCGCTCGGCCGAGCCGAAGTGCCGCAGCAGCGCTCGCCGCCGCGCGGGCCCGACGCCCTGGAGGGTGTCGAAGATCGACTCCCGGGCTTTCGCGTCGCGGCGCTGCCGGTGGAAGCCGAGCGCGAAGCGGTGCGCCTCGTCGCGGATCCGCTGCAGCAAGTGGAGGCCGGCCGAGTCGCGGCCGAGCACGATCGGGTCGGACTGCCCGGGAACGAAGACCTCCTCCTCGCGCTTGGCCAGCGCGATCACGGCCACGCGCGGCAGGTCATAGGCCTGCATCGCCGCGAGTGCCGCCGCCAGCTGGCCCTTGCCGCCGTCGATCACGACCAGGTTCGGCGTCCCCGCGAACGACTCGTCGTACTCCTCGGCCGCCGCGCCGTCCTGCAGCCGCGCGAAGCGGCGCGAGACGACCTCCTCGAGTGCGGCGAAGTCGTCCTGTCCGTCCAGCGAACGCACACCGAACTTGCGGTAGTGCGCCTTCTTCGGCATCGCGTCCTGGAAGACGACCATCGAGCCGACCACCGATTCGCCCTGGATGTTCGAGATGTCGTAGCACTCGATCCGCAGCGGCAGGCTCTCGAGGTTCAGCGCCTCCCGCAGCTCCTCCAGCGCCTCGACCCGGCGCAGGCGCTTGCGCTCGGCCTGCACCACCTCCGACTCGAGCGCGAGCCGCGCATTCTCGGTCGCCAGCTCCTGCAGCCGCCGCTTCTCGCCGCGCAGCGGCGCGCGCACCTCGACGTGCGAACCGCGCCGGTCGGAGAGGAACTGCTCAAGCGCGGCGGTGTCGCCCGCGTCCGGCGGAACGACGATCTGCGGCGGCACGCTCGGGGACGAGCCGTAGTACTCGATTGCAAACGCTTCGAGCAGCGTCGCCAGGTCCTGGCCCTCGACATTCTCGAGGTGGAAGGCGTAGCGGTCGATCAGGCGGCCGTCACGCAGCGGGAAGATCTGAACCGCCGCGCGGTCGCCCTCGGCGGCGAGCCCGATCACATCGACACTGCCGACCGAGCGCCGGTCGGCCGCCTGACGCTCGACCAAGTGCCGCACCGCGAACAGCCGGTTGCGATAGCGAGCCGCCTCCTCGAAGCGCTCGCCATCGGCGGCGTCCGTCATCTTCCGCTCGAGCTCGCGCTGGATCGGCCGCGTCTCGCCGGAGAGGAACTCGATCACGTTGTCGATGATCTGGCGGTAGTCGTCCTTCGAGATGTAGCCAACGCAAGGCGCCAGGCAGCGTTCGATGTGGTAGTCGAGGCACGGGATCCCGCTGTGGCGGCCGGGCTTCGGGCCCTCGCAGGGCCGGTACGGGAAGACGCGATTGAGCACGTCGAGCGTCTCGCGCACCTTCTTCGCGTTCGCGTACGGGCCGAAGTAGACGACCCCGCGCCGGTGCCGCTCGCGCGTGAACATCACTCGCGGGTAGTCGTCCTCGACCGTGACCGCGATGTACGGGAACGACTTGTCGTCGCGCAGGCGGACGTTGAACGGCGGGCGGTGACGCTTGACCAGGTTCTGCTCCAGGTGCAGCGCCTCGACCTCGGTGTTCGTGACGATCACCTCGACGTCGGCGACCCGCTCCGGCAGCCGCTGGATCGTCGAGCGCGAGTCCGGCGTGGCCTGGAAATACGAGCGCACGCGCGGCCGCAGCGACTTCGCCTTGCCGATGTAGAGCACCTGGCCGCGCTCGTCGCGGAAGAGGTAGACGCCGGGCTTCGCCGGAAGCCGTTTCAGCTGCTCTTCCAGGTGTGTGGCCATGGCCGGGCAAGGGTAGCCTCCGACCCCGTGAGGAAGGCCGTGCTCGCAGCGGCCGTCGCGGCGGCGGCCGTGGGCGGCGTGATCCTGGCGGTGGTGCTCTCCGGGGGGAGCGGTAGCGATTCGTCTTCCGGGACCGAGGCCACGATTTCTCCGCCGGGGAAGACCACCCGGCCGGCAACGACGCAGTTGACGACGAAACCGGTGGACACGGGCGGTGGCACGACCACGACCCGCGCGACCACGACCGCCGCCGCGCCTCCACCTCCGCCGCGCGGGCCGCGGGCACGGACCTTCGTGCTCGGAACGGTGGACGACTCGCTCGTCCAGCAGAGCCAGGCCTTCGCGCGCGAGCAGGTGGACGTCTCCCGCGACGCCGGCTTCGACGCCGCCGCTGTCTCGGCCACGTGGCAGCGCGGGCAGCGGCGGCCGCCGCCGGCGCTCGTGCACGTCCTCGGCAACGTCGCCGCCGCGACCCGCCAGGCCAACATGCAGCTCGTGGTCGTGGCCTGGCACGGGCTCGGCCGCGACACACCGCAGACACCCGCCGAGCGCGCCGACTTCGCCGCCTACGCCGCCGCGCTGGTAAAGCTCCTGCCGCAGGTGCGGGCCGTGATCGTCGGCAACGAGCCGAATCTGAGCACGTTCTGGAAGCCGCAGTTCGGCGCCGGCGGGAGCGACCTCGCCGCCCGCGCGTACGCCGACCTGCTCGCGCGCAGCTACGACGCGATCAAGACCGCCCGCCCGTCGGTGCTGGTGCTCGGCGGCGCGCTCTCACCGCGCGGTGGCGACCGGCCCGGCGGCTCGCGTCCCACGCACTCGCCGACCGCCTTCATCCGCGACCTCGGCGCGGCCTACCGCGCGAGCGGCCGGGACCGGCCGTTCATGGACGCGTTCGCCTTCCACCCGTACATGGAGGCCTCGAAGGATTCGCCGAACACCAGGCACCCGGACAACACGACGATCACGGTCGCCGACTACCCCAAGCTGGCCTCGCTGCTCGCCCAGGCGTTCCGCGGCACCGCCCAGCCGGGCGAGCGCCTGCCGGTCTACTACACCGAGTTCGGCGTCCAGACCGCCGTGCCGGCCGCGAAGCGCGGTTTCTACACCGACCTCGACTCGCCGGCCCGCACCGACAGCGTCTCCTTCGGCACCCAGGCCGCCTACTACCGCCGCGCGCTCGAGCTCGCGTACTGCCAGCCGACCGTCCGCGGGCTGTTCGTCTTCCACACCTTCGACGAGCCGGGCCTCGGCGGCTGGCAGTCGGGGCTCTACTTCGCCGACCGCACGCCGAAGCCGAGCCTGCCTGCGTTCAAACGCACCATCGCCGACCTGCGCAGCGGCCGGGTGAGCTGCCGCTAGGGTTCGCGCCGTGGCCGGGCAGTACGTCGCCTACACCTTCTTCCGCGTCGATCCCGCCTGGCGGCGGCTCCCGATCGACGAGCGCGCGGCCGGCAAGGACGCCTTCGCCGAGACGGTCGAGGAGTTCGCCGGACGGATGTCCTCGCTGCGCGCCTACTCGGTCTCGGGCGTCCGCCCCGACGCCGACTTCTTCCTGTGGAAGATCACCGAGCGCTACGAGGATCTCGGCGAGCTCGGCGCCGCCCTGAACGCGTCGCCGCTCGCCGGCTGGCTCTCGACGCCGTACTCGTATCTCGCGACGACCAAGGCCTCCGAGTACACGAAGGCGCGCAAGCCGCGGCAGGTAGCGCCGAAGGGCTCGCCGTACCTCGTCGTCTACCCGTTCGTGAAGCTGCGCTCCTGGTACTCGCTGCCGAAGGAAGACCGGCAGCGCGCGATGGACGAGCACATGCGCGTCGGCCACGAGTTCTCGACGATCGTCAACCACACGACCTATTCGTTCGGGATCGACGACCAGGAGTTCATGACCGCCTTCGAGTGCGAGGAGCCGGCCGACTTCATGCACCTGATGCTGACCCTGCGCGACTCCGAGGCGAGCCGCTACACCGAGCGCGACACGCCCATTTTTGTCGGACGCCATGTTCCGATCCAAGAAGCTTTGGACGCCCTAGACGGTGTGTCATCCGGCCGCGCCGGCCAAGCCGGCACGGCCTCTTCAGCGGCATCGCAAGCGACGCCTTAGTCGGCCGTCACGCGGAGATCCGCGAGGCGCTGGCCGAGCTCGACGGCGCGGCCGTCAGAGCCGAGGTCTAGTACCCATACGAGTGCTCGTCGCGCCAGACGCGCCACATGGCGAAGCCGGCGAGCACGAACACTGCCAGGAACGCGATCAGGTTCCAGCCGCCGCCGACCGGCTCCCAGAAGCGGACGGCGACGTTCACCACCAGCAGCACCGCCGAGCCGTAGAAGACGATCCGCGAGCGGCTCGACCACATCGAGATCTCCTGCCGCCGGTCGCGCCAGGCGAGGAAGATGAAGTAGGCGATCGCCAGGAAGAACGCGATCTGCGCAAGCAGGAACAGCGAGACGACGGTCGCCTGCAGCTGCAGCACGACGACGATCACCACGATCAGCCCGATGATCAGGAAGCCGCGCAGCGTCGGGTTCATGTCGTTCCAGGCGCGCTTCACGCGGTTCAGCGTAGCTAGAGTCCCGGCGTGGTCGAGGAAGGCAAACCGGCTCCGGACTTCGAGCTCGAGAGCGACAGCGGCGGGACCGTCAAGCTCTCGGAGCTGCGCGGCAAGCCGGTCGTCCTCTACTTCTACCCCAAGGACGACACGCCCGGCTGCACCCGACAGGCCTGCGGGATTCGGGATGCCTGGGGCGAGTTCCAGCGCGCGGGCGCCGAGGTCTTCGGGATCAGCGCGGATTCCGTGGCCTCGCACGAGAAGTTCAAGGCGAAGTACGAGCTGCCGTTTCCGCTCCTGGCCGACCCGGAGCACAAACTCGGCGAGCCGTACGGCGTCGGGCAGGAGGGCAAGAACTCGTACGAGCGGTCGACCTTCGTGATCGACGCCGACGGCAACGTCGCGCGGATCATGCGGCGCGTGAATCCCGACCGCCACGCCGACGAGGTGCTGGCCGCCCTCTCGGGGCCGGCCTAACTGCGCGGAACAGCGGCGCGTCTCACTATGCGGATGAGAGGACTATGAGTTCGACCTGCGCGGCTTCAACCTCTTCCGCGAGCAGAACGGACTCAGACGGCGGGCAAATCGAGGGCTGATCCGTGCGAAGGGGGCTGGTCTCGCGGGCTCGTACGCGTTCCATGACCGGAGAGCTACACGCTCGACCCGGCGGTACTGGCTCCAAAAGGTCACTGTCGACGGCAACCTGCGCTGGTTCGGACCAGTCACAGTCCGGCGTTAACTTCGGCGCAGCTGCTGATGCTTCCAGCCATAACCCGCACAACCTCATCGGCTGACTTCTAGCAACGGCTTGGTTGGGCGCGTAACTGGGCTCATTTGCGAGCGGATCCGAGGAGCCCTGCAACCGCCGTGGCAGATACCAGATCGAACGCTTCTGGTGGCCTGCGGCTCGCCGATGTCGAGCCGCCCCAGGTCGCCTTCTACTGCCCGGACTGCGCGGTCGCGGGAGTTCGAGCGCGAGTAACAATGCACCTTTTGCAAGGGCCACTGGGCGAGCATTGCCGTAGGATCGGCCCATGCAGCGAATCGTCTTCGTTGGGACACTGACGCCCGGCAGCGAAGAGGCCGCCGCTGACATCGTGCGCGCGGGTCCGCCTTTTGATCCAAGTGAGATCGGGCTTGCTCGGCACGCCGTCTACCTTGGCGGCTCAGAGGTTGTCTTCGTCTTCGAAGGCTCGGACGTGGAGCAACAGCTCCGCGACCTCATCAACGACCCGGTGGCCTCGCCGGCGTTCGCGGTTTGGGCGCCCCTCCTCGAAGGAACGCCCGCGATAGCACACGAGCTCTTCTACTGGGAGGCGACTACCGAGCCGAACCCCTAGCGCGCTTCCACAACTCGGTTCAACGCTCAGATGGTCAAACTGCGTGAGGTGCAGGTGCAGGCGCTCGACGCCGCCCGGCTCGAGCCGCTGATCGGCCGCGACCGAACGGCGCAGTTCGAGCGGGTGGCCGAGGCCACGCAGGCGATGCTCGCCGGCAACTCGGTGCTCAATGTCAACTCGACCGCAGCCGGCGGCGGCGTCGCCGAGATGCTCCAGACCCTTCTCGCCTATGCGCGCGGCGCCGGTGTCGACGCGCGCTGGCTCGTGATCGAGGGCGACCCTGCCTTCTTCGCGATCACCAAGCGGATCCACAACGGCCTCTACGGAGACCGCGGCGACGGCGGGGAGCTCGGCGAGCTCGAGCGCCGTCACTACGAGGAGGTGCTCAAGCACAACGCCGACGAACTGCTCGCGCTCGTGCGACCCGGCGACGTCGTTCTGATCCACGACCCCCAGCCGGCGGGGCTCGCCCCCGCCGTGAAGCGGACGGGTTCGAAGGTCGTCTGGCGCTGCCATGTCGGCACGGATACGCCCAACCAGTGGAGCGAGCGTGCCTGGGAGTTCCTGCGACCCTACCTCGCCGACGTGGACGCGATCGTCGTCTCGCGCGCCGCCTTCGCCCCGCACTGGGCCGATCCGGCGCGCGTACACGTGATCCCGCCGTCGATCGACCCGTTCTCAGCCAAGAACGAGCCGATCTCCGGCCGTAACGTCCGGCTGACGCTCTCCTTCGTCGGGTTGCTCGACGGCGGCAGCGTCCCGCCCGCCGTCCCGTTCACCCGCCGTGACGGCTCGCCCGGCCGGATCAATCGCCGCGTCGACGTCCTGCAAACGGGGCCGCCGGCACCGGCAGACGCGCCGCTGATCGTCCAGGTCTCGCGCTGGGATCGAATGAAGGACATGCCGGGCGTGATGACCGGCTTCGCACGCCACGTCGATCCCTCACTCGGCGCGCACCTGCTCCTCTGCGGCCCTGCCGTCACCGGCGTGGCCGACGATCCCGAAGCCGCAGAGGTGTTGAACGAGTGCATCGGCCTCTGGCGGCAGCTGCCGCACGCCATCCGAAGCCGTATCCATCTCGCCTGTACACCAATGGCCGACCCCGACGAGGCGGCCTCGATCGTGAATGCGATCCAAAGACACGCGGCGGTCGTCGTCCAGAAGAGCCTCGCCGAAGGCTTCGGCCTCACCGTCGCCGAGGCGATGTGGAAGGAACGGCCGATCGTCGCGAGCGCGGTTGGCGGCATCTGCGACCAGATCGACGATCACGTGCACGGCCTGCTGGTCGACGAGCCGACCGATCTTGCCGCCTATGGTGCCGCGGTCGAGGCGCTCATCCGCGACCGGGCGGAGGCGGCGCGGCTCGCCGGCAACGCACGCGAGCGTGCCGTCAGTGTGTTCCTCGGCGACCGCCACCTTGAGCAATACGGCCGTCTGTTCGAGCAACTCGCGACCGATCCAGCTTGAGAATCACCTGGACCAGTGTGCGGGAATGTCACCCGAAGACGAGTGTTTCGGGCTGTGCGCCGTCGTGGCAGCTCGCTAGGACTGTCCTGTTCGCGGACTGAGTACGGACTAGCCGACACGCCTAACCGAAGGAAACCCCTGCTCGTCACAATGATGCGGATGAGAGGACTTGAACCTCCACGGGGTCTCCCCCACACGGACCTGAACCGTGCGCGTCTACCAATTCCGCCACATCCGCGCGGACGGACAGTGTAGCGGCGGTTTTGGCATGAACAGGGGTCTTCTGGCCCTCGCGGTGGCCGCGCTCGCGCTGTCGCTCGTGGGCTCTGCGGCGCCGCGGCCGCCGGTCGCCGGCGGCCGTCTGGTGGAGCTCGTCGCGCTGCTCGACGGGAAACCGCTCGCCGAGCGTCCGCATGCCCGCGCCGAGATCGACCGCGAGCAGGCGAGCATCGCCGCCCGTATCAGCGCCACCGTCCCTGGCTCGCGGATCCGCTGGCGCTACCAGCTGGTGCTAAACGGCCTCGCCGTCGTGGCGCCTGCAGACGCAGCGGCGCGGATCGCGGCGATTCCCGGCGTGCGCGAGGTGCAGCAGAGCGTCCGCTACCACCGTACGCTGTACCAGAGCCCGCGGGTGATCGGCGCGCCGCAGGTCTGGGGCCCAACTCTGGCGACCGCGGGCAACGGGATCAAGATCGGCGTGATCGACGACGGTGTCGACCAGTCGCATCCGTTCTTCTCGCCGGTCGGCTTCTCGATGCCCGCCGGCTATCCCAAGGGCAACACGGCCTACACGACGGCCAAGGTGATCGTCGCGCGCTCGTTCCCGCCCCCGGGCGCCAACTGGCGCTACGCGAAGCTGCCTGTCGATCCGCAGGAGTCGGAGCACGGGACACACGTGGCCGGGATCGCCGCAGGCGACTACGACACCAGCGCGCGGGGGCCTAGCGGGCAGGTGCGGGTCTCCGGGGTTGCGCCGCGCGCGTACATCGGCAACTACCGGATCGGGACGATCCCGACGAACGGCATTGGTCCCGACGGGAACTCGCCGGAGATCGCGGCGGCAATCGAGCAGGCAGTGCGTGACGGAATGAACGTGATCAACCTCTCGTACGGCGAGCCCGAGATCACGCCCTCCCGGGACATCGTCGTGCAGGCGATGAACGCCGCCGCCGACGCGGGTGTCGTGCCGGTAATTGCGGCAGGCAACGACTTCGAGGCGGTCGGGCCCGGCTCGATCGGCTCCCCTGCGTCGGCGCAGAAGGCGATCGCGGTGGCTGCCGCGACCAAGGGCGGTGTGATCGCGCCCTTCTCCTCCGGTGGGCCCGCCCCGGTGTCGCTTGCGCTCAAGCCGGACGTGACCGCACCAGGGGTCGGCATCCTCTCCTCGGTGCCCGCGCACGACGGGACCTGGGCGCAGTTCGACGGCACGAGCATGGCCTCACCCCACGTCGCCGGGGCCGCAGCGCTGCTACTCCAGCGCCATCCCGGCTGGACGGTCGCTCAGGTGAAGTCGGCGCTCGTCTCCACCGGTAGCCCCGTGGTGGTCGGCCGCGCCCGTCGAGAGGTGTCCCCGACCCGCGAGGGCGGCGGGATGATCTGGCTGCCGCGCGCCGACCAGCCGCTCGTCTTTGCCCGGCCGGCGAGCTTCTCGCTCGGGCTGCTGCGGCGCGGCTCCGACTTAAGCTCCTATTTCCTGGGCTCCGACCTGACCGACGCCGGCGGCGGGGCCGGCGTCTGGCAAGCCTCGGTCCGCCCGCTCGCCAGCGTGCGCGGGGCCGCGGTGAGGGTCGCCGCGACGGTGAACGTCCCCGGGAAGCTGACCCTCGGCGTCGACGTCGCCCGCTCGGCCCGTGCAGGCGAGGGCAGCGGCTTCGTCCTGCTCACCCGCGGCGGCCAGACGCGGAGGTTCCCGTACTGGTTCCGCGTCAGCGTGCCGCGGCTCGGCGGCGAGGGCCACACGCTGCTGCGCCGCCCGGGCCTCTACCGCGGCAACACCCGCGGCCGGCCCGCGCGCGTCAGCTCGTACCGCTACCCGAGCGCGCCCGGGCCGCTCGGCGTGACGCAGCGCCTCGCCGGACCCGAGCAGGTCTTCCGCTTCGTCATCCACGGGAGGGTCGAGAATGCGGGGGCCGTCGTCGTCTCGGAGGGACCGGGCTCACACGTCTCGCCGCGGCTCGTGCGAGCGGGGAGCGAGGACCGACTCGCCGGCTACACCGCACTGCCGTTGCGACTAAACCCGTACAGGCCGAACTTCTTCGCGGTGATCCCGGCAGTCGGCGTCTTCCGCCCCGCGCCCGGTCCCTACGACCTCGTCTTCGACACGACCAGCCGTCGCGCGGCCGGGCCCTTCGCCTTCCGCTTCTGGGTCAACGACACCAGCCCGCCCGCGGTCCGGCTGCTGACGCGGACGGTCAGTCGCGGCAAGCGTGCTGCTGCTCTCCGTCCGCGACCGCGGCTCGGGCGTCGACCCCTCCACGCTGCTCGCGATCGTCGACGGCAGCTTCCACCGCGTCGTCTGGGACAAGGCGCACGGCCTGGTCGGCGGTCCGGATCCCGACCCTCGGCCGCGGCAGTCACAAGCTGGTCTTCACCGCCTCCGACTACCAGGAGGCGAAGAACAACGAGAACGCGAGCGGGACGCTGCCGAACACGCGGCGTCTGACGGCCACGTTCAGCGTGCGCTAGTTCCTGCGGTCGTAGTCCTCGATCGTCGGCAGCTGGTCGAGGTCGCGCTCGACGCTGGCGGCGAACTCGTCCGTCTCGCTGCGCAGAACCCGGAGCTGCGACTTGCGCCGCGCACGTTCCCGCTTGCGCCGTGCCTCCGCGCCGAGGCGCTCGCTGAGCCGGGGCCACTCGGCGCCGATCACGACGGCGACCCCGCAGACCAGCAAAGCGAGAGACAGCCAGCTCACGGGATCCATACTACCGACGCTAAACCGACCGCCAATAGGCGCCGATAAGGCAACGGTGAGCACGACGTTGATGATCCCGTGGTTCGCCTTCTGGGCGGCGTTGATGCGGGCGCTGTTCGTCCGCGCCCAGCTGCTACCGGCGACCTGCGCCCGGTGCGGGCTCCGCTACGAGCGATGCGCGCTCGGCGAGACCGTCTGCAGCTGCGCTCACTGATCGAGGATCGGCCTGCGCAACAGCGCCCCGTACGGCACGCCCGTCTTGGCGTCGGTGTAGACGGCGCGGTAGACGACAGGCCGTTGCGGCGGCCGGTCGACGAACGAGTACTCGCCGGCGTTGATCGGCGCGTGGCCGATGGGCGTCCGCAGCTCACCGGGCCGCTCACGGTAGATCGTCACCGTGCCGCTGGCGACACCCCCGACGTGGCCGCTGAGCAGCACCGAATCGCCGTCGTCCTCGGCTTCGATCGTCACCTTCGTCGTCACGTGCTGCGGCACGCGGAACCAGCGCAGCCCACCCGGCCCGCCGAGCAGCAGGTCGCGCCCGCCGCGCGGTGCGACCGCGTACCCGGAGACCCAGCCGTCCAGCTCGACCTTGCTCGCCCCGCGCACGATCGTCCCGGCCCAGAGGTTCGCGTCGCCGATCAGACCCAGGTCGTACTCGCTGATCCACTGGTTCGCCGCGATCTCGGGCCCGGTCGACGGTAGCGCCAGGGCGCTCGTCAGCGCGCGGTCGAGCACGAACGCCGAGCTAGCGAAACGGCGCCGGTCGACGAGGGTCACGGGCGCCGCCTCGAGGTCGAACGTGAGCATCGACTCGGTCCAGGCGGCGTGCATGATCCCGCTCGGGCTGAGGCCTGCAAAGACCGGGCCGATCGGGTAGTCGCCGATCCCTGCGTCCAGCCCGAGCCCGGTCCAATCCTTCTTGACGGGGTACCACTCGATCGTGCCCACGACGCCGCGGTAGCCATACGACTCGACCACGTGCGTGACGTTGCCGAACAGGATCGGCGCCGAAGGCGGCGGCACGAGGCTCTTCGGGAACCCCTCCTGCGTGATCCGCCGGGTCGAGATGCGCCCCTTGGCATCGACTCGCGACACGAGCAGTCGGCTCTTCAGGGTCGGGCCGTTCCAGCGCGTGTAGCTGATCGTCGGTAGCCCGCGGCGGCCGAGCGCCAGACCCGGCCAGCCGAGCCGGAAGAGCGCGCCCACCTTGGCGACCCGAATCGTCTGCCAGCCGATCGAGCGCGGGCGCACGAGGACGATCGTGCGGTCGTCACCGCTCTGCACCAGCGCAACCGGCCCCGCGGCGCCGATCTCGAAGGCCACCGCGCTCGAGCCTGGAGGCACGGTTGCCGTCGCCTTCCGCGTCCAGTTACCTGTCGGCGCGCGCGTGGCGACGAAGAGCGTCGAGTTGTGCACCCACGCGACCGAGGGCGTGCCCTTCGCATCGAGCGCGAGCAAGCCGTCCTGAACGCCGCGCGCAACAACCTCCGCCGAGGCCCCACCGGCGGTGACCAGCGCAATCGCGGCGATGGACGCCGCTGACCGGAGCATCCTCCGACGAGCTTAGCCGCTTGTCACGACATTCACTACGGCGATAGGCTCGCCGCCGTGCGGAAGGTCCTCTTTCTGAGCGTGGTCGTCCTGGGCCTTGCAGCCTCCGCGGGGGCGATGGTGCCGCCGTTCAAGCCGGCACAGGTCGCCGGCAACTGGAAGGGCACCTGGCACAACCTCACCTTCGGCAGCAGCGGGCCCGCCTTCATCCGAGCCAAGGCGATCGGCACGGGCAACAAGGCGAAGCTGAACTTCCTCTCGGACTTCGGCGGCAACGTCTTCGGCTGCACCAACCCGCCTGCCGACGGCGCGACCCTGACCAGGGGCGTCGGCGCGAACCACTGGGGCCCGGCCGGGTTCGTGATCAAGGGCAACTCGAAGGCATTCGGCAAGCTGACGGTGACCTACAACAACGTCAAGAAGACGATCGCCGGCAGCGGCAGCAACCCGACCTGCAACCCGGGGCTGACCTGGAAGGTCAACGGCAAGTTCGCCGGCAAGACGTTCAGCGGGATCGTCAAGATCAATCTGCCGGACGGGAGCAAGGCGGTCAGCAAGATCTCCCTCAAGAAGAGCTAGGCTTCCCGCGGGGCTCAGGCCCCATCTATGCGGAACCGCTGACCGAGCACACGCGCTCTCGTTCCTTCGGCAGGGGGTTCTCCGCATGCACCGACTTCGCGGCACGCTGGCCGCACGCACGATCGGCAAGTCCTACGGCGAGACCGTCATCCTCGACGGGCTCTCGCTGGCCGTCACGCCGTCCAGCCGGATCGGCGTCGTCGGCCCGAACGGGATCGGCAAGTCGACGCTGCTGCGCCTGCTCGCCGGGGTCGAGGAGCCGGACGTCGGGTCGGTGATGCGTGAGCCGCCGGGCCTGAGCGTCGCCTACCTCGTCCAGGAGCGCGCGGCCGAGGGCCTCTCGGGCGGGGAGGCGGCGAGGCGACACCTCGAGGCGATCCTCGCCGCCGATGCCGACGTGCTCCTGCTCGACGAGCCGACCAACGACCTCGACTTCGCCGGGCTCGAGCTACTGGAGCGATTCCTCGCCTCTCACCGCGGCGGCGTCGTCGCCGTCTCGCACGACCGCGCCTTCCTCGAGCTGATGACGAGCATCGTCGAGCTCGAGGCCGAGACGCGCCGCGTTCGGGTCTACGCCGGGGGCTGGAGCGAGTTCGCCGCCCAGCGTGAGGCCGCGCGCATACGGCACGAGTCGTCGTACGCAGGCTACGCCTCCGAGCGGGAACGGCTCGAAGAGCAGGCGCGCCGGATGCGGCAGTGGGAGGAGCGCGGCTACGGCCAGGGGCGCAAGAAGAAGAAGTCGAAGGACGTGAAGAAGGCCGCCGCCAAGAAGCTCGGCCGGCTCGAGCAGGTCGAGAAGCCGTGGTCGCCGTGGCAGCTGCGGCTCTCGCTCTCCCCTGCTGCACGCGGCGGCGACGTGGTCGCGCGACTCTCGGGGGCGGTCGTCGAGCAGAACGGCTTCCGCGTCGGCCCGGTCGACCTCGAGCTGCGCCACGGCGACCGGCTCGCAGTGCTCGGCCGCAACGGCGTGGGCAAGACGACGCTGCTGCAGGCGCTGCTCGGCGAGCTGCCGCTGGCGGCGGGCGAGCGTCGCCTGGGCCCGGGCACCGTGCTCGGCGAGCTGCCGCAGGGCGCCGGCTCGTTCGCGGGCGACGAACGCCTTCTAGACCGCTTTGTGGTCGAGAGCGGGCTCGCGGCCGGCGAGGCGCGCTCGCTGCTCGCGACCTTCGCGCTCGGCGCCGACGACGTGCTCCGCCCCGGCCGCTCGCTCTCGCCCGGCGAGCGCAGCCGTGCGGCGATCGCGCTGCTGGCAGCCGGCGGCGTGAACGCCCTCGTCCTCGACGAGCCGACGAACAACCTCGACCTCGAGGCGATCGAGCAGCTCGAGCTCGCGCTCGCGAGCTACGAGGGCGCGGCGGTGCTCGTCAGCCACGACCGGCGCTTCCTCGACGCCTTCGGCGCGACGCAGACGTTGGAGCTCTAGGACGCGAGCGGCACGAGCCGCGTGCCCGTCGCCTTGAACGAGGCGATCGCCACTCCCCCCCGCGCCAGCTCGAGGCGGTCGGCCGACGCTTCCGTCACCTCTGCCGTCAGCGGGCCGATTCGCACGCGCACGCGGTTGCCGACCCGCGAGACCGAGGCGATCTCCCCGCGGATCAGATTCAGCGCCGAGTCGTCCGCGTGGATGCGGCCGATCGAAACGTCCCACGGATAGACGACGACGCCGACGTCGCCCTGCGCGGTGTCGGTCGAGTAGACGACCTCGCCGCTCTCGAGGCGCACGCGCGTCAGCCCCTCGTCGAGCGACTGCACCCGACCGTGAAGCAGGTTGGCGCCCGTGAACGAGGCCACGAACGGGTCGCTCGGCTGTGAGACGAGCTCGGCCGGTGAGCCGAGCTGGCGCAGCTCGCCCTCCACCAGCACCCCGACGGTCCCGGCGAGCGCCGCAGCGTCCTCGTAGTCGTGCGTGACGATCAGCGTCGGCAGCTCGAACGCCTGTAGCAGCTCCTGCAGCTCGAGCCGGACCGCGTCCTTGGTGTGCGCATCGAGCGCCGAGAGCGGCTCGTCAAGCAGCAACACGCCCGGATCTCGCGCGAGCGCCCTGGCCAGCGCGACCCGCTGCCGCTCGCCGCCCGACAGCTGGCGCGGACGTGCCTGCGCGAGGTGGGAGATGCGGAAGCGCTCGAGCAGCTCGGCGACACGCTCCTTGCCGCCGAAAGCCACATTCCGCTCGACGCTCAGGTGCGGGAAGAGGGCGTACTCCTGGAAGACGAGCCCGACGCGACGCTCGTCCGGCGCACGGCAGACGTCCTCGTCGAGCCAGACCTCGTCGTCGAGCGCGATCCGACCGCTGGGCCGAGCCAGCCCGGCGATCGCACGCAGGACCGAGCTCTTGCCCGCCCCAGACGGCCCGACGAGCGCAACGGTGCGCTCGAACTCGAGCGCGAGCCTCAGCTCGAACGAGCGAAGAGGAAGCTCGAAGTCTGCCGAGAGGGTTGCCACGTGAGCACCAGCTTGAGGATGACCAGCAGCGCCGCGCTGACGACCACGAGCAGGGCGCCCATTGCCAACGCCGTGTCGAAGTCGACGCCGAACTCCTGGTAGATCGCGAGGGGCAGCGTTTGGGTCAGGCCCTGCAGGCTGCCCGCGAACATGATTGTCGCGCCGAACTCGCCCAGGCCGCGCGCGAAGGCGAGCGCCTCGCCGGCCGCGAGCCCGCCGCGAGCAAGCGGCAGTACGACGCGGAAGAACGTGCGGCCCGGGCCGGCGCCCAGCGTGCGCGCGGCGGCGACCACGTCCGGGTCGACCGCCTCGAAGGCTGCGATCGCCTGGCGGATGTAGAGCGGGCTCGAGACGAACGCGACCGCGAGCACGACGGCGGTCTGCGTGAACGGGATGCTCGTCCCGAGCAGCCCCGCCCGGCCGAAGAGCGCGAGCAGCCCGATTCCCGCGACTGCCGGCGGTAGCACGAGCGGCAGCTCGATCAACGTCACCACCAGCGCGCGGCCGCGGAAGCGGCGGCTCGCGACCAGGTACGCGAGCGGTGTGCCGAACACGATGATCAGCGCCTGCGCGATCGCGGAGGTCTTCGCGCTGACGATCAGGGCGTCTGTTACGACCGGGCTCGACAGCTGGTGGAGCAGCTTGCCCGGCGGCACGCGCAGGAAGATCGCCGCAACGGGCAGCACGAGGAAGGCCAGCGCGACACCGGCGGCCGCCAGCGTCACCGCTCCGAACAGCGCGCGGCGGCGGTTCATCGCTTGACGCGCGGGAGGAATCCGTACCGCAGCAGGAGCTTCTGGCCGGCCGGGCTCAGGACGCGCTTGACGAACGCGCTCGCGGCGGCCTTCTTGTGGCTCGCCGAGACGACGCAGATCCCGTACTGCACCTTCGGCTGCGCCCACGCCGGGATCTTCAGCACCCGCACCTTCTTCGGCACCGTGCGCGCGTCGGTCGAGTAGACGAAGCCCGCGTCGGCCTCGTTCAGCGCGACCTTGGCCAGCACCTCGCGCACGTCGTTCTCGCGGCTGACCACATTCTTGAGCACGCTCGTCAGGTTCATGTTCTTCAGCACCTGCAGCGTGTAGCTGCCGACCGGCACGCCCTGCGCTGCGATCACCAGCTTGATCCCTCTGCGCCGGAGGTCGTAGACGCTGTGGATGTCCGCCGGATTCGAGCTCGGCACGATCACGACGAGGGTGTTGCGCGTGAACACGACCGGCTTCGAGCAGAAGCCGTCCTTATGCAGCGCCTCGGGCAGCGTCGTGTTCGCCGAGGCGAAGACGTCGGCGGGCGCGCCCTGGCGGATCTGGGCGGCGAGCGTGTTCGAGCCCGCGAACGAGAAGCGCGCGCTCGGCGCGATCTTCGGGAAGGCGTCGGTCAGCGAGGCGGCGGCGAAGACCGTGGCCCGCGTTGTCTCCACCTGGGCGGCGGCGGTGCCGGCCAGAACGGCGGCCAGCAGCGCGATGAGGACGAGCCTCATGCGTGCTCCACCATCACGGAGGTCGCCTTTACGACCGCGGTCGCGGGCATCCCGGCTCGCAGCCCGAGCTCCTCGACCGCGTCGGCGGTGACGATCGCGACCAGACGCGCCGGCTCGTCGACGACCAGCTCGACCTGGGCGATCAGCCCGTCGACCTTGACCTCGGCGACCGTGCCGTTCAGCCGGTTGCGCGCGCTCAGCTGCCGTCGGTCGTCTTCGCCGCGGAGCCTGCGGATCTCCGTCGCCGCCACGATGCGGCGGTTCCCGCTGTCGCGCGCGGTCGCGATCCGGCCCGCGCTGTCCCAGCGGCGCAGCGTGTCGAGGCTGATCCCGAGCATCTTCGCCGCCTCGCTCGCGCTGTAGAACTGCTTCGGCATCAGCTCGTGAACGTATCCAGCGCGTCGGAGACCCGGGCGAGCGGAAGCGCCGCGGGCAGCGGCGGCCCGACGCGGCGGCCACCCACCTCGCCCGCGAAGACACTCAGGTGCTGCGCCTCGCTCGCGGCAGCGCGGGCGGCGTGGTCGCGATAGAGCGGCGTCTGGAGGCTGCCCACCGCGCCGAGGTAGGCGCCGAGCGAGAGCGACTCGAGCCGCACGCCGAGCCGGCAGATGGCGACGCGCGAGGCAAACGAGCCGCGCGGGTACGAGAAGTCGATGTCCTGCGCGGTCGCGGGCACCTGGCCGGCGTTCGTGAGCACCGCGGCGACCGCGTCGTAGTGCCGCCGCTCGGCCGCCCGCGCCCGCCTCAGCTCGAACTGCGCGCCGCCGCCCGCACCGATCGCCCGGGTGTAGAAGTCGAGCGACAGCAGCTCCAGCGCGACGAGCAGGCGGGCGTAGGCGAGATCGCCGTCCGGAACGGCCGCCGAGGCACGCGAGGCAAGGCCCCCAAAGGCCGACGCGGCGACCACCGTCGCGACGCCGCGCGCCAGCAACGTCGCCCTGCTCAGCTCCCCGTCCATCGGCGCACATACTAGGCAATACCTAGGCAGCACTTACAAGGAAACCGTGAGGAACGGCCCGCATGGTGACGGACGCGACGGGCACCTGCCCCGTCTCAGCGAGAGATCGAGTAACGGCACGGTCGCCTGTGCCAGTGTTCAGGAATGACGCTTGAGGACGGCCTGGATGGGCGCCGCAGCGCCGGGTATAGGATCGCGCGCGTGCACTTCGCGACGAGGACCGAGATCGCCTGCCCCGCGGAACAGGTCTTCGACATGGTGGCCGACCTGCGCAACGAGACGCGGTGGAGCAGCCGGGTCAGCAGCGCTGAGCTACGGACCGGCGAGCCGATCGAGCGTGGGTCGCGTTTTTCGATCGTCAACGGCGGCACGCCGTATGAGGTGACGATCACGACCTACGACCGGCCGTCACGGCTTGTGGTCGAGGCGAGCGGAAGGCCTG
This sequence comes from uncultured Actinomycetes bacterium, assembly GCA_963717725.1. Classification (GTDB taxonomy): domain Bacteria; phylum Actinomycetota; class Thermoleophilia; order Gaiellales; family Gaiellaceae; genus AC-32. Next base: position 68,534 of record CAVQWS010000027.1, read on the forward strand.
ACCTCACGATCGCGTATACGTTCACGCCGACCGGTGAGGGTACTGACCTCGAAAGCGTTTTTGACTTCCGCCCAAGAGGAGTTCTGAGAGTGCTGTTCCCGCTGCTTGCGCCGGTGATCCGCCGGGACGTGCCAAAGCAGTACGCCTCGCTGAAGGCGCTCTGCGAGCCTGAAGGCGACGAGGAGCGACCGATACCGTAGGTCCGGTTCCTCGAACGCTTCAAAAGCGTCGCCGATGCGCGGTCAGAGCAAGGGCGCTCTACTGGGCCACGGTTGTTGTCACTCGAAGAGCAGAAGTGTCGGCTTTGCCGGCGCTGCTGCTGTGGAAACCAACGAGGGGGCTCTTGGGGGGAAACCGGGTTTCCCCCCATGCCCAACTCCCCGGGTTGGACTCGAAGCAGGCTGCAAATCGGTGTCTTTTCAGCGCCGAGGTGGCACCGGGGTAGGCACCGTGCGAGCGCGTGCGGTCACGTCTTGGCGAGTTTCAGTAGCAACGGACAGTGACCACTCCGCGCCAGAGCCTTGCTCCGGCCAGGCGAGCTGCTGCCGCCTGGGCCTTTTGGGAAGTCGCGGGGGCCAGGTCACCGCTAGCCGGCTACATCAATTAGGCCGACGCGACGACCTCTCGGACTTCGACGCCGTCGAGCGTGACGTCGTCGGGCGCGTTAGTCGCGATCGCGCTAATCCGATCGCCCGCGGCACGTGCGTTCTCTTCCGAGTCGAAGATGATCATCGAGAGTCCGCTCAACTCCTCACCACCGGTCGACCACGTCCAGTACCCCGTCTTGAAACCGGGTGCGCCCGAGACCTGCGGCACAACCTGGCCGTTGAGCACTTCCCGAGTGCGGTCAGCGTTATGGATGGTCACGCGCACGACGAGTGCATGCATCTGGGTCTCCTTTCGAGCGACGTGCTAGCTATCTCTCGGCGACCTGGCCCACGTGCGCGGGACACCGTAGAGCATCCGGCCGCGCGCTGCAGTGGGCAACGACGACATCCGGGGGGAAAGCGCGTAACAACGGCTGCCTTGTGGACACCGTCTTCGTTCGTATTCGGCCCTTCATCCCAGGAGCTTCGCGTAGTCGAGTTCGGCCTCGTCGACGAGCACGTGCGTGTAGGTGTTCGCCGTCACCGTCAGGTCGCGCTGGCCGACGAACTCCGCGATCCGCGCCCAGGGGACGTTGCGCGCGTGCAGCAGGCTGATCCGGCGATGCGTGAGGTCGTGCGGGCTCCAGAGCGCGACCCCTCCGGCCCTGCAGGCTTTCGCGATCGCCGTCCGGATCGCGTCGGCGCCAGACTCGGCGAACAGACGCGCCTCGGGTCACGGAGGCGACGATGCGGAAGCGTTGCTTCGATCGTCTCGGCGAGCACCGGGTGGAGCTCGACCCACAGCGCTCGACGGGTCTTCGTCGTCGAGGCTCGAAGGCGCACGCGCTTGCACGACTCGTCGTAGTCGCCGACCAGTGTGTGGTCGATGCTCGAGACACGAGCGCCCGACCAGTCGAGCCAGAGCAGCGCGAGCCGATGCTTGGCCGGGATGCGCCAGAAGACGGCCTCCACGTCGGCCGCGCTTGGCGGGTTGATCTGCTCCAGCTCCTCGCGCGGCAGCTTGATCGAGCGATCGCGGGCGAGCGACGGCGTCGTGCGCGACCTGCGGGAAGAGCTGCTCGAGCTGCTCGCCGACGGCGAGTGGTGGACGTTGACAGCCCGGTCAGGAACAGGACGCCGGTCTGGGTGGCACGATTGCGCAGCTCGACAGAACGGGCGATGATTCGACCCTGATTGAAACCGCGACAAACAAGAGACCGAGGAGGGCGACGGTGGCTCCGCCCGCGACCGTCGAGAAGACTCCCCAGTCGGTCAACTACGCCGTCTGCCGGTAGCGCGGTCGCTCTTGAGTTCCACCGTTGGTCGAAGTATCCCTTCGGCTCGGGCGTCATCGCGGAACGCTCGGGCAAGCGAGGCTGCTCGCGGCACGAACTCGTCACCCACTCACCAGATGAATGGGATCAGCCTGTTCTTTGTGCGCCGTTTGTAGTCGCGGTAGCCGGCGTACTGCTGCTCGAGCCAGAGCTCCTCCCGCCGCGACTTCAGGTCAGCAAAGACCGCGAGCAGGATCGTCAGAACGAGCCCGAGCACCGTCGCGAAGATCGTCGACCAACCGAGCGCGATGAGAATTCCACCGCCGTACATGGGGTGACGAGCGAGGCGGTAGGCGCCGCTGGTCTGCAGCTCGCCCTGGCTTCGCGGCGCGGGAAACGGCGTCAGCGCGGAGCCGAGGCCGATCGCGCCCCCGAGGAGCAGTCCGACGCCAACGGCAAACAGCAAGGCCCCAGCGGCGTAGGCGATCGGTACAAGTGCGTCTGGCCAACTGAGGCCAACGAGCGCCGAGAGCGCTATCGCAGCGAGCAACACGACCTGGACAGCCACCCAGCCACCGCCCCTCGCGCCGAGGGCCGGAAGAGAGATGTGGCGATCGCGCGCTGAGTGCGACGGCGGCGGAGTGCTGCTCATGGCTATCCCTGCGGACAAGATCCGCGTTGTCGGTTCCGCTCGCATCGGTACATCCACGGATCTACGCGGATGCCGGCAGTCGCCTCAACTCAAGTGACATTCCCGCACGCCGGCCCAGGCGACGGCTGGTGGAGGAATGCGGCCAGGGCTGCGCTCTCACTATCAAGTTGCGGTTGCGGAGGTAGGCGTTGGTGTACACACGCGCCTGCCTGCTTCCGGGCCGAGGACTCACGCTGCCTGCCAGTGTCCGTTGACAAGTCGCGCTTCGCCTGATGCCTCGCCGATCGTCAGCGACAACACTCCGGGAGTGAGAAGTGGGGCCTAGCCAGACAGACCGCAGTTGGCCAGAACTGAAGACCTGTTGGCGCCGTGCCCCCCGGCCCGTGCGCCGCCGCATCGGCCCCACTCGTCAAAGAGAGAGTCCCAGACTGGGTGTTCCTCTGTCCATGGGCCGTCTGGCTCATCTTCTTAGGCCGAGTGGCCCATGGACAACCATCCGACGGTGAAGAAAGGTTCCCTGCTGTATGGCTCCGATGCGGCGGGAGCCATTACGTGCGAGTGGGGTCGGGGCGCACCGGGGGGCTGCGGCTACCCGCGGGCACTGACCCCGACCCCACTCGAAACCGTAGCGGCGACCTCCCTGAGCCTCACCGCACCGGCTACATTGACGCCGAGAGTGCGGCCAAGGCGAGGGGTGCCGCGTCTCTAGACCCCGGACAGCAGGCGCTCGCGTGCGCAGAGCCCTACTGGCGCACAGCCTTGGCCGCACCATTATCCGGAGCGCTTCACTGCGCTATCACCCAAGAACCGCGCGGGTAGTTACTACCGATGGCGCTGCCCGGCAGGCGTTGTAGGACTCGGTGAGCGAGTCGGGGTAGTCGTTCCCACCTCTCTCCTCGGAACGCTGAGTGCGAAGGCTCGGTCCGCCTGAACGCCTCACCCCGACTCGCCCTGTCGTGCGCGTTCCCGCGCGAGGTCGCTGAGCCTTACCGCGAAGCGCTCGCGGCAGGCGGCGAAGACAGCACTGTCCAGCCGCAACCACTGTCCTCGCTCCACCGTCCGGGCAACCGCTCCCGGCGTGAACGTCTCGGTCGCCACCGCCATCGTCGACCGGTCGAGGCGCAGCGTGGGCTCGGGCTTCGGCCGGCGCAGGACTCTCACCATCAGTTGACGTGAGCCCGTCCGACCACGGGCCGCGAGGGCACGCCATAGCGCCCTGCGACCCAGGCTGAAACTTGGGCGTCATCCAACCCAGCTCCTCGGAGGGCGAGACCAGCAGCGAGACGCAGGCGTCCCGGGCGAGCGAATCCATCGTGCCCGCCCAGGCTTTCGCGTCCTGCAGGCTGGGCAGCTCCGAGCCGGGGATTGTGTGTGAGTGCCGATCACCGAGCAGGTGCAGGGTGCGGATAGCCCGCGTTGTGAACCGCCGCCGTCGCCTCCCAGGGATCGCTCAGATAGACCTCGCCGCGGGTGCCGGATCGTTCGATCGAGCGGGTGGCGAGAGCCACCTCTGTCCAGTCGCCGTAGGCTCGGGCCGGTACTGGCCGAACAGCCAACCCGCGGCCTCGACTTCCTGGCCGGCGTCCCGGTGGGCTCGCCTGATCCCCGCCCGGTTGGAACCCGGTCACGCCGCCGACGCGCTCGAGCCCTCCTCCCGGCATCCCCAAGTTCCCCCGCTCGATCGGGCGGAAGCGCTCCGGGTGCAGACGAACAACGGCGGCCTCCGGCGCCACGACAGTCGCGCCAGCGATCACCGGCTGGTTGTCTGTCGGATCGAGGAAGGTCGAGGTGGCGATGAGGTAGGTCATGCGCCGCTCTCCCGGCGGCCGGCCGCAGGGGCGACCGCAGCGCTCCCGCGGCCTCCGCCGGGACCCGTCATGGCATGTACGGGGCTTTCGAGGGGGAGGTGGTCCCTCGTTGAAGAGCCTGCGCCAGGTAGACCCGCGCCGCCTCGCGCAGGGTTGCGAGAGCGAGCGGTCGTATGCCTGCGCGTTGCGCGCGATCTCATCGCGGAGCGAGACCGGGAACTGCGCGGAGACCATCGTCACTTCGGAAGCCTTCTCAGTCACTACTAGGAGGTTCGGCTAAGGCGCGAGCGTCACGCGTCGGTGCGATGATCGGGCGGTGCCGGAGTCGAACTGGAGCGTGTCGGCAAGCATCGACGCCGACGCGCTGACGACCGCCAGTTGGGTCACGTTGACGCAGGTGGCCTTCCCGATCTCGCTCGGCTACAGCGAGAAGCAGGTCGCGCGCCAGCTCGGCTGGACGCACAAGGCGGTCGGGGCCTAGCGCGGCCAACGCGGCAGGGGATCCCCGAGGCGTCCGCGCGCGCCGTCAGTCCCTAAGCGCGCGTACTACCTCGCCGCAGTTCGCCCCTGCCGCCGCTGTCGGTTTTCGCCAATGCCGGCGCCAGCGAAACCGCTCGGAGATTCGGGGCTCATTCACCGGGGTCCTCCATCACGCTCTTTCCCCCGGTCCCTCCTTGCCGTGCCTGGAGCTCCGCGCGCAGCAGGTCGATCCTCCCTTGCAGCATGCGCCGTCGATACGAGACTTCGTGCTCTTCTTTCGTCAGCTCGCCTATGAGCTGCCTGAGGTCGGCGTCGGAGAGCGAGCCGAGATCGGGAAACGGTTCCACGGTGAGCCTTTCGTCCGCTGGCGGGAGCGCTGGTTCTCAGACTCGGCATCTACTTAGTTGGCCTAAAGGAACGGGAGCCGAGCGGGCCGCGTCTCCCCCGCCCGGGCAAGCGCTCGGCTCCCGCGATCCGATCAGATTCCGCCGAGTTAGATCCTGCGTCAAGCAGCACAAGCGGTGAAGCGCCGCTATTTGCGACGTTATTGGAGGCAGCGCTCGTAGCGATCGACGCTAAGTAGTACGGTCGAGAAGTGGCGTCCGGGGCGATGACGGGACGTCACGAAGATCCGCCGCCGACCTGCGCCCTCTCCCTGGGGGCTGAGCCTCCTCCGCAGTAGCAGGTCACGCCTCGGGCGCTTCGCCCTACCTGAGCAACTCGCGCGGCACGACTCCTTTACCAGTGGGAACCCATTCCGCGCGCCCCGAGAACCGATTGGTATGAGCTTCGCTTCCAACGGGACGACGACACTGCGGAACTCGCCTACGCGTACCAGCACGCCTGAGTGGGCGGGGCGGCGAGCCGAACGCCTAGGACGCTTCCCACGACCCGGCCCGACGTGAACCTACGGCCTCGCGTGCGCTGCGTCTAGTGGCGGATTAGGACAGGCCAAGAAAGCTGTTATAGGCTCTATCGGCCTAGGCGAGAGCGGGCCGCCAACCTCTCCCCTGCGGCATACACGTTGCAGGTCCCCCTTGGCGCTGCCCGCTCTCGCCGCTTCTTTGAATAGAGAAGGGAGCCAGGCGACCTTCTCCCACTCCACTGAGAACAACTAGCCTCAGTCCCCAGAAGAAAGCTCGCCCGGCTCCTTCATAAGTAGACGCGCTCAGACGTCTAAGCCTGCGATGTCCTCGACCACGAGCACGGGGCGGCTGGTCGCTGTCCTCGTCTCGCAAGGCCACGACGCGCAGGGTGCGCTTCCCCAACGGGAGCGTTGGAGTGCTTACCTGAACACTCCGCAGGTTTCGGCGCCTCCGCACGTCTGCTTATTACCGTCTACCAAGAGACCCCAGTCTGCGGCAACTGGAGCCGGAGCACCTCATCCCTCCAATGAGGGGCACGTTCCTGGAGCCGCAGTAGGAACGCGCCACGCTCCGGCTCCACTTCGTACAACTCGGGCGCCGTCTCTTCCCCGCATCGCTGGTGGTATACCTGGGTCGGAGCCGAGCGGAGGCTTAAGGGGGAGACTCACTGCGGTCGCTCGGCTCTTCGTCATGCGGCGAGGTCACCACCTGCTACAGAGGCTGCGGGCGTTAGCAGCCCTGACAAATCTCGAGGTAGGCATGGAGGTAGGCACCGCACGAACATTCCCGGCACGCGTGGCACACCTGACCGATGGAGAAATGCGGGATGGCGCTTCCCGACGAAGGTCGAAACTCCCCGGGTTGGACTCGAACCAACAACCCTCCGGTTAACAGCCGGATGCTCTGCCAATTGAGCTACCGGGGAACGGTGCTCAGCGGGCGGATTGTAGCGGCGGCTACGCCAGATTCGCGGCTGTCGCGCGGATCTTCTCGAGCTGTTCCTGGAGCTCCTTCGTGCGCTCGAGGTCGGCGGTCGCGAGCTCGCGCCGCACCTCGCGCTCGCGCAGGCGCAGCAGCAGCTCCTTGGCCGTCTCCTCGTCGATCCCCTCGGTCGCCGCGCGGGCGTCGAGCTCGGCCAGCAGCGGGGCGAGTTCCTCGTCCGGCTCGCCTGGCTCGAGCAGGTGCTCCCGAGCACGGCGATGCAGCTCGGCGTCGAAGTGGTCGGGCGAGAGCTCGGCCAGCAGCTCGCGCACCTGCGGGTGCGCGGCCACGCCGGCGAGCGCGTCACGTTCGAGCCTGAAGCCCTTCTCGAGCAGACGCGGGCTGATCTCGCCGGTCGCCCGCGCGCCGCGGCCCGGCGCGAAGCCAGCCTGGGTCTCCTTGGGCAGGTCTAGCCGGTCGGCTGCGAGCCGGACGGCGTCCTGGCGCTCCGGCGAATCCTCGAAGCGGGAGAGCACCTCCCGCACGCGGACGAAGGCCTCCTGCCGGTCGGGCGCCCGTTCGACCTCGAGCCGCACGCGGTAGGAGAGGTAACTCTCCGCCCGGCCGAGCAGCTCATCGAACTCGCTGGCCAGGTCGGCCGGGTCGCGCCCGGGCGGCAGCGTCACGACGCGGACGTCGAACCCCTGCGCCGCCGCGAGCTCCATCCCGCGCAGCGTTGCCGCCTCACCGGCCGCGTCGCCGTCGAAGCAGAGCCACGCCTTGTGCGTCAGGCGCGAGAGCTCCTTCAGCTGCCGGTCGGTAAGGGCCGTGCCCATCGAGGCGACGACCGGCTCGAGCCCGGCCTGGTGCAGGGCGAGCACGTCGGTGTTGCCCTCGACCACGACCGCGCGCTCCTGCTTCGCGATCGCCGTCCGCGCGCGGTCGAGGCCGTAGAGCAGGTCGCCCTTGCGGAAGAGCTCGCCTTCCGGCGAGTTGACGTACTTGGCGCGTAGCGGATCGTCCTCGCGCAGCTTCCGCGCCTGGAACCCGCGCACGCGCCCTCGCGCATCGGCCAGCGGGAAGAGCAGGCGCCCGTTGAAGTAGTCGTTGCCCCGGCGGTTGGCGAGGCCGGCTGCGCTCAGCTCCTGCGCGGTGAATCCTTTCTCCCTGGCTTTCCGCGCGAGCGTCGCGCCGCCGGGCGCGAGCCCGAGCCGGTACGCGCGGCAGACCTCCTCGCCGAGACCGCGGCTCTCGAGATACGCGCGCGCCGCCTCACCGCGCGGCGATTCCCAGAGGTAGCGCTCGTAGAACGCGGTCGCCTGCTCGAGGAGCGCGAACAGACGCTCGCGCTGTCGACGCTGGCGGTCCTGCTCCGGCGAGCTCTCCTCATACTCGAGCGGCACGTTGAACCGGTCGGCCAAGAACTCGATCGCACCGACGAAGTCCAGGTTCTCCTGTTTCTCGACGAACGCGATCGCGTCCCCGCCCTCGCCGCAACCGAAGCACTTGAAGGTGCCTCGGTCAGGCGAGATCCCAAAGCTTGGCGTCTTCTCCTGGTGGAACGGGCACAGCCCTACGAAACGCGCGCCGGACTTCCGCAATCGCGTGTAACCCTCGACAAGCGTGACGATGTCGGCAGTCGCCTTGACGGCTTCGACGGATTCGTCCTTGATCCGGGCCATCAGAGGCTCTCGGCGTAGGTGAGCGCGAAGCGGTCGGTCATCCCTGCGACGTAGTCGATCACGTCGTCAACCGAATCGCCACGCTCGAGCAGGTGGTCGAAGATCCGCTGCACGGTCGCGCGCGCCCGTGCGTGCTCGGCGCGGGCCGGCTCGCCGAGGTAGACGCGCTCGAACATGAACGACCGCAAGGCCAGCATCGCAGCACCGACCTCCTCGCTCTGGCGGATGTCGCCCTCGCGCGCCGACGTCTCGACGAGGTCGTGGACCAGCGCGTCGATCCGCCGCGACCCGGTCGGGCCGAGCAACTCGATGTCCGCTCGCGGCAGCTCGGCCGGGTCGAGCACGCCCGCGCGAACGGCGTCGTCGATGTCGTGGTTGATGTAGGCGACCCGGTCGACGAGGCGCACGATCTTGCCCTCGAGCGTGTCCGGCTCGTCCGGCCCGGTGTGGTTGAGGATCCCGTCGCGGACCTCCTGCGTGAGGTTGAGGCCGCGGCCGTCGCGCTCGAGCACGTCGACGATCCTGAGCGAGTGCTCGTTGTGGTGGAAGCGCCGGTCGAACCGCCCGCGCAGAGCCTCGTCAAGGGCCTCTTCGCCGGCATGCCCGAACGGCGTGTGCCCGAGATCGTGGCCGAGCCCGATCGCCTCTACGAGGTCCTCGTTCAGCCGCAGCGCTCGCGCCACGCCGCGCGAGATCCCGGTGGTCTCGAGCGTGTGGGTCAAGCGCGTGCGGTAGTGGTCGCCGGCCGGGTCGACGAAGACCTGCGTCTTGTGCATCAGGCGCCTGAACGCCTTGGTGTGCACGATCCGGTCGCGGTCGCGCTGGAACGGCGTGCGCAGCAGGCAGGGCTCCGTCTCGCGCGCGCGCCCGCGCGTCTCATATGAGCGCACGGCGAGCGGCGAGAGCCACCGCTCCTCGTGCTCGCGAACGCCCGCCTCGAAGGCATCCGCAGTCCGTCCGGCGAGCTCCGGCATCGGCACCGATGCTAGCCCGTCAACCGGGCAGCGGCACCGCCGCCCGGCGGGCTCCACACCCCCACCCTCAATTGGGTGGGGCTTGAACCCGCCTCCCTCGCGGTCGACGCTATCGAGGATCCCGTTACGCGTCTGTGCCGGCTTTGTGCCAGTGCACGCCGGTTTGTGCACAGCCGGCGGCGATGGACCTCAGATGATGATCGGCACGGTTCCGCCGTCGGCGCTCCAGGCCGCGCCCGTCACGTAGGACGCACCGTCGGAGCACAGGAACGCGATCACCGCGGCCATTTCTTCCGGCTCCGCGAGCCGCCCGAGCGGCCGCCCCTTGCCGACCGCCTCGAGTACCTCCTCGCGGCTCTTGCCGCTGCGCTTTGCCTGCTGGTCGGCGAGACCACCGTCGCCGAGCCATGCCTCGGTTGCCGTCGGCCCGGGCGCGACCGCGTTGCAGCGGATCCCGTCGGCCGCGTAAAGGTCGGCGACCAACCGCGAGAGCGAGAGCACGGCAGCCTTCGTCACGCTGTAGTCGGGCATCCCGGTCGAGGGGCGCTTGCCGGCGGTCGAGGCGACGTTCACGATCACCCCGCCGTCGCGGTTCCTCATGACCGGCACCGCGGCCCTGATCGCGCGTACGTAGCTCATCACGTTCAGCTGCCAGACCTCCTCCCACTGCTCGTCCGTGACGGCCAGGAAGTCCCGCTGTTCCGCGTAGCCGACGTTGTTCACGAGCACGTCGAGCGCGCCGGCCTCCGCAACCGCGCGCTCAGGCTCGCCAGGCTGTGAGAGATCGGCCGTGATGTGCCCGGCCTCGCCGACACCGGGCGCCTCGCGTCGGCCGCACGTGATCACGCGCGCGCCCTCGGCCACGAGCAACGCGGCGGTGGCCCGGCCAATCCCGCTGGTCGAGCCGGTCACCAGGCACGCACGTCCTGTCAGGCCGAGGTCCAAGGGCGGCTAGTCTAGTGCGGCCGTGACGACGATCCTGCTGGCCCGCCACGGCGAGACCGACTGGAACCGCGAGGGCCGCTTTCAAGGGCACGCCGACCCGCCGCTGAACGCAACTGGACACGCGCAGGCGGCCGAACTCGCGGCCGAGCTCAAGGACGTGGAACTCGCGGCCGTCCACTCGAGCCCGCTGCGACGCGCCCTCGAGACGGCGCAGCGCGTGGCGGCGGAGCACGGTCTCGAGCCGGTCGCGGTCGACGCGCTGCGCGAGGTCGACGTGGGCTCCTGGCAGGGGCTGACGCGCCCCGAGATCGAGACGCGGTACCCCGAGCAGTTCGCGCGCTGGCTCGACTACGACCAGGGCTGGGAGGACGGCGAGAGCTACGAGGAGATGGGCAGGCGCGCGGTCGCAGCGCTGCTCGAGCTTGCCGCTGCTCATGCGGGCGAGCGCGTCCTGGCGGTCACGCACGGCGGGCCGATCCGGGCGGCCTTCGCCTTCGCCGACGGGACCTCGCATGCCGACGCTCGCCGGCTCGGGCCGAGGATCGGCAACGTCTTCCTCGCCGAATTCGCGGTCGAGGGCGAGGCGCTGCGGCGACTAGACTGAGCCGCGAGCCTTGGAGGACTACACCAACTAGTCCAAGCTTCGTGTAGTCATGCGGGTTTGCGAGCTACAGCGGCGCTCGAGACCACACGGAGACCACACCAGGGCGACGAAAAGGGCGCCCGTAGGCGCCCGATTCGCATGAAATGTACTCCGACGTTAGCGCGGCTTCAGGAGCTGAAGTTCGCGATCGCCGAGGCACAGCCGACCCCCTGAATCCAGACGTTCTGGATCCCGGCGATGTCGGGCGCGATGTCCTCGCCGGAGACGATCATCTGCGCGGTGAAGGACTCGTCGTTCCCGTCACCGGCACGGTAGAAGTCCGCGTCAAGCCCGACCGTGTTCTCGTCGGTGTTTACGGTCTTCAGGGATTCCGCGGCCGCTCCGGTGCATTTGAAGCTCGTGCTCCTCCGCAGGTTGGCCGTATCCCAGCGAACGCCTTCGCCTGCGAGACACCCCTTAAGCGGGCCCTGGCCGACGTCGCTCGTGCAGCGAAACCCGCCAGCGGAGTGGACGAAACCGCTCACGGGGTTGTAGGCGCCGCCGCCCGTAAGGGTGGCCGAACCGGTCGGAAAGCCGCTGATGTCCCTCGCGTTGAAGCCGAAGCCGACGTTGCCGGGCGCCGCCGAGGCGGTCGCCGCAATCAGCAAAGCGGCCGCTGCCAGCACCGCGGGCACGAATGCGATGATCTTCTTCATCTGTGCGCGTCTCCTTTCGAGTGAGCCCTGGCGAGCTCGGGATGTGTTCAGCGATGATGGAGACGGCGGACGCGCGTTCGCACCGTGGCGACCCCCCTGTCTTTTGCGGTCGCCGGCGGGAGCGTCACAACATTCTTAGCCCTGATGACGCACGCCTTCGGGGACGTACTGAATCGAGAAGTCGTCATTGAGTCTTTCGAGTGTGTCCATCGGCTCACCTCGTCTCGTCGCGTAGCAGGTGCAGGAACTTGTCGGCCGTCAGCTCGTCGGGCGGCATCACGTGCGAGTAGACATCGAGGCTCATCGAGGCGCGCGCGTGGCCTGCGCGCTCGGCCAGCTCGCGCGCCGGTACCCCGGACTGATGCCAGATCGTGATCCGGCGGTGACGCAGATCGTGCGGTGAGTAGTGCGGCACCTTCGCGTTCCGGCAGGCCCGGCTCATCGCCTGGTACGCGCTCGCCTCGGTGATCCCGCCGAACACGCGCCGCTCAGGAACACGATCCTCGTGCGGACAGGTCGCCTCGATCTTCTCGATCAGCCACTCGGGCAGGTAGACCCAGCACGCCTGGTCGCGCTTTGTCGCCGAGCGCGGCAGGCGTAGACGCAGGTTGGCGGCGTCGACATCCGCCCAGCGCAGCTCGGCCGAGGGCGGCTGCGGTTCCTCGCGTACCTGCTTCGGCTTCTTGACGCGCGGGTCACGCGCGACGTTCGGCTCGAGCCCGATGATGTCGAACAGCATCCGCAGCGAAAGCAGGTAAAGCGTGATCGTGCCGCGCTTGTAGCTCTGCGCGAGCCCGGCCACCCAGGTCGCCACTTCGTCGGCCGTGATCGTGGCCGTATCGCGGTCGCCGAAGGTCTCGCAGGCTTTCTTCAACGCGCTGCGGTAGTTCTTCTTCGTGTTGTTGTCGGCGTCGATCCGCGACTCGATGAAGCGGTCGCGCCAGCGCGCGAGCGTCAGCGCCGGGACGGGTTCGGTTCTCATCGCTCCGAGCAGATCACGCGGGTTGCGTCCAGCCGCCAGTTCGCCGCCGATCAGGTCGCTGCGCGCCTTCGCCTCGCGCAGCGTCTTGAACGAGCCGCCGTGTTCGAGCGGGTAGGCGCGACCGCCGAGCCGGTAGCGAACGACGTAGCGCGAGCCGGAGCGGGTCTTGCGCGTGGTGATCGTCAGGCTAGGCATCAGCCCTCCTATGGCTCCCGTCCCGGCATTCATGCCTAGCGCAGCGGCCGGGCGTGCGTACTTGACCACACGCCTGAATCCGGGCGCAGTCCGATGCTCCGTGCCGATCGAGCGCTCAGGATGGCAGTCGTAGGTCAATCGAAAGGAACCCTGATGAGTGCGGTGCAGGAAACCAGTGAAGCGCTGATCGTCGGCGAGACGCCGCTAAGCGCGGAAGTACGCGAAACAGTGCTCGATCAAGCAGTCGCGGAACAGGCAGCCGAGGGATGGGCGCTTGAGACGAACCCCGACGTTGAACAAGTTCTCGTGGGGCACAACAAGTTCCGGCGAGTATTGGTTCGGCGGCAGTGGGGTATTCGCACGGTACGCGAGCTGGTCGACGTCGATAAGCAAGGAAACATCTCCATCCGCCAGACGTAGAGTGGCCCGCTCCCTGGGCTTCCCCCGTACCCATGTACGGCGCGGTGCCGCCGTCCCTTCTGCGAGAACCTGAGCACGACTTTACCCACCGCGCCCGTACCTCGCGGCGCTTCCTCGGGCTGATGGCTGCGTCCCTCGACCACGCGAAGGGGCACGAGACCGCGTCAAGGGCGCCGCCACCCGCAGCGCCGCCGAACTCGCGCTCGGCGCAAGTCGGGCAGTAGAAGATGAGCTTCTCCTCCGGCCCGTCGTCGATCCAGTACGCCCGCCAGCGATCCCCGTCTTCGGCAAGCCAGGGTTCCTGGCACTCAGCACAGTTCGGGATCAGCGTGACGGGCTCGACACTCACGGGCCGGAGTCTAGGAGTCAATGGACCGATCGCGGATGACGCAGCTAGGTCAGGACGGAGACCGTCTCCCGTTCGTCTTACAGAACGGGGCCAGGCGTCTTTGGTGATAGACCCCCCATTGGCGTCTGGCTCACTTATGCTCCGGCCTGCCGTCCGGCCCCAGACCAACGCGGAGGGGATGCTGGATGGCTGGATTTCTGTTCAGGCTTGAGACGGAGGACGGTTCGCCGGCCGAGCCGCCGACACTTTCGAGCGCGGTCCCGGACTGGGGCATCGGGCACACGATCCACCTCGGCAAGAGAACGCTGCGCGTGGTCGGCAAGCGTGACGACGACGCCGACCAGGCGCCCGTGCTCGTGGTCGAGGAAGTGGCCTAGACAGTGTTCCGGCCGAGTCGTAGGCTGATCTCGAATAGGCCCTCGGAACTCTGCGGCGTCGTGGGCGCCAGGCACGAAGGAGAGAAGGGGGAGCCATGCGTAGGCGCTTTAGCCGTCTAGCTTTGGCAGTCACCGCCGTCGCAGTCGTGGCGATTGCGGGCGCTGTCACCTACGCCGTTGCCGACATCGGCGGTGGTGGCGTGATCAACGGCTGTTACAAGTCCCAGAACGGTCAGCTGCGGCTGATCGATCCGGCGACCGACAGCTGCAACCCGAGCGAGACGGCGATCTCGTGGAACACGATCGGGCCGCAAGGGCCGAAGGGCGACAAGGGTGATCCAGGGCCGCAAGGACCTGCCGGACCGCCAGGACCCGCCGGTCCGCAAGGGCCTGCCGGACCGCAAGGGCCTGCTGGTCCACAAGGGCCTGCTGGGCCTGCTGGGCCTATGGGGCCTGCTGGACCGCAAGGGCCTGCTGGGCCGATGGGGCCGCCAGGACCGAAGGGCGACACCGGGGCCCCCGGTGCAAACGGCGTCAGCGGCTACGAGGTCGGAAGCTCGTCGGCCGACCTGCCCACCTCAGCCCTCGCGACCGCAATCCTCGGCTGTCCGTCCGGCAAGGTAGTTGTCGGCGGCGGCTGGGACACCAACGGTGCCAGCGCAGGCGCGAACGTCTTCATCACGAAGTCCGCGCCGACCAGCGATGGAACGGGCTGGATCGGCTCGATCCAGAACAACAGCGGTGTCACGGTCCACGTCACCCTGACCAGGGCATGCATCACGGCGCCGACAACCTCTGCGTCTGCCGCGAGAGCCAACCGGGCCTCCGTACCAAAGCTCAGGACGAAGCTCGTCGTCCGTCGTCTAGCGCATGGCTGAAAGGGTCACTAGCGCCTAGCTTCGCTTAGTCATAGGTTCGTAAGGGCCGTGTCGCGTTGCAGCGTCCTAGGCGTTCGGCTCGCCGCCCGGCCCCGAATTGGAGGCGTAGTATCGGATCAAGTGGCAAAAGATTCGAACCCGTTTCCGCCGCCGACCCCGCATTTCCGTCGCCGAGCCTGGCAAGCTTTCCAGCGGGCGATCGACCCACTGGCGTGGCCGCGCCCGCTGCCACGGAACCCGCGATCAAGGACCGGTCGTCGCTCGCGCTTGCCGTGGCGACCTGGACGCCCCGAATAGCTACGTGGTCGAAGAGCGCAGAGGTCGGCGGGCCGACTAGCGGTTCGGCTCGTCACTCGGGCGTTTGGCCTGCTTGGTCAGCGGGCATCTTGACGTGGCGGCAGGGGTCTGACTGCGGCGTTCTGGCATCGCGCTTGAGGGGGAACGAGCGCGAACCGGTCGCCCTGCCGCATATCTCTCGCCCGCCGAACGGGATCGAGTTTCACCCGATCCTCGGGTTCGTCTGTCTAACCAGCTAGCACGGCGGTTTAGACTCGAGCTAGATGGCTCCTGTCGGTGTGGCGCTGATCCCGAAGTGCGCCGAGTGCAAGGCCGTCTGGCTGCCAGCCGGCGAGGAGCGCTGGCGTGCCTACCTCGGCAGTGACGACCTCGATGAGCCGAGTGAGCTTGTCTTCTACTGCCCCCACTGCGCTGAGCGGGAGTTCGGCGGCGACTGAGGCGCCGCAGCGTGTCGGTCTTCGTTGGTCAGATCCGGACCTGCCGTATCCCTGATGCGCCGTGGCACCCAGGCGCCACCCTCTGGCGCCAACTCACGGCGGAAGGCGACCCGCGCCCGCAGCTCCTCGAGGAAGCGGTCGCAGTCGGCCCGCAGGTCATCGGATACGAATTCGCCTGGAAGCTCAGGCTTAGGCGCTCGGTCCAGAACTCACTCCCCACGTCGGTGTGGAAACTGTGGATAAGTTCGCTTGTCGAGCCGCAGGCGCACGCTTGGGCTCTCAAGCGGCGCGTTCTGGCGACTTTATGACACGCTCGACGCGGTCTGGGATCACTCGAACGGGGGACGTGCAGCGGATTCCTCGGAAAGAGCGCGAATTTCTGCGGGCTCGCCCAAACGTCTGACATCACCCCGCCGTTCGTAGGGCGCCACGTGCAATGTCAAGCGCTGAACTCAAGTGGGGTGGTCGGCCCTGCGGCGCCGACCACCCCACCAGTGAGTCGAGTTGCTTTCGCAGGTTCGACTAGTACTCGGGCTTAGGTGAGATCGGCACGCGGGCAGCCTGGCGGAGGCTTCGCAGTCCTTCCGCCAGTTGGAGCTCGGCGTCGGCCGCATCGAGGCAAAGCAGCAACTCCTGCCGCATCTCCTCATCCGCGAAGACACCCGGTTGCCCCGAATCGGGCTGCAGCGCACGCGCTAGCTCAGACTGGAGCGCTAGCAGGGCCAGATTGCGCTCGACGAGCAGGTCGTGTAGCTCGTTTGCCTCAGCCCGCGTCAGCGCCAACTTTCGCGCGCCGAGAATCATCATTATGGACGGCCCTGCGAGGTCGACCGTTCCCTCCTTCTTGGGCCGAGACGGCCCGACGGAGTCTAAGGCGTCGAGACTGTGGTGATGGGCGTCGCCGGCAACGGGCCGCTGACCCTCAGGCAGGCGCAGAAGCTCGAGCTTGCGTACAAGCGCACCTGTACGGCTGAGAAGCGGGCCGCCGGGCGCCTGAGGGAGCCGAGCGACCGCAGCGGCTCCTCCCCAAGCCTCGCTCGGCCCCAGCCATGTATAGCTGACCGACCGTAGCGCGCTTGCAACCCGCTTGCAAGCGGCTGAATCAAGTGGAGCCGGAGCGTGGCGTCCGTTCCTCCTGCGGCTCAGGAACGTGCCCCTCAGTAGGGGGAGGTGAGGTGCTCCGGCTCCACCTGCCGCAGACCTGGGGTTTCCCTCGAGGACGGCTGCCCCTGCCCCCTACGGTAGCGCTCTGCGAGGGTCTTTCCAAGCCCCGCGATGGACGCCGCATCCGACGCTGCCTGCGGTCGTGTGTGCGGGCTTACCCGGCCAGTCGACGTTTACGTGAGCTTCGAGCGAGAGAACCGAGGCCGTGGCGTGAGTCTGTTTCGCGGATTGCTAAGACGGGGTCGTTTCGCACCTCTCTTCGTGGTCACCCCTCCCCCCTTCCCTTTGCTCGAGTTGCAAGAACGACACAAAACCGCTCCTGCAATTCCAGCAGTGGGCGGGGCGGGGTAGCGACGCAAGATCGGGCTTCGGAACCCCCAAGCCAGCACTTCGGGTGACACACACCACCGAAACTCTGTCGAGACTCGCTGGTGCTGCGGTTGCCTCGAATGGCATCCCCTCGAAGCCTTCCGCCCAAGCGAAGCCTTCGTCAACGGGTCCGGCTACTGCAGTGAGTACCGAGCCGCGGCAGTGCGCCGTTGGCGGGAACGAAACCCGGAGGCTGTCGAGGACTACAACGCGCAGCGGCGGATCGGGCCACGCGATCGCGAGTGCGTCGATTGCGGTGCTTCCTCCACGGCAGGGGCGCGCGGCCCTACTTCGAATCGTTGCTCCGGCTGCCGGCGTGAGCAGCGGCGAGAGGCGCAACCCGAGCCGGAGAAAGAGGAGTCCTAGCCCGACGCTACCGCCCGGAAGGGTAAGTCAACACGCGTCGAAAGACCCGTAGAACTTCGCGGCGGCGATACCCGAACCTGTACCGCCCCACGCGCCGCCGGCGCCTGGCGAGCCCGAAGTACGTCAGTGCGCCGAAGACCGGCATCACGAGCACCTGGGCGAGCGCATAGAAGGGGAAGACGACCATCCACGGTGAGACAACTTGCAGGTTCGACGTCACCGTGACGAAGAGGTAGGCGCAGTAGACGTACGGCAGGCTCGAGAGGACCGCGCCCGGGCTCAGCATCGTCCACCACTTCACATACCACGTCACCCAGATCGCAATGAGGTAATAGCTCGTAAGCACCGGCAGGTGGAGCAAGTTCCGGTCGATGTTGATCCACCAATGGCGAAACGCGCCCGCCCACCAGAGCCTCCGCTGCCGGAAGAGTGCCCGCCAGCTTTCCGGCGCGTCGGTGTAGACGACCATGTCGAGATGGCGGATGCGCATGCGAAGCGCGAGCGCCGTCCGCCCCGTTTCGATGTCCTCGCCCGGTGTCCAGCAGGAGTGCTGCGCCATGATCTCGCGCAGCGCGTCGGTGCGCGCGAGGAAGCACGCGCCAGAGGTCAGCCACGGACGAAAGTGGCGGCTGAGCATCGCCATCCGGTATTCGAGTGCCTGCAGCTTGGTGACCACGTTCGTCCGGTTTCCGACCGCGCACTTGATCGAGCACAGATCGGCTCCGGCAACATCGGCCGCAGCGACGGCAGCGCCGGCGGCGTCTCCGATGTCGGTGTCCGCGTCGAGACGGAACGTGTAGGTGGTGTCGACGGCGGGCAGCGCAGCCGCCACGAGCGCTGCGGGGTTCGGATCTTCTACGACGAGACGCTCGACGTTCCACCCGTCCGCCTCGAGCTCGTCCGCGAACGCTGCCATCGAGGGCGGGGTGATCTCCATCGCCACGAGAACCTTGTGGCGATAGCGAAGAAGGCGCTCGGCCTCAAAGTAGCGCGGATGCCCAAAGACCGGGACCACGATCGTGAAGTCCTGCGACTTTACCCGGTCGGGTTTGATTGTCTTCCCTCCGCTCCACGAGCGCAGGTTTTGAAAGTCGAACGCGACCAGGAAGATCGCGAGCGCGAGGGGGAGATACGAAGACACCTACGGGTTCGGCTGAACGACTTTCTGCGTGATGTGCTTCTTTGCCGGACAGGGATCGTTCGGCTGACACTTCACGATCGTCGTCTCTGTCTTCCTGCCCATCAGGAAGTCGATCCAATGCTTTCCGTTCCAGACCGGCGTGAAGATCAGCGTCACGACGGTGACGACGGTGAAACCACGTGTAGCGGCACTCTGCATTACGGCGGATTCCTCCTACTCAGTTGGCGGCGTTGGTTCGGTGGGCAAAGGGGCGGCGTGCCCAACCGAACGCGTCGTCACTGATCGGTGTCCCGAGCGACGGTGCGGATAGCTATTGCGAGGGAATACCGTCGCTCACACGCGAGGCTGTTCGGTTTCTTCAATTCGGGTTCTCGGTCGATCTCACGCTCCGGCTCCCCCTGCGAGCCCGCCGCGTAAGGACCCCCGCCGCTCAGCGTCCGAACTCGCGCTCAGCGCACTCCGGGCAGTAGAAGGCGAGCTCGGCCGGCTCCTCGAGGTCGTCGCAGCCTAGTATCGGGCGAGAGATAAGCGGCAGGGCGACCCGGTTCGCGCTCGGTCCCCCTCAAGCGCGATGCCAGAACGCCGCAGTCAGACCCCTGCCGCCACGCCAAGATGCCCCCTGAGCAAGCGTGCCAAACGCTGAAGGAGCAGGGCCGGGCGGCGAGCCGAACGCCCTGGGCGGGAGGATTAGAGAGCAGCCGGGAAGTCGGCCGGCGTGACGTCGCCTGCGATCTCCCAGATGTCGTCGATGCGGTGCGCCCCGAGGCGCTTGCCATGACTCCTGAGCGCTTCCGGGTCGGGCGCCCTGTAGATACAGAACTGTTTGACGGAGCCGTTGTCGCGGACGGCCACGTGGCTGTGCTCCCAGGTGATCTCCGGAAACTCCTCCTTGGCGATCTCCTTCGAGCGCCGGCCGACCTCGGGCATCGCCTCTTCGTCGATCTCGAACGTCCTGACGATCAGGTACCTAGGCATCTCTATATCTCTACTGCCGGAATGGCCTGGTCGGATTGCAACACGACCCGGCCCCGAGCCTCAAGCTACGCCTTGTTCCATTCGCCGCCTAGTGGCTGTTTCGCGGCGAACAACTGCCCCGAGCCGGGGCAGATCTAGGCAGATCTGGAGAGGGCGTCCGCCCTCTTCCTCGCCCGGACAGCGTCGAGGAGCGCATATTCGGCTTCCGTGATCGCGGACGCCGCAAAGTTGATCGCGTCTTCCGCATCGACCTCGGCCCACTCGGCGGCGTCTTTGGCGTCGTTCGCGTCGATCGCAGCCTTCGTGGCATCGATATGTGCTCGCGTGCGCTGGACGTGTTGGTCAAAATCGCTCTGAACCTGTTGCCAGTGGCTCTCGGGCCCATCGGCCTTTTTCGGCTTGTTGCGTAGCTCGGCTGCACGCGCGTCGGCGCTCCGGCGCGTCTCGTCGATCTTGGCATCTACCCCGGCCTCATCCTGCTCGGCCGCCTCGATGATCGTTCGTTGTGCCTCCTCGACCTCGTCCTTCAGTCTGGCGAAGTCGCCGCGTAGTTCGAGCTCTACAGGCGTGGCGTTCGGCATGACCTGCCTCCTCCCGATTGTGGTGGACGCCTGAACCGATCTAACACCGGCTCAGCAGGGAGTTCTTCATGCAAATGGGGTGATGCAAGCAAGGCTCAAAGACGTGGCGCGTCGAGGTCGCCACCGGGGCGGGCGGCGAGCCGAACGCCCGGGCGCTGCAACGCGACCCGGCCCCCGAGTGAACGTATGGCGAAACGAAGCTAGGCGCTAGTGACTCTTTCGGCCATATGCGTCAGAACGGGCAACGCCTTGGCGGCACTCTTACCGCCGAATGCTCGACCACTCCCGCAAGAGTCGGCCCCCTCTGTGGAGGCGAAGGCGTCCGGCGCTGGTGGCCGGAGAGCCGTTCGAGCAGAGCACCGCCAAGTGGAAACTCCTGTCGGAAAGGGTGCCCGCCGAGTCACGTGTGACCACGACGATCCCCTGATTGCCGCCGTTGTTGTCGAAGCCGTTGAACGTGGAGATCTCGCCTGGGTCGCCGTCGAAGATGTTGTAGTTGGCGGCCACGTTGGTGAGAAAGCCCAGGGTCGCCTCGCGGATGCAAAACTCGACGTCGAGGCTGAACCTGACGAGGTACTTGCCGGGGGCAAGGCGTGTGACGCCCGTCACCTGGGGCGAGTTCCCGATCCCCAGGAAGCCGCTGCTCCCGACGCTGGCGACAATCGCGCCGGGGCCGCGCTCGCCTTGTGGCCCTGGGTCACCCTTATCGCCCTTCGGCCCTTGCGGCCCCATCGGCCCTACTGGCCCCTGCACGCCTTGATCGCCCTTATCGCCCTTCGGCCCTGGCGGGCCGGGATCACCCTTCGGCCCTTGCGGCCCGGTCTGGCTCCACGAGATCGCCGTCTCGCTCGGGTTACAGCTGTCGGTCGCCGGATCGATTAGCCGCAGCTGACCGTTCTGCGACTTGTAACAGCCGTTGATCAGACCGCCACCACCGATGTCCGCAACGGCGTAGGTGACAGCGCCCGCGATCGCGACGACCGCGACGGCGGTGACTGCCACAGCTAGGCGGCTAACGCGCCTGCGCATGGCTCCCCCTTCTCTCCTTCGTGCCTGGCGCCCACGACGCCGCAGAGTTTCGAGGGCCTATTCGAGATCAGCCTACGACTCGGCTGGAACCGTGTCTAGGCCACTTCCTCGACCACGAGCGCGGGCGGTGCATCGCCGTCTTGGCAGCAGAGGGAGCCGGGCTGCCTCCCCCCGCAGCCCCGGCTCTCCTTGGCTGTCAGACCCCTTGCCGCCAGGGCACCTCTTGCGGCTTAGGCGTCACCGGAAACTTCCGCGCCCGGTGAACCGACGCATAACACGTTGGGGCGGTCGGGAGCTGCGGCGCCGACCGCCCTCGTCGCCCTGATGGTCTGCACTGCTCTTAGGTGTCAAGTGAGGCAGTCAACCGTAGAAGGGTGATGGATCAACCAGCCACCCCCGCCCGATACTTGGCATGCAACCGAGAGGCGCCCCGATGCGGCGGGGGCGACCTCGGAAGACACGAAGGGCCCAATGCGGCGGGGCCCGACGACTCACCTGCGGCTCTCACGGGAGACTGGAAGCGGGGCCGGGCGGCGGCCCCGCTTCCTGTTGCCTTGAGATATCCCCTTTCCTGGGGAGGCGCGGGCCGCCAGCCCGTCACACCATGGGTCAGCGCAGACCGGACGCCTTGGCCGCAGAGACGGACGGACGCGCAAAGTACGGGGCGGCCGACGGGCCGCCCCTTTTCTTTCCCCAAGAGCGAGTGGGCGCCGTGAGCTTCACCTTCCAGCTCGAACTCCCCCGAGAAAGCTGGGGAGACGGCTCGAACTCCCGCTCAGCGCAGTCCGGGCAGTAGTAGAAGACGACCTCCGCTGGCTCATCGAGATCGTCGCCGCCCAGATACGCGCGCCAGCGCCCTTCGTCGGCCTGCAGCCACGCGGCCTCGCACTCCACGCACCTTGGAATCAGGGCGGCGCTCTCGCCTCGCATGCGGCGCGTCTAGACCGCTGCGTGCCTTCGTTGACCTGGCCGGGAGAGGGGTCAACGTCAGTCCGAAATCGAACGCGTCCAGGGTCGCCACCTCGCAAGAAACAGAAGGTGATCGCGTCTACTTAGGTGGCCGCGCCCGTCTTGGCGTTGAGGGCCGTGACTGGCCAATCCCACGGTTCCTCGCGGACGCGGCCACGCTGGATGCCGCGGCAGGAACTCGAGGTTCTCGCGCAGGCCGGTTACGTGCTCGAACGGCCGGTCGAGGGGGACGGGCTTCGACTCAGCCGCGTTGTCAGGGCTGGCGAGCTGGGCGAGACCACACCGAGACCACACGGCCAGCGCATTTAGCGGCTTCTACAGCAGGGGCGGCATTGGAGGAATGCGGGATTCGGCTAGGCTCAGACCCATCGAGGACTACACCAACAAGTACAAGGGCGAGCAGGTCGAGGTCGCGCTCTTCGGCGGCGACTACCAGGATGGCGTGCTCACCGCCTACTGCCTCCTCGACGACGTCGCCCACCTCGAGCTGAACGGGCACATCCTGATTCCCCTACAGAACATCGCCTCGCTCCACTGCTCCAGCCGTTGCGACGCGCCCGAGCCGGACTGGCCGCCGCGCGGGCTGGAAGAGGACGAGCAGCCGGACGACAGCTGAGCCGTGCACTGGCGGCTCGTGGCGGCGTGGAACGTCTGCAAGACCTGGCTGCTCGTGGCCGGCGGTTGCGCCGCGGTTGCAGCGATCGGCTGGCCCATCGGCGGCTACAGGCTGGTCTCGCTGCTCGTCTTCTTCGGCCTGCTCGTGGCCGGCGCCGCGTACTGGTACGGCGACCGGGTGGTGCTCGGGATGGTCGGCGCGCGCGAGCTGCCGGTCGGCGAGGCGCCCGCCGTGCACGCGAGCGTGGCAAGCCTGGCGAGGCTCGCCGGACTGCCAAAGCCACGCCTCTATCTGCTCCCGGATGGCTTTCCGCGCGCGCTCGCCGCGGGGCGCGGACCGCGAGGCGGCGTGATCGCGGTCAGCAGCGGGCTGCTCATGGCCACCCCACCTGCCGAGCTCGAGGGAGTGCTCGCGCACGAGCTGACGCACATCCGCAGCCGCGACGTGCTCGTACAGACGGCCGCGGTCGTGGTCGCCGCGGCGCTGATCGAGACGAGCCGGGTCGGCGGCTGGCTGCAGCGAACGCTCTTGTTCGTGCTCGGGCCGTTGGCCGCGGCGATCGTCCATCTGCTGCTCTCGCCGAAGCGCGAGTTCGCCGCCGACCGTGCGGCGGCCGCCCTCTGCGGCTCGCCGCACGGACTGGCCGACGCGCTTCTCCGGCTCGAACAGGCCGCGGAGCTGGTCGAGTTCCGCGCGAGCCCGGCGACAGAGCCGCTGTACACGATCAACCCGTTCGCCGAGGAAGGTCTCGCCGGCCTGTTCGTGACGCACCCGCCGGTCGGCGAGCGCGTCCGCCGGCTCCGCGCCCTCGACCCCGACTGGCTGGACAAGCTGCGCGCGGCCTAGAACGACGAAGAGCCGCGCTAGGCGGCTCTTCGTGACTGAAATAGTCGGCGGCGACCTACTCTCCCGGGAGGTTGCCCTCCGAGTACCATCGGCGCGAGCGGGCTTAACTTCTCTGTTCGGAATGGGAAGAGGTGTACCCCCGCCGCTATCACCGCCGAAACTGTCAAGAGCGCGCGTAAAGCACACCCTCAAAACTCCATAGCAGCGACAACGAGTTCTAAATCAAGACCTCGGGCAATTAGTACGGGTCCGCTGAACGCATTGCTGCGCTTGCACGTCCCGCCTATCAACGTGGTGGTCTCCCACGGCCCTTACTCCCTCGAAGGGGATGGGAAGCCTCATCTCGAGGTGGGCTTCCCGCTTAGATGCTTTCAGCGGTTATCCCATCCAGACGTGGCTAATCAGCAGCGCCGTTGGCACGACGACTGATACACCAGAGGTCTGTTCGTCCCGGTCCTCTCGTACTGAGGACGACTCCTCTCAAGCTTCCAACGCCCATGGTGGATAGGGACCGAACTGTCTCACGACGTTCTGAACCCAGCTCGCGTAACGCTTTAATGGGCGAACAGCCCAACCCTTGGGACCTACTCCAGCCCCAGGATGCGCCGAGCCGACATCGAGGTGCCAAACCCTTCCGTCGATGTGGACTCTTGGGAAGGATAAGCCTGTTATCCCCGGAGTACCTTTTATCCGTTGAGCGACGGCAATTCCACTCTCTACCGTCGGATCACTAAGGCCTGCTTTCGCACCTGCTCGACTTGTAGGTCTCGCAGTCAAGCTCCCTTATGCCTTTGCACTCTACGCACGATTTCCAACCGTGCTGAGGGAACCTTTGCGCGCCTCCGTTACAGTTTAGGAGGCGACCGCCCCAGTCAAACTACCCACCAGATGCTGTTCCCGAGCCGGATCACGGCCTCGGGTTAGAAGCCCAAAACGCGAAGGGTGGTATCCCAAGGGTGACTCCGCGAAGGCTGGCGCCTCCGGTTCAAAGTCTCCCACCTATCCTGGACAACACGCCCCGAACTCCAACATCTAGCTGTAGTAAAGGTTCACGGGGTCTTTCCGTCCAACCACGGGTACTCGGCATCTTCACCGAGACTACAGTTTCACCGGATCCCTCGTTGAGACAGCGCCCAAGTCGTTACGCCATTCGTGCAGGTCGGAACTTACCCGACAAGGAATTTCGCTACCTTAGGACGGTTATAGTTACCGCCGCCGTTTACCGGGGCTTGGCTTCAAGGCTTCGCCCGAAGGCTAACCTCTCCGCGTGACCTTCCGGCACCGGGCAGGCGTCAGCCCCTATACGTCGTCTTTCGACTTCGCAGAGACCTGTGTTTTTGGTAAACAGTCGCTTGGGCCGTTTCACTGCGGCCCCCTCGAGCTCAGCCCGTAAAGGGCTTTCACTCTACCGGGGCGCCCCTTCTCCCGAAGTTACGGGGCCATTTTGCCGAGTTCCTTAACGAGGGTTCTTCCGATCGCCTTGGTATTCTCTACCTGCCCACCTGTGTCGGTTTTGGTACGGGCACGCCCCACCTCCCTAGACGCTTTTCTAGGAGGCATGGCTTAAGGAACTTCGGCCCTATCGGGCCTCGACATCCCGTCTCAGGTTTATGACCGGCGGATTTCCCTACCGGTCGCCCTACGCGGTTATCCCAGGTCGACCATCGCCTGGGTTTCCTTAGCCTACCCCGTCCCGCCATCGGTGATAGCGGTGGGTACGTGGTACAGGAATATCAACCTGTTGGCCATCGCCTACGCCTTTCGGCCTCGGCTTAGGTCCCGACTAACCCTGAGCAGATTAGCTTTACTCAGGAACCCTTGGGCATTCGGCGGACGAGTTTCTCACTCGTCTTTCGTTACTCGTGCCAGCATTCTCACTTCCCAGGCCTCCACGGCTGGCTTACGCCGCCGCTTCGCCGGCATGGGAACGCTCCCCTACCACTCCGCATAAGCGAAGTCCGTGGCTTCGGTTCCTGACTTGAGCCCCGTTACATTATCCGCGCCCGACCACTTGACCAGTGAGCTGTTACGCACTCTTTGAATGGTGGCTGCTTCTAAGCCAACATCCTGGTTGTCTCAGCAATCAGACATCGTTTACCACTTAGTCAGGAATTAGGGACCTTAGCCGACGGTCTGGGCTGTTTCCCTTTCGAGCCTGAAGCTTATCCCCCAGACTCTGACTGCCACGCTCTGGAATTCCAGCATTCGGAGTTTGCCCGAGTTCAGTAAGCTGGTAGGCCCCCTAGCCCGAACAGTGCTCTACAACTGAAATTGAACGCGTGACGCTATACCTAAATATATTTCGGGGAGAACCAGATATCTCTGAGTTTGATTAGCCTTTCACTCCGACCCACAGGTCATCCGCTCGGTTTTCAACCCAAGTCGGTTCGGTCCTCCACGGGGTCTTACCCCCGCTTCAACCTGCCCATGGGTAGATCACTCAGTTTCGGGTCTACCTCCAACGACTAAATCGCCCTATTCAGACTCGCTTTCGCTACGGCTCCGTTTCCTTAACCTTGCCGTTGAAGAGTAACTCGCTGGCTCGTTATGCAAAAAGCACGCCGTCACAGAACAAGTCTGCTCCGACCGCTTGTAGGCACACGGTTTCAGGTGCTATTTCACTCCCCTTCCGGGGTACTTTTCACCTTTCCCTCACGGTACTAGTTCACTATCGGTCGCCAAGGAGTACTTAGCCTTACGGGGTGGTCCCCGCAAATTCCGACCGGGTTTCCCGTGCCCGGCCGTACTCAGGTGCCTGCTAAGGAAGGTCACGTCGTTTTCGCCTACGGGACTATTGCCCTCTGTGGTGCGACGTTCCAGTCGCTTCGACTAACGCATGACTTTGTAACTTCCCGACCCGCCGGCAGGCGGATCGAAGCAGGCCCTACAACCCCTACGTGACAACAGCTGCCGCTTTGGCATCACGCAGGTTTGGGCTCTTCCCTTTTCGCTCGCCACTACTCAGGGAGTCGAGGTTTCTTTCCTTTCCTCGGGCTACTAAGATGTTTCAGTTCGCCCGCTTACCGTTACCCGCCCTATGTATTCAGGCAGGAACACGCGCGCATTACCACGCGTAGGTTTCCCCATTCGGAAATCCCGGGATCAAAGGTTGGTCAGCACCTAACCCGGGCTTATCGCAGCCGCCCACGTCCTTCATCGGCTCTTGGCGCCAAGGCATCCACCGTGTGCCCTTCGTCTCTTGATCGTGAAGAACACGTTGTATGCCGCTATGGAGTTTTCAAGGTGCGCGCCGGCGCTCGTCCGGCCAAACGAGAACACCGCACCGAGGCGCGGTCTCTCAAAACTCAGCAGTGCTCGTACACCGAGGTCGACGTACTTCTAGGCGAGCTCGAAACCGGACGTATTCATCACGGCCGAGCAGCCCACGCTAATAGATTCGCAACCTGGGTTCACATTCGTGGATCCCAAGACGCGTAGCGTATCCCTAGAAAGGAGGTGATCCAGCCGCAGCTTCCGCTACGGCTACCTTGTTACGACTTCACCCCAGTCACCAATCCCACCTTCGACGGCTCCCTCCCTTGCGGGTTAGGACACCGGCTTCGGGTGTTACCGGCTTCCGTGGTGTGACGGGCGGTGTGTACAAGGCCCGAGAACGTATTCACCGCGGCATTGCTGATCCGCGATTACTAGCAACTCCGCCTTCATGGAGGCGAGTTTCAGCCTCCAATCCGAACCGGGACCGGCTTTTTGGGATTCGCTCCCCCTCACGGGTTTGCAGCCCTCTGTACCGGCCAATGTAGCACGTGTGTAGCCCGAGACGTAAGGGGCATGATGACTTGACATCATCCCCACCTTCCTCCGATTTGTCACCGGCAGTCTCCTATGAGTCCCCGACATTACTCGCTGGCAACATAGGACAGGGGTTGCGCTCGTTGCGGGACTTAACCCAACATCTCACGACACGAGCTGACGACAGCCATGCACCACCTGTGCACTAGCCCCGAAGGGCTGGCGTATTTCTACGACATTCCAGTGCATGTCAAGTCTCGGTAAGGTTCTTCGCGTTGCGTCGAATTGAACCACATGCTCCGCTGCTTGTGCGGGCCCCCGTCAATTCCTTTGAGTTTTAGCCTTGCGGCCGTACTCCCCAGGCGGGGTGCTTAATGCGTTAGCTTCGGCACGGAGGGAGTCGACACCCCCCACACCTAGCACCCATCGTTTACGGCGTGGACTACCAGGGTATCTAATCCTGTTCGCTCCCCACGCTTTCGCGTCTCAGCGTCAGTACCGTCCCAGAGAGCCGCCTTCGCCACGGGTGTTCTTCCTGATATCTGCGCATTTCACCGCTACACCAGGAATTCCACTCTCCTCTTCCGGACTCTAGCCAGATGGTTTCCGCCGACGTCTCGAGGTTGAGCCTCGAGTTTTCACAGCAGACCTACCTGGCCGCCTACACGCTCTTTACGCCCAATAAATCCGGACAACGCTAGCCCCCTACGTATTACCGCGGCTGCTGGCACGTAGTTAGCCGGGGCTTCTTCTGGAGGTACCGTCACCCTCTGGGCTATTAACCCGAGTGGCTTCGTCCCTCCTGAAAGAGGTTTACAACCCGAAGGCCTTCTTCCCTCACGCGGCGTCGCTGCGTCAGGCTTTCGCCCATTGCGCAAGATTCCCCACTGCTGCCTCCCGTAGGAGTCTGGGCCGTGTCTCAGTCCCAGTGTGGCTGATCGTCCTCTCAGACCAGCTACGGATCGGAGCCTTGGTGAGCCGTTACCTCACCAACAAGCTAATCCGCCGCGAGCTCCTCCTCGACCGGAGGCCGAAGCTACCTTTTCCATCCGCTTCGAGAAGCTGATGGGCCATTCGGTATTAATCCGGGTTTCCCCGGGCTATCCCGATGTCGAGGGCAGATTACTCACGTGTTACTCACCCGTTCGCCGCTTTCCCCCAGGCCGAAGCCTGGGTTCTCGCTCGACTTGCATGTGTTAAGCGCGCCGCCAGCGTTCGTCCTGAGCCAGGATCAAACTCTCCGTGAAGTTGGTTTGCCTCCGAAGAGGCAAATCGATCACTTCGAGCTTGTGCTCAAAGTTGTCTCCGTCCTTCGAGAGCGGCGTGCCGGCAAAGCCGGCCCACCTCTTTCACGGCATCGCAAGCGATGCCTCAAACGGTGACGGGTTCTTAAGGCCCCGCGACCCAAGGGTCACGAGGTCTCGGCGTAATTCGCACTGCTGAGTTTTCAAAGACCGTCGCCGAGGCGGCCGGCGCGTAAAAAAGCCTCCGACTCGCGCCAGAGGCCTCCGATGCTGCGGACATCCGTCGTATCCGTCTGCGTCCGAAGGCGCTCCTGGTCGAGGTACAGGGACTGTCTTACACGCCACCCTTCCGAGCGGCCCGAGCATGATAGCGGAAACCTGGCTGAATCGCGTCAAGCCGAGGCGAAACGCACGAAGCGGCGTTTTCCGGCTTGCACGAGCGCTCCCGCGAGCCGTTCGCGGGGCAGATCGACGTCGCTCACGACCTCGCCGTCGACCTTGACCGCGCCCTGGGCGATCAGCCGCCGCGCCTCGCTCGTCGAGCCGAGCCCGAGCCGCTCGACGAGGAGAGCGGGCAGGTGGAGCGGATCGCCCTCCGGCAGCGACTCCTCCGGCACCTCCTCCGGGGCCTGCCCCTCGCGGACCACGCGCGTGAAGTGGTCCTCCGCGGCGCGCGCCGCCTCCTCGCCCCAGGAGCGGCCGGCGATGAAGCGCGCCAGGGCGAGCTTGGCCTCGAGCGGGTCGCCCGCCGGCAGCTCTCGCTCCCAGACGAGGCGGTACCACTCGGGCAAGAGCTCGTCCGGGACGCGCATCGTGCGGCCGAACATCTCCTCCGGCGGCGCCGTCAGCGGGATGTTGTTACCGACCGAGGAGCTCATCTTCGAGCCGTCCCACGAGTCCAGGATCGGGGTCGTCAGCGCAATCTGGGGGTCGAGCCCGTAGGCCTCCATCACTTCGCGGCCGGCCAGCAGGTTGTAGAGCTGGTCGGTGCCGCCGAGCTCGACGTCGGCCTCGATCGCGACCGAGTCATAGGCCTGCATCAGCGGGTAGAGCAGCTCCGAGACCGAGATCGGCTCGCCCGAGGTGTAGCGCTTGGCGAAGTCGTCGCGCTCGAGCATCCGGGCGACGGTGATCGTCCGGGCCAGCCGCACGACCTCCGCGTAGGAGAGCTTCGAGAGCCACTCGCCGTTGTAGCGCACCTCGGTGCGGTCGGGGTCGAGGATCACCATCGCCTGCTCGAGGTAGGTCTTCGCGTTGCGCTCGATCTCCTCGTCGCTCAGCACCGGGCGCTCGCTGGACCGGCCCGACGGGTCGCCGATCCGCGTCGTGTAGTCGCCGACGATCAGGACACCGGTGTGGCCTTCGTCCTGAAAGGCGCGCATGCGCTGCAACGGAATGCCACGGCCAACGTGAATGTCCGGCGAGGTGACGTCGATCCCGAGCTTGACCCGCAGTGGCCGCCCGAGCTTCAGCTTTTGCTCAAGGCCGCCCTCCGGCAGCACGTGGACCGCGTTGCGAGTTAGCTCAGGCAGGCCCATGTGAGCGGCGAGTCTACCGTTACAATCTTCGACTTCTCGTGCCGCGCTCCGCTCGAAAGCAGGCGTCTGCCAGGCCGCGGCGCAGGATTCGCAAGCTGCGCCTGTTCGGCCTTCTCCTGATCCTCTTCCTCCTGGGGTCGATGTCGTTCACCTTCGGCCTCGTCACCTCGGTGGCGAGCGAGATCCCGTCGCTCGACCCGACGCGGCTGCAGCAGCGTGAGGTCGACGGGTACATCTACGACCGCAAGGGCAAGCGCGTCCTGTCGGTGCTGCGGGGCAAGCAGAGCCGAATCCTGGTCGGCCCGAACGACAACCTCGACCGAATGAAGTTGGCGATCGTCGCGATCGAGGACAAGCGCTTCTACGAGCACCGTGGCGTCGATGTCCACGGGATCATGCGCGCGGTCTGGCAGGACGTCCGGCACAAGCAGGTGGTCGAGGGCGGCTCGACGATCACGCAGCAGTTCGTCAAGAACACGTACACGAAGAACCAGCGCTCGATCGGCCGGAAGCTGAAGGAGGCGGCGCTCGCCTGGCAGCTCGAGCAGCGCTGGTCGAAGGACCGGATCCTGACCGCCTACCTGAACACGATCTACTTCGGCAACGGCGCCTACGGCGTGCAGCAGGCGGCGCTGACCTACTTCCACCACGGCGCCGACAAGCTCGGCTGGGCCGAGGCGGCGCTGCTCGCCGGGATCCCGGCCGACCCCTCGCGCTACGACCCGGCGACGAACCCCACGGCCGCCCGAGAGCGGCGGAACCTCGTGCTGAAGTCGATGCTCGACCAGGGCGATCTCACCAATGCCGAGTACGCGAACGCGAGCAAGGCCAAGCTGCCGAACCCTGAGAACATCCACCTCTCGGGCGAGCGCGGGCCGGCGCCGTACTTCACCAACTACGTCCAGCAGCAGCTGATCGACCGCTACGGCGCGGGCCGGGTCTTCGGCGGCGGGCTGCGGGTCCGCACGACGATCGACCTGAACGTCCAGCGCTTCGCGCGGCAGTCGATCACGAAGTGGCTGACCGACCCGAACGGCCCGTCGGCGGCGCTCGTCGCGGTCGACCCGCGGGACGGCAGCGTGCTGGCGATGATCGGCGGCAACAACTACCGCAAGAGCCAGTTCAACCTCGCCGTCCAGGGCGAACGGCAGCCGGGCTCGTCGTTCAAGCCGTTCGTGCTCGCGACGGCGCTGAAGGACGGGATCTCGCCCGACTCCGAGTTCGAGTCCGGGCCCGTCCAGATCCCTCTCGGCGACAAGCTCTGGTACGTGCACAACTACGAGAACTCCGATCTCGGGCGAATCTCGCTCGCGACCGCGACCGAGGTCTCCGACAACACGGTCTACGCACAGCTGACCCAGCTCGTCGGGCCGGGCGCGATCGTGCGGACGGCGAAGAAGCTCGGGATCTCGAGCCCGCTGAAGAACTACTTCGCGATCGGCCTGGGCGCCGAAGCGGTCAACCCGCTCGAGATGGCGCGCGCCTTCTCCGCCTTCGACAACGGGGGGCTGCGGATCGACGGCGCGGCCTTCGGCAACCACCCGCGGGCGATCTCCGACGTCCGCAACGAGGCGGGCCGGATGGTCGACAGCAACCTGCCGGTCGGGCGGCACGTCCTGACCGCGAACACGGCGGCGCTCGTCACCTCGCTGCTGCAAGGCGTCGTGCGCGCCGGCACCGGCAAGCGCGCCCAGCTCTCCGACGGGCGGCCCGTCGCGGGCAAGACTGGCACGACCGAGAACTACGGCGACGCCTGGTTCGTCGGCTACACGCCGCAGCTGGTCGCGGCAGTCTGGGTCGGCTACCCGACGGGGCTGAAGCCGATGCTGACCGAGTACAACGGCGACGCGGTCGCCGGCGGCACATTCCCAGCGCTGATCTGGAAGAGCTTCATGGAGCGGACGCTCTCGTACCTGCACGACCCGCCGACCGACTTCCCGAGCATTTCTCTCCCCTACTCGGTACCGCGCACGGTCGTCTACCGGCACGGGCAGCTTCAGCTCGACAATGGCAACTGCAACAGCACGAAGCAGCTGCTCTATTTCGCGGGCGAGCGCCCGCCGCGGACCGCGAACTGCAAGGTGAACGAGGTCGAGGTGCCGAAGGTGGTCGGAAACACGATCTCCGAGGCGAACGCCCGCCTCGCCGCGCAGCCGCTGACGCCGCAATACGTGTACGAACCGGCGAAGCCGCTGCAGAGGCTCGGCGTGGTCGTGCGGCAGTTTCCGGCCAGGGGGACGCTCTCGTCCTACGGCAAGGTGACGCTGGTGGTGCCGAAGGCGCTGCAGGGCAGAGTGCCGAACGTGGTCGGCCTGCGACTCGGGCGGGCGAAGGCGCGCCTCGCCCGGTACAACCTGAAGTGGAAGGTTGCGGGCGAGCCGCCCGCAGCGGCGAAGGTGATCGCGCAGACGCCGCGCGGGGGCGTGGCGGGCAAGCGCGGCCTCGTCGTCACCCTCGTGGTAAAGCGCGGCTGAGGAAACGCGAGCCGGCCTCCGCGTAGCGCCACGGCAGCTCGACCGCGCGCGTGATCCCGATCCGCGGGCCGCTCACCACCTCGACCGGGCCCTCGGCGGCGAGCAGCTCGAACGGCGGCCGGTCGAGGGCGAGGCCGTCGTGCTCGCGCGTGACGCCGAGTGCCTGGCAGAGCCGGCCCGGCCCGCTGCAGAGAAGCCGTGGGTCGTCGAGCCCCCGCCGCTCGCGCATCGTCTCGAGATCGTGGGTCGGCTCGAGCGCACGCACGAGCACCGCGTTCGCGACACCCTCGTCCTGGCAAACGAAGTTCAGGCACCAGTGGATCCCGTACGAGCGATAGACGTACGCGTGCCCTGGTGGACCGAACATCGAGGCGTTTCGCTCGGTACGGCCGCGGAAGCCGTGGCTCGCCGGATCTTCGTGGTCGTAGGCCTCGACCTCGACGATCCGCCCGCCGACCCCGTCGACGAGCAGCGTCACGCCGATCAGCGCCGGTGCGACCTCGTGGACGCTACGGGCGAAAGCCTCAGCCTGGAGCGCGCGAGTCGTAGTGGATGAAGGCGGGGACGGCAAGGGCGATCACGAAGGTACCGACGACGCAGAGCAGCCCGCCGGAGACGATCGAGAAGCGCACGCTCGTCAGCGAGGCGACGAGCCCTGCCTCGACGTTGCCGAGCGCCGGGGTCGCGGCAACCTGTGCGAACTCGATGCCCGAGACGCGGCCCCGAAGCGGGTCGGGCGTCACCCTCCAGAGGATCGTGCCGCGCAGGACGGCGCTGACGTTGTCCGCCGCGCCCGCCGCCGCGAGCAGGAGCAGGGCGAGCCAGAGCGTCTCGGCGAAGCCGAAGAACGCGATCGCCACGCCCCAGAGCGCGGCCGCGATGCAGACGACCAGGCCCTGCCGGCGCACGTGGGCGGTCCAGCCGGAGACCAGCGAGGCCGCGAGCGCGCCGGCGTAGGGCGCGGCATACATCAGGCCGAGCACGCCGGCGCCGCCGTGGAAGCGGTTCAGGGCGAGCGCGGGGAACAGCGCACGCGGCATCCCGAAGACCATCGCGTTCGAGTCGACGAGGAACATGCCGAGCAGCACTTTCTTGCCGCGCACGAAACGGAAGCCTTCGGCGATCGTCCGCAGGCTCGGCCGCTCGGCGTCGTGGGCCGGCGCCAGTCTCGGCAGCCGCCAGACCGACCAGAGCGAGGCAGTGAAGGTGGCCGCGTCGAGCAGGTAGGCGCCCTTGAGCCCGAGCACCGCGATCAGCACGCCGCCGAGCGCCGGCCCCGCGACGTTGGTCGTGCTGCCATAGACGTTCTCGATCGCGATCGCCGCGGTCAACTCGTCCTGGTCGACGAGGCGTGGGATCGCGCTGTTCATCCCGGCGACGCCGAGCGAGAAGATGGACATCGCGAGCGTGACGAGCACATAGATCGCCCAGACGCGCGGCTGGTCAAGCGAGGCGTTGAAGGCGAAACCGAGCGCGACGACCGCCAGCAGCACCTCGGTGACGAGCAGCAGCTTGCGCTTATCGATCGCATCCGCGATCGCGCCGCCGACGATTGTCAGGGTCAGCAGCGGGAAGAGCTCGCAGAGTGACAGCAGGCCGACCTGCAGGGTCGAGTGCGTCAGCTGGTAGAGCTGGAACGGGGCGGCGACGGCGGCGATCTCGCTGCCGAAGGTCGAGATCGTCTGACCGATGAACAGCCGCCGGAAAGGCGGATGGCGCTTGAGCGGGCCGAGGTCGATGGCCAGCCGGCGGACGAGCCCCGGCTCGCGGATCTCGGAGGGCTCCAAGGCTCGCTAGAAGAGCTGCTCGGGATCGTTCGGGCGGGCGGTTGCCTCGAGCAGGTGGCGCGCGCGGCGGCCGAGGTCAGCCAGGTCGACGCGGCCGCTTTGCGACTGCTCGGACAGCCGCTGCGCGAGGTCGAGCGCCTCGTCGAGGATCGGCTTCCCGAGCGCCTGCTCCTGGCCCATGTCGGCGAGGATCGTCCGCTCGGTGCGTGAGGCTACGATCGGCTCGCTCACGCCCTCGACCCAGACGAGCGTTCGCCGCCCGTGCCCACGGCGCTCGTCCCGGATCGGCTCGATTGCGTAGATCTTGTCGGCGCGCGCGTACTTGCCGAAGCCCAGGAAGACCATCCGGTTGCCGTTCGCCATGCGCGGATTATCGCCGGGCGGCCGGGCGTGAGGCGGCAGGTTGATGTTCTTCGCGCGCGGGAACCCGTGCCCCCGCCCAAAAAGGGTGGGGGTTGCTTACCCGCCGCCCTCGGCGTTGACGTTAGCGGCGCGCAGCGCGCAGATCTGTCTCGGGACTGTGCCGAGCTCGTGTCTGGTCGTCCACAGGCCTAGAGAGCGCTGCGCAGAACCTCGACCACCCGCTCCTGGTCCCCGGCCCCGATCTGCGGGTAGAACGGCAGCGCCAGCGTCCGCGAAGCGATGTCCTCCGCCACCGGGCACGTTCCCTCCGAGAAACCGTAGGTCTCGCGCATGTACGGCTGCAGGTGGACGCACGGCACGTAGTCGGCGGTGCCGATCCCGGCCGCGCGGAGCTCGGTCATCACGCTGTCGCGGTCGGCGTCATGCGGCAGCGCGACCACGTAGACGAACCAGGAGCGCTTGTGATCGGCGTCGTCGGCGCAGAGCGGCTCCACCTCCACGTCTTCGAGCAGCAGCGCGTACCGCTCGGCTGCCTCGACCCGCAGTGCCAGCAGCCGGTCGAGCTTCTCGAGCTGCGCGATCCCGATCGCGGCCTGGACGTCGGTCCAGCGGTAGTTCCACCCGAGCCGTACGTGGTTGAACCATGCCCCGCCGTCGTAGTCGCGGCCCTGGTTGCGCAGGCTGCGCACCAGTTGCCACTCGCGCTCGGAATGCGTGAAGACGACGCCACCCTCACCGGTCGCCAGCTGCTTGTTCGGATAGAACCCGAACACGCCCGACGGGCCCTGCGAGCCGATCGGCGAGCCCTTGTACTCGGCGCCGAGCGCCTCGGCTGCGTCCTCGATCAGCGTCAGCCCGCGCTCCGAGCAGAGCGCGCGCAGCTCGTCGAGCTCGCAGGGATAGCCGAACATGTCCACAGCGACGAGCGCCTTCGTTCGCGGCGTGATCGCGGCCTCGACCGCTGCTGGGTCGAGGTTCAGCGTGCGCGGATCGACGTCGGCGAAGACCGGCGTCGCGCCCTCGAAGATGAAGCAATTCGCACTCGAGGCGAAGGAGATCGGCGAGGTGATCGCCTCGTCGCCGGGCCCAAGCCCCGCGATCCGGCTGAGCAGGTGCAGGCCGGCGGTGCCACTGGAGACGGCGGCCACGTAGGGCGCGCCGATCCGCTCGGCCATCAGCTCCTCGAAGCGGTCGATCGTCGGCCCGAGCGAGAGCCTCCCGGAGCGAAGCACCTCGAGCACGAGCTCCTCCTCCCGCTCGTCGAGCAGGGGCTTCGCGAGCGGGATCTCGCGGAGGCCGGTGCTCAAGCCTCGGCCGGCGCGGGTGTGGCGTACTCGAGCCACTGGGCCCAGCGCTCGCTGCGACCGCGCGCGGTATCCAGGTAAGCCTCCTGGATCTCGAGCGTGATCGGCCCGACCCCGATCTCGACGTCGTCCACCGAACGGAGTGGGGTTACCTCGGCCGCGGTGCCCGTCATGAAGGCCTCATCGGCGAGGTAGAGGTCGGAGCGGATCAGCGCCTTCTCGTGCACGCGGTAGCCGAGGTCCTGCGCGATCTGGATCACCGTGTCGCGCGTGATCCCCGGCAGGATCGAGGTCGAGAGGTCAGGCGTGTAGAGCTCGCCGTCCTTGACGATGAAGACGTTCTCGCCGGAGCCGTCCGCGACGAAGCCCTCGGCGGTGAGCAGGATCGCCTCGTCGTAGCCGGCGCGGTTCGCCTCGGTCACGGCCAGCATCGAGTTGAGGTAGACGCCGGTTGCCTTGGCGACGTGCGGGATCACGTTCGGGCCGATCCGCGTCCAGCTCGAGATCTTCGCGCTGATGCCCTTCGCCAACCCTTCCTCGCCGAGGTAGGCGCCCCACGGCCAGCTCATGATCACGACGTCGACCGGGTTGCCGAGCGCCGAGACGCCGAGCTCGCCGTACCCGAAGAAGGCGATCGGGCGCAGGTAGCACTCGGGCAGCCCGTTGGCCGCGATCAGCTCGTGGCAGGAGGACCGCAGCTCCTCGACCGAGAAGGGCAGCTCCATGTGCAGGAGCTTCGCCGAGTTGTGCAGGCGCTCGAGGTGGTCGGTCAGCCGGAAGACGGCCGAGCCCTTGTCGGTCTCGTAGGCGCGGATGCCCTCGAAGACGCCGGAGCCGTAGTGCAGCCCGTGCGAGCCTACGTGGATCCGGGCGTCGGCCCAGTCCACCAGCTCGCCGTTCATCCAGATCTTCTCGGTCTCGCGCATTCGGGCGACCTCCTAGGTCAAATGGTACGGGGCCTGCTCGACGACGTCCATTGGACGCGCGCGCGAGAGGCGCAGTAGCTCGGTCGGGGACAGCGCGGCCATGTGCCGCTCGGAGCCCGCGCCGACCCACAGCACGGGCTGGGACAAAAGGGTTCGCTCGACGAAGACCGCGTCGACGTGGTCGAGCGGGAACGGGGCGACCGCTCCGGGATCGAACCCCGTCGCCTCGCGCACCTCTTCGGTACCGGCGATCCGCGCGAACTTGCTCCCTGCTGCGCGGGCGATCTTCTCGGAATCGGCGCGCCGGTCACCCGGCACGAGCGCCAGCACCTTGCGGCCGTCGCAGTCGAAGACCAGCGACTTGACGATCTGGCCGAGCTCGCAGCCGACCGCCTGCGCGGCGTCCTTCGCGGTCGGGGTTCCCTCCGGGAACTCTTCGACGCGCACCTCTGCGCGAGCCTCGCGCAGAAAGGAGGTGACCCGCTGGACGGCCTCGGGCCAGGCACTGGTCGTCACGCCCGGCAGGGTAGCGGCGGCGGCTCAGTCCTCGTCGCGCTCGGCGAGGCGGATCAGGCGCGCGTCGTCGAAGCCCTGGTCGCGCACCGCCTCGACCAGCTCGGCCGGCGGCTCGGCGTCGAGCGAGAGGGCCATCAGGGCCTTCCCGCCGCGGCGGCTGCGCGAGACCGCCATGTTGGCGATGTTCACGCCGGCCTCGCCGAAGACGGTCCCGACCAGCCCGATCACGCCCGGCACGTCGTCGTAGCGGAAGAAGACCATCAGCGGCGCCAGCTCCATCTCGAGCTCGAAGCCGAGGGCGTTCACGAGCCAGTGCCGGTTCTCGTTGCCGATGATCGTGCCCGCTACCCGCAGGCCGTCGACCTCGACGCGGATGAGATTCGTGAAGTCCCGGCAGGCGCGGCGACGCTCCTCGGCCACCTCGATCCCGCGCTCGGCCGCGACGACCGGGGCATTCACGTAGTTGACCGGCTGCTCGGTGCGGCCCTGGAAGGCGCCGTTCAGAGCCGCCACGGTCAGCAGCCGCGTGTCGTAGCCGGAGAGCGCCCCGTAGTACGAGAGCGTGATCCGCTCGGCGCGGCCCTCGGCCAGCTCCATCGCCAGCCGTCCGAGCTGGGCGGCGAGCGGCACGAACGGGCCGAGCACCTCGAGGTCCTCCGCGCCGATCGAGGGGATGTTGACCGCGTTCGTGACCAGGCCGCCTTCGAGCGCGGCCACGACCTGCTCGGCCACGATCACGCCGGCACGGTCCTGCGCCTCCTCGGTGGACGCGGCCAGATGCGGCGTGGCGACGACGTTGTCGAGCTCGAGCAGCGGGCCCTCGTACGGCTCCTGCGAGTAGACGTCGACCGCGGCGGCGGCGAGCTTCCCCGAGCGGAGCGCCTCGACGAGCGCCTGCTCGTCCACGAGCTCGCCGCGGGCAGCGTTGATCACGCGCGCGCCGTCGGGCAGCTTCGCGATCGCCTCCTGCCCGAGGAAGCCGCGGGTCTCGGGGATCAGCGGCAGGTGCAGCGTCAGGAACTCCGCGACGGCAAGCACGTCGTCCGCGCTCTCGACCCGCTCGACGCCGAGCTCGCGGAAGCGCTCCTTGGCCACGAACGGGTCGTAAGCGACGACCCGCATACCGAGGCCGAGCGCGCGGCGCGCGACCTGCTGGCCGATGCGGCCGAAGCCGAGCACGCCGAGCGTCTTGCCCTCGAGCTCCACCCCGCCCCACGCCGAGCGCTCCCAGCGCCCCTGCTTCAACGCGGCGTGTGCCTGCGGGATGTTCCGGGCCAGCGCGACGAGCAGGCCGACGGTGTGCTCGGCGGCGGAGGTGACCGTCGACTCGGGCGCGTTGGCGACGACGATCCCGCGGCGCGTGGCCGCCTCGACGTCGACGTTGTCCACCCCCACGCCGGCGCGGCCGATCACCTTCAGGCGGTCGGCGCGCTCGATCAGGTCGGCGGTCAGCTTCGTCGCCGAGCGGATCACGATCGCGTCGTAGTCGCCGATCGTCTCGGCGAGGTCGCCGTTGCCGTCCACGTCGACGTCGAAGCGCTCGCGCAGGAGCTCGATCCCCGCCTCGGCGATCGGCTCGCGGACGAGGACTCTCACACCGGTGTCTGCTCGAACGCCTCGAGCGCCCGCGTGACCGCGACGCCACGTTCGACTTCGGCGCCGAGCTCGAGCAACCCCAGCTCGACCGCGGCGAGGGCGGTGGTGATATCGAAGACGTCGTAGTAGCCGATGTGCCCGATGCGGAAGATCTTGCCCTTCAGCTCGCCCTGGCCCGGCGCGAGCGTGACGCCGTGGCGGTCGCGCAGCAGCAGCACGAGCTCGTCCGAGTCGATCCCGTCCGGGGCGTACGCCGCGGTCACGACCGCAGAGCTGTCGTCGTCGGGTGAGGAGAGCTGCAGGCCCATCGCCTTCAGGCCCTCGCGGCAGGCGCGGCCGAGGCGGCGATGCCGGTCGAAGGCGGCCTCGAGCCCCTCCTCGAGCAGCATCCCCAGCGCGACGTCCAGGCCGGCGACGAGCGAGACCGGCGGCGTGACCGGCGCGTCGAGCGTCTGCTGGCCCTTGCGCGTCTTCTCCCAGTCCCAGTAGAAGCGCGGCGAGGTCGAAGCTGCGGCGCGCTCCCAGGCGGCGGGCGAGCCGGTCGTCATCGCGAGCCCGGGCGGTGTCATCAGCGCCTTCTGCGCGCCAGAGGCGACGACGTCGAGGCCCCACGCGTCGGTCTCGAGCGGCACGGCGCCGAGGCTGGAGACGGCGTCGACCACGCTCAGGGCGCCAGCCTCGCGGGCCGCGGCCGCGAAGGCCTGTGGGTCGAGCACGACGCCGGTCGAGGTCTCGGAGTGCGTGAAGAAGACCGCCGCCGCCTCGCGCTCGCGCAGCCGCGCGGCGACCTCGTCCCCGCTGGGGATCTCGCCCCAGGAGTAGCGAAGGTGGTCGAGCTCGACACCGTAGGCCTTGGCCAGCGCCGCCCAGCGCTCGCCGAAGTAGCCGGCCGAGACCACGAGCACCGGATCGCCGGGCGAGCAGAGGTTCGCGACCGCCGACTCCATCCCGCCGCTGCCGGAGCCGCCGAAGAGCAGCACCTCCTGCTCGGTGCGGAAGACCTCGCGCAGGCGCCCGAGCACGCGCGCGTAGAGCTCGCGGTAGTCGGGGCCGCGGTGGTGGATGACGGGCTGCGCGATCGCCGCCAGCACCTCGGGCGGCGCGGGCGTCGGCCCGGGGGTCATCAGGTAGCGCTTCTCGGCCACGACCCGAGGGTACCGCCCAAATCGGCGTTACGGCAGGGCGCGCGCCGGATCGACCGAGGCGCCGCGCAGCCGGACCTCGAAGTGCAGGTGCGGCCCGGTCGCGTCGCCGGACGCACCGACCGCACCGACGCGGTCGCCAGTGCGGACGAGCTGGCCAAGACGAACGGCAATCGAAGAGAGGTGGGCGTACATCGTCCGCACGCCATCGGCATGGGCGACCACGACCAGGTTCCCCCAGCCTCCCGCGAGCCAGCCCGCGTAGGTGACACGGCCAGTTGCCGCGGCCAGGGCCGGCGTGCCGGAGGACGCGAGGATGTCGATGCCGGCGTGGAAGCGGTTGCTGCGCGGGCCGAACCGGTCGCCGATCGGGCCGTTGACCGGCCACGCGAGCGCGACTGGGCAGCTCGCCGGAGCATGTCGCAGGGCCGCGTAGGTCGTCGCGCCGGCAACGCCGTCCGGCTCGAGGCCGGCCCAGCGCTGGAAGTGGCGCAGCGCCTGCTCGGTGTGCTCGCCGAGTCCGCCGTCGATCGTGGCCGACGGGAAGCCGTGCCAGGCCAGCAGGAACTGGAGCGCGGCGACGTCCCAGCCGCTCGCGCCGCGGGTCAGCGACCGGCTGCCGAGGATGTGCCGCCCGTAGCGGCCGAGCGCCTTGCGTGTCTGTGCCCCCGCGATCCCGTCAGGTGTCAGGCCGGCGC
Organism: uncultured Actinomycetes bacterium; assembly: GCA_963717725.1. GTDB lineage: Bacteria > Actinomycetota > Thermoleophilia > Gaiellales > Gaiellaceae > AC-32. Next base: position 109,351 of record CAVQWS010000027.1, read on the forward strand.
GGCGCTGGAAACGCTTGATCGCAGCCGTCGTGCCCGGCCCTTTGACGCCGTCGATCGCGCCGAAGTAGAGCCCGCGCGAATGCAGCGCGACCTGCAGCGCGGCGAGGCCCGCGTCACGGCCGGCGGTCGCGGCGGGTGCGGCCACGAGCGCGACAACGGCAAGCGGCAGCACGATGAGCCTGAGGCGGCAGACGCTCATACGGCCCTCTTTGTCGGATGGAAGTCGGACGATCTTTAGTGCTAGCGCAGAACGAGGCAGAGCGCCAGCAAGACTCCCCTAAAGGGTTGGACGCCTAGCCCCGCCGGCTCAGGCACGCAGCTTCTCGCGCAGGCGCTCGTTGACCACCTTCGGGTTCGCCTTGCCGCCGGTCTCCTTCATCACCTGGCCGACGAAGAAGCCGAGCAGGCCTTCCTTGCCGCCGCGGTAGGCGGCCACCTGCGACTCGTTCGCGCTCAGGATCCGGTCGATCACGGGGTCGAGCTCGCCGGCGTCGGCGATCGCGGTCTCGGCCAGGTAGCGCTCGGCCGTAGAAGCCGGGCGAGGCGCTCTCGGCCAGCGCTTCGTCGAACGCGCTGCGCGGGATCTCGCCGCGCGCGGCGATCACCTTGCCGAGCTCCTCCGCGTTCACAGCCGTCGGCTCGAGCCCGAGCGCCGCGAGCTCGTTCATGACCACGTTCGCGACCGCGGCCCGCTCGCCCGGGATGCGCGAGTAGAGCTCGTCTCGCTCGCTCGTGACCAGCCCCTCGGCGAGCGCGAAGCCGACCTCCGCCTCGAGCCGCCGCACCCGCGCCGACGGCAGCTCCGGGAGCTCCGCGCGCAGGCGCTCGACCAGCTCTTCGGCGGGCTCGAGCGGCACGAGGTCGGGCTCCGGGAAGTAGCGGTAGTCCTGCGCCTCCTCCTTCGAGCGCAGCGGCGGTGCCGACTCGTTGCCCGGGTCGAAGTGGAGCGTCTCCTGGACGACCTGACCGTCCGGACTCGTAGATCTCGATCTGCCGCCGCACCTCGCGCTCGATCCCCTTGGCGGCGAAGTTGAACGAGTTCATGTTCTTCAGCTCGGTCCGCGTGCGCAGCTCGTCGGAGCCCTCCGGCCGCACCGAGACGTTGACGTCGAACCGCAGCGAGCCCTTCTCCATCTCCGCGTCCGAGATCCCGAGCTCGACGACCGTCTGCCGCAGCAGCTGCAGGAACGCCTTTGCCTCCTCGGGCGAGCGGATGTCGGGCTTGGTCACGATCTCGACCAGCGGCGTGCCCGAGCGGTTGAAGTCGACGAGCGAGTGCTCGGCGCCGTGAATGCGGCCCTCGGCACCGCCGACGTGGATCGTCTTGGCGGCGTCCTCCTCGAGGTGCGCGCGCTCGATCCCGATGACACGGTCGCCGTCGGCGCCGGGCACTTCGAAGCTGCCGTCCACGCACAGCGGCTGGTCGTACTGGGAGATCTGGTAGCCCTTCGGGTTGTCGGGGTAGAAGTAGTTCTTGCGGTGGAAGATCGCCCGCTCCGGGATCTGGCAGCCGAGGGCGAGACCGAGCAGGATCGTCCACTCGACCGCCTGGCGGTTCGGCACAGGCAGCGCGCCCGGGAGCGCGAGGCAGACCGGGCACGTGTGCGTGTTCGGCGGGTCGAAGTAGGCGACCTCGCAGCGGCAGAACATCTTCGTCCGCGTCTTCAGGTGGACGTGGATCTCGAGCCCGATGACGGGTTCCCAGCTAACGCTCATCTGATCTGTACCGCTCCGGAACGAAGTCGAAGCCGAGCGCCCGCTCCAGCGCGTGGCCGGCGCGGAAGAGCAGGTTCTCGGAGAACTGCCGTCCGATCAGCTGGAAGCCGATGGGCAGGCCTTCCGAGAGGCCACACGGGATCGAGAGCCCTGGCAGCCCGGCCATGTTCGACGGGATCGTGAGCAGGTCGGCCGCGTACATCGCGAGCGGGTTCGCGGTGCGCGCGCCGAGCTCGAAGGCGACGGTCGGCGAGGTCGGGCTGACGAGCACGTCGAACCGCTCGAAGGCCGCCTCGTGCTCGTCGCGGATCACGGTCCGCACCTTCTGCGCCTGGCCGTAGTAGGCGTCGTAGTAGCCCGCCGAGAGCGCGTAGGTGCCGAGCATGATCCGGCGCTTCGGCTCGTCCCCGAAGCCCGCGTCGCGGGTGCGCTCGTACATCGCGCGGACGTCGCCGTTCCCGACCCGCAGCCCGTAGCGAACCCCGTCGTAGCGGGCCAGGTTGGAGGACGCCTCCGAGGGAGCGATCAAGTAGTAGCACGGGAGGCCGAACTCGACCGAGCGCGGCAGGCTGCACTCCCCCACCTCGGCGCCGAGCTCGCGGGCGAGCTCGATCGTGCTCTTGACGGCCTCGCTGACGCCTGGCTCGATGCCGTCGGCCTCGTTCAGCTCCCTGGGCACGCCGACGCGCAGGCCCTTGAGGTCCTCGGCCTCCGGCAGCTCGATCGGCTCGGGCAGCTCGACGGTGGTCGAGTCGAGGGGGTCGCGGCCGGCGACGATCCGGTGCAGCAGGGCGCAGTCGCGCACGGTCTTGGCGATCGGGCCGACCTGGTCGAGGCTGGAGGCGAAGGCGACGATCCCGTAGCGCGAGACGGTGCCGTAGGTAGGGCGCAGGCCGACGACGCCGCAGAGCGACGCCGGCTGCTTGATCGAGCCGCCGGTGTCGGAGCCGAGCGCCCACGGCGCGAGCCCAGCCGCGACGGCGGCGGTCGAGCCGCCGGACGAGCCACCGGGAACGCGGCTGGGGTCCCACGGGTTGCGGGTCGGGCCGTAGGCGGAGTTCTCGGTCGACGAGCCCATCGCGAACTCGTCGAGGTTCGTCTTGCCGAGCAGCGGCAGGCCGGCCGCCTTGCAGCGGGCAGCGACGGTCGCGTCGTAGACGGGTTTGTAGCCTTCGAGGATCTTCGAGGCTGCGGTCGTGGCGACACCGCGCGTCGAGATCACGTCCTTGAGCGCGATCGGGACGCCGTCGCCCTCGGGCTCCTCGACCGTGAAGAGGAACGCGTGCAGCTCGGGATCGCGCTCCGCGATCGCGTCCAGGTAGGCGCGGTGCAGCTCGGCGCCGCTGGCCTCGCCACGCTCGACGAGCCCCATCGCCTCCTCGGCGGTCAGCCTGAGCGTGTCGATCGTCATCCGGCCGGAACGCGGAACGCGCCGTCCTCGGCCTCTGGCGCGTTGGCGAGCGCCTCCTCCACCTCGAGGCAAGGCCGCGGCTCGTCCTCGGCCCAGACGTTCGCGAGCGCAAGCGGATGCAGCGTCGGCTCGACGTCCGAGAGGTCGAGCTCGGCCACCTTGCCGACCGCCTCGAGGATCGCGTCGAGCTGCCCCGCGAAGCGGTCGAGCTCCTCCTCGGTCAAGGCAAGCCGCGCCAGCCGCGCGACGTGCACCACTTCAGCTCGCGAAATCGCCATCGGGCGTCAATCCTGCCAAACGCGCAGCGAGGGCTACTTCCAGTCGACGCTGATCACATCGACGGGGTCGGCGAATCCCTTGAAGGCCTCCGGCCGAGGATCCGAGGTCCGGAAGCCCGTGCCGGCGCCCTCGACCGTCTCATGGCTGGCGAGGATCTCGCCTCCTCCTGCGGAAGCGCCGATCCGCGCCGCGAGGTGAACCGCGCCGCCGCCGTAGGGGTTGGGGGCCCCGTCGTTCTGGAATGCGTCGCCGGTGTGGGCTCCGATACGGACATCCGGCGCGACGATCTCCGCCGCGAGCGCGCGCTGAATCGCGACGGCAGCCTCGAGCGCCGCCCTCGGAGTGACGAACGTGGCGAAGAAGCCGTCTCCCGTCTGCTGCACGACCTCGCCACCGCTGTTGGCGATCTGCTCCTCGAGCACCACGTTGTGCCGCTCGAGCAGCTTCTGCCATTTCTCGTCGCCGAGCGTCTCGAGTAGCCGGGTCGAGCCGACGATGTCTGTGAACAGGAACGTGCGACGGGCCTGTTGCCGGCCGAGGAGCTCGGCAGCTCGCTCGGCGTCCGCCTTTGCGCCGATGCGCTCGAAGGTGGCATGCGCCGCCTCGAGCTCCGTTGTCGCGGCATGCTCCTCCCCACGCCGCCGGAATGCGGTTCCGAGCAGCATGCGCGACTGCGCGCACTCGAACGGCGCGCCGACCTCCCGCCAGTCGTCTCGCGCTTGACGGAGCCGGCGGACAGCCTCGTCCGTGTCGCCTTCGGCGAGGGCGATCCGGCCGAGAGCGACATCAACGGTGGCGTCAAACGCCTGAGCACGGCGCGTGCCGGTCTTGTAGGAGCCGACGAGCTGCTCCAGCTCAGCGGCGGCCGCGCGGGCCGTCTTCAGGTCGCGAGCCGCGACCCCGATTTCGATCTGAGCAGGCAGTCGCCGAATCCGCCGAAGCGGCTCGTCCACCTCCTTGAGTGCGTGGGTGATTCCTTCGACCGCGGCATCGAGCTTCCCCTCCATCAGGCGGAGCAGGGCAAGGCCCGGCTGCGGGTCGGCCCCCAGCTCGTTCGCTCGTGCGTATGCCTCCTCGGCGGCTGGCAGGTCGCCGAGCCGGCGGCGGATCTCGCCGATCTCGTAGTAGCCGCCCGCGGTGATGTAGCGCTCGAAGTCGAGCAGCTCGTCGCACGCCGCGATCGCCACCTGTTCCGCCGCCGCCAGATCACCGCGCATACGCATCAGCTCGGCGCGATGGACGCGGCAGGCGCCGGGGAAGCCGGTCACGTCGAGCCGGTCGCACCACCGGTTGGCGGCCTCGGTCCACTCGGCGGCGCGACGAAGGTCACCGACGTCCTGGCAGGAGCTGATGGTCATGCAGTAGACGAGCGTGGTCGAGTACGGCTGCAGCTCGCCGCTGACGGCCGCTGCGGTCGCCTCGTCGATCAGCTCGAGCCCCTGATCGATCTTGCCGCTCTTCACGAGACCGCGTCCCTTCGCCACCAGCGCTAGCATCTGCGTGTCTCGGTCGCCGAAACGACGGGCAAGCTCGTAGGCGCGATCCAGGTTCTCGATCGCCAGCGGGTAGTTGCCTTCCGCGAGCATCGCGGTGGCGGCCCGCGTGAGTGCGATCCGGCCGTGCACCGCCGACTCCTCCTCGCCCTCGAGCTGCCGCTCGGCCGTTGCAAACCAGCCCTGCCCGACTGAGAAGGCTCCCCGGTTCGTCTCGTCCCAGGAGAGCGTCAGCGCGACCCGGGCTGCAGCCGCCTTGCTGCCCTCCTTTGCGAAGGCGGCATATGCCTCCTCGCGCAGCCTGATCGCCTCCAGCAACTTGCCGCTCCACCACGCGGCTTCGCCGTATCGCTCGAGGTCCTCGCCGCCCAAGCTTGCCTGATCGACGCCTGCGTAGGCCTCGAACGCCTCTCGCCATGACTGGCGAGAGGCCGCGTCCCGAGCTGTCGTCAGGAGGTCGACCGTCTGCGACATGGCCTCACCCTATGCCCACAGCACATCGCCGGTTCAAAAAACGGGGCCCCTTCCGGAGCCCCGTCAACTGCTCGGTTCCCGAAAGGGTCTAGCCGGGCTGGACGTTCGCCGCCTGCAGGCCCTTATCGCCCTGTACGACGTCGAACTCGACCTGCTGACCTTCGGTCAGCGACTTGTAGCCGTCCCCTGCAATCGCCGAGAAGTGGACGAAGACATCTTCGCCGCCTTCGCGCTCGATGAAGCCATAGCCCTTCTCGTTCGAGAACCACTTGACGGTGCCCTTCGGCAAAACTTTTCTCCCTTCGTACACATACAACGACGGCCCGGGCAGAGCCGCCGACCTACTGTGAAGCGGCGCGAACCTTAGACGGTCTCTCCCGCCTCGGCAAGTGTCTCAGCAACCACCCAGAACGCAGACGGCTCGTCGGCAGAGCCGCCGAGCCTCTCTGGTCGGCGTCGTAAGCGACGCCTTAGCGCCGGACCTGTGGGAAGGCCAGGTGGCCTCTTCGATATCTGGCCGCCCGCTCCGTGTTGGCCAGCACCATTGCGATCGTCATCGGGCCGACGCCGCCGGGAACCGGCGTCAGGAAGTGCGCGACGGCGGCTGCGCCCGGGTCGACGTCGCCGACCAGGCCCGCCTCGGTGCGGTTGATACCGACGTCCACCACCGCCGCGCCCGACTTGACCATGTCCGGCGAGACGATCCCGGGTAGGCCTGCCGCGACGACCAGCACGTCCGCGTCGAGCGTGTGCCGCTCGAGGTCGTCGGTGTGCGAGTGGCAGATCGTGACCGTCGCGTTCGACTGCAGCAGCAGGTGCGCGATCGGCTTGCCGACGATGTCGCTGCGCCCGATCACAACCGCGCGCGTGCCGTCGAGCCCGATCTGGTACTCCTCGAGCAGCGCCATGATCCCGAGCGGCGTGGCGGGCACGAGCGTCGGCCGCCCGAGGTAGAGCTGGCCGGCGTTGAACGGGTGCACGCCGTCCACGTCCTTCACCGGGTCGATCGCCAGCACCGCCTGCGCTTCGTCGAGGTGGCCGGGCAGCGGGAGCTGGACGAGGATCCCGTCGATCTGGTCGTCGTCGTTGAGTAGCTCGACCGCGGCGACGAGCTCCTCCTGCGTGATGTCCTCGGGCAGCTTCAGGTCGGTCGAGGCGATCACCGCCTCGCCGGCCGCCTCGTGCTTGCGCCGGATGTAGACGGTCGAAGCCGGATCCTCGCCGACCTGCACTGTGGCGAGCCCGATTCCCCCGAGCTCCTGCACGTCCTGCGCGACCTGGGCGCGGATCCGCTCGGCGAGCGGGCCGCCTGCCATCAAGGTCGCCGTCACCGCTACGAAAACGGCAGCTGGACGTCCGAGACGTCAAGGCCGAGCGACTGCGCCAGGCGGACGCCGATCTCGATGTCCTCCTTCAGCTTGGCGATGTCGCGCGAGCGCATCGTCTCGCCGATGAAGGCGCGCTCCTTCGGCCGCCAGAGCGCGTGCTCGACGAAGGTCGGCAGGAGCCGGTTCGCGGCCTCCACGAGAGCGGTTTTTGTCTTCTTGTCCGCGTGCTTGAGCAGCACCTTCTCGTACGCCATGCCGGCACCGTGGTGGATGCCGTCGTCGGTCGTCAGCCGGTTGCAGAGATCCTCGAGCACGGTCCCGCGCGAGGCCCGGGCGATCAGGCGGAACCGCGAGATGATCAGGCGCTCGTAGAAGACCTGCATCTGGAAGACCTTCTCCTCGAGCGTGTCGGCCTCGAGCGTCATGTGCGCGAGCTCGTCGAGGTACGGGTCGCGCTCGGCGGTGCCGCCGGCTTCCTCGATCAGCTTCAGCCACGCCTCGGTATGGCGCGACTCGTCCTGCACCATCGTCGAGTAGTAGAGCTTCGCCTCGGGGTCGGGAGCGATGTTCAGGAGCTGGGAGGCCATCTCGCAGGCGAGCATGTCCGCCTGCAGCTGCTGCGTGAGCACCGAGCGCCACATGTCGCGGCGCCGCGCCTTGCGCTGGTCGGTGCCCTTGCCCTCGGGGATCGGCGGCAGCTCGCCCCAGGGGAGGTCGCGCACCTGCCACTCCTGCCGCTTCGCCAGCTCGTAGAAGCGCAGGACGCCGGCGAACGCCTCGCGCTCCTCGCGTTCCTGGTCGATGACCTGCTCGGTCTCCACGGGACCAGCTTAAGCTCCAAAGCCGTGGACGTGCGCAAATGGCCGAGGAAGAACGATCCTGACTCGGTTCGGGCGCGCCAGGAGGCGCTCGGGCTCGACGGCGAGGTGACCGGGCTCAACCTCGAGCCCTTCGCGCGCGCGCAGGAGATGCTGACGGGCGCGGCCGTGATCCCGGTCTCGGTGGTCGGGCCGCTGGAGCTCGAGCTCGGCGAGTACGAGCTGCGCGAGCCGGGCGGTGAGCTCGCCGAGACCGGCAGGGCGAAGGACTCGGTCTTCGTGCCGCTGGCGCACACCGAAGGCGGTCTCTCGGCGTCGCTGCACCGCGGTGCCCGGGCGGTGGCCGAGTCAGGCGGCTTCCGCACCTACGTGCTCGCCGACCGGATCACGCGCGCGTCGTGCTTCGTCTGCGGCTCGGCCGCGGAGGCGATCGCGCTCGCCGGCTGGATCGAGGGCGAGCTCGAGGCGATGCGGGCCTGGCTCGCCGAACAGGACGACCCGTCGCTCTCGAAGCACGCGCGCCTGCGCGAGATGAAGACCCACGTCGTCGGCCCGATGTGCCACGTGCTCTGGCGCTGGACGACCGGCGATGCCGTCGGCGCGAACATGATGACCCGCAACTCCTACGCCCTGAACATGGCTTACGTGATGGAGCGCGCGCCGGTGAAGCCGCAGCGCTCGATCCTCGAGGCCAACATGGGCGGCGACAAGAAACCGTCGTTCGAGTACTTCCAGAGCGGCCACGGCAAGACGGTGCTCGCCGAGGCGACGCTGACGGAGGATGCGGTCAGGCGGGTGCTGCGGACGAAGCTAGACGACCTCGCCGAGCTGGCCTGGGCCGGGACGCACGGAGCGATCGCGTCCGGGATGCAGTCGGTCGCGTTTACCCCCGCGACGGCGATCGCGGCCGTCTTCGCGGCGACCGGCCAGGATCTGGGCATGGTCGGTACCAGCTCGATGACCCACGGCGCCGCACGGCGGGTCGAGGAGGGCCTGCAGGTCTCGATCCGGCTGCCCGGGCTCGAGGTGGCGACGATCGGCGGCGGCACGACGCTGCCGTTCACGCGCCGCTGGCTCGAGCTGCTCGGCTGTGCGGGCGCCGGCAAGGTCTACCGCTTCGCCCAGATCGTGGCCGCGGCGACGCTCGCGCTCGAGATCTCCGCCTCGGCCGCGATGGCAACGGCCGGCTCGGCCGAGTTCTTCCGCGCGCATCATGAGCGCGGCGGACTTCGCTGAGATCGAGTGATGTAGCCGACTCGTTTCTAGCCGATAATCGCCTGCAAAACCGACGACTCTGCGGCCAGTAACGAGGTGAGCGAAATGCTTCGAATCTGGCTGATGGCAATGTTCGCGGCAGCCGTCCTCGTGGTTGTGAAAGACCACGACGTCCTCTATCGCGCCGGCCTGGTCGGCCACTGCACCACTGCGCCGCGCCCGGCAGGGACAGGCGGTTCCTGGCGCGCCTGCGAGAAGGGCGTGCTCGACGGGCGGCCCGACCTCTCGAGGAGCTCGTGCAAGCGGCGCGGGCAGGACGGCAAGGTCGAGTTCTGGAGCTGCCCGGCACGAGTCGAGTCCGGCCGAACCGCTAGCCGCTGACGACCAGGTCGACCTCGGGCCCGTTCGGCCAGAACGCTCCGAACCGGGGCACAGCGGTGACGACGCGCCCGCGGGGAACGCGACTTGCTCGCACGCGGTGGACGTGCCCGATGCGACACCCGCCTCGGCCGAGCCGTCGGGCAGCTGCGGCCACCGACTGGCCGCGGAAGTCGTGCACGTGGCACACGCCGAGCGTGTTCGTCAGCACGGCAACCCCGCTTGGGCTGAACATGGGAACCGCGAGCTCGGCACGCCCGTCGCCGTCCAGGTCCTGGACGAGGGCGGTCGGAGGCGTGTCATTCGAAGCGGGAGCGTCGTAGCCGCCCGCGGCCTCGAACCGGCCGTCGCCGCGATTGAGGAAGACGGCCAGGCGCAACGGGAGTCCGTAGGACGACGCCGCGGTCACGAGGTCGATCCTCCCGTCGCCGTTCACGTCTCCGGCGGACACCTTCCGCGAGCCGCATCCCTCATCGCCGACGGGAAGCTCGCGGGGCTTCCAAAAGCCTCCGCTGGTGCGAGCGAGCATCACTGCCGGCGTGCAACCTTCGAGGATCAAGTCCGGGCGACCCTTCCCGTCAAGGTCCGCGACCGTGACCGCCGCCGAGTCCTCGGGAATCGCGACCGACCGGGCCCGAGGAAACGTGCCGTCGCCGGCCCCCTCGAGGACGGTGAACTCCGGGCCGCTCGAATAGCCCACGACGACGTCCGCGCTACCGTTGCCGGTCACGTCCGCGATCGTCAGGGACGTCGCGGGCGAAGCGACGGCGCGCTGATGCCGCCGACGCAGAGTCCCGTCGCCGCGGTTCAGGAAGATCGAGACCGTGTCGTCGAGCGTGTTCGCGGTAACTAGATCGGGTGCGCCATCGCCATCGAGGTCTCCCACGGCCAGCGCGCCCGGCGAGCGACCGACTCGATAGCGCCGTGGCGGCGCGAGCAACCCGTCGCCTCGGTTGCGCAGGATCGCGATCGCGCCCAGGCCCCCGAGCGTCACCGTGACGTCGAGGCGGCCGTCCCGGTCGAGGTCGGAGAGGGCCAGCGCGGTCGGGTATGCGCCGAGCGGGTAGTCGTGCCGGGCCTCGAAGGCCGGGCCCTGCAGCACGGAGACCGAGCGCCCTCGCTCGTTGCCGGTGACTAGGTCAGGCCGACCATCCCCGTCGAGGTCGCCCGCAGCCACGACGGCCGGCCCTGGTCCGGTCGCGAATGTCTGGGCAGAGCGAATGCAACGCGGCTGATACGACGTCCCGGTCGCGAGCCGCCGCTCGAGCTCCTTGCGCGGCACCAGTGCGAGACGCCCTTCGCGCTCGGACGTGCGGTACGAGTAGTAGAGGCCGGCGCCGCCGATCGCGGCCCGGACAGGCCCGCGGCACGGTGTGAACGTGACCGCTCGCCCGTCGTCGAGCCGCAGAGCGGTCACGACCGCGCCGTGCCGGAGCACGACGACGCCGCTCGACGCGCCGTCGAGGACCGTTCCGGGCAGGAGTAGTCGCTGCTCGAGGAGGCCGCCGCCGTCCGTGTCGTAGATCTCGAGCGAGCCCGCCCGGGCCGCGATCAGGCGGGAGCCGTCGAGCAGCACGGTCTGCAACCGCTTCGTGTCGAGCGCCACCCGGCTCACGACCTGGCAGTGGTCGTCGACAATGATCTCTTTACCCTCGCCACGAAGCGCAAGACGCGCACCGTCGACCGCTTCCGCGTCCTGGTCTCCCGGCAGCTTGCACCGCCGCACGTGGCCGCCCGGCTCGGCGACGCGCACGTGTGACTCGATTGCGAAGACCCGCCCGCGACCGACGGGGTCGAAGGGCCGGAGGAACTCGTTGCCGTAGTCCTCGCCGTCGTCGAAGTCGACCTCGAGCGGGTCCGCGGCCGGCAGGCGCGCCCGGTGGACGTCCACGCCGCAGCCGCCGTTGCCGCAGCCAAGGTTGGTCGACCAGCCGACCATCGAGCCCGCGAGCGCGAGCTCGTAGACGCTGACGTCGTTCTCGTAGTCGTCGCACGGTGCCGGGAGCCGATACGAGACACGCAGGATCCGCGCTCGGCTCGGCGTCCACACGGAGACGTGCTCACAGTCGGTCTCGGTCGAGTCCGCGATGTATGCGACCGACCCGCCGTCAGCGGCAAGGCGGCCGATCGGCTTCTCCGTCCCGAGCAGCCGCGGGCCGAGCACGCGCTCGCTCGGCTCGAGCGGAGCCGCAGGGCGATGCGCCGGGGCGCCGTTGACGACCCCGATCACGTCGTTGACGCCGCTGCTCGTCAGGCGGCGAAGATCGGTGCCGTCGGTGCGGATGCTCCAGATCTGGGCCGGATCGATACCCGTGTGCGCGGCGATCGTCAGACGAGTGCCGTCGGCCGACCAGAGCGGCGACGCGTACGAGTCGGACGCGATCGGCGGGCCGATGCGCTTCGTCCGGCCCGTGGGCGACGCGACCAGCAGCCGCGAGCCCGCGGCGATCGCAAGCCGGGAGCCATCGGGCGACCATGAGTAGAGGGCGCCGTCCTCCTCGTCGGCCGGGCCGACGCGCCGGCGGTCGGAACCATCGGGGCGGACGATCCACACGCCGACGTCCTTGAGCGCCGCGCGTTCCGCCTTGGGCGACTCGCAGTACGGACAGCCCGGGCTGACGTAGGCGATCCAGCGTCCGTCGGGCGACCAGGTCGGGCCGTCGCAGTTCCCGGGCAGGAGCCGCCGCTCACCCGCGAGCGCCGCGAGCCGCCCCGGCAACGGCGTCGCCGCCACCGCACAGTGGCTCCCCGTCTCGAAAGCGAGCGAGCCGCTGTCCGGCGAGAACTCGGGCACACCGCACGGCCCGGGGATCCTTCCCTGCTCGGACGTGAACCGCGCCGTCGTGACGACGCAGCCGCGGCCGGTGTGGAAGGCCAGCAGCTCGCCGTTGGGGGACCAGTCCGGTGGGCCGGCGCGGCCGAGCTTTCGCAGGTTGCGCCCGTCGGCGTCGACCACGACCAGGTGCGGGTGTTCATCGGCGTCGCTACGCACGATCGCCACGGTCGAGCCGTCAGGAGAGAAGGTGAGGTACCTGAGCTCGCTGCCCGAAGCCGGCAAGCGTCGCAGCGCGGAGCCGTCGGCGTGCGAGACGTAGATCGCGTCCGTGTTGCCGTTGCCGTACGCGATCAGCCGGCCGTCGGGAGAGACGTCGATCGGGTTGAGCGGGCTCTCGTGTCCCAGGAGGGTCGTGAGACGCGAGCCGTCGGGCCGCAGCGAGTAGGCCTGGCCGTCGCCGATCGTGTACTCGTCGCCGGCCCGGGTGCTCGAGATTACGAGCCAGGGGGCGGCGTCGTGCGGTGTGGCTTCCCTGGAAGACCAGGCGGCGGCTGCGACCACGGCGGCGGCTGCGACGATCGGGGCAATGACGACCGTTCTCACAGGCGCCATCCTCCGACTCGCGCGCAACGGGCCCATGACGCGCGTGTAACAGCTTCGTCACAGCCGGTAGCGTCAGAGCATGCTGCGCGAGGTCGCCGAGTATCCGAACTGCTTCGGCCCCTTCGACTAGTTCATCATTCGCGGCGTGAGGGCCGCCGGGATTCTGGGCTGCGTCGTCGCCGGGTTGCTCGCCGTTGCCACGGCGGCGGCGTCTTGGCCCGGCTCGCCGTTGCGAGCCGGAGCCCCCGAGCAGAGCGACGTCCCCTCGGTGATCTTCCTTGCCGCGGCGGGCTGCGCGTTCGCCGCCTACGTGGCCGCGCTGCTGCTGCTGCGCCGGCGCGGCGGTGTCCTGGCCGTGGCATGCGCGCTGGCCATCGCAATACAGCTCGTCCCGTTGGCCGGGCCGCTCCTGCTCTCGCAGGACGCCTATGCCTACTGGGACTACGGCCGGCTCGCGACCAGGCACGACGCGAACCCGTACGCGGTGGCACCGTCGCGCTTCCCGGCCGATCCGGCGACACGAGCGATGGCGCCCGCGTGGCGGACGTCGAAGAGCGTCTACGGCCCGGTGTTCACCGGCGCCTCGGCCGGCCTCGCCCAGGCGAGCGGCCACTCGGGCGAGACCGCCGCCTTCACTTACCGCCTCGTGGCCGCGACCGGCATGCTCGCGCTCGTCGCCATCGCAGCGCTCGTCGCGCCATTCCCGGCGTTCGGCGTCGCCTTCGTCGGCTGGAACCCGCTCCTCGCAATCGACTTCGCGGGCGGCGGTCACAACGACGTGTGGATGATGGTCCTGGTGCTCGGAGCGCTGGCACTTGCCGCCCGGCACCCGCGCCTGTCCGGCTCAGGCTGGGCGCTCGCAGCTGGTGTGAAGTGGGTCGCGCTCGCGCTCCTGCCGCTGAGCCTGGTGCGCGGCCCACGAGCGCGGGCGGCGGCCGCCGGCTTCCTCGTGGCGGCGTCAGCGCTCGCCACGGCCGCTTTCCTCGCCTTCGGAACCAATTGGCTGACCGCAGTCGTCCCGGTCGCCCAACGCCACGCCGCCTGGGCCGTCCCTTCCCGGCTCGGCGCCCTGGGGCTCCCGGGCTGGCTCGCGCTCGTGCCTCTCGCGATGGCGGTTCCCTGGCTCGTGCGCAGCGCGCGAGCCGGGCGTGGCCGGCTCGGACTCACGTCGGGGCTCCTGCTCGTCGGTACGCCGTGGCTGCTCCCGTGGTACGCGGTCTGGGCGGTCGCCCTCGCCGCGATCGAGGAGGACGCAGCCGCCTGGGTGCTGACGCTCGCGCTCTGCGCCTACCTGCTGCCGGACCGGGTGCCGATCTGATGCTGCGGGAGGTCGCCGAGTACCCGAACTGCTTCGGCCCGCTCGGGCCGGGGGCCGAGCGGATCGAGACGCCGCGCTACACGCTCTGCCTCGGGCCGGGCTCGACCTGGAACACCGTCCAGCGGCAGCGCTTCCCGCTGGAGGAGCTCGACGAGGTGCTTGAGGAGGTCCGCGGCCACCTGCGCGAGCGCGGGCGGACCCAGACGCAGTGGGAGGTCGGCTCATCGGCGCCCGCCGGCCTGGTCGACGCGCTCCTCGCCCGCGGCGTGAGGCCCGACAAGGACCCGTACGCTGTCGCCCTCGTGCTCACCAGCGAGCCGCCGGCGATGCGGACAGGGTTCTCCGCACGCCGGGTCGAGACGATGGAGGAGCTCGAAGCGGCCTGCGCCGTCCAGTGGGAGGCGTTCGGCTCGACACCCGCAGAGATCGCCGAGGCCAAGACCCTCTTGCCGACCCTCTTCCGCGAGAGCGAGACGCTACGGCACGCGGTCTGGCTCGACGGCGAGATCGTCTGCACCGGCACGGCCTCGCCGACCGAGCACGGCCTGCTGCTCTACGGCGGCGCGACCGCGGAACGTGCCCGCGGCCGAGGTGCCTACCGAGCGCTGATCCGAGGCCGCTGGGACGACGCGGTCGCCCTCGGAACGCCGGCCCTGATCACCCAGGGCGGCTCGATGTCCCGGCCGATCCTCGAGCGCCTCGGCTTCGAGCGCGTCGGCGAGGTGCACATGCTGCTGGACGTTTTTGCGGACGTTTGAACGCTCAGGCGAAAACCTCGACGCGATACGTGGACATCCCTTGGACCGAGTTGACCACGATTCGAAACGGCCCCGTGATGAACGGCGTGACCATGCCGTATGCGTCCGCGGCCGGGCTCTCGTCCCAGGTCACGAGGTTCCCGTTCTGGTCGTAGATGTGCAGGTCGAAATCCACGCCTGGTTCGGACGGGTGGACGCTGAACGAATAGGTGCGGCCTCCCTCCAACACGACGTCCAGATGCTGGGCTTGGCCGGTCCCGATCACTCCCGCTCCCACGACGGCCATTGCAATCCCTCCTTGACTTCGTCGGCTCGGACGACGGCTAGCCGTCCGCTAGCTCACGTCTTGGCCTTCGTGACGGAGTCGGAGGAGGCCGCAGAACCCCGGCGGCTTCCGAAAGCTCAGGTCGAGGCGCACCACGAGAATCTCATTCATCGCACGGGGAGTCAACGCTCCCTCGTGAGGTAGAGGCGCCGACCAGAATCGAACTGGTGTGCGAGGCTTTGCAGGCCTCTGCCTAACCACTCGGCCACGGCGCCGCGGCGGTCATCGTAGCGTTGCGATTCCCGGCTCCCGGGTAGCTGTCTCGCATGAGGCGTCTGGACGCACTGCGGGCTGAGGCGGGCGACTGCAAGGCCTGCGACCTCTGGAAGACCGGGACGCAGGTCGTCTTCGGCGAGGGCCCCGCGGGCGCGAACGCGATGTTCGTCGGCGAGCAGCCAGGCGACCAGGAGGACAAGGCGGGCCGCCCGTTCGTCGGGCCGGCGGGGAAGCTCTTCGACAAGGCGCTCGCCGACGCCGGGATCGACCGCGAGCAGGTCTACGTGACCAACGTCGTCAAGCACTTCAAGTGGGTCGGGCGCGGCCAGCGGCGGATCCACCAGAAGCCGAACTGGTCTGAGGTCGACGCCTGCCGGCCGTGGCTGGACGGCGAGCTCGCGGCGGTCGAGCCGCGGGTGCTCGTCTGCCTCGGCGCGACCGCTGCCCAGGCGCTGCTCGGCCGGCAGTTTCGCGTCACGCGGGAGCGCGGCAAGCCGGTCGAGTCCGACCTCGCCGAGCACGTGCTCGCCACGATCCACCCGAGCGCGATCCTGCGCGGCGACCCCGAGAGCCGCGAGCAGGAGTACGCGACGTTCGTCCGCGACCTGAAGGTCGCCGCGAAGCTGCTCTAGAGATCCCAGTCGGGATCGTCGGCGGCGGGCTCGTCGCGATAGTGGCGCCGGTAGAACCAGAAGCCGGCTCCGGCGAGCGGGACGATCAGCAGGAAGCGGGGGTCGGCCCACGCGGTCGCGAGCCAGAGCGCGGCCGCCGAGGCGGCCGCGCTCCACCGAATCGCCCGCTGCTCCCGGGCGGTCAGGCTCGTGTACAGGTCGTGAATCATCCGGGGAGCATGCCGGCGATGCTCTCGAACGCCGCGCGGAGGTTGTCCGCCAACAGGGTGAGCGACGCGACCACAGCGAGTGTGACCACGGCGAGAACGACGCCGTACTCGGCCATCGTCTGGCCCTCCTCTCGACGGCGAAAACCGTCCACCGTCGAAGCGGCAAACGCCTGCGTGAAGACGAAAAGCTTCAGCACAAGTTCACCTCCCTTCGCGTGTTCGGGGAGGATCGGGCCTTGTTCTCTGTTTTTGGATGGTGCTCGGCTCCACGCCGCGACTCCTCCGAAAATGGCGCTAACTCAGCGGGGCCGCACCGCCTTGTGTGTTCCGAGAAGTAATCGGCTGTAGTGGGCGGAGCACCCCATCCCTCGCGGGAGCGATTTCGCCTCCTGGGCTCAGCCGTCGACGAGGACGCCCGTCAGCGGGCCGAGCACGCGGCCTGAGCGGCTGGAGAGGTGTTCGAGCCGCACGAGCCGATGGGTGAGCGGCAACCCGGCGGCGCGTCGCTCCAGCTGCTCCTTGCTGATCGGTTTCCAGAGCTCGTCGACGGCTAGAACCGGCTCGTCCGGGATCGCGTCGACCGGGAGCTCGAGATGCTCGGACCAGAGCCGGAGCCGGGTGTGGCGCGCGAGCTCCGGGTCATGAGCGACGACGTTCATCTCGGTGTCGTTGAACAGTGAATGCTCGTTGAGGTTCGCCGAGCCCAGTGTGAGCCACTCGTCATCGATGATCGCGATCTTCGCGTGAATGTACACGGGGTCGGTGTGTTGCTCGGAGCGGGCGTACAGCGTGCACGCGAGGACGCGCCCAGCGTCGTCGTCGGCCTCGATCAGGCATGCGAGCATTCCCCGCGTGTCGTCGGAGCCGCTGTTCGGCTTCGCCGGCAGGACGAGCACGACGCGGAAGTCCGGGTGCGGCGGATTCGCGATCTTGTCCAGGAGCACGGCCTCGATCTCAGGTGACCACAGGAACTGGTTCTCGAGGTAGATGAACCGTTGGGCGGCCTTGAGGCCCCGCAGGTAGGACTCGAGAATGCCGAAGTCACCCTTCGGCTCTGCGTCGTAAATGCGCTCTGGAATCGTCCGCACGATCTGCAACTCGACGTCCCCGGCCGCCGCCGGCGGATCCACTGCGGCCAGCGTCTCATCCGTCACCTCGCGCCACCGCATCCGGAAATGCTCTCCCACGTCGGCGACCACGGGCCCCTCGATGCGCGCGCAGGCGTCGTGCCAGCCGACGTCCGCGCGCGACGGGTGGTGGTTCCAGTCGAAACGGTCGCCCGACTCGGAGGTGAGGTCGATCCCGCCGACGAACGCGACGCGGTCGTCGACGATGATCGTCTTCTCGTGGTGGCAATGCATCGGGCGCTCCTTCGAGTCGAGCGCGCACTGAACCTTCGACTCGCCCACGAGGCGATCGCGCATCTCCCGTACGTCCTTGCGCGAAGGACGGAAGAGCGGCAATGGTGCGCCTGCCCACACCAGCACGCGAACGTCGACGCGCTCCGCCAGCTCCCCGAGCAGGTTGCGGAGCACGAGCGGCTCGCCGTCCCGCTCGAGTGCAAAGTCGGGCGAGAAGTGCCACCCCGTCAGGTGGACATGCGACTTCGCGGAACGCAACGCCTCCGCGATCGCCGGCAGCGCCTGCGCGCCGTCGATGAGGATCTCGATCGCGTTACCGGAGCGCGGCAGCATGCCCTCATCTGCCCACCCGCCGGCCGTTGGCTCGAGCGCCCGAAGCTGACCGATCCTCTTGAGGCGTCGCCGATGATGGCGGCTGATCTGCTGCGTGACCTGCTCGCCGAACCAGCACTCCAGGGGGAAGAGGGCATCGCGGATTGGGCGCACCGGGTCGACGCGTGCGCTCAAATCTTGCGGTAGCGAGCGTCGCTGAGCGAGTAGAGCGAGAACGCGATCAGCCCGACGGCGACGATGCCGAGCAGCACGGGCCGTACGGCTGGTTGACGAGCTTCGCGAGCGCCCCGTCGAGACCGACGGCAGTCTTTGGGTCGTAATCGAGCGCAGCCTTGACGAGGAAGATCCCGATCAGGCCGAACACGACCGCTCGCGCGACAAGACCAACCGTTCCAACGCGTCCGATCCACTTGCGGACGGCCGGAGACATCTCCTCGGTCTTCGAGTCGTCGAGGAACTTCTGCGTGATTCCCTTGTAAGCCTGGTAGAGCGCGACACCGATCATCACCAGGCCGACCGCTCCGACGATCCATGGGCCACCCGGCCACCCGAGGACGCCTGCAGCCGTGCTGCTCGGATTGGTGCTGCTGCTCGAGCCGGATCCGACCAGGATCTCGACGGCAAGCACGCACAACGCGCCGTACGCGAGACCGCTCACGAGTGCCGCTAGGCGTTCGAAACCACTGTCCGAGCCCTCGGGCCCGCGTCCTAGCGCGGCACGGAACAACCGCCACACCGCGTAGCCGCCGAGGCCGATGGCGAGCAGCGTGAGCAGCAACGAGCCGAACGGCTGGTTCGCGACGGTGTCCAGTGCGCCCTGCTGGTCGTCAACTTGCCGCCGGACCCGATCGCGAGCTTGAAGGCGAGGACGCCGATGATGGCGTAGATCGCGGAACGGGCCACGAACCCCGCGCGGGAAAGCCATTCGAATGCCGCGCTGTTGACGAAGCCCTCGCCGGCACTCTTTGCATGGCGGAGCTCACGTGCCGGACGGATCTCACTCATGAAGTTCCTCTCTGGTTGATGGGACGCAGACGCTGATTGCGCCGGGCTCGACCTTGACCTCGAACGACTTCACCTTGGTCCGATCGCCACCGTCGAGCTCGTAGACGACCTTCCGCGAGAGCTTGACTTTGACGTCGCGCGCTTTGGTCGTCTGCGCGAACGGAGATTGCGTGACCGACCCGGCAACAGCGCGCGTGATCATTCGCGACCAGTCGAGCACGCCGTCGGCGGTCACGACTCCGACCTCCAGCTTTCCGTCGTCTACACGCGCGTCCTCGAACGCCTCGAGGCCCCCGAAGAGCTTGCCGACGTTCCCGAGCAGGATGCAGCTTGCCTTGCCCTTGAACCACTCCGCTCCGTCGACTTCGATCTTTGCGCGAAACGGCTTCAGGCGGAGGTTCTCGGAGCCGGTCCAGACGTAGGCGGCGCGACCGAAGCGCTCCTTGAGGCCGCCATCGCCGGCATCGCGGATCATCGCGGCGTCGAAGCCGGCACCGGCCATGACCGCGAAGCGTTCGCCGTTGAACGTGCCGACGTCGAGCTCGCGGCGGTCGCCCCGGAGGCCGATCGCCACCGCTTCTTCGATGTCCTGCGGGATACCGAGATTCGAGGCGAAGAGGTTCGCGGTGCCTGCAGGGACGATCGCGAGCTCGACGCTCGACCCCGCGAGGACGTCGACGCAGCGCTGCACCATGCCGTCGCCGCCCCAGGCGAAGACGAGCTCCGCGCCCTCCTCGAGCGCGCGCTCAACCTGCGCCGGCGCTTTCTTGCTCTTGGGAACCTCGACCCAGAACGGGTCTTCGATCCCCTCGGCTTCGAGCACACGGCGTAGCTCCGGCAAGCCGCCGCCGAACGACTTGCCGGCATGGGCGATGACCGCAACCTTCATTTCGCCGCCGCTTTCGCCGACCGACACGCAAGGACCAGGACGCACAGGGCCGCAATCCCGACGACGACGCCGCCGGCGACGTCGAGGGGATGGTGCATGCCGCGGTACATGCGCGAGGTCGCGACGAACGCGACCATCCCGACCGCAAGTAGCCAGGTGACGATGCGAACCGTCCGGTTCCGGAAGCGCGAGGTGATCAAGAGCGCGAGCCCGCCGTACACGGCGATCGATGCGGCGGTGTGCCCGGATGGATAGCTCGCGTTCACGGGCAGACCTTCGAGGCGGTGAACGCGCGGGCGGTGTGAGTGCACGACGAGCGTGGTCGCGCGGTAGGTCGCCGATTCGACGGCGAGCGTGAAGATGAAGAACGCCACCAGCGCCCACTTGCGAAAGATCGCGGCCACGAGCGCCAGGACGCCCACGATGATCGGCAGCACGACGCCCCCGGCGACGATCGAGCCGATGAGCGATGCGTCGGTGCGCGTTGGCGTGCGATGGGCCGCGAGCCACACGTTGACTCGCTCGTCCGCGGCGCCGACGCTGCCGGTCTCGACCACGTGAGTGACGAGCAGCCCGAGCAGGATCGAAAGCCCGGCGATGACGACCAGGCCGCCGAGCATCACCAGGAAGAAGGTGACGACCGGATGGCCGTCGGCGAGCGCACCGAGCCGTTCGGATAGCCCGCCTTCACGCGGCCCGAGGACGGCCGCAGGCTGCTCCTGTTCGCGGCGAGGCTGAAAACGAACCCCAGAATGTGTTTTGACCGTGGCGATGACGGACACGTTTGCCCATCTCGACACCTTCTAACCCATGCCGCTCCTGTTACTTCTCATCCTGGCTCTGACCGTCGGCCTTGCGACCGGCTTGGTGGTCTGGCTGCTTCCTCGCACCGTTGCATCGACCCAGCCGGCCTCCGAGGGCGCACGAAGAATCGGCGAGACGGTCGGCCGCCACCAAACTCTGCGCCGTGCGCTGCGTTCGCGACTCGACCCCGCCGCAGCGACCGGCCTTGCTCTGACGCTCGCCCTGCTCGTCGTGATCGCCGGCGGCGTCCTGTTCGGGCTGCTCGCGTACCTCGTGCGGTCGAACGCCCATCTGCACGGAGTCGACAACGGCGCCGCGAAGTGGGGCAACGCGCACGGGTCGACGTTCTCGACGGACGGACTGAGCGTCGTCACCCAGTTCGGCGGCATCTACCTGGTCGTCGCGCTGTGCGTCCTCCTCGCGGTGACCGAGACGATCGTCGAGCGGAGCGTGTGGGTGATTCCATTCGTCGTCGCCGTGATTGGTGGCGAGGAGATCCTCACCCTGACAGTGAAGGATCTCGCGAATCGCGTGAGGCCGGCATTCAATCCCGCCGCAGCGACGCTGGGGCCGTCGTTCCCGAGCGGCCACTCCGCGACGGCCGCCGCGTTCTACGCGTGCGCGGCTCTCCTGATCGGGCGCCGTCGCGGGCGGCCGGCACGGGCATTGCTCGCAGGGCTCGCCGTCGGCCTCGCCGTCGCGGTCGCCGCCAGCCGCGTGCTTCTCGATGTCCACTGGCTGACCGACGTGATCGCCGGCCTCGCTCTCGGCTGGGCCTGGTTCTCGGTGTGCTCGATCGCCTTCGGCGGCCGTCTGCTTCGCTTCGGGGCGGGCGCCGAGACCGCAGCGCAAGCGATGAAGGCGACCTCACGCCGGACTCCGAACTCCCAAGCGCCAGGCAGGATGCGAACGTCTTGACTGCCGAAACCGACCAGCCTCGGCTCTTCGGCCACGAAAACGCTGCCTAGCGGGACTAAGGAGCAGGGCTCACGGCCGGCACGGTTTCCGGCGGCCCGTCGACCGGCCCCGTCGCCGAGCCGCGCCGCTGTAGCAAGAGCCGCCTCGCCTCGGACACCGGCACGATCGCGAGCCCGACCACGATGCAGACGAGCCACTGGTGCAGGTCGAGGTGAACCGTGCCGAGGATCCGCTGGAAGACGCCGAGCTCGGTGCCGAACAGGATCGCCGCGAGCGAGCCGCCGCTGCAGAGCAGGAACATCCGGTCCTCGAGCACCTCGAGCGAGAAGATCGAGCGCCGCTCGTCCCGGGTGGCCAGCGAGAAGACGACGTTGCTGAGCGCGAACGTCGTCATCCCCATGGTGCGCGCGATCGCGCTGCTCCCGTAGTGGTCGTCCGCCCAGCCGATTACGCCGAGCGTCGATCCGCCGAGAACGAGGCCCGCGATGCAGACCCAGATCAAGAGCGGCCGCGGCAGGATCGGCTCGTCGGAGGAGCGCGGCTTGCGCCTCATCAGGCCCTCCGCCGGCTTGCCGTAGCCAAGGCCGATCGCCTGGAGGACCTGCGTAGTGAAGTTGATGTAGAGCGTCTGGAGCGGGACGAACGGCACGCCGCCGACGATGTTGAAGATGCTGGCGCCGAGGAAGGTGACGATGAAGCCGACCAGCACTCCCATCTGGAAGCGGATGTACTTCGTCAGGTTGTCGTAGAGGCCGCGGCCGAGCTCAACGGCCTTCACGATCGTCGCGAAGTTGTCGTCGGTGAGGATCATCGTCGCCGCCTCTTTCGAGACCTCCGTGCCGGTGATGCCCATCGCGATCCCGATGTCGGCGCTCTTCAAGGCCGGGGCGTCGTTCACCCCGTCTCCGGTCATTGCGACGATCTGGCCCTTCCGCTTCAGGGACTCGACCAGGCGCACCTTGTCTTCAGGGGCTACGCGCGCGATCACGCCGATCTCGTCGATCGCGGTGTCGAGCTCGTCGTCGGACATGGCCTGGAACTCGGCGCCGGTGATCGCCTTGCCGGGGATGCCGAGCTCCTTGGCGATGGCCGCCGCCGTGACGGCGTGGTCGCCGGTGATCATCCGCACGCGGATTCCTGCGGCGTGGGCGGTCTCGATCGCCGACTTCGCCGTCGGCCGCGGCGGATCGACGATCCCGACGAGTGCCAGCATGGTCAGGCCGTCCAGCAGCGGGAGCAGATCAGCCGACGGATCGAACCCGCCGGGATCGAAGTCCTTCCGGCCGGTCGCCATCACGCGCAGGCCTTGGCTGGCGAGGCGCTCGTTCTCGTCCATGTAGCGCTGCTTGAACGCGTCGTCCGCGGGGACGATCGACAGGTCCTCCGGCTCGGGCCGTGACGCCGCCCGCGCAAGTAGCTGGTCGGGCGCGCCCTTGACGAAGGCGCGGACGACGTCACGGCCGGCCTCGTCTTGCATCCGGTGGAAGGTGGCCATCAGCTTGTACGCCGAGTCGAACGGGAGCTCTGCGAGGCGTGGGTACTTCTCCTTCGTCTCGACCGCGGCCAGGCCGCCCTTCTCGGCGAGCACGACGAGCGCACCTTCGGTCGGGTCGCCGACCAGCTCGCCGTCCTTGACGACGGCGTCCTCGCACAGCGCCATCGGCAGCAGGAACTGCTCGAGCGGCACCTCGGGCGGGCCGAAGACGTGCTTGATCGTCCCCTCGGTCGAATAGCCGCCGCCCGAGATCGTGTAGCGCCGGCCGGGGATCGTCAGCTCGACGGCGGTCATCTGGTTGAGCGTGAGCGTCCCGGTCTTGTCGGAGTTGATCGCCGACGTCGAGCCGAGCGTCTCGGTCGACCGGAGCCGCTTCATGATCGCGTTCGCCTTCGCGAGCATCTGTGTCCCGTACGAGAGGATCGTCGTGACGACCGCGGGAAGCCCGGTCGGGATTGCGGAGATGGCGAAGGCAATCGCGGCCGTGAAGACGGTGTCGAAGCTCTGGTCGCGCGAGAGGTTGAGGATGATCGAGATCGCGACCGCGGCGCCTGCGATGAACAGGATCTGGTTGGTCAGTTTCTTCAGCTGGACCGTGAGCGGCGTTTCCGAGTCCTCCGTCGTTTGGAGCATGCGCGAGATGTGCCCGACCTCTGTCGACATGCCGGTCGAGGTCACGACAAGCGAGCCGGAGCCCCGCGTCACGTTCGTGTTCATGTAGACCATGTCCGTGCGGTCACCGAGGGGCGTCTCGGCCGAATCGACCACGTCCACGCCCTTGGAGACCGGCATGCTCTCCCCGGTCAGCGCCGACTCCGCCACCTCGAGCGTCGCCGCCGACAGCAGGCGGCCGTCGGCGGGCACGACGTCGCCCGCCTCGATCGAGACGACGTCTCCGGGCACCAGCTCTTCGGCCGGGATCTGGACGAGCTCGCCGTCGCGAAGCACGCGTGCCTTGACGATCATCATCTTCTGTAGCGCCGCGACCGCCTCGGCCGCCTTTCCCTCCTGCCGCAGGCCGAGCACGGCGTTGAACAGGGTCAGGAAGAGCAGGACGAGCCCGGTGCCGAGCTCTTTCAGCGGGTAGAGGCTGCCGATCCCCGCGACGAGCAGGACGATCTGCATCGGGTCGCGGTACTGCCGCACGAACGCGCGCCAACGCGGTTCGACCGCGGCCTCGGTGAACTTGTTCGGGCCGACCGAGGTGAGCCGAGACGAGGCTTCGGCGACCGAGAGGCCGCTTCCGGGGTCGACGTCGAGGCGCTCGACGGCGTCGTCGGGAGCGAGCGTGTGCCATGCAACCGACGTTCCTGGTTCGGCCGTCGCTGACGCACCTTCCTCGCTTGCCACGTAGCTCACGAAACCCCGTCTTCCTCTGACTCGAGCCTCCGCCGCGCCTCGAGATTCGCCGCGTGCTCCGCCTCGGAGACCTCGGGCCAGTGGAGGTCGAGCGACCTGACCGTCTCGACGAGCACCTGTGCGACCAGGGCCTGTGTGACCGCCTTGTGGTCGGCCGGAATCACGTACCAGGGAGCCCAGGCGGTGGAGGTGGCCGTCAGCGCGTCCTCGAATGCGCGCATGTGGTCGTCCCACCGCGCCCGCTCGTCGACGTCCGCGGCGTTGAACTTCCACTCTTTGCCGGGAGTGTCGAGCCGGGCGAGGAAGCGCTCTTTCTGCACCTCTTTCGAGACGTGGAGGAAGAACTTCACGATCTTCGTCCCGCCGCGATCGAGGTGACGCTCAAACGTGTTGATGTCCTCGTACCGCTCTTGCCAGAACCGCTCGTCACGGTCGCCGGGCGGCAGGCGCTGGGCCTCCAGCCACTCCGGGTGCACCTTGAGCGCGACAACCTCCTCGTAGTGAGAGCGGTTGAAGATGCCGATCCGGCCTCGCTCGGGCACCGCTTTGGCTGTGCGCCAGAGGAAGTCGTGGTCGAGCTCTTCCTCGGAGGGTTTCTTGAACGAAACGACCTGCACGCCCTGCGGATTCACGCCCTTCATCACGTGCTCGATCGCGGAGTCTTTGCCCGCCGCGTCCATCGCCTGCAGCACGACGAGCACCGCGTAGCGGTCGCTCGCCCAGAGCAGCTCCTGCGCGTCGGAAAGCTCCGCGATCCCTCGCTCGAGCGCATCCTTCGCCCGTTTGTGCAACCCATCCCCGGCGAGGTGCGCCAGGTCCTCACCGCCGGTCCAGCCGGGATCTCTCGTTGCAATGCCTGCCGATTCGCCGGGTCGCACGACCAGCTGCTCGAGGAGCCGCGCCCGGGCTTCCGCGGTCAATGGGTTCGACGGCACCTCGTCATCGTCGCACGTCGTTACGGCGAGGCGACGAAAGCCCGTCTAGCGGGGCCCCTGACTTGCTCAGGGCTGCAACGTCGCTTCGAGCAGGCGCCAGCGGCCGTCGAAGCCGTTGCGGACGGCAGTGACGAACATGCCGAGGCGATCCTCGACGTCTGGGTGTCCGACCGGCGAATAGGCGACCACGAGCAGTTGGTGGAGCCGCTGATCGCGCAGGTCGAAACCTGGCCGGGGCCAGCGTCTGAGCGCGATCAACCGTGCATGGCCTGTAGCGGTCCTCACCCACCATTTCGCCACGCCTTCGGGCCTGGCGAACGAGGGGCGGGAAAGCGTTCCTGCTGCGAAGACACGGAGCATCCAGTTCACCGACCGCGCGACTGGTTGCCCGGCGCCGGCCCGCACCTCGATCGGGTAGATGCCGCGAAGAGCCGGCGTCGGCAGGCTTCCACGCCAGACCTTGCCCGCGAGACGGAGCGGCCTCCATCCGAGCGGGACGCCAGCCGGCGTCGTGGCGCCGACGAGTCGCACCTCGAGCCGCCGGCCCGCGAGCCCGCGCACGGTCACCGAGGCCGACCCGCCGAGACGAACGATGGCCGGATCCGCGACAACGACTGGAGCTCCGGGAGGCCGCGGAGGCTTGGCGCCCGACGTTGCCGTTCGGGCGGCCTGCGATCGCTCCGGCGGCGCAGGCAAGCGCGGCGACTCCCACGATCGTCGTCCCGATCATGCTGCTCATGACTCCTCCTCTTCGATCGTTCCGCTGGTGTGACACGCGACGATCGAAGCACCGGTAGAAGCCCAGGACTTCGGGGATCACCCTGGGGTGAGCGCAGGTCGAGGGAAAGCCCTGAGTGCCGAATGGGTCAGCGCTGCGGCTTGATCCGAAGCACGCGACCGAAGTCGTCGTTGACCCAGATCGAGCCGAAGGCGGCGCCGAGCCGCACGATGAGGCCGCTGACGTGCAGCCTCGCCACGAGCCGACCCGTACGCGGGTCGATCTGATCCACGTTCCCGGAACCGGAATCGGCGACCCAGACGGAGCCGAAGGCGACTTCGAGGCCAACTGGTTCCACCTCGGCCACCCGGGCCGTGAGCTCGTTCGTGCGAGCGTCGACCCGCGCTACCACGTCGGCGCCGCAGGCGGACGACCAGACGCCGCCTGTCCTGTCGGCGGCGAGGTATCCGCACGGTTCATAGTCGAGCGCCGCGGTCGCAACCACGCGGTTCGTTGCAGGATCGATGCGCACCAGCCTGTTCCCGTACGGGACGGCCGCCCAGACGGCGCGGGGCGACGCGATCACGCTCATGTGCTCGGCGCAACAGGCGCGCTTCGGTCCGACGGCGATGGTCGCCACGACTCGATTCGTCGCGGGATCGATCCGTGAGACGCTGGGGCCGCCCGCGGTCGCGACCCACACGGCTCCCGGCGAGACGGCGATCCCCTCTGGACTCGGGCCGACATGGATGGTCGCGGTGACCTTGTTCGTTGAGGGGTCGATTCGAGTGACCGTGTCGTCGGACGGATTGGAGAGCCAAACGGCGCCGTCGCCTGCGGCAACCGTTTCCGGGGGATAGACCTTGATTCTCGCGACGACTGCGTTCCGCACCGGGTCGATCCGCATGAGCGTCGCTTGGGAGTTGCTCATTGCCCAGACGGCGCCCTCACCGACGGCCAACGCTCCGCCTGCCCTCACCGGCGGCACAGCGCGCCCGACGCGAATCCGAGCGACCACCTTGCCGCCTGCCGGCAGCGCGGGCGCGAGGATCGAGCCCCTCTGGACACCAACCTTCTCGCTGGAGCGATGCGTTGCGAGCAAGACGGAGCCCACGATCGCGGCGACAACGGACGCCGCGACGACCGCCAGGCGGATTCGGCGATACGCCGATGCGTGTGCAGGCGCCAGACCGGAGCTCACGCCGTTCATCATCCACCGCAACGCCCGGAGATTCCACCGAATCCGTCGGATTCCAGGGAAAACCCTGGGAAGCTTCAGGGACAGGTGTGCGACGATCACGACTGTGGGCACACGCGTGTTGATCGTCGACGACCACCAGCCGTTTCGCGCCGTCGCGCGGGAGCTGCTGGAACGCGCCGGCTACGTGGTCTCCGGCGAGGCGGCGGACGCTGCGGAAGCCCTGGATGCGGTCGCAGCCGATGCGCCGGATGCGGTACTCCTCGACGTGCAGCTCCCCGACCGCGACGGCTTCGCGGTCGCGACGGAGCTCGCGGCCGGGGACGGGCCCGCCGTCATCCTCATCTCCTCCCGGCAGGCAGACGACTACGGGCGAAGGGTGGAGGCGTGCGGCGCGCGCGGCTTCATCTCGAAGTCGAAGCTCTCGGCGGCGGCGTTCGCCGCGCTCCTGGAGTGATGGCCTCTACAGCTCTCAAAGCATCGCCGAGCCGCAGGGTACGGGGCGACCCGGTGCTTCTCCTGCCGGTCGTCGTCGCCGCGGGGCTTGCAGTCGGTCGACTCGGCCTCGACGGTCACGTCTCCGGGATGCGAGTCGCCGCGGACCTCGCTCTTTCGTGGGCCCTGGTGGCGGCTGCGCTCGCGGTGCGCGAGCGGCCGCGCTGGCGTCGATCAGGATGGCTGCTAGCTACGGCGAGCTTCACACTCCTGGGCGCAGATCTCGTGTGGGCCGCCCCGGATGCCTTGTGGACGCTCGGCTTCCTCCTCGAAGGTCTGTGGGCGGCGCTACTCGTTCACCTTGTCCTCGCCTTTCCGGACGGGCGCCCGTGGTCGCGCGTAGCCCAGATCGCGATCTCCGGAGCGTACGTAGCGACGCTAGGCGGTCAGCTCGTCGGCGCGTTCGTCGATACGGACACGCGTGACGTCCTCAGTCTTGCGCCGCACGAGACCGTCGCGCACACCGTCGACCGAACGCAGGAGATCACCGCGATCGTCGTCGGCCTGGTCGTGTTAGTCCTCGTGGTGCGGCGATTGCGCGTCCTAGGTGGGCCCGCACGACGCGCGCAGGGGCCACTGCTCGTCGCCGCGGCCGTCACCGCGACGAGCGCGGTCATCTGCCTTGGTTGGGTGCTTGCGACCGACTCGGTCAGCTCGGCCCTGGAGACGATCGTCCGAGCGGTCGCCGTCTCGATGCCGTTGGGCATCGTCGCGGGGATCGTGTGGTCGCGCCTGCGCAGGCCCGAGCTCTCCGAGCTCGTCGTCGAACTGCCGACGGAGGCGGGAGGCATGCGCGAGCGTCTCGCGCAGGCGCTTGGCGATCCGACGCTCGAGGTTGCGTACCGGCTCGCCGACGGCCGCTCCGTCGACGCGACCGGACGACCGGTCTCACTGCCCGACGGAACGGACCGGACCGTCACCGCGGTAACCGCAGGCGGCAAGGAGATCGCCGCGCTCGTTCACGATCCGGCCTTGCTCGATGAACCGGCCCTGGTGGAGTCGGTCAGGGCCACCGCCGGGCTCCTGCTCGAGAACGAGCGGCTGGCGGCCGAGGTGCGTTCTCAGCTCGCAGAGGTGCGCGCGTCGCGCGGCCGGATCGTCGCCGCTGCGGACGCCGAACGGCGCCGGATCGAACGCGACCTCCACGACGGAGCGCAGCAGCGCCTCGTGACCCTTTCCGTCGCCCTTGGCCTCGAAGCAGCTCGCGCCGACCCGGCCGCAGCGGACGTCCTCTCGCGCGCACAGGACGACGTCGAGGGGGCGCTTGTCGAGCTCCGCGAGCTGGCACGGGGAATCCACCCGGCGCTGCTCAGGGACGAGGGTCTCGAAGCGGCCGTGGAGGCGCTTGCACGACGAGCACCGCTGCCGGTGATGGTGCACGGCACGGTGGGAGGACGTCTGTCAGATCCGATCGAGCTCGCCGCCTACTTCGTCGTCTCGGAAGCGCTCACGAATGTCGCGAAACACGCCTCGGCAACCGAGGCATCGGTGCTACTCGAACGGGAACCAGCGGCGCTTCAGGTTGCGGTGGTGGACGACGGAATCGGCGGTGCCGGCGTTACGCCTGGCTCGGGCCTGGCTGGACTCCGCGACCGACTCGAGGCGCTCGACGCGACGTTGACCCTCGAGAGCGAGGCCGCTCGAGGCACGACCGTTCGCGCCTTCATCCCATGCGGGTCGTAATCGCCGACGATGCACCGCTCGTCCGCGAGGGGGTCGCTCGCCTACTGATCGAGCACGGCGTCGAGGTCGTCGACCAGGTCGGCGACGCCGAGGCTCTGCTGACGAGCGTGCGGGACCTGAGCCCGGATGTCGCCCTGGTCGACATCCGCATGCCGCCGACGCACACCGACGAAGGGTTGCGCGCGGCCAGCGATATCCGCTCGCGCTACCCCACGACGGCGGTCCTCGTCCTCTCTCAACACCTCGAGCCCGAGTACGCGTTGCGACTCGTCGAAGAGAAGCCCGAGAAGGTCGGCTACCTGATGAAGGAACGCGTCGGCCGCATTGAGCAACTGCTCGACGCGGTGGATCGGGTCGCAGCGGGTGAGTGCGTCGTCGACAGGGCCGTCGTCGAGGAGTTGCTCGCTCGACGACGACGAGGCGATCCCGTTGCGGATCTCACGCCGCGCGAGCGCGAGATCATCGGACTCATGGCCGAGGGTCGCTCGAACCAGGGCATCGGCAGGGCGCTCTGGCTCAGCCCGAAGACGGTCGAGACGCACATCCGCGGGGCATTCCAGAAGCTCGGGATCAAAGAGGCGCCTGAGGACAATCGCCGCGTGCTCGCCGTCCTGACGTACCTGCGGCGGTAGTCGCGAGAGGAATCAGACAAGGTCACCCATCAAAAAGCCCCGTCTAGCGGGGCTTTTTCAGAGCGGATGATGGGATTCGAACCCACGACCTTCTGCATGGCAAGCAGACGCTCTAGCCAACTGAGCTACATCCGCGGAACGCGAAAGTATAGCCGCGGCTCTAGGCGGCCGAATCGAGCGCTTCGTTCACCAAACGGTCGGCCAGCTCGTTGTGTTCGCGGCGGACCGCGGTGTAGGTGACCCGCTTCAGCTTGTCGGCCAGTGCGTTCGCATCGTCTACCAGCACGCGCAAGGTCTCGTTCTTGACCTTGTACTCGCCGCGCATCTGCTTGACGAGCAGCTCCGAGTCCGAAACGACCTCGACCTCCTCGACGCCGCGCTCGAGCGCCGACTCCAGGCCGGCAATCAGGCCGCTGTACTCGGCGACGTTGTTCGTGGCCGTGCCAATCGCCTCGCCACGAGCGTCGAGCACCGTCCCGTCCTCTGCCTCGAGCACGTAACCGTAGGCCGCCGGCCCCGGGTTGCCGCGCGAGCCGCCGTCGGTCGAAAGCCGCGCCTTCACGCGAGCGGGTAGAGGTCGAACGCCGGCTCCTCGTACGGGTGCGACTCGCGCAGCGCGGCGACGACCTCGGCCTCGCGCTCCTCCGGATAGACGGTCTCGAGCCGCAGCTCGGCGACCCGCTGCTCGCGCCCCGGCTGGCCGACGCTCGGCGACGAGCCCGCGCCGCCGAGAAACGTGCCCGTCCCCTCCGTGTACCAGGAGCAGCGCTCGTAGTCGCCGATCCGGCCGGCGCCGGCGGCGAACAGCGCCTCCCGCAGCGGGTCGAGCGCCTCGCGCGGAACGAAGACGACGAGTTTCCGGTTCAAGCGGCGGCGCTACTCGCCGGTGTCGATCTGGGCGCGTTGCAGCTTGCCGGAGTAGTCGACGTAGATCGACTTCCACTCGGTGAAGACGTCGAGCGCCGCCTGGCCCGCCTCGCGGTGGCCGTTGCCGGTGCCCTTGACGCCGCCAAAGGGCAGGTGCACCTCGGCGCCGATCGTGCCGGCGTTGATGTAGGTGATCCCGGCCTCGAGGTCGCGCATCGCGCGGAAGGCGGTGTTCACGTCGCGCGTGAAGATCGAGGACGAGAGCCCGAACTCGATCCCGTTCGAGACGCGGATCGCATCGTCCACGTCCTTCACCCGGATCAGCGCGGTCGTCGGGCCGAAGATCTCCTCCTGGGCGACGCGCATCTGCGGGTCGACGTCACCGAAGATGGTCGGGCGGTAGAAGCTCCCCTCGCTCAGGCCGTCGCCGCTCGCGACCTCGCCGCCGGTGAGCAGCTTCGCGCCCTCGCCCACGCCGATCTCGGTGTACGAATGAATCTTCTCGAGCGCCCGCTTGTTGATCACCGGGCCGACGTCGACCCCCTCCTCCCAGCCGGGGCCGAGGCGCAGCTTCTCCGCGGAGGTGACGAGGCGCTTCTGCAGCTCCTCGTAGACACCCTCCTGCACGATCACGCGCGAGGCCGCGGTGCAGCGCTGGCCGGACGTGCCGAACGCCGACCAGACGATGCCCTCGACGGCCAGGTCGAGATCGGCGTCGTCGAGCACGATGATCGCGTTCTTGCCGCCGAGCTCGAGGTGGACGTGCTTCAGGTTCTGGGCCGCGGCCTCGAGCACCGCGACGCCGGTCTCCCGCGAGCCGGTGAGCGTGATCACAGGCACGTCCGGGTGGCGCACGAGCCGGTCGCCGACCTCGCCGCCGCCGCCGTGCACGACGTTGATTACGCCGGCCGGGACACCGGCCTCGACGAGCAGTTCGACGAAGCGCTCGCCCAGCAGCGGCGTGTCGGTGGCCGGCTTGAAGACGATCGTGTTGCCGCAGACGAGCGCGGGCGCGATCTTCCAGGACGGAATCGCGATCGGGAAGTTCCAGGGCGTGATCACGCCGACCACGCCGATCGGCTGGCGCACGCTCATGTTGAACTTGTCGCGCAGCTCGCTGGGGGTCGTCTGGCCATGGAGGCGCCGACCCTCGCCTCCCATGTAGTAGCTCATGTCGATCGCTTCCTGGACGTCGCCGGCGGCCTCGGGCAGCACCTTGCCCATCTCGCGCGCCATCAGCTCGGCGACCTCGTCCTTGCGCTCGGCCAGCAGCGCGCCGAAGCGGAAGAGGATCTCGCCGCGGCGCGGCGCCGGGACGAGCCGCCACTCCTCGTAGGCCGCCTTCGCCGCCTCGACCGCGCGGTCAACGTCCTCGGCGCTCGACTTCGGGAAGACGCCGAGCACCTCGCCGGTCGCGGGGCTGCTCGTCTCGAAGGTCTCGCCGGAGGCAGCGTCCACCCATTCGCCGCCGATGAAGTTCTTGAAGCTCTTGGTCGCCGTCGCCACGGCGGCGATCTTACTCAGGCGGGTCCGTCTCGGGGAACCGGCCCGGGTGAGCGCGGCGCCGGTCGCGGATCGTGCGCTTGCCGCCGAAGACCCGGCCCTTGCGCCGGTCCTCGCCCTCGCGCCGGTCGACGATGACGGTCACGTTCGGGTTGTCCTTGTAGTACTCGACCATCTTCTCGTAGAGCTCGCCCTCGAGCTCGCGCGGGATCACGCAATAGATCATCCTGTCTCGGATTGTAGGGAGGACGCGGGTCGGTGCTAGACCGGCGAGATGTCAGGCGCGATGCGGCCGTCGGGCGTGAGCTTCGCGTTCCAGCTCGTGAACATCGCCTCCAGCTCGCGCGGATCGTGCCCGCGCTCGGCCAGGCGCACCGGCTGAGCCGAGTCCGGGGTGATGCGGTACTGGTACCAGGAGATGTCCCAGGCGACGCTCAGGACGACCTCGTTGTTCGTCCCGGACAGCGGCACGATCGACGCCTTCGGCATGCCGAGGCTCTTGGCGATCCCCGCGATCGTGCGGCGAAACGC
Organism: uncultured Actinomycetes bacterium; assembly: GCA_963717725.1. Lineage (GTDB taxonomy): Bacteria > Actinomycetota > Thermoleophilia > Gaiellales > Gaiellaceae > AC-32. The sequence goes on from CAVQWS010000027.1 coordinate 142,026, forward strand.
GCTCTCGTTGAACAGATCGGCCGCCTCGACCATCGCCAGCTCCGGCACCGACAGCCGGCGCAGGATCGGCTCGTCCACGACCGGCTCGACCGTGGCCCTGCGCGGCTCCCCCAGCAGCGCGGAGACGAGGCCCCGCCGCTTGCGCCGGCGGTCGTTGACGACGGGCGTGATCGGGCTGCCCTCCTTCACCCAGCCGTGCTCGAGCGCGACGTCCTGGCAGAGCGGGCAGACGTCGACGAAGTTCTCGCCGTCGGCCGAGTAGCGCACCGAGCGCTCGCCGACGAGCAATGACCGCTCGCAGATCGCACACGTGCGCAGGGCGGTGATGGCCTGCCGCGTGACGCGCATGTCGCGGAGGACCTTAGCCAACCAGAGTCAGACCTTGGCTTCTTCCAGCTCTTTCTTGGTCTCGTCGATGATCTTCTGCGCGATGTGCGTGGGAACCTCCTCGTAGCGCAGGAAGTGCATGTGGTAGTCGCCACGCCCGCCCGTCAGCGAGGTCAGCGCCTGGGCGTAGGTGAGGATCTCCGCCATCGGCACCTCGGCCTTGATGGAGGTCATCCCGCCGACCGGCTCCATTCCCTGCAGCCTGCCGCGCCGCGAGTTGAGGTCGCCGTTGACCGCGCCGACGGCGTCGTCGGGCACGCTCACCTCGAGCTCCATGATCGGCTCGAGCAGTACCGGGTCGGCCTTCGCGTAGGCGTCCTTGAACGCCATCGAGCCGGCGATCTTGAACGCCATCTCGGAAGAGTCGACGTTGTGCTGCTGGCCGTCTACGAGGCGGACGCGGACTCCCTGCACGGGCGCGCCTGCGAGCTCGCCGTGCTGCATCGCCTCCTGGATGCCCTTGTCGACCGCTGGCCGGAAGCCCTGCTGGATCACGCCGCCGACGATCTCGTCCACGAACTCGTAACCCTCGCGCTCGGGCAGCGGCTCGAGCACGATCTCGCAGTCGCCGAACTGGCCGCGGCCGCCGGTCTGCTTCTTGTAGCGGTGCCGCGCGCGCGACTCCTTGCGGATCGTCTCCAGGTACGGGACGTGCGGCTGGTGCAGCTCGACATCCACGCTGAAGCGGTTGCGCAGGCGGTCGACTGCGACCTCCACGTGGATCTGGCTCATCCCCGAGAGCAGCTGGTCGCCGGTCTGCGGGTCGCGCCGCAGAACGAGCGTCGGGTCCTCCTCGGCGAGGCGTCGCAGCGAGGAGGCGACCTTCTCCTCGTCGCCCTTCGCCTTCGGCGTGACCGCGAAGCTCATCACCGGCTCGGGGAAGTCGAGCCTCGGCGGCTCGACCTGGCGCTCGGCGTCGAGCAGGAGGTCGCCGGTGGTCGTCTCCTTCAGCTTGGCGACCGCGCCGATGTCGCCGGTGCCGAACTCCTTGGCCGGCTCATGGTCCTTGCCCTGCAGCGTGAGCAGGGCGCCGACGCGCTCCTTCGCGTGCGAGCGGGTGTTCACGACCGTCGCGTCGCCGCCGAGCGTTCCGGCGAGGACGCGGAAGAGGTTGATCCGGCCCGCGAACGGGTCGGCCACGGTCTTGAAGACGAAGGCCGCCGTGCCGGCGCCGTCGACGTCGATCGAGGGCGGCCGCTTCGCCGGCGAGGGAACGCCTTCGACGAGCAGGTCGAGCACCGCCGTCGTGCCGAGGTTCTTCGTCGCCACGCCGCAGGCGACCGGGAACAGCTCGCCGCGCGTGACCGCGTCCTTGAGCGCGTGCGCGACCTCCTCGGTGCCGAGCTCCTCGCCCTCGAGGTAGCGCTCCATCAGGCCCTCGTCCGTCTCGACGACGGAGTCGAGCAGCTGCGTCCGGTATTGCTGCACCGTGTCGCCGAGCTCCTCGGGGATCTCCATCGGCCCGCTCTCGCGCTCGCCCTCCGGGCTGCCGTAGGCGGTCATGTGCAGCAGGTCGACGATTCCCGTCAGCTCGTGCTCGGTGCCGATCGGCAGGTGCACGGCGACGCAGCGCTCGGAGAGCTGCGTGCGGAAGTGCTCGAGCGCGCGGTAGAAATCGGCGCGCTCGCGGTCGAGCATGTTCACGAAGACGACGCGCGGGAGGTCGAGCGACTCGGCGCGGTTCCAGACGCGGCTCGTCTGCACCTCGACACCCATCACCGCACTGGCTACGAGCAGCGTGCCCTCGACGACGCGCAGCGCGGCCACGGTGTCGCCGGCGAAGCCCGCGTCGCCTGGCGCGTCGATCAGGTTGATCTTGCGGCCCTGCCACTCGAGGTGACACAGCGACGAGGCGAGCGACATCTGGCGGCGCTGCTCGTCCTCATCCCAGTCCGAGGTGGTCGTGCCTCCCTCGACGGTGCCGAGCCGGTTGATCGCGCCGGCCTGAAAGAGCATCGCCTCCACCAGCGACGTCTTTCCGGTCCCGCGGTGTCCGGTAACGGCGACGTTGCGGATCTTTCCGGGCTCGGTTGGCATCGCGGGCGACTCCTCCTGGGGACGCGGGGAACGGGTCCCGATCTTACCCCTGGCGGCATCTATCCTCGGCTCCTCGATGTGGTGGCAGGAGGCGATCGTCTACCAGATCTATCCGCGCTCGTTCCAGGACTCGGACGGCGACGGGGTCGGCGACCTGCCCGGGATCACGCAGCAGCTCGATCACCTCGTCTACCTCGGCGTGGACGCGCTCTGGCTTTCGCCGATCTACCCCTCGCCGCTCGCGGACTTCGGCTACGACGTCTCCGACTACACCGGGATCGACCCGCAGTTCGGGACGCTGGACGATTTCGACGAGCTCGTCGCGTCCGCCCACGAACGCGGTCTGCGGGTGCTGCTCGACCTCGTCGCCTGCCACACGTCGATCGAGCACCCCTGGTTCCGCGAGCACCCCGACCGGTACATCTGGTCGCCGGTCGACGGGCCGCCGAACAACTGGGTCTCGGCCTTCGGCGGGCCTGCGTGGAGTCGCGATGACGAGACCGGCCGCTGGTACCTGCACTCGTTCTATCCCGAGCAGCCGGACCTGAACTGGCGCAACGCGGAGGTCGTCGCCGCGATGCAGGACGTGGTCCGCTTCTGGCTCGGGCGCGGCGTGGACGGGTTCCGCCTGGACGCGATCGACAGGCTCGTCAAGGACGACCAGCTGCGCGACGACCCGCCCGCGAGCAGGCCGTTCCCGCTGCCGCTGGATCCGGAGGCCGCGCGGCTTGAGATGCGCTACTCCGGGAACCGGCCCGAGGCGATCGAGGCGCTGCGGGCGCTGCGCGAGGCCGCGGGTGACGCGCTGCTGGTGGGCGAGGTCTACCGGCCGGCCGGCGAGTACGCGCGCTGGCTGGAGGTGCTCGACCTCGTCTTCGCCTTCGAGTTCCTCTTCTCGCCCTGGGACGCGCAACACCTGCGTGCGGCCATCGAGCCAGCCGCCGAGCTCCGGCGCGCGGCCTGGGTGATGTCGAACCACGACTTCGACCGGCTGGCGACCCGCGTCGGCCCGGAGAACCTGCGCGCGGCGGCGGCGCTGCTGCTGACGCTGCCGGGCGTGGCCTTCGTCTACCAGGGCGACGAGCTCGGGCTCGCGAACGGGCCCGGACACGAGCCGCCCTTCGACCGTGCCGGGCGCGACCGGCTGCGCCACCCGATGCAGTGGGACGCGTCAGGCGGTTTCACCAGGGGCGAGCCCTGGCTGCCGCTCGTCGGCCCCGCCGACAGGAACGTCGCCGACGAGAGCAGCGACAAAGGCTCGCTGCTCAACCTCTACCGCCGCCTGATCGAGCTGCGCCGGACGCTTGGCCTGGGCTTCCGCCCGCTCGACGCCGAGCCCGGGGTGGTTGCGTTTGAGCGCGACGGGCACACGGTGGCCGTGAACACGACGGCCGAGCGCCGCATCGCTCCCGAGGGCGAGCCCGTCCTCGCCACCCACGCCGGCGAAGGCCTCCCTGCTCACGCGGCGTTGATCGTGCGAAACTAATACGCGCATGGCGGAGATCGCATACGACTCGGTCTCGAAGGTCTACGACGACGGCACGCAGGCGGTGCACGACCTCGACCTCGAGATCGGGGATGGCGAGCTAATGGTGCTGGTCGGCCCGTCGGGCTGCGGCAAGACGACGGCCCTGCGGATGCTCGCCGGGCTCGAAGAGATCACCGGCGGCGAGATCCGGATCGGCGACCAGATCGTCAACGACCTGACGCCGAAGGACCGCGACATCGCGATGGTCTTCCAGAGCTACGCGCTCTACCCGCACATGACCGTCGAGGACAACCTCGCCTTCGGCCTGAAGCTGCACAAGCTGCCGAAGAAGGAGATCAAGGAGCGCGTCCAGCAGGTCGCGCACATTCTCAAGATCGAAGAGTTCCTCAAGCGCAAGCCGCGCGCGCTCTCGGGCGGCCAGCGGCAGCGCGTCGCGATGGGCCGCGCGATCGTCCGCCAGCCGCAGGCCTTCCTGATGGACGAGCCGCTCTCGAACCTGGACGCGAAGCTCCGCGTCCAGCTGCGCGCCGAGATCCACCAGCTGCAGCGCCGCCTCGGGGTGACGACGATCTACGTCACGCACGACCAGGTCGAGGCGATGACGATGGGCGACCGGGTCGCCGTGATGAACGCAGGCCACCTACTACAGGTGGACACGCCACAGGTGCTCTACGACAACCCCGTGAACGAGTTCGTCGCCGGCTTCATCGGCTCGCCGTCGATCAACCTGGTCGCCGCTCGGCTCGAGCAGGAGAACGGGAAGCTCCAGGTCAGCTTCGGCGAGCATCGGCTGACGGTCGACGAGCAGGTCGTCCGCAACCGCAGCGGCCTCGCGGGCTTCGCCGGCCGCGACGTGATCCTCGGGATCCGCCCCGAGGACTTCGAGGACGCGACGCTCGAATCCGACGCTCCGACAGACCGGCGCCTGAAGGTCGTCTGCGACCTGACTGAGCCGCTCGGCTCCGAGGTGCTCGTCCACTTCAATACCGGCGCCGAGCGGATCATCTCGAGCGCCACCGCGGCAGACGCCGGCGAGGACGCCGACGTCTCGTTCGGGACCGACTCGGAGGACGCGGCGGCCTCGGCGCGCCTCGTCGCCCGAGTCAGCCCGAAGTCGCGGATCGCCGAGGGCAGCGAGATCGAGCTCGCCGTCGACACGACCCGGCTCTACTTCTTCGACCCAGCGGACGGTTCGACGATCTAACCCTTGACGGCGCCGGCGGTCAGGCCCGCCAGGATTCGTTTCTGCAGCAGCAGCGTGGCCGCGATCAGCGGCACCGTGACGACCACGGTCGCGGCCATCAACTCCCCCCACGGGGTCTGGAAGGCGTTGCCGCTCTTGCCCACGAACGACGTGATCGCGACCGGCACCGTGTAGTGGTCTTGCGACTGGATGAACGAGACCGCGAAGAGGTACTCGTTCCACGCCGCGATGAAGGCGAGGAGGCCCGTCGTCACGAGCCCGGGCGCGATCAGTGGCAGCAGCACCTTGTAGAAGACCTGCAGCGGCGTCGCGCCGTCCACGTAGGCGGCCTCCTCGAGGTCGGCCGGCAGTGCGCGCATGAAGCCGGTCAGCACCCAGATCGTGAACGGGATCGTGAAGATCAGGTAACTGAAGATCAGCGCCCACTCCGTGTCGTACAGCTTCGGGAAATCGATCGGGCCGACGACGTGGAAGCCGGTGAACATCGTGTAGAGGGCGCCGAGAATCGCGATCTGCGGGAAGATCGTCATCGAGAGCATCAGGTAGAGGATCGAGGACTTGCCGCGGAACTTGAAGCGCCCGAGCGCGTAGGCGGCGACCGAGCCGACGGCCAGCGAGATCAGCGTCACCGAGCCGGCCACGATCGTCGAGTTGAGCAGCGCGCGCCGGAAGAAGTCCGAGCTGAGGACGTCGCGGAAGTTCTGCAGGGTCGGATGGTGCGGGAAGTACTGGATCGGCGTGTCGAAGAGCTGCGCCTCGGGCGTGAAAGCCGAGCGGAGCGCCCAGTAGAACGGGAAGAGCGCGTAGATGAAGATCAGCGCGATGAGGATCCAGAACGGCAGCTTCCACACGAAGCGGCCGATCGGGCTCCGCCGCATGCGGACGGCCCGGGAGACCGGCCGCGAGACGGTGCGTGCGCTCTCGGCGGCGGTGCTCATTCCTCGTTCACCCGCATGAAGGTCACGTAGATCACGACGAACAGGGCGATGATCAGGAACATGAAGACGCTCGCCGCCGCCCCGAGGCCGACATTGCCGTCACCGACGATCGTGCTCTGGATGTAGATCGCCATCGTCTGCGTGTCCAGGCGGTTGCCGAAGAAGACCGCGAAGATGTCGAACACGCGCAGGGCATCGAGCGTGCGGAAGATCAGCGTGACGAGAATCGCCGGCTTCAGCAACGGCAGCGTGATCCGCCAGAACTGCTGCAGCTTGCTCGCACCGTCGACGTCGGCTGCCTCGTAAAGGTCCTTCGGGATCACCTGCAGGCCCGCGAGCAGCAGGAGGGCGACGAACGGCGTCGTCTTCCAGATGTCGACCGCGCAGACGGCGCCGAGCGAGGTCGACGGGTTGGAGATCCAGGCCTGCGAGTGCGAGAGCAGGTGGGTGCGCACGCCGAAGTCGTTCACGACCCCGAACGTGTCGTCGAGCATCCATTTCCACATCTGCGCGGCGACTACCGTCGGGATCGCCCACGGAACGAGCATCACCGCCCGCATCACGCCGCGGCCCTTGAAGCTGGAGTTGACGACGAGCGCGATGATCAGCCCGAGCACGAACTCGAAGGTGACCGTGATCACGGTGAACTTGAGCGTCAGGATGACGGCGTGCTTCCAGGCCGGGTCGTGCCAGATGGTGCTGTAGTTGTCGAGCCCGACCCACTTCGTCGGCGTGATCCCGGCCAGGAACTGCTGGTCGGTGAAGCTCTGGTAAACGGTCTTGCCGAGCGGATAGATCGCGACGAGGGCGACGATCGCGAGCGCCGGCAGCAACAGCAGCCAGGCGAGCCTCGTCTGCCGGCGCTGGAGCTTCGTCCGGCGGCGCCGGCGGCGGCGAGGGGCAGGTGCGGGCGTGGCTACCGAGCTCATCCGGAGTGACGGGGGAGGATGACAGTCGCCATCCTCCCCCGTCGCAGTCAGAGGCCTGCTTCTACTTCAGGATCTGGTTCAGCTTCGACTGCACTCCCGGCAGGACGTTCTTTGCCGGCGTGCCGTTGAGGATCTGGTTGATCCCCTGGTAGATCACCTTCGAGGCCTCGTTGTAGTGCGTCCCCAGGAACTTGGCCGGACGCGTGACGCGCGCCACGCTGGCGATCGCCGGCTTCAGGTAGGGGTTGGTCTTCACGACGGCCTTGTCCTTGGCGACCGACGGGATCGTCGGGACGTTGGAGTTGGTGATCGCGTCGAACTTCTCGACCGCGGGGCTCGTCATGTAGCGGACGAACTCGATCGCGGCGTCCTTGTGCTTCGAGTACTTCGACACGGCGAGCTGCCAGCCGCCAACGGTGCCGACGGGCTTGCCCGCGGCGCCGTGCGGCAGCGTGGTGACGCTGAACTTGCCCTTCACCTTCGAGCCGGCCGTTGCGCCGATCCCGTACTGGTACGGCCAGTTGCGGGCGAACGCTGCATCGCCCGAGTCGAAGGCGTGCTCGGTCTGGTCCTCCTGGTACGAGGTCACGCCGCGCGGCGTGGTCTTGCCGACCTGGGCGCGTATCGCGTCGAGGATCGTGGCGGCCTTCGCGTTGTTGATCGTGGCCTTGCCGTTGTCGATCATGTGACCGCCGCCCGCCGACGCGATCCATTCGAGCGCGTTGCAGGTCAGGCCCTCGTACGAGTTGCCCTGGAAGACGAAGCCGGCGAAGTTCGAGTTCGTCTTCTGCTCGCCGTCCTGGATCTTCTTCGCCATCTTGAAGAGGTCGTTCCAGGTCGTCGGCGGAGCCTTGTAGCCGTACTTCTTCAGCAGGTCGGTGCGGTAGTAGAGGATCCCGTAATCGCCGAACCACGGCATCGCGACGAGCTTTCCGCCGATGGTGTCGTTCTGGACGATCCCGGCGGCGTGCAGCTTCGACTGCTTGCCGAGCTTCGGCTTCAGGTTGACGAGGTACGGCGCGAACGCGCCGGGCCAGACGACGTCGATCATCGCCACGTCGATCGAGGACGACTTCGACGAGAACGCCCGTGCGAGCTGCGAGTACGACTGGTCGGAAGCGGCCGGATGCGGGTTCACCGTGACCTTGATCCCGGTGTCCTTCGTGAACCGCTTGGCAAGTGCGACGTCGCGCACGTGCCCGTTGCCGACGGAGTCGCCGACGAACGTGATCTTCTGTCCTCCGTACTTCTTCTTGATCGCGGCAGCGTTCGGAACCTTCGGGGCGGCGACCGCCGCTGCCTGGTGCGTGCGGGCGGGCTTGTCGCTGCTCGCCGCGGCAACGCTCAGCGAGGTGACGAGCGCGACAGCGCCCACCACGCCCGCGAATACGAGCAGTCTGCGGTGTTTCACTCTCCCACGTCCTTTCTGGTTAGACCCCATTGGACACGAAAGCAACGTATCACTGTCAAGCCCGAAAGTACCGGACTGGTTACGCCGTTCAGCGTCCGAGCGGCTCGCGGGCGGGCGAGCCGGCGAGGCGGGCCTTCAGGCGCAGGATCGCCTTCGTGTGCAGCTGTGAGACGCGCGACTCGGTGACGCCGAGCACCTCGCCGATCTCCCGCAGGGTCAGCTCCTCGTAGTAGTAGAGCGTGACGACCAGCTTCTCGCGTTCGGGCAGGCGCGCGATCGCCTCGCCGAGGGCCTCCTTCAGCTCGGTCTGCGCCAGCTCGGTCTGCGGCTCCGGGCCTTGCGTGTCCTCGATCGTGTCGATCAGGGCGACTTGGTCGCCCCCGGTCGAAGAGATCGTCCAGAGCTCGTCGAGCGCGGCGATCGAGGAGCGGCCGATCTCGGACAGGCTCTCGTCGAGCTCGTCGGTCGAGATGCCGAGCTTCTCGGAGATCTCCTCGTCGGTCGGCGCTCGGTGGAGCTTGCGCTCGAGCTCGCCGATCGCGCGCTCGATGTCGCGGGCCCTGGAGCGGACCGAGCGCGGCACCCAGTCGAGGGCACGCAGCTCGTCGATGATCGAGCCCTTGATCCGCGCGATCGCGTAGGTCTCGAACTTGATGTCGCGCTCCGGGTCGAAGCGCTCGATCGCGCCGATCAGGCCGAGCAGCCCGTACGAGACGAGGTCGTTCTCGTCCACGTGCGCGGGCAGCCCGCTGCCGAGCCGGCCGGCGACGTACTTGACCAACGGCGCGTAGGTGAGGATCAGCCGGTCACGCGCGGCCTGGTCCTTCGACTTCGCGTACTCGCGCCAGAGGGCCTGAGTCTCGTCCTGCGCCACGGTCAGAGGATACGGGGTCGGGTCGTCATCTCCTCAGATTGCGTACCGCGAGAGTCAGCAGCCAAAGTGCGATCACGCCCGCCGCGATCACCACCACGACGAGCCCGGCGTTGGTGTCGACTGCCTCCGCGGCGGCGGCTGCGATCCCGACGAACGCGATCGCCAGAACGAGGAATAGCGCGCCCAAGGCGGGTCGAGGAGGCGGCGGAGCCATGCCGGGATGCTAGAGCCGCCACGGCTACAATCGAGCCGCAACCTAGGGGCGTAGCTCAATTGGCAGAGCACCGGTCTCCAAAACCGGGGGTTGCAGGTTCGAGTCCTGCCGCCCCTGCTGGCTAGGGCAAGCCGAAACCCGCTCTGCCAGGCGGGTTCGGCGTCTTTGGGGCTCGGTCTCGTTCACCGCTTGAAACCGCTAAGGACCGCCCTCACTGGCTCAAAGCTGGCCCACAGCGCTGATCGAGAACCATCGCGGTTTAGTGAGCGTGGTACTCGTGAAGCACGGCGTGGCCACGTCCACGCGCGATCAGCCAACGGTTGAGCGGGAATGCGAGGACAAAGGCGATTACGAGACTTAGCCCCAGGCTCCACCAGAAGAGCGCCTGTCCGAGTCCGGCGTCGATCGCGCCCGGCACGAGCAGGATGAAGGCGTTATCGACGATCTCCATGACCGTGATCGAAGCGGTGTCAGAGGCAAAGGCCAGCGGGAGCGCGCGACGGAGCGGTACGCCGGCGCGAAGCACCGGGCCGAGCGTCAACGCATACCCGAAGAAGAAGGCAAGCACGACCGAGATCGCGATGGACGCTGCGTTCCCCCATCCCAAGGCTGTGGCGATCACCATGCCGAGAACCTCGCCGATCGCGCAACCGGTGAGGCAGTGGGTCGTGGCGCTAAAGGCGGCGCGATTCAGTGATGCCTGCGCATGGGCGTCGGAGTCGAGGTTCATGGGACCGATGCTAGTCCTCGGGGTAAGCGGCTCCTCGGGGCCGGGCGGCGAGCCAAACCCCAAAGGAAGTGACTCTCTAGTCGGACTGGCCCTGCGGCCAGGACCCCGGCCGAAAGCCCGACGGCCACCAACGCGCCTTGGCGCGCGGAGGCGATGAGCCTAGGCGAACAGCGTTCCGACTTGCAGGGCCAGCCTCTGTGGCAGGCATCGCCCGAGCGAAGACGTGCACGACCGGCCTCGCCCTAGACTCGACCCAGTGAGCGTCGAGCGCGCTGCCCTAATCCCTGAGTGCGGCGAGTGCCAGGCCGCCTGGCTATGGGCCGACCAGGAGCGCTGGCGCGCCTGCCTCGGCGGAGACGATCTCGCTGAGCCGGCCGCGCTCGTCTTCTACTGCCCGCGCTGCGCCGAGCGGGAGTTCGGCGCGGTCTAGGCCGCAGCCGCGGATTCTTGGTCCGCTTGCGAGAAAGATGTTTCCCGTAGGGATCTTAGAAAACGGTCGGGGTCGCGCGGCTTACAACCTCCCGGTGCTGCGCCTCACGCGCTAGCCGCCGCCAACAGGTCCCGAACCGGCGTCGTACTTCGGGAAGTACTGGACTGCCTGCTGTCCGGCCACGGTCCGAAACGGCTTCCCCTCGTCGTCGATCACCGTGGAGCCGTGCTTTCCGTGGTAGACCCATTGGAGGTTCGCCCGCCAGGTGCAGTCGCAGTTCAGAGCATAGGCTCGGATGTCAAGGACCTCTGGATCGGTCTGGGAGACCTTGTAGGGGAAGTCGATCGCCGGCTTCAGCGGCTTGAACTCCGCCGGTATGGAGCGGACCACCGGAGGGCTCTTGTCGAGCATGACCTCGAAGAAGCGCACTCCTACGGGGCCGCCGCCGGTGACCATGTAGTGCACGCCCTTTCGCGGCGGAGCCGCGCGGTCGACCACCACCACGGTGAGTCCCGTAAGGACAACGGGGTCCGGCGTGGCTCCTTCGAGCACGACTTGCACGGCGGTCATGTCGGCGTCGACACCCCCGTGCGTCCGAGCCCACGGGTCCCATGTCTCGAGGTTGGCCAGATCGCCGGTCGGAAGCGGGATTGCCTTGACAGACGAGGCGGAGCCAGCGAGGAACCAATGGCCGGACCCCCTACTCGCTGAGTGGGTGACTGTCGCGACAACCGGTGCCGCCTGATCCTTGACGAGGCCGCGAGCATGGTCGACGCCGGACCTGATACCGACCGTCACATAGCTCGTGACAGCGGCGGCGATTCCAGCAAGAAGAAGGCCGATCAGCCACTTCCTCGCCCGCTTCCCGGACTCGAACAGCCCGCGCACCCCGGGCGACTCCCTGTTCGACTTCGACACGCGCACCCTTCTCTCGCGGCGTCTCCCACAGTACAACCCTTCGCGCGAGGCGCTAGCACGCCTCCGACGAATAATCGGGCTAGGTGCCGAGCCGAACGCCCGGGCGCTGCAATGCGGCCCGGCCCGAGGCTTACGCTACGCCGCGAGCACGACGCCTACGGCTGATGGAGCTCGCCCAGTGGCTAGGGGAGCGCGAGGGCGGTTTTGCGCCCCTCACTCTGCTCGGCGCATCGCTCTGTACACCGAGTCCCAATGCGAGGAGACCTCCTCCAAGGCGCGGGCCGTGGTCAGAGCGGCTGACTCCAAGCCTTCGATGATCCTCTCGACTTCAGCCAAGCGCGTCTCGAGGGCGTGGACCTTTTGCCCAAGGCTGTCCAGTTCCTGGGCAAGGACTTCGCTCTCGCTGCTTCCGGCAGCCATGACGGCGAGTCCGATTCTATGGGGTGCTACCCGTCCTCGATGTCTTCGACGCGGTTCGCGAGCAGGTGGAATGAACGCTGCACGGCGATGACCAGCCCCATCAGCAGATGATTCATCTCTTCCACCGGCGGTGCAACTCCTGACCCACCCGCAGCCTGTGCCTTCTCGTACGCGGGCAGGGACTTCACCTCGCGCCGAAATATCTCATCGATCTCGTCCCCTAAAGCCATTGCCGTCTCCCGTTCGATTGCGGCAACACTAGAGCAGGCGACTGAACGGCTGAAGAAGGGCGGCGGCGAGGCGAACGACTAGGACGCTCCCCCCACGTGTACCCTTGCTTCCAGCAGCGAGTAGTCGAATCTCCTCGCGGAGCTGCACGAGCCCGCGCCTCCTCTCCTCTTTGTCGTGAAGGCCCGCTTTTCCGGGCTGTTCGCATTCGGCCCACGGATCGCCTCGCGGGTGTAAGGCCGAGGAACGGAGCGCGAGTGCCCTCGAGCGCAAACCAAGCCCGGATCCACAGTCCCCTGGCGGGTCCTGCGGCAGCGGTAGAAGACCCGCCCCAGGTCACGACCGACTCGCTCCAGCTCTTCCTGAAGGACATCGGCAAGGTCGACCTGCTGACCGCAGCGCAGGAGGTCGAGCTGGCCAAGCGGATCGAGCGGGGCGAGCATTGCGCCAAGCAGGCGATGGTCGAGGCCAACCTGCGCCTGGTCGTCTCGATCGCCAAGAAGTACCGCAACCAGGGACTGCCCTTCCTCGATTTGATCCAGGAGGGGACGATCGGGCTCGTGCGCGCGGCCGAGAAGTTCGACCACCGCAAGGGCTTCAAGTTCTCGACCTACGCGACGTGGTGGATCCGCCAGGCCGTCGCCCGCGCGCTCGCGGACAAGGCGCGGACGATCCGGATGCCGGTCCACATCGTCGAGAAGCTGAACAAGATCGTCCGCTCGGAGCGGAAGCTGCGCGCCGAGCTCGGGCGCGAGCCGACCTCGTTCGAGATCGGGATCGACGTCGAGCTGACCGTGGACGAGGTCGAGCAGATCCGCCGCAGCTCGCAGGCGCCGGTCTCGCTGGAGAAGCCGGTCGGGAGCGAGGAGCACTCGGAGTTGGGGCACTTACTGAGTGACGACAGCGAGCCGCTGCCCGACGAGCTGGCCGAGGTCGAGCTGCGCAAGGAGACGCTGCGCGAGATTCTCGCCACGCTCTCGAGCCGCCAACGAAGAGTGCTCGAGCTGCGCTACGGGCTCAACGGCGAGCACCCGTGCACGCTGGAGGAGGTCGGCAAGACCTTCAACGTGACGCGCGAGCGCATCCGGCAGATCGAGAGGGACGGTTTGAACCGGCTGAAGGCGCACGCAAGCACGGCCAAGCTTGATCGCGACCTCTAGTTGCCGACATCCACCGCAGGGATAGGCCGGGCGACGAGCGAACGCCTCAGGAGGCTTCCCGGTGGTAGCCCTCGTGGGGCCAGCGCCGGAGTGCCGGCGAGGAGCGGCGCCCAGGCCGCGAACGGGCCGAGCGGACCGGGTCGTTGATGAGCGCGGCGACTGCGCCGCGGATCCGACGGCCCAGCAGGATCGCGGCTATGGTGGTCTCAGCGCGTTGGCTCTAGTTGTTGAAGCCGTCGAGGCTGTGCACGTTCCTCTCCGACTGTGACCCTGGCCTGACCGCCGCAGTGCGCCCATTCGAGCGCTCTGCCCTGCAAGACCCCACAGAAGGAGCATCACATGCATGCCACCATTCGTCGTTACGAAGGCGTCGACGCGACCCGCATGAACGAGGTCGTGGGCAAGATCAACGAGACGCTCGTCCCGCAGCTCCGCGAGCTTTCCGGTTTCACCGGCTACTACCTCATCCAGGCCGACAACGGCATCCTGAGCTCGGTCAGTCTCTTCGAGGGGCCTGAGCAGACGGAAGAGTCCACGAAGCTCGTCTCGAAGTGGATCAGCGACGAGAACTTCACCTCGGTGATTCCGAACGCGCCGAGGATCACCAGCGGCAAGGTCGTCGCTCACAGCGACCGCGTCCTCGCCGTCGCCTAGCTCGACCGTATTCCGCGTCACCGAGAGGCCCGGCCCAGCCGGGCCTCTCGTGCACTCTGGCCCAGTCACTTAACGGTTTGAGAGAGCTCCGGCGAGGCAAACCACGCGAGGCTGAAGTGGACGCCGACGCCGTAGCGGGCGCGGTCGTCGACCGGCTGCGATTGTCGCCGCGCGAGATTCCAGTTACGTGGTGGCCCACGCATGCGCCAGCGAGAGGCCGCCGCGCCACGCCACGGCGAAGAGGAGGATCGCCGCGCCGCAGAAGATCCCGAGGGCGGCGACGGAGAGGGCGACGGCGAGCGCCTGCGAGGGCTCGACACCTGCGGCGATGAGGGCTGCGCCACTGGCGCCGACCTGCGCGACCGCGCCTGCGGGACCGACCGGTAGCGCCGCCCCCGCCGCACCGGCGCAGAGGAAGAGGAGCGCGAGCGGGAAGGAGAAACCGACCCCGAGCGTGCCCAGGAGCAAGAAAAGCGCGATCGCCCGGACAAGCCAGCAGGCGGACACGAGCGCCCACGCTTCCGATGCTGCCCGCCGGGAGGTCGTTCGCGCGTTCAGCCAGCGTCCGAGCCGGAAGCGCAAGGCCCGCGTGCTTGCGGCCAGGTGCGGCAGGGCGAGGATTACGGCGCCGGCCGCGACTCCAGCGGCAGCGACCACGGCGAGGCCGGCGCGGACGCCCATCCCTGCGCCAGGGAACGCAGCTGCGACAAGGGCGAGCGGCGCCAGGGCGACGCTGTCGATTAGGCCGAGCATCACGAGCGATAGGCAGAGCGCACGAACGCCGGCGGGACAGCCCGGGTAGCGGCGGACGACGGCGACCCGCATCGCATCGTCGAAGCGGCCGGGAAGGACGACTCCGATCAGCGCGGCGCTGCCGTTGCCGGCCGCGAGCGCAAGCACCTTCGGCCGCTCGTCCACCGTGAACAGACGCCCCCACCCGTAGGCCTTGAGGATCTGAGCAAGGAGAAGGAACAGCCCCGCCGCCACGAGCAGAGCGGGGTTTCCACTCGCGAGCGGCCAGGAGGTCGTCGCGAAATGACGAGCGGCCAGCAGCGCCAGGGCGAGCACAAGGGCTCCCGACCCGGCGGCGAGCACCCACTGGCCTCTCTGTGATCGACCGAGGCGCCAGAGCGCTCCGACCAGCAGGCGGTACCTGCCTTCGAGCACGATCGGCGCAAGCGGAACGGCGATCACCGCCAGCGGGTCGCGCTGGAGGCGGGTGCCCGGTGGCACAGGGGCCGGGGCTACCTTCATGGCCCTCTCCCTTCGGGATCACGCGCCAGTCAACGGACCGGTCTCGATTCTACGCTGGATCCGGCCCCACATCATCCGCCCACCCGATCACGCGCATCGGAGCGGCTGCTGCCTCGGCGGAAATGGGCAGAGAGTGCACGCGCGGCCGGTGGCGGAGCAGCATGCGCCGGCTGCCCGATGCAGATTCCAGTCAACTGCCCGGCGCTGGACCCGAGAGCCAAAGCGGTCGCGCCGCAAGTCAGGGGCGGGCGGCGCTCACTGGCGCGCGCGACCGGCGCGCACACCTAGCTCGGGAGTCCGAAATCACGCCGAGCTCGCCGAAGCTCCGCCGCGAGCTGTTCGAGATCGCCCTGCGCGTATGCGCCGGCCAACGCCTCCATTCTTTTTCAGCGCGCGCTCGTAAAGGCTCATTCGATCAGCGACTCGGCAGACAAGCGGCGCGATTCTCGCCCCTATCTCCCAGTGTGTGCGGCTAGGAATTCTTGTCGAGCCCGAGCCATTTGCGGATCTTCGCCATGAGGTCGCTCATGGGACGACTCTGCGCGTCTTCGTACGGCGTCGGGCCACGAAGGTTTGGCGGAACGCTGAGCGAAGGGCGGCGGGTCAGAGGAGTAGACTCGTTGGACTGGCCCTGCGGCCAGGATTCCGGCTGAAAGCCCGAAGTCCGTCGATCGAGCCCTCCGGGCGCGGGAGATGACACGAGCTTAGGCAAACAGAGTTCGAGTTGCAGGGCCAGCACTCTTTGTGGCGGCCTCTCTGTTCGCAGCCGGTGAAGTCGGGCCCGGCCGGTTCTTGCGACCATCTGGGCATGCCACCGCTTGGTGGGAAGGAGCGAGCAGAGCTTCCCGATAGTGCGTTCGCATACATCGACTCGCGCGGTCGACGTCGTCTGCCGATCCACGACGCAGCGCACGTCCGGAAAGCCGTAATCGCTCGCACTGGCGGCACTCGCGATGGACATGTCTAACTCGCCTGCGTCGGAGGAACGACAACGCCGCTGTACGAGCGTCCCTCTCGCCAGACGAAACCCGCTCACACGGTTGCTCTGATGGGGGAGGGCCGGAAGCCCTCCCCCGGCTGCTACCGCAGCACCTGTGGCTCGTAGAAGACCCCGTGAGGCCATGGCCCGCCTGGATAGGTCCACGTGTTGAGGATCTCTCCGGAGTCGTTGGCTACGACGGCGATCGCCCCCGGTTGGCCGACCGACGTGCTTTCTAGCGCGACGAAGGTGTACTTGCCGTTTGCCGAGAGCCATTCGTGGCCGCTGATGCCATAGCCCGGAAACGTCACGAATCGGACCGAGAGCGTTTCGGTATCCATGAGCGCCAGTTGCGGAATCGAGCGCAAGCCGACGACCAGCGTGTTGCCGTCATTCGTCATCCGGAGCGTGTCCGGTTGGACGCCGATGACGGTCTCGCCGCTCAGCACCGGCGTCTCGCCGGAGACGTCGTAGACCTTGACAGCGTTGTCGTTGCGAATCGAGACGTACGCGGTCTTGCGATTCGGGGTCACCAGGACCTCGCTCGGCCGTCTGCCGGTCGGGATCTCCCACAACCGCTCACCCGTCGCCGCATCGAGCTTGGAGAGCGTGCCGGTGTCGGTTTGCACCGAGCCTTCGTTCGTCGCGTATAGGTCCTTCCCGTCGTTGCTGATCCAGACAGCGTGCGTCTTGGCGCCGGGATTGGCGCTGGCGGTGTACTCCGCCACGCGCTCGTCAATGGATGTGTCCACGACCCCGACCTTGTTCGTCCCGTACTCGCCCACGTAGACGAACCTGCCGTTTGGGCTCGCCATGATGTGATGCGGAAACGGCCCGATCGGGATGTGGTCCACGACCGAGAGGTCGTTCTTCGAAACGACCGTCAGCTGATTGCTCCGCTCGTCGGCCGTATAGACCTTGCCGGTTCCGTGTGGCGCGGTCACGCCGATTGGGCGCCGGCCGACCGGGAAGACGCCGAGCACGTCTCCGGTGGAAGCGTCGAAGGCCGCCAGCGTGTTCGGGCCGCCGTCGAAGCGCTCTACTGCCCAGACTGTGCCGCTGACGGGAATCTCTTTCTTCGCCTTGCTCGCTCCGGCGACGGTGCCGACGGTCGCCAAGGCGCCGAGCAGCAGTGCAAGCAACGCAAGCTTGCGCATGGTGGACCTCCTCTGCGGTAGCGGTTCCGGCGGTCCGGCGAGGCTCTGAGACTGCCGAGGAACATGTCCACCGTACGTCCGCAGAGCCAGAACTTCAAAGACCTGTTGCTCACGAGCGTTATAACTTCCATTCATGGATGTCGAGCCGCGGCTCCGGGCTTTCGCGGCCGTTGCGCGCGAGGGCTCTTTCTCGCGCGCAGCCGAGCGGCTCTACGTCAGCCAACCCGCGGTCTCCAAGCACATCGCTTCCCTCGAGGCCGAACTCGGGGCGCAACTGATCACGCGCGATCGGCGTGGCGCGACATTGACCCCGGCGGGCCAGGTGCTTGCCGACTACGTGCTTCGCGCCGAAGCGCTGCTTGCGAATGCCCGCCGCGCGCTCGCCACCGGAGCCGACGCGGAGATCGGAACGCTTTCGCTGGCCGCATCGGGGATTCCCGGCACCTACCTGCTTCCGGGCCTGTTGGCGCGGTTCCACGAGGAGCGTCCCGCTGTCGAGCTCGATGTCCGGCTCTCGACGTCCGGGGGCTCGCTCGACCTCGTTCGGTCGCATGAGGTGGAGCTCGCCGTCGTCGGAGGGATGACCGTGCCGCCCGAGCTCGAGAGCGAGCCGCTGGTCGAAGACGAGGTCGTGCTCGTGGGGGCGCCGTCACTCGGCGGGCGCCGGTTGCGGCCAAAGGAGCTCGAGGGACTGACCTGGGTCTCGCGCGAAGAAGGGTCGGCGACGCGCGCCGCGGTCGAGTCGGCGCGCTGGCAGATCGGCCTGCACGTGGTTCGAACGCTCGAGCTGCCCTCGTGGGAGGCGGTCAAGCTTGCGGTTGCGAGTGGCGCCGGGATCGCTGCGATCAGCCGGTTCGCGCTCGACCTCGAGCTCGCAGCCGGAACACTCGTTGTGCTCGACATGCCCCGCTGGCGGCTGGCCCGGACGATCTCTGTCGTCACTGCGCGCGACGTGCCGGTGACCCCGCCGGCGGAACGATTCCTCGAGCTGCTGCGCCGGCGTATCACGCCCGCCAAGCAAACGAGCGCAGCCGTCGCTCCCGCCGCGACCCGCCGGCCGCGGCCGCGGTAAACCGGGTCCTCGGCGAGAACGGGGTCGGTCCCGGATGCCTCAGCCGGTGCTCGGCGGGAGCAGCACGGCCCGCAGCTCACCGGCCTGCTCGCGGATCATGGAGCTCGAGTACGCCAGCTGCGACTCGTTGGGTGGCGGTGAGCCGAGCCGCAGCGTCCTGTCGGCCTCGAGCGTCGCCGCCAGCTCGTCCAGGTGCATCCGGACACGGGCGGCCGCGGCTCGCGAGGGGTCGTCGGGCGCGCGCGCCTCGAGCGAGCGCATCTCCGCGGCGAGCGCTTCGATCTGGCCGGTCACGACCGAGCCCTTGGCGAGCACCTCGTCGAGGGCGATGAGACAGCGCCGGTTGAGGTCGGCCGTCTGTGCACCCCAGTCCGCGGCTCCGGCCCGGTGGCGCCGCCAGAGCAGGAAGGCGATCAGCAGCCCCGCAGCCAGAGCGGCGCCGAGGAGGATCCAAGCCCACGAGGTGTCGCTCGACGAGGAAGATGCGGGCTCCTCGCTCGTGGTCTGAACCGGAAGCGGAACCGGCACCGTCTCCGTCTGCGTCTCGGCCGTGGTCACCGTTTGCGTCTCGGCCTCCGTCACCGTTCGGGGTGGGATCACGACCGGCCTCGTCTCGGTGCTCGTCTCGGTGCTCGTCTCGGCAGTCGTCGCCGCTTGGATCGGCGTCGTCCGCGTGACCGTTCCGGGCGTCCGCGTCGCCGTGAGGAGGGAGCCGGTCGTCAATGCCTCCCCTCCGCCACCGCAGCCGCCCAGCGCGAAACCGGCCAGGGCAACCAACGCGAGAACCGGCACCGTCCGGAGGAGGCGATTCACCATCGTCGCGAGTCTCGTTCCGGTCCGGTCGCCTCCGCACCATCCGAATCGGATGATCCGCCGGGCTAGGTTCGGAAGAGGCGGTAGCGCACCGTGTCGACGAACTCGACCGGGCGTTCTTCAGCGACTTCCAGCCGGCGCCTGACGGCGGCGGGGAGGCGCAGGTTCGTCCAGCCGTCCGCCTCCTCGAGCGCCTCAGCAGCGTCGTCGAAGCGCTCGACAACCGTGCGCCGAAGGAGGCGCTCCTCGACGAGCAGGCCCTCCGAGACCACCTGCTCGACCGCTTCGTTCATCGCCTTGACCACGAGCGCGAACGCGCTCGCGTCGACGAAGCCGAGGCCGCGCGAACCTGCGCGCACGGGCATGTCGATGCCGAGTGGATGGATGTCGAGCAGGCTCCCGCCGGGACGAACCGCCTGGTGGACGTGACGCAGGACGTGCACGACGTCCTCCGTGTCCACTCATCAGAGCGACCAGCTGAAGAGCGCGAGGTCGAACTCGCACTTCGGCAACTCGATCTCACGCGCATGCGCGACCTCGAAGCGCAGGCGCTTCCGCAGCTCACGCGGGGTCTCGGCACGGGCGATTGCGACGACCTCCTCGTCCGGGTCGAAGCCGAGCACATCAGCGCCCTCGCGCGCGCAGACGACGCTCAGGCGCCCGTCCCCGCAGCCAACGTCGAGGACGCGCAACCCGTTCAGGTCGACCAGCTCGCGGATCGTCGCGGGCTCGACGCCGTCGGGGTCGACCGTGGCCGGCACAAGCCCGACGCTAACGGACGACAGCTCTCAGCGCAGCCAGGGCGCGAGCAGCTGCTCGATATCCCGGCAGCCACCGGGGCTCGCCAGGCGGCCATGAACCCGCTTCTCTTCGATCACGACGATCGTCGGCACCTCCTCGATCGCGAAGCGCTCGGCGAGGTCGGCGTTCTCGTCGACGTCGACGTTGAGCAGCTCGAACGACTCGTGGTTGCGGCGCCGCTGCAGCACCTGAGAGAGGTAGCCCTCGACCCGCCGCGACCTGCCCGATGCCTTCGAGAAGAAGAAGACGAGACGCGGCCGCCCGTTCGCCCCACCGTTGCCGTTCGCAGACTCCATCGCGCCTCCCCGTTGCCGACCCGGTCGACGAGGGGCGCCTTCGGCCTTGAAGGCCGTAACCGCTCCCGCGCGTTGCTGCGGATGGAGACCGGTGCTACCTCGGCGGCACGCCGGCTCCTGAGGACAGCCTATAGCGCGCTATGGTGGTGGGGTACAAACGCCCGCCGGGTCGCTCAACCGTTCCTCCTTCCTCCCGGGCGCCTAGAGCGGAGGAGCGGGCGGAAGGGCCACATGGACGAGCGCGTGAACGGCGCGGGTGACCGTGGCAAGCTGGCGTCCTCGATCTCGAACGCGGTGGTGGGAATCCACCGTCAGTACTTCGGCAGGGGTGCGAGTCGCGCGCGCACGGTGATGGGCGCGGACTACGTGATCTGCTTTCTCGAGGACATCTACACGCCGGTCGAGCGGACGCTGATCGAGGCCGGTCGCTTCCCTGCCGTGCAGGAGACGCGCACGGCGTTTCAGGACACGATGCGCGACCGGTTCTCCGCGGAGGTCGAGCGGCTCGTCGGGCGCAAGGTGATCGGCTTCCTCTCGCAGGTGCACGTCGACCCGGACCTCGCGGTCGAGACGTTCATCCTCGAGCCCACCGGCGAGGGCTAGGCCGCGCCGAGCACGTAGCGATGCTCGTCGATCTCGACGCTCGTCGGGGAGTGACCGCCCGCGCCGAGCCAACTCTCGAGCAGGTTGAGCACCTCGACGAGCGTCTCGTCGGGGTTTCGCTCCACGTCGATCCGAACGCGCAGCTCCCCGTGCTCGAAGTTGACGTCGTGCACGTCGACCTCGCGGAGGATGCGCTGCATCAGCCCCACGGCCGCTTCGGTGTCGGCCACGCTCACGCGGACGACCATCTCCTGCCCTGCCTTCCCGGTCGATTGCATCTCGCGATCGAGGGGCGCTTCGGGCTGCTGAGAGCCGGAACCGCTCCCGCGTCGTCTGGCGGCGGGCCTCGGAGCTACCACCCGTGGCGCTCCGAAACCGTAGGCGCATTGTAGCTCCCTGGGCGCTGGGGTACGACCCCGGCTTTAGAGTTCACTCGATGGCCGTGCTGAGCTCGCAGGTGGACGCCTCGGACGCATTCGACGAGCGCCGGGCGCGGATGGAGGCCCTGGTCGCAGAGCTCCGCGAGCGCAGCGCGCAGGTCGCTCGCGGCGGCGGCGAGAAGGCGCTCGAGAAGCACCGCTCGCGCGGCAAGCTGACGGCCCGCGAAAGGGTCGACCGGCTGCTCGACCCCGACACCGCGTTCCTCGAGCTCTCCGCCCTGGCCGCCTGGCAGATCTACGACGACCAGGCTCCGGGCGCAGGGATCGTGACCGGGATCGGGACGATCGAGGGCCGCGAGTGCGTGCTCGTCGCCAACGACGCCACCGTCAAGGGCGGCACCTACTTCCCGCTGACTGTCAAGAAGCACCTGCGCGCCCAGGAGATCGCCGAGCAGAACCGGCTGCCCTGCATCTATCTGGTCGACTCGGGCGGGGCCTTCCTGCCGCTGCAGGCCGAGGTCTTCCCGGACCGCGACCACTTCGGGCGGATCTTCTACAACCAGGCGCGGCTGTCGGCCGCGGCGATCCCGCAGATCGCCGCCGTGATGGGCTCGTGCACGGCCGGTGGTGCCTACGTGCCGGCGATGAGCGACGAGACGATCATCGTCAAGGGCACGGGCACGATCTTCATCGGCGGCCCGCCGCTCGTGAAGGCGGCGACCGGCCAGGAGGTGAGCGCCGAGGAGCTCGGCGGCGCCGACGTGCACGCGAGGCTCTCGGGCGTCGCCGACCACTACGCGACCTCCGACGAGCACGCGCTCGCGCTGGTGCGCGAGATCGTTCGCAACCTGAGCCCGGCGCCGAAGGACCCGCCCTGGGACGTCGCGCCCGCCGAGGAGCCCGCAGCCGACCCGGCGGAGTTGTACGGACTGATCCCGACCGACTTCCGCCACCAGGTCGATCCGCGGGAGCTGATCGCCCGGATCGTGGACGGCTCGCGCTTCCACGAGTTCAAGGCGCTCTACGGCGAGACGCTCGTCTGCGGCTTCGCGCGAATCGAGGGCTATCCGGTCGGGATCCTCGCGAACAACGGCGTGCTCTTCGGCGAGTCGGCCGCGAAGGGCGCGCACTTCGTCGAGCTCGCCTGCAAGCGGAAGGTGCCGCTCGTCTTCCTGCAGAACATCACCGGCTTCATGGTCGGAAAGGAGTACGAGGCCGGCGGGATCGCCCGCGACGGCGCCAAGCTCGTGACGGCGGTCGCCTGCGCGGACGTGCCCAAGTTCACGGTCGTCACCGGCGGCTCGTTCGGCGCCGGCAACTACGGCATGTGCGGGCGCGCCTACTCGCCTCGACAGCTGTGGATGTGGCCGAATGCGCGCATCTCGGTGATGGGCGGCGAGCAGGCCGCGACCGTGCTGACGATGGTCGGCGACGCCGATCCCGACGAGATCCGCGCCAAGTACGAGGCCGAGGGCAACCCGTACTACTCGACCGCGCGGCTCTGGGACGACGGGATCATCGGCCCGCTCGACACGCGACGCGTGCTCGCGCTCGGGATCTCGGCCGCTCTCAACGCCCCGATCCCCGAGACGACCTTCGGCGTCTTCAGGATGTAGCGATGGGCTACTCGATCGTGCGCGTGGACGAGATCGAGGGCTCCGGGCCTGGCGGCGCCGTCCACTTCGTGCGCCGGGAGCTCGGCGTCGAGGCGTTCGGGATCAACTGGTTCGAGCTCCCGCCCGACGCGGAGGGCTTCGAGCACGACGAGTCCGAGACGCAGCAGGAGGAAGTCAACGTCATCATCCGCGGCTCGGGCGTCTACAGGATCGAAGGGCAGGAGATCCCGGTCGGGGTGGGAACGTTCCTCCGCTTCGATCCCGGGACGACCCGGGTGCCGGTCGCCGGGCCAGACGGGATGACGATGATCGCCGTCGGTGCCCGGCGAGGAAGCTACGAGCCGAGAGGACCGTTTTGATCCACACGCTGATCTTGACCGACGACGAGCTGCGGCTGCTGGGCGCCGCGCTGCATTCCTACCTGGACGACTTCGGGCACGAGGAAGCGGACGTGCTGCGGGCGATCAAGGAGCTGATCGAGAAGCTGCCGACGCCGGGCGTGCCTGACGAATGACGGTTCGGCTCCTGATCTGGAGCCTCGCTGACTCGATGACGAACCTCGACGAGCTGCGCGCCAAACTGCCCGAGCTCCCGGAGGGCGACCATTGGATCTCCGATCCGATCGGGGAGCGCTTCGGCCTGATCTCGTTCTCCGAGGACGACGAGCCGGTCGCCAGAGCGCGCGAGCTGATCGGCAAGGACCCCGAGGTCGGCGAAGAGTTCGAGCTCGAGGACTAGTAACAGACTGTTACAAGCCCCCAGGCCCGGCCGTTCCGCTCTCCGACACCGTCTCAACCGACCAAGTAACAGACTGTTACTTGGATCGACAGGGCCCTAGAGGACGAGGGTCTCGGGGAAGTCGACGCCTTCCTCGAAGCGCGAGAGACGGTAGGGGTTCAGGTCGATGCTCGGGCTCTCGCCGAGGATCTCCTCCGCCAGCGCCTTGCCGACGGCGGGGGACTGCATGAAGCCATGGCCGCTGAAGCCGCAGGCCGCGTAGACACCGTCGGTGACCTCGCCCAGGATCGGATGCGCGTCGGGCGTCATGTCGTACAGGCCGGCCCAGGCGTTTTCGATGGTCGCCTCGGCGGCCGCCGGGTAGCGGTGCTGCAGACGCTCGAGGCGGTCGTCGAAGAGCGTCTCGTCCACGATCTCGTCGAAGCCCCAGCGCGGCTCGGGATCGGTCATCGCCAGCACGAGCCGGCTGCCGCGGCGCCGGAAGTGGAAGCCGGTCTCGGCCTCGAGCACCATCGGCAGGTCCTCGGGGAGGTCGAGCTCGCCGGTCGCCAGCAGCTGGCGGCAAAGGGGCCGCACCGGCAGCTCGATCCCGCGGGTCGCGGCCAGAGCGGCCGACCAGGGCCCGCAGGCGATCACGAGCGTGTCGGCCTCGAGCGTCGCCGCGTCGCAGCCCTCGCGCACCTCCACGCCGAGCTTCGTCGCCCGCCGGACGAGCTCGCGCGTGACCGCGGGCGGCTCGGCGGTGCCGTCGGTCGAGCAGACGACCGCGCCGAGCACGTCGTCGGTGCGCAAGCCTGCGATGTACGACGGATCGACTTGCTCGACCGGCACGCCGAGCTCCTCCTGCAGCTTGCGCCGCTCATCCAACGCAGCCAGGCCCTCCTCGGTCGTGGCGAGGAACAGGTAGCCGACCTGGTCGAAGAACGGTGGCCCGAGCTCCTCGAAGAACCGGATGCTGGCCTGTGCGAGACGCACCTCCGCCGCGGTCGAGAACTGCTGGCGCACGCCGCCCATCGCCTTCGCCGTCGCGCCGCCGGCGACGCGGCCTTTGTCGGCGAGGACGACCTCGCGGGCGCCGAGCGAGGCCAGGTGGAACGCGACCGAGGCACCGGTCGCCCCCGCGCCGGCTACGACGATTCGAGCCACGCGTCCAGCTCACGCTTCTCGGCCCCGGAGAGCGTGCGCAGCGGCGCGCGGACGTCCTCGCGCACCGGCACCCCGCGCCGGCCGAGCACGTACTTGGCCGCGGCCTGGAACGGGAAGCGGTCGAGCTCGTTCCGCAGCGCGTCCGAGTCGCCGCTCCCGTCGCGGACGAGCGCGACCACGTGCTCCGGGTAGACCGCCGCAAGGCCGGAGACCGCGCCCGCCGCACCGCGCTCCAGCCCGGCGCGGACGAGCGCCTCGGCGCCCACGAAGACGTCGAGGCCATCGAGCAGATAGGGCTCGACCGCCTCGAACGGCTTGTCCGAGACCTTCAGCCCGGCGAAGTTGGAGGCGCGCTCGCGCAGCCGCTCGAGCACCGGCACCGGCACCGCGTACCCGCTGCGCGCCTTGAATTCGTAGACGTAGAACGGCACCGGCTCGGCCGCGCGGGCAGCCGCGGCCAGGTGCGCGAGCAGCGCCGCGTCGTCGAGTGGGTAATACGGCGGCGAGATCACCGCCACGCCCGCAGCACCCACGGCGGCCGCGTGCTCGGCGAGCGCGCAGGTCTCCGCGGAGGTCTGCGCGCCGCAATGGACGATCACGGGCAGCGGGCCGTCGAGGAAGA
The DNA here is from genome assembly GCA_963717725.1 of uncultured Actinomycetes bacterium. Classification (GTDB taxonomy): domain Bacteria; phylum Actinomycetota; class Thermoleophilia; order Gaiellales; family Gaiellaceae; genus AC-32. The sequence continues at coordinate 167,526 of CAVQWS010000027.1, forward strand.
GCTCGGCCGCGCGGCGGCGCTCGGCCGCCGAGAGCAGGATCCCCTCGCCGGTCGTGCCGAGCGCGAGGATGCCGTCGAGCCCGGCCTCGGCCAGGAAGTCGAGATACGGCCGGAAGGCCTCCTCGTCCAGGGCCGAGCCTTCGTCGCGGAGCGGCGTGAGGGCGGCGGCGAGCGCTCCGCGCAGCATCTTCCAACTCTACGATGCACAACCGTGCAGGCGCTCAGGGTCGAACAGGACGGCGATCTCCTCCGCGTCACGATGGCGCGCCCCGAACGGCGCAACGCCTTCGACGCCGAGCTGATCGCGGAGCTGACCGAGGCTTTCGGGGCGGTCGGCGGCGACGTGCGCGCGGTGCTGCTCGCAGGCGAGGGTCAGAGCTTCTCCGCCGGCGCCGACGTCGACTGGATGCGCAGCTCGATCGAGCTCAGCTACGAGGAGAACGTCGCCGATGCGCGGCGCCTGCGGATGATGCTCGAGGCGATCGACTCCTGCCCGGCGCCGGTCGTGTCGCGCGTGCACGGCCATGCGCTCGGCGGCGGCTGCGGCCTCGTCGCGTGCTCTGACATCGTGGTCGCGGCGCCCGACACCGTGTTCGCCTTCTCCGAGGTGAAGCTCGGGATCATCCCGGCCGTGATCTCGCCCTACGCGCTGGCCAAGATCGGGCCGAGCGCGGCGCGCCGCTACTTCGTTACGGGCGAGCGCTTCGACGCTGCCACTGCGCTGCGGATCAGCCTCGTGCACGAAGTCGCGGCCGATCTCGACGTCGCCGTGGCCGCAATCGTCGCCGAGCTGCGCAGCGCCGGTCCTGAGGCGGCGCGGCACGCGAAGAAGCTCGTGCTCGAGCGGCCGGACGGGCTCGGCACCGAGCGGCGCATCGCCCAGCGGCGGACGAGCGAAGAGGGCCAGGAGGGCCTGCGGGCTTTCCTCGAGAAGCGCCACCCGTGGTGGGCATCCAAAAGCTCCTCGTAGCGAACCGGGGCGAGATCGCGCTGCGGGTCTTCCGGGCCTGCCGCGAGCTCGGGATCGCGACCGTCGCGGTCGCACCGGAGGACGACGCCGGTTCGCTGCACGCGCGGTCTGCTGACGAGACGGTTCGCATCGCCTCGTACCTCGAGGCCGCCGAGCACGTTCGCGCGGCCGAGGAGACCGGTGCCGATGCGGTCCATCCCGGCTATGGCTTCCTCGCCGAGAACGCCAACTTCGCCGAGGCGGTCGAGGCGGCCAGCCTGACCTGGGTCGGGCCGCCGCCGGCCGCGTTGCGTGCGGGCGGCGACAAGCTCGAGGCCAAACGGATCGCGCGCGAGGCCGGCGTGCCCGTCGTGCCAGAGGGCGAGCCGGCCGAGATCGGCTTCCCGCTGGTCGTGAAGGCCGCCGCGGGCGGCGGCGGGCGCGGGATGCGAGTCGTGCGCGAGCCGGCGGAGCTGGATGAGGCCCTCGCGGCGGCGCAACGCGAGGCGAAGGCGGCGTTCGACGACGAGCGCGTCTTCTGCGAGCGCTACGTCGAACGGCCGCGGCACGTCGAGATCCAGCTGCTGGGCGACACGCAGGGCACGATCGTCGCGCTCGGCGAGCGCGAGTGCTCGGTGCAGCGCCGGCACCAGAAGGTGCTCGAGGAGGCGCCTTCCCCCGCGCTCGACCCGCAGCTCCGAGCGCGGATGAGCGAGGCCGCCGTCGCGTTCGCGCGGGCGATCGGCTACCGCAGCGCGGGCACGGCCGAGTTCATGCTCGACGGCCGCGACTTCTGGTTCCTGGAGCTGAACGGCCGGATCCAGGTCGAGCATCCCGTGACCGAGCTCGTCAGCGGTGCCGACCTGGTCGCCGAGCAAATCCGGATCGCACAGGGCGAGCCGCTCTCGGCTGAGCCCCGACTGGTCGGGCACGCGGTCGAGGTGCGGCTTTACGCGGAGGATCCGAAGACGTTCCTGCCGCAGACCGGCACGCTCGAGCGGTTACGGCTGCCCGGCGGCGTCCGTGTCGACGCCGGCGTCGAGGAAGGCGACGAGATCGGCACCTCCTACGATCCGCTGATCGCCAAGCTGATCGCGCACGGCTCGACGCGCGAGGACGCGTTCGACCGGCTCGCCGCTGCGCTCAACGAGACCGAGGTCGGCGGCGTGGTCACGAACCTGCCTTTCCTGCGCTGGCTGGTCGCGCACCCGGCCCTGCGCGCCGGCGAGACGACGACTGCGTTCCTGACCGAGCATCCGCCGCTTTCGGCGCCGCCGCTGCGCCTGCCGGACCGGCCCTGGCGCGGCGGCTTCCGGCTGAACCTTCCTGTGCCACCGCCTGCCGCGCCGCCCGACCCGGAGACGTCGATCGAGCACGGCGCCCACGAGCAGAGCTCACTCAGCGCGCCGATGCCCGGGACGGTGATCAAGGTGCTGGTCGGCGAAGGCGACCGAGTCCAGCCGCGCCAGCCGCTGGTCGTGCTCGAGGCGATGAAGATGGAGACGCCGGTCGTCTCGCCCTATGAAGCGACCGTCCGCGCCGTGCACGTGGCCGAAGGCGACCGCATCGCCGGCGGCATGGTCCTCGTTGAGCTCGAGGAGTGACTAGAAGAGCTTCTGGAGCTTCATCGCCTGGCCCATGTCGCCGCTCACCTTGAGCTTCCCAGACATGTAGGCCGCGGTCGGGTTCTGCTCGCCATTGGCGATCTTGGTGAACGTCTCGGCGGAGGTCGAGATCGTCGTGTCGGCCTCGCCGCCGCCCTCGGTCACCGTCACCTTGCCGTCGTCCACGTCGACGTTCCACGAGCCGGCGCCGTCGATGTCGAACCTGTAGCTCGCGTTCATCCCCTTCGCCTTGGCGGGGTCGACGCGCGTCTCGAGCGACTCGAAGAACTCTCTCGGCTCCATCGGCGGCGAGCCTACAGGACCGGCTCGGGGGCCAGCCGTCCCTGCGGGCGGGTCGCGGGCAGCAGTGCGGCGAGCGCCAGCGCCACGAGCGGCGCCGCGGCCGCCGCGTACATCGCCGCCTGCAGGTCGACCGAGTCCGCCAGCGCGCCGAGACCGACCGCGGCGATCCCGCCGAGGCCGATCGAAAGCCCGATCGAGAGCCCGGACGCCATCCCGATTCGCCGCGGCAGGTACTCCTGCGCCATCACCATCGTGACGCCGAAGGTCGAGATCACGCAGACCCCCACGAACGCGAGCGCGATCGCGCCGGGAATGCCGCCGACGAGCACGTAGACGAGGATCAGCGGCGCGCTCGCGGCCAGGCTCGCGATCAACACCGGCCGCCGCCCGAGCCGGTCGGCCAGGGGCCCCGCGGCCAGCGTGCCGAGCCCGCCGGCGAGCAGCATCAGCGAGAGCAGGTGTGAGCCTTGCGCCTTCGAGTGGCCGAGCGAGACTTCCCAGAGCGGCACGAAGGTGATCAACCCGAACCAGGCGACGCTGCGGAAGGCGATTACGCCGAGTAGCAGCGCGAGCGCGCCCGGCCGGTCGGTCCCGGTCGCGGCGGCGCCCGTGCCGGGCTTGGGGACGAAGCTCGACAGGAACGGCAGCACGAGCAGCAGCGCCAGCGCGACCCCGAGCACCGGCAAGGCGAGCAGTAGGCCACCGGTCAGGCCGAGCGCCAGCACGAGCGGCGTGGTCGCCGTCGGGCCGAGCGCGTAGCCGATGTTCCCGCCGATCGAGAAGAGGCTCATCCCGCTCGCCCGCTTGGAGCCGCTGGCGTACGCGGCGAACTTCGAGCCCTCCGGGTGGTAGGCGGCGACCCCGAGCCCGGAGACGACCACGAGCAGCAGCACGAGCCAGTAGCTCGGCGAGGCCGCCGCGAGCGCGATCCCGACCCCGGCGAGCGCGACCCCGGCCGGCAGCAGCCAGAGCGCGCCGCGGCGGTCCGACCAGGCGCCGAAGAGCGGCTGCACGAGCGACGACGCGGCCGTCGAGGCGAGCATCACGACCGCGGCGAGCGTGTACGAGAGCCGGAAGCGGTCGACCATGAACGGCAGCAGCGCCGGCAGGGCGCCGTTGGCGAAGTCGGTCGCGCCGTGCCCCAGCGAGAGCGCCGCCATCGCCCGCTTGTCGAGCTCCGCCCGCACAGATCCGAGACTAGCTGCGGGAAACCCGTAGCCCGATCAGGGGTCGCGCCGATGGCGGGCCGGCGCCCGCAGTCGAGGATTGCGCTCGATGACCAAGATCCTGATTGTCGGCGGTGGAGTCGCAGCCCTCGAGGCGGCGCTGGCACTGCAGGAGCTCGCGCCGGAGCTCGCGGAGGTCGAGCTCGTGGCGCCCGACAGCTCCTTCGCGTACCGGCCGCTGCTCGTGACCGGCGACGCGCGCACGTTTCCACTGCAGCGCCTGACCGACGACGCCGGAGCCTCTCTGCGCCAGGGGATCGTCACGCGCGTGGACGCCGAGCGTCACGTCGTGCACACCGCCGAGGGCGAGGAGCTGTCGTTCGACCTGTTGCTGCTCGCGCCCGGCGCCGTTCCCACCGCTGCGCTGCCCGGTGCGTTGTGTTTTCGAGGCCCGGGAGATGCGGCCGAGCTCGAGCAGATGGTCGAGGACGCGCTCGCGGGAGAGATCGAAGGCTTCGTCTTCGCCGTTCCAAGCGGCGCCAGGTGGGCGCTGCCGCTCTACGAGCTGGCGCTGCTCACCAGAGCGCGTCTGGTGGACGCCGGCGCGATCGGCGTGCGGGTTACCGTGGTGACGCCCGAGGACGCGCCGCTCGAGCTGTTCGGCGCGCAGGCGAGCGCGGCGATCGCCGAGCTGCTCGAGGACCGCGGCATCGACCTCGTTCCCGCAACGATCCCACTCGCGTTCGCCGACGGCGCCTTGTCGGTCGCGCCCGGCGGCTCGGTCGCAGCAGACCGCGCCGTGGCGCTCCCGCAACTCGAAGGCCCGCGGCTGCAAGGGCTCTTCTCGGACCCACGGGGCTTTCTCCCCACCGACCCGTTCGGACAGGTCCACGGCGAGATCGACGTCTGGGCCGCCGGAGACGCGACCAGCTTCCCGCTCAAGCAGGGCGGGATCGCGGCTCAGCAGGCCGACGCCGCAGCCGAGTCGATCGCCGCCCGCGCCGGCGCAAAGTTGGAGCCGAACCCGTTCCGGCCCGTGCTGCGGGGCCTGCTGTTGACCGGGATGAGCCCACGCTTCCTGCGGGCCGAGGGTAGCCCCGCGGTCTCAGAGGTCGACACCGAGCCACTGTGGTGGCCGCCGGCCAAGATCGTCGGCCGCTACCTGGCTCCGTTCCTCGCCCGGCACCTGGGGCTCTCCGAGGTGCTGCCGGACGCGGCGCGCGAGTCGGCGGTGCCGGTCGAGATCGAGCTCGATCCCAGCGAGCACGGAGTCTGGTCGAAGGTCTAAGCCGCGGGCTGCGCGGCGGACAGGTGGCGGTCGATCAGCGCGTGGCCGAGCTCCCACTGGGCACGGGCGAGCTGGACCCGGTTCTTCTCGAGCGCGGTCTCGCTCGCTCCACGCTCCCGTAGCTGCTGTCGCTCGGAAACGAGCTCGGCCACGCGCAGAGTCAGAGCCTCCACGCTCGGGGCGGCACGGCGCCGTCTGAAACGGGCCGGCCGCAAATGCCGCAGTGACATGCCGCGTGCCACGAACGGTCTATCGGCACCGCCACGCAGGAGGTAAATCCCCCTCATACGGCGGCAGGCTACGAAGGAGGTCGGCTAGCATCGCGCGGCCATGCGAGTCGAGGTCAAGGCGGTCGCGCCGGAGCAGGTGGAAGCGGACGTCGTCGCGGTTCCCCTGGCCGGCGACGACAAGCCGGCCGGTGCCGCCGCAGCGCTAGATTCGAAGCTCGACGGGCTGCTCGGGCGCCTCGCGGCCGACGGCGAGCTGAAGGGCGAGTCCGGCCGCGTCTCGATCGTGCACGTAGACGGCAAGCTCGGCGCGCCCCGAGTGGCGGTCGCCGGGCTCGGCCCGCCGGAGCACATCGACGCCGACAGCCTCCGCACCGCGGCCGCCGCCGTCGCGCGCGAGACCGGCGGCTATGCCGAGACCGTCGCGTGGGCGGTCGACAGCGCGCTGGAGCTCCCGGCCGAGGAGCAGGTGCGGGCACTGGTCGAGGGCACCGCGATCGGCAACTACGACACCGCGCGCTGGAAGCACGACGAGCCCAAGCCGAAGCTCGCCTCGCTTGTCCTGCTCGGCGAGGGCGACGGCCTGGCGGCGGCGGCCGAACGCGCGGCGACGGTGGCGGAGTGGACGAATCGCGCCCGCGACCTCGTCAACAGCCCGCCGAACGAGACCACCCCGGAGCGGCTCGCGGAGCGCGCGCAGGAGATCGCGTCGTCGCTCGAGCACATCACCGCCGAGGCGCTCGACCCCGACCAGATCACGAAGCTCGGCATGGGCGCGCTGGCCGCGGTCGCGCAGGGCAGCGACAACCCCGCGCGCCTCGTCGTGCTCCGCTACGACCCACCGAACCCGGCCCGCGCCGACGTCGTGCTCGGTCTCGTGGGCAAGGCGATCACCTTCGACACGGGCGGCATCTCGCTCAAGCCGTCGCTGCACATGGAGGACATGAAGGGCGACATGGCCGGCGGCGCGGCCGTGATCGAGGCGACGGGCGCGATCGCCGAGCTCGGCCTGCCCGTGCGCGTGCTGACCGTCGCCGCCGCCAGCGAGAACATGCCGAGCGGCCACGCCTATCGACCCGGCGACATCATCACCGCCGCCAACGGCAAGACGATCGAGATCACCAACACCGACGCCGAGGGCCGCCTCGTGCTCGCCGACGCGCTCTGGTACGCGCGCGAGCAGGGCGCCACGCACGTGCTCGACCTCGCCACTCTCACCGGCGCGATGGAGGTCGCGCTCGGCGACCTCTACGCGGGCGTCTTCGCCAACAACGACGCGTGGCGCGACGAGATCCTGGCCGCCGCCGAGACGAGCGGCGACCACATCTGGCCCTTCCCGATGCACCCGCGCTACCGCCGCTACGTCGATTCGGTCTTCGCCGACCTGAAGAACTCGTCCGACCTCCGCCAAGCCGGCGCCGTGCTCGCGGCCAAGTTCCTGGAGGAGTTCGCCGGCGACGGGCCGTGGGCCCACGCCGACATCGCAGGCCCGGCCTTCCTCGAGCGCTCGCGCGGCGACTACCTCAGCCAGCGCGGAGGCACGGGCTACGGCGTCCGGCTGATCGTCGAGCTCGCCACGCGTCTGTCCGAGTGAACTTCGACCTGACGCCCGAGCACGAGCTCGTCCGCTCGACCGTCCGCGAGTTCGCGGAGCAGCGCGTGGCGCCGGTCGCCGCAGAGCTCGACCGCGAGCACCGCTTCCCCTACGAGCTCGTGGCCGAGCTGGCCGAGCTCGGGCTGATGGGGATGCCGATCCCCGAGGAGTACGGCGGCGCGGGCACCGACACGCTCTCGTACGCGATCGCGGTTGAGGAGCTGACGCGGATCGACTCGTCGGTGGCGATCACGATGGCGGCGCACACCTCGCTCGGGACGATGCCGATCCTGCTCTTCGGCTCCGAGGAGCAGAAGCAGCAGTGGCTGCCCGACCTGGCTTCCGGCCGCAAGCTGGCGGCGTTCGGACTGACCGAGCCGGGCGCAGGCTCGGATGCGGCCGCCGCGCGCACCACCGCGGAGCTGCGCGAGGGCCAGTGGGTCGTGAACGGCTCGAAGATCTTCATCACGAACGCGGGCACCGACATCACGGCGTGCGTGACGATCACCGCCCGCACGGGCGAGGACGAGATCTCGAACCTGATCGTCCCCAACGGCACGCCCGGCTACGAGATCTCGGCGCCGATGGAGAAGCTCGGCTGGCGCGCCTCCGACACGCGCGAGCTCTCGTTCCACGACTGCGGCGTCCCCGAGGGCAACCTGCTCGGAGAGCGCGGCAAAGGGTTCATGCAGTTCCTCGAGATCCTCGACGGCGGGCGGATCTCCATCGCCGCGATGGGCGTCGGACTCGCGCAGGGCGCGTACGACCTCGCCTACGCCTACGCCAAGGAGCGCGAGCAGTTCGGCAAGCCGATCTCGAAGTTCCAGGCGATCCAGTTCCAGCTCGCCGACATGGCGGTCGAGATCGAGGCCGGCCGCGCGCTGACCTACAAGGCCGCGTGGCTGAAGGACCAGGGCCGCCCGTTCGCCAAGGAGGCGGCGATGGCCAAGCTCTACACCGGCGAACTCTCGCACCGCGCGGCGAACGCGGCGCTGCAAATCCACGGCGGCTACGGCTTCATGGAGGAGTCCGCGATCGCGCGGCTCTACCGCGACCAGAAGATCCTGGAGATCGGCGAGGGCACGAACGAAGTCCAGCGCCTGGTCATCGCGAAGCACCTCGGGCTCTGAGCCACCGCCCCACCAGCACGATCGCGACGACGATCAGGACGCCGCCGACGGCGATGATCGCGCGGTCGCGCCAGTCGTGGCCGCCGCCGCTCGATGAGACCTCCGGCAGCACGACGCCCTCCGAGGCCGCCAGCGCCCGCACGGCCGCGGTCGCCGACTGTGTCAGCTCGGTGGGCGTCTTCCCGACCGGCACCTTCGCCAGCACGCGCTGCTCCTTGGCCACCGGCTTGTTGCGGTTGTAGAAGCCGAACCCGGAGGGCTGGACTATCAACAGCCGGTTGCGATAGACGAAGGCGAGTTCGCTGCCGAGGAACTTCGAGTAGCCCTGCGGGTGCTTCCAGAGGCTGACCGCCGTGCCCAGGTCGCTCGTGAACGGGATCAGCGCGACCCGGATCTTGTAGCCGCGCTCGTTCGCGGCCTCGACCGTCTTCTGCAGCGCCTCGCGGTCGGAGTCAGCCAACGTCGCGTCGAACGGGAAGAAGACCGGCTGGGTGAGCAGGACGTCGCTCGCGGGGTCTCCGTTCGCACGGGCGAGCGGGACGGCGAGCAGCGCGGCGGCCACCGCGACGAACAGCGCGCGCCGCATCAGCCCTCGAGCGCCCTCTGTGCCTCCTCTTCCTCGGACAGCAGCCGCATCAGGAAGTACGACAGCGCCGCGAAGAAGACGAGCATCTGCTCGCCGTTCATCAGGATCCCGCCGAGGTTCTGATCCTTCTCGGGCGAGAGCCCCCAGAGGCGGGGCGCCGCCTCGTAGAAGCCGTAGAACGCGCTCGTGGAGAAGATCAGCGCGAGCGAGAGGAAGGCCGAGCCGACGTAGGCCGCGCCGAGGTAGACGAGCTTGACCGCGGACGAGAGGTGCTGGGGCAGCTCGGAGAAGACCGGCCACCAGAAGAGCAGCCCCGCGCCGAGCAGCAGCGCGTGCTCGAGGTTCAGCAGCCACGGATGGCGCAGCGCGTAGTCGTAAAAGAGCGGCAGGTGGACGCCGTACCAGACGACCAGCCAGCAGGGCAGAACGAAGCGCGGCCGGGTCAGCGCGGTGAGCGTGCGCCCTCCAAGCCGCGCGACGGCGGCCCGCATGGCCGGGGTCAGGCCGAGCACGAGCAGCGGCGGCGCCCAATCGGCGACCATCACGTTCTGCAGCAGGTGCACGAGGAGCAGGTAGTGGATCGCGATCGTCTCGAGCGGTGAGTTGAGCGAGACCGCGACGAAGGCGACGCCGAGGCCGAAGAGCGTCGCGCGCCAGCCAGACGGCCGCTCCACCGTCCGCGCCAGCCGCACGTAGCCGTAGACGGCGGCCGCCGCGAGCACGAGGAAGAGCGGCTCGAAGCTGAACGACGTCCAGGCGGGCGGGGTCACGTGAAGGCTGGGTTCTGCTGCCGCTGGCGGACGTACGGCCGCAGCAGCAGCGCGACGCAGATCCCGAGCGTCAGCAGCTGCTCGGTCATCATCACGACGCCCGCGAGGCGCTGGTCGGTCAGCGCTGAGATCCCGTGCGCACCGGTGTAGCGGGGATAGGCCGGGCCCGTCGAGAAGAGCAGCACGTCCACGAGCGGCTGCGCGAGCGCGAGCATCCCGAGCGCGAAGAAGACGCGCTGTGGCCGGCGCAGGCGCCCGTGGCGGGCCGGGTCGACGAGCTGCGTCCACGCGAGCAGGCCCGCGGCGAAGAAGCTCAGGTGCTCGAGGTCGTGGACGGTCTGGTGCGCGGCCGCGTAGTCGTAGACCGCGGGGATGTGCCAGGCGTAGATGGTCAGCGCCCAGAGGCCGAGGCTGACGAGCGGGATCAGCAGCAGCGAGAGGAACGCCCGCAGCGGGCGGAACGAGGCGAGCGGACGTAGCAGGAAGGGCGGCAGCAAGAAGAAGACGAGCGGCCCGCGGACGGCGACGAGCAGGAGCGCCGGCGCCGCGTCGCCGATCAGGACGTGCTGCAGCATGTGTGCGGAGAGCAGCTCCTCGTCGCCGAGGTGGTCGAGCGGCGAGACGAGCGGCAGCACGAGCAGCGCGAGCCCGGCGGCGAACAACAGCGCCCGGTTCCAGGGCGCGTGATCGGGCCTGCGGCGGCGCAGCCGGACGAACGCCTGGACGAACAGCACGAGAGCGAGGGCCGTGCCGATCAGGATCGCCGGCGGCATCTCCCAGGAGCTGGACGAATGGGCTAGCGGCACCGCGCGGTCAGGGTAACGGTTTGACAGCCGCTCCTACGCGTCGTGATCCTGCCTGCAGATGGGGCGCTTTCTCCTTGCGTGCTGCGCCGTCGTGCTCGTCGCCGGGTGCTCGTCCTCGTCGCGGCCGAGCACGCCGACGGTGGAGCCGGCGCGGACCTACTCGCTCTCCGGGTTCCAGCCGAGACGGGTGCTCGCGCCCGGACCGGCCGCGCTCTCGTTCACGATCCGCCAGCCCTCGGGCGCGCCGCTGACCGACTACAAGCGGGGCGCGGGCCCGCACACCGGGGTGCACCTGATCGTTGTCCGGGACGATCTCGGCGTGATCATCCACCACCACCCGCCGATCGCCGCGAACGGTCGCATCTCGGAGACGGTCGACCTCCCCACGCCGGGGCCGTACCGCGTGCTGGTGGACGCCTACCCGGGAGCGAAGGCCGCGCCCAGGAACTTCCAGCTCCACACCGACCTCCGCGTAGGGGGCAAGTACCGCCCACAGCCGCTGCCCCCGGTTGCGGCTCGCCAGCAGGTCGGCGGCTACACGGTCACGCTGCGCGCGCCGAAGCAGTTGCACGCGATCGAGGCGGCGACGCTGAAGGCAGAGGTGACCGACCCGAGCGGCAAGCCGGTCGTCTTCCACCCGTGGTTCGGCGCGCTCGCCCACGCGATCTTCTTCCGGCAGGGCTCGCTCGACTACTTCCACACCCACGTCTGCGGGCCCTCGACACCCGGCTGCACGAGCGTGCTCGGGGGCGCGAGGGTGGTCGGCCGCCCGGCCGGGCCGGGGCAGCTGAACGTCGGCGTGCTCTTGCCGATCGCCGGGACGTGGCGGCTGTTCCTGCAGTTCCGTGACCGCGGCCGCATCGTCACGGCTCCCTTTACGCTGCGGGTTCGATGAGAGCGCGCCTCCTGCTGTGGCCGGCCGTCGTGGCGCTGCTCGTGCTGACCGCGCGCTGGCTCGCCTACGAACTGGCGCCGAGCCCGCTGGCGCGCGTGCTCGAGCAGTCCGCCGGCGGGCCGAGCCTCGTAATCGTCACGCTTGTCTCGCTGGGCCTGACCTTGCTCGGCTCGGTGCTCGTCGTCTGGCTCGCCGCTGTCGGCGTGCGCGAACGCGCGCGAGTGCAGCCCGAACGCGTTTCGCCGAGCCTGCGCCTGCGCCGGCTCGGGCTCCGCGCGGTCGGCCTTTACCTCGCAAGCTCGCTCGCCTTCGCGCTGTTCGAGTCGTACCTGCACTGGCGCGCCGGGATCGGCTTCCACGGACTCTCGTGCCTGGTCGGCCCCGTGCACCGGAACGCGATCCCGCTGCTCGCCGCGCTCGCGCTTGCCGCGGCCGCGCTGGCCGAGGCGGCCGAGCACGTGCTCGCCTGGACGCGGGCCGTCATCCACGAGCTGCGGCGACGCCGGCTCACGCCGCAGCGCTTCGTCTCCTTCGCCCCACTCGTCTTGCTCGCGCCGTCGCTCGTCACGGTGCAGCGCCGTTCGCGGGGTCCGCCGCTCGCGGCCTGACCCCGACCTCGCGAACGAGAGGAGACCGATGAGATTCGTGTTGGCCGCCGCAGGCGCGGCCGTTCTGACGCTTGTGCTCGCAGGCGCCGCCTCGGCGCACGCGATCATGAGCCCACCTGTCGCCAAGTCGAACGTGGACCAGCAGTTCACGCTCTCGGTGCCGACCGAGGAAGAGGGCGCGACAACGACCGAGATCGAGCTGACCGTCCCCGAGGGCTTCTCGATCGACTCGTTCGAGCCCTCACCCGGCTGGAAGCGCGCGGAGTCCGCGACCGGCTCCGGCGAGGAGCGGGTAATCCAGCGGGTGACCTGGAGCGGCGGCAAGGTGCCGACCGACGAGGACGCCGTCTTCCGCTTCAACGGCAGCATGGCCTCGGACAAGACCTACACGTTCCAGGTGCGGCAGACGTACTCGAATGGCAAGGTCGTCGACTGGAGCGGCTCCGAGAGCTCCGACACGCCGACGCCGACGATCGAGGCGGTTTCCGACCTCGGCGGCGGCTCCAGCTCGACGCTGACGATCGTCGCGCTGATCGTCGGCGCGGTGGGCGTCGTGCTCGCGATCGTCGGGCTGGCGACGAGAGGACGGCCCTTGACGTGAGGCGCGCCGCGCTGCTCACGGCGGTCGCGGTCGCAACCCTCGCGCTGCCCGCGGCCGCCTGGGCCCACGCGGCCCTGCTACGCACCGTGCCCGAGGCGAGCCGGACGATCAACACGGCACCGCCGGAGGTGCGGCTCACCTACAGCGAGCCGATCGAGCCGCGCTTCGCGATCGTCTCGGTCACCGACGCGGCCGGCCGGCAGGTGACGAGCGGCCCGCCGGCCCGCGCTCCCGGGTCGCCGCAGACGCTTGTGACGCCGCTCGAGCACGTGCCTGAGGGCTGGTACCTCGTCTTCTGGCGCGTGATCTCGGCGGACGGGCACCCGGTGCGGGGCGCGTTCACCTTCGCGGTCGGGCCGAACCCCGGGCCCCCGCCGCAGTTCCGCGTGCCCTCGCTGAGCGAGACCGCGACGACGACGCGGCTGCTCGTCTCGCGCTGGCTCGTCTTCCTCTCGGTGCTCTCCGCGCTCGGGCTGTTCGTCCTGCGGGCGCTGACCGCGCGGCCGGTCGCCCGGATCGTGCGCGGCACCTCGCTGCGCGCGCTGAACATCGCCCTTGCCGTCGCCGTCGCCGTTGCGCTGGTGGCGATCCCGGTCTACGTGCTGCTCGCGACCGCCGAGTTCACGCTGCGGTCGGTCTGGGACCTGGGCGCGATCGTCCCCGTCGCCCGGGACTCGGGCTTCGGGCGGGACTTTCTCGACCTCGAGCTGGTGCTCGTGCTCTTCGCGGTCGCCGCGGCCGGCGCGCTGCTCGTCGACCGGCCCGAGCGAGAGCACCGCTCCGTGGTCGAGCTGTTGGCCACGCCGGCCGCGCTCGCCGCCGGGGTGGCCGCGCTGCTTCTCCCCGCCCTCGCCGGCCATGCGGGCCAGAAGTCGCCGCGCGGGCTGTCGCTGCCGCTGGACCTGGCGCACCTCGGCGCGGTGGCGGTGTGGCTTGGCGGCCTGATCGGGCTCGTCGTGCTGTGGCTCTCGGTCGGCCGCGCCGCCCGCTCGGCCGTGCTCGCCTACGTGGTGCCGCGCTTCTCCACGGTCGCGTTCTGCGCGGTGCTGCTGCTGATCGGTACGGGGATCGGCCAGTCGCTGCTCGAGCTGCCGACGCTCGCCTCGCTCTGGCAGACCTCGTACGGACAGGCGCTGCTCTGGAAGATCGGCCTGCTCGCCGCGGCGCTCGTGCTCGCGGGCGTGAACCTCGCGCGGACGAAGCCGCGGCTCCAGGCCGGCGACCCCTCGGCGCCGCTGCTGCTGCGCCGGCTGATGCAGGGCGAGATCGTCTTCATCGCGGCCGCGCTCTTCGCCGCGGCCGTGCTCTCCAGCCTCGCGCCGCCCTCGAGCGCGCTTGCGAAGATCCAGGACGTCGCCGCCCGCGTCGGGCCCGGGCCGGTGGCGACGACCGTGTCGAAGTCGCCGTACAAGGTGCAGGTGCGCGTGACGCCGAACCGCGCGGCCGTTTCGAACGCCTTCTCGCTCAAGCTCACGCGCGACGGAAATCCGGTTCCCGGCGCCGGGGTGATCACGAAGTTCGACATGCTCGACATGGAGATGGGCGAGCAGAGCTACCGCTTGAGCGAGCAGCGGCCCGGCGTGTTCTCGAAGTCGGCGCCAGCGCTCGTGATGGTCGGCCACTGGGGCCTCCAGTTCGAGGTCACTCCACCCGGCGGGAAGCCGTTCGTGGTCACGCTGCTCGACAAGGCGAGCGGATGAGGACGCGCCTACTGATCGCGCTCATCGCCGTCGCCGCGGCCGCTTCGGCCTGGGTGATCGCGCTCGAGGCTCTACGCCGGACGCTGTAGGCGGATCGTCCACGGGTCGATCGAGTCGACCACCAGGTGCGAGCCGCTCCACGGGTCGCGCGCGAGGCGCTCGCGGATCTCGTCCTCCGAAGACGCCTCGACGGCGTGGGCGGTGCGCACCTCGTCGCCGAGCACGCCGCCGAGCACGATGAAGCCGTCGTCGACGAGGCCGTCCATGAACGTCGCGTGCTCGTCCCAGCCGGCCTGCTCCTCGAGCGGCTTCGAGTGGTCGTACTCGGGGCCCGAGCGGCGGAGGACGACGAGGAACATCATCGCGGCGGCTCGATCTTAAGCGGGCGGTCGAAGGCGAGATAGCGGTGCGTCATGAAGTGGGCCGCGGCCGTCATGTGCAGGCGAAGCGGGCGGTACGTGGCGCGGTCGATCCAGGTCGTGAACCAGGCTGGCGTGGTCGGGTTGGCGAAGCTCACGACCCAGACCGGGCGGCCGTTCACGCGCGCCGTGCCGAGGAGGTAGGCGTTGGTCGCCTGCGAGCCCCAGGCCGGCTGGGGCACGCGGAGCGCCGGGAGCTGCTGCGAGCGCCGCCACGGCGCGCCCGGGCGGTCTCGGTCCCAGCGGCGCGTGCCGAGCACGACCGCGTCAGCGCCGCTCTTGATCCGGTACTCGACCTCGTCCGGCGCCTGCAGGCTCCAGGTGGTCAAAAGGCCACCGCTGGGACCGGAGCGGAGGGCCTCCGTGTAGACGAGGCTCTTCAGCGACCGTGTCACCCGAGCCGCGCGCGCCACGATCGCTGCGGCCGGTCGCGTCTGCCCGGGAATGTCGAAGGCGACCGGACGGCTGCCGCTCAGACGCACCTCGACGTGCCGCGGCCGCTGGACCGCCGCCGAGTAGCAGCCGAGCCCGCACGGCTTCGCCGGAATCACACCCGCGCCGGTGCGGAACGCGACCTTCAGCCCCGAGAGCGGCCCGCCTTCCGGCGCGAGCACGGTCGCCGTCAGCTTCCCCTTGCCGACGGCCAGCGCGACCGCGCGGCGACCGGACTCGCCACCGAGCACGAGTGCACCAGGCGGAGGCGGCGGCGCGCTCTCGACCCCGACGCTGAGCGACCGCTGCGAGACCGGGGAGCCGCTGGAGCAGCCCGCCGCAAGCAGTGCGAGCCCGACCGCAGGCAGCATCCGGCTCTTCACTTCGTGAACGCTAGCTAGGCGCGAAGCGCCGTAACCGGGTTGGCCGCCTGTTCGTTGTCTTGACAACTCCCTACTGAAACTGGAGGCCTGATGCTTCTTTGGCTGCTCGTCATCGCATTGATCATCTTCGCCGTCGCCGGTGGCGTCGCACTCAGCCACTTCCTCTGGTTGGTGCTGATCGTGGCGCTCGTGGTCGCCGTCATCGCGTTGCTCTCTGGACGACGCGCGGTCTGAACGCAGAGCCGAGGGACACGGGGATCGGGCAGTCCGCCCATCCCCGGTGTCCCGTGTTGGCTGCCCGCAAGGGCAAACGGCGCGGATCGCCGGGCCTATCCTCGGCCACATGAATCGTCCGGCGTTGACGGCCGAGTAGCGTCACTTCAAGAAAGCTCGCGGGACGGCCGCGTGGCTAAGCGAGTCGTCGATCCGCGCCGCGGTGTGGTCTCGCTCGGCACGGGGATCTCGAGGGTGCTTCGACCCGCGACCGAATCCCTCGTTCGGGGACACAGCGGCCCGCAAGTCAGGCATTTGCAGGGGATCTTTTCTTGTCGATAAAGGATTCTCTCACAACCAAGGAGGAACTCCCTTGCGGAAACTGATTCTCTTGCTCGCGCTGGCGCTCCTGGCGATTAGCGCCTCGGCAGTGGCGAGCACCACTCCCACTCCGGCCGACAAGGCCGCTGCCGCCAAGCAGTGCTCGACCGAGCGGACAGCTAACCCGCCGGCGTTCAAGCTGCTCTACGGCACCAACGCGAACAAGTCGAATGCCTTCGGCAAGTGCGTCTCGACGCGTGCGCAACAGAACGCGAAGAACCAGACCAACGCCGCGGCGCAGTGCCGCACCGAGCGTGACGCCGACCCGGCTGCCTTTGCGACCAAGTACGGCACGGGCAAGAAGCACGCCAACGCCTTTGGGAACTGCGTCGCCGGCAAGGCGAAGGCGGCGGCCGCGCAGCAGGTGCAGGCAACCGTCAACGCGGCGAAGGCCTGCTGGAACGAGCGCAAGGCAGATCCCGCGGCCTTCAAGGCCAAGTACGGCACGAACCCGAACAAATCGAACGCGTTCGGCAAGTGCGTCTCGGGCAAAGTCAAGCACTCCGCCCCGTAGCACTCCAGCCCTCCCGCCGCGCCAGCCGCGAGTTGGCGCGGCGGAAGGGGCGATATGCTCGGCCCCCAGCCGTCCAGCCCACGCGCGCGAGCGTAACCAGGGCGGGATGCCGAGGGGCCCCGCCCTGGAGAAAGCTGCCTAGGACGCGCGGTAGAGCAACCAGGCGTCGCGCATGCGCTGAACCTGGCCTGCAGTGAACTCCGTGTAGCAGCTGTCGTACGAGTAGTCCATGTAGTTGTGGATCGGATCGAGCCCCGGTGCGGAGCAGGTGTCCTTGCCGATCGGGCAGCCCGAGGTCGGCGTCTTCTCCGCCGGTGTGTCGTCGACGAAGTCGCCCTTCGCATTGCACCCGCCGTAGAACGTGTGCTCGAGGTCGAGCCAGTGGCCGGTCTCGTGCGTCACGGTCTTGCCCTCGTCGTAGCGGCCGGCGTACGTCGTCGACGTGCCCGGCATCGACTCCCAGTCGATCACGATCCCGTCGAGGTAGGCCTGCCCGGGCTTCGTCGTGATGTCCGGGAGGTAGGCCCAACCGAGGTACGGGCCGGCCGTCGTCGAGTACAGGTTGAGCGCGTTGTCGCCGCCCTGGTGCAGCGCCTGCTTCATCGAGTGCTCGTCGGTGCCGCCGGGCCCGGCGTAGAACCACGCTGCGTTATCGGTCCGCGTGACTCCCGCAAGCGTGAAGTTGAAGCCCGTCCGCGAGCCGCCGTAGTTGTCGTTGAGCACGGTCATCTGATCCGAGATCTGCGTGCTCGTCAGACTCCCGATCGAGCCGTCGGTGACGACGTGGAAGTACACCGGAACTCTGGCCCGGAAGTTCGCACCTGCCTTGCCCTTCGCTGCCGCCGGCAGATCACTGTCGAGACTGCCCTCGGCTGGCTCGCGTTGCTCGAAGCCGCGGCCATATTCGGCCGGAGTGAGCTTCGAGTAGACCGAGAACACGTCGCCACCTGCCATCGCCGGAACGCAGGGCGTAGCCTGGGCCAGCGTGCGAGCGCTCGTTGCGGCTGTGACCGTGACTCCCGTGTAGAGCGCCACCGCCAACGCGGCGGCCGCGAACAGCTTGATGTGCCTCATTCCTCCCCCCTTCTCTCGCTCCCCTCCTTCGGCGGGGCGCAACCGCGCGGAGCGTACCGCGGTTTACGCCGGGCGGTAAAGCGTCGCGTCGGCGAGTGTTCGGGAATGCCCCCCGACGAGGGTCATCGAATCGGCCGTCGATCTATATTTGGCTCATGCCCCGCCAACTTCGTTGGCACAAGGTCCGTGTCGGGTTAGTGGTCGCACTCGTCATCATTTTTGTCGGCGTGGTGATCGACTCGCTCTTCAGCGCCAGCTGGGCTCTGGATGACGGCCTTCTCCTGACGGCGGCAGCAGTGATCGCGCTGGCGCTCCTCGTGACACGCGGTCGCGGCCGGTCTGAGGCGAGATGATCCAGGACTGGGCCAGTGAGCGGGAATGTCACTCGAGCAAGCGGTGGCAAATGGACAGGGAGTGGCGGGTCTCTTAGCTTCGGATAATGCTGCGGGCGGTTCTCGATCGCGATCAGGACGCGTTTGGGCATCTGCTGATGGATCTCGCGGCCGGTCAGAGTGTGGTCGAGGTGGTCGAGCGGGATGACGGCTGTGTCTTTACCGGGGATCCGTCGTATTACTTGGCGCCGTTTCGGAGGTGGTGGCCGCAGGAGCGGCGGGCGATGCGCTTTGTCCGTGGTCGCGTCCTTGATGTCGGCTGCGGCGCGGGGCGTGTGGCTGTCCATCTGCAGGAGCGTGGCTTAGATGTGGTCGGCATCGACGTTTCCCCTCTTGCCATCGAGGTTGCACGTCGGCGTGGGTTGGCCGATGCCCGCCTGGGCACGCTCGATACGGCCCTGGCGGTGGGGGAGTCATTCGACACGATCCTGCTGCTCGGTAACAACCTCGGGTTGTTGGCAGGAGAACGACAAGGCCGTCGGCTTCTCCGTCGCCTTGCCGGGGTAGCCACGGAGCGTGGGCGTCTACTTGCCGGCTCGTATGACCCCTACGAAGACGCCTCCGCACTCGCCCGGCGCTACCACGCGCGGAATCGCGAACGCCGAAAGCTGGGCGGTGTGGAACGTCTCCGGATCCGCTATCAGCAATACGCAACGCCCTGGTTCGACGTGCTCTTCGCCTCGCGCGAGGAGGTCAGCCGGATCAGCGACCGAAGCGGCTGGGCTGTAAGCCGATTCATCGACCACGGCGCCGGCTACGTCGCCGTCCTGGAACTGACGTGACGCCGACGCGATGCGATACCAGCGCTGGCTGGGCCAGCGTGCCCGCTAATTGCGGCTGCAACCCATTGGCCAAGCGAGAGAAGGAAGACGAGATAAGCGAAAGTGACAGGCGTCCCGAACCTGTAGAGGAAGCGCCGGTTCGACACCGACACCGGACTCTGATCCCACGCATCCCAGATTGCTCGGAGTCGCGACATAGCTTCCAGAAGCATCGGATGGGCGAGTGAGCCGCTTGAGGGAGCACTGGGTCGTCGCTTGGGCGAGCGTGCTCTCGCTCGGTCTGCCCGAGCGAGAACTTGCGGGCCGCGTCTCCCTTGCTCTGCGTCTAATCGGCCCTCGGCGAAGTCGACGTCGCCGAAGGTCAGGTCGGCTGCCTCCGAGACGCGCAGGCCGACCGCCTCGAATCAGGGATCTCGCGTGCTCGGACCAAGAGGCCCACGGCCGGCCAGCGCTGGCTCCCGGTTCCCGAGGTGCTGCTCGACGAGATCGCCGCGCTCTGCCCGCGCGAGGATCGGAGGCGTGAGCGGCCGGTCGCCGACCCGAACGGGGACGAGTGGCGAGCGTTCTGGATCGATGCCTCCGCCGCCAAACCCACTCCCGGTGTGGTGCCGGTGTGGTCTGGAAGTGAGCCCGAAAGTGATTCACCTGCACACGCGCAGGTAGGTCACTTCAAGAAAGCTAGCGGCGGCCGTTGGTACGGTCACTGGCGAAGTGCTCTTCCAGCAGCTCGTAGACGACGATCTCGGCTGCGCGTCCTACCTGATCGGTGACGAGACGGCCGGCGAGGCGGTGGTGATCGATCCCGCCTACGCGATCGAGCCCTACCTCGAGGCGGCCGAGCGGGCAGGCGTGCGGATCGTGCGCGTGCTCGAGACGCACAACCACGCCGACCACGTCTCCGGGCACGGCCGCCTCGCGCTCGAGCACGACGTGCCCGTCTCGATCCACACGCTCGCCGAGGCCGAGTACCCGCACGAGCCGCTCGAGGATGGCGCCGAGCTCACGATCGGCTTGCTGGCGATCCGGGTGATGCACACGCCCGGCCACCGGCCCGAGCACTGCTGCTTCCTCGTCGAAGGCCACCTGCTGACCGGCGACTCACTGTTGGTCGGCGACGCGGCGCGGCCCGACCTCGCCGTCGAGGCGCGCGAGGGCGCCGAGGATCTTTTCGCCTCGCTGCGGCGACTGGCCGAGCTGCCCGACGAGACCGAGGTCGACCCCGGCCACACCGGCGGCTCGCTCTGCGGCGCCGGGCTCCGGGGCGAGAAAACCTCGACGATCGGCATGGAGCGCCTGAGCAACGAGGCGCTGAAGATCGGCGACCTGCAGGAGTTCGTGGCGCACTCGGCCGCGATCTCGGCGCCGCGGCCGCCGACGGTCGAGCGCGTCGTCGCGCTGAACCGCGGGCCGTTCCTGGCTGCGCAGCCGCTGCTCGAGCAGCTCGACGCACCACAGGGGCAACTGCTCGACGTCCGCAGCGCCGACGCGCACGCGGCCGGCCACGCCCACGGCGCGGTCAATGTCCCGCTCGACGGCTCTTCCGTCGGCACGAAGGCCGGCTTCGTGCTCGACCACGACGAGCCGATCACGATCCATGCCTCCTCGCCGGACGAAGCTGCCGAGGCCGCCCGACGCCTGAACGCGGTCGGCCTGCTCGCGGTCGCCGGCTACGTGCTCGAGCTCGAGACCTCGGAACGGATCGAGCCGGTCGGGATGGACGAGCTCGAGGCGCTGCTCGCCGACGACGCGGCCGAGGTGCTCGACGTGCGCGAGAAGGACGAGCGCGACGAGGGCTACATCCCGGGCAGCCGGCACATCCCGTACCGGCTCGTGCGCGCGTTCCGGGACGAGCTCGACAACGGCCGGCCGGTGGTGACGATCTGCTCCAGCGGCGCGCGCGCCGGCGTGGCCGCGAGCGTGCTGGCCGCGGAGGGAGTGCGCGCGCGGCCGGTGCTGCACGGCGGCGTCGACGACTGGCAGGACCGCGGCCACCAGCTCACCGCATTCCGGCGCTGCGGATCAGGCTGACCCAGCGACGGCGAGCAGCGCCTCGGCCTCTCGGACGTGGCGCGAAGCGCCGAACGAGCGGTAGAGCTCCAGCGCTCGCCGAAGCTGCCCGTCCGCCTCCTCTCGACGCCCTTCCGCCAGGAACTTCTCCGCTGCCCGGAGGCGCGCTTCCGCCTCGTCGGGTCGCGCGCTGGCGAGAGCCAGGCTTTCGGCGGCCTCCATCAAGTCGCCGGCCACGACGGCGCGCGACATCTCCAACCATGGCGACGCGGGCTGCAGCGACAGGCCCTGAACGAACTGCTCGCCCAGCCCGAGTCGAACCGCGGCAAACGCAAACATCGGCAGGTTGATCACCGCGAAGCCGGGCGGTTTTCCACGCGAGAAGTCTTCTAGAAAGCGGGAAGCCACCTCGGCGGCCCGGGCATCGTCGGCCGCAACCAGCAGGTGCGGCGCCGCGGAGAGGACATAGACAAGAGGCTGCGCCGCGACGCCGATTGCGTCGGCAAGTTCGAGCGCGCGGTCAACGTCTGCGACTGCCCCAGCGGGGTCGTCACGCGCCATCCGTATCTCGCCGCGCACGATGTGCGCTTGCACGATGGTGTTGGTCGTGGTCCCGGCTTCCCATAGGCCGATCACGGCGTCTGCTCGGCGGAGAGCCTCTCCCCACTCGCCGAGCCGGTACTGATGATCGCTGAGAATGCTCTCGTGCCAAGCGTCGTGATGCGCGTCGCCCAGACGCTTCCCGACCTGTGCGGCCTCGAGGCGCATGGTGAACGCGGCCTGAAGATAACCGCGTATCTGGAGCGCGACGGCGGCGGAGTTCAGGGCCCGCGAGAGCCCCCCGACGGCACCCGTCCCACGTGCGACCTCGATCGCACGCTCGATGTCCTCGATGCCCTCGAAGTCGCCGTCCTGGACTCGCGCCGACCCGATCGTCGCAAGCGCGTCGCTGACGCCATCGTCCCAACCGACTTGCTCGGCTACCTCGAGCGCCTGCCTGCCGAGCGTGGCAGCCCGCTCGTGGTCGAACTGGACCAGTGCCATGGTGGCGCGGCGTCCGAGCACCCAGGCGGTCGAGGGGCTCGGCGGCGCGTCTCCCAGCATCTCTAGCGCACGCCGGCCGTGCTCGTCGGCAAGGTCTTCTCGCCCTTGCATCCAGACCGCCTGTGCGATCATCGCTTCGACCACTGCGGCGGTCACCGGGTCGCCGGTCGCGAGGAGAGCGTCGCGCGCCTGCTTCAGCTGCTCGGGGTCGCCGCCGGACATGTGCGGCCCCGCGGGGACGGCTCGCTTGTAGAGCAGCTGCGCACGTTCAGAGCCGTCTTCCGGACACAGCCGCAGCGCCGCCTCGTAGAAACGCCTGGCGGCTTCGACGGCGTAAAGCGCCCCCGCCCGGTCGCCAGCGTCGGCCAGAGCCCGGCGCGCCGGCTCGACCAGCGCCGCTGTGTCGGCGCCCGCAGCCTCGGCCAGCTCGAGCGCCTGCAGGTAGTGGTGGCCGAGCATTTCCGCGTGGTCCTCGGAGCGACCAAGCGAGGCAATCCACTCCGCCGCCAGGCGATGCTTCTCCGATCGCTCCCGCCGCGGGATCTGGCCGTACGCGACATCGCGCACCAGCACGTGCAGGAACGCGAACTCGGTGTCGCCCTCGACCGACGAACGCCGTTCTCGCCGAATGAACTCTTTCCGCGCCAGCGCGTGCAGGCGCTCCTCGAGCTCACGGGGCAGCGCGCCGTCCATCGCCTCGACCGCACCGAGCCAGAAGACCCTTCCGACGACCGCAGCCTCCTGCAGCAGCGCCTTCTCCTCGGGTGGCAGGCTGTCGAGCCTCGCTGCGATCACGCCCTGCAGCGTCTCCGGCACCTCCTCCGTCTCACCGCGCTCGGCGAGTATGCGTGCGAACTCCTCGGCGTAGAGCGGGTTGCCGCCCGCTCGCTTCAGGAGCACGAGCTGGGTATCCGCCGGGAGGTCCGACGTCAACGAGTCGACGAGCGCAGCCGTGTCGGCGTCCGTGAGCGGTGAGAGCGAGATCGTGGTTGCGTTGCGCTTGCCGCCTCCCCAGCCCGGACGGCGCTCGAGCAGCTCGGGCCGCGCATTCACGACCACCAGGATCGGCACAGCCCCGGCCCAGTCCACGAGATGGTCGACGAAATCCAACACGCCCTCGTCGGCCCAGTGCAGATCCTCGAACGCGAGCACCAGCGGACGCTCGTCGGCCAGCTCCTCGAAGAACTGCCGCCAGGCGCCGAATGCCTCCTCGCGCTCCGGCCCCAGCTCGACCTCGGCTCCGACACCGACCAACGGGCCGAGATGGCGAAGCAGCCACTCGGGGTTGTCCATCGAGGCCACCGCGGTTCGCAGCTTCTCCTCGGCGGAGGCCGGCGAGTCCGTCTCCTTGATCCCGGCCTGCGCCTTGACGATCTCGCCCAGCGACCAGAAGCTCACGCCCTCGCCGTACGGCAGCGACCGCCCTTGCCGCCAGTAGGTCAGGCCCGGCTCCGCTTCGATCGCCTGGAAGAGCTCGTAGACGAGGCGGCTCTTCCCGATCCCGGGCGCGCCGACGATCGTCACGAGCTGCGGCGCGCGCTCCTCGCGGACGCGGGCGAGCGCGTCCACGAGCACGTCGACCTCCCGGCGGCGCCCGACGAGCGGCGTCCGTGGGCTGCGCACATCGATTTCGAGCAGCGAGCGGGCCTCGACCGGCTCCCACACGCGCACCGGCGACGACTTGCCCTTGGCTTCGACGGCGGCGGCCTCCCGGTTCTCGATCGACCGCTCGGTCGCCCGGAACGTCGTCTCGTCGACCAGGATCCCGTTCACAGGCGCGGCCGCCTGGAGACGAGCAGCCGTGTTCACGATGTCCCCGGAGGCCATCCCCTCGCCGCTCTCGGGCCGCGCGTCGAGCGAGACGAGCGCCTCCCCGGTCGTGATTCCGACGCGGACCTCGAGCTCGCCCTCCTCGCGCGCCCAGTCGCGGATCGCGAGGGCCGCGCGCACGGCTCGCTCGGGATCGTCCTCGTGCGCGAGCGGCGCGCCGAAGAGCGCCATCACCGCGTCGCCGATGAACTTCTCGACCGTGCCGCCGTGGCGCTCCAACTCGGAGCGCAGGCGGTCGTGATACGGCCTTAGGATCGCCTCGACGTCCTCGGGGTCGAGCGACTCGGCGCGCGCTGTGAAGCCGACGAGATCGGCGAAGAGCACGGTCACGACCTTGCGCTCCCGCTGCACGGTTACCTGAGTCGCTCGACCTGGTAGCCGAGGCTGCGCAGGGTTTCGAGCAGCACGGAGCAGTGGTGCTCGTCTCGCATCGCCAGCGTCAGCTCGATCTCGCTCTGGTAGACGGGCACGGCCATTCCCTCGCGGTGGTGGTCGACCGAGATCACGTTCGCCCGCTCCTGTGCCACGAGCTTGAGCAGCTTGATCAGCTCGCCCGGGCGGTCGTCCAAGCGGCTGCGCACGACGAGATACCGGCCGGCCGTGGTCAGCCCGTGCCGCATCACCGAGATCAGCACGGTCGGGTCGATGTTGCCCCCGGAGAGGATCGCCACCGCCGGGCCCTCGCCGCCGGCCTTGCCCGTGAGCAGCGCGGCCACGCCCACGGCGCCCGCACCTTCGACAACGAGCTTCGTGCGCTCGAGCAGCAGCACGATCGCGCGGCAGATCTCGTCGTCGCCGACCGAGATCAGGTCGTCGAGCACGTCCTCGAGGATCGCGCTCGTCTTGACGCCGACCTGCTTGACCGCGATCCCGTCCGCGATCGTCGGCCCGCTGAGCCCCGCCTGGACGCCGACGATGCGCACGTCCGGCCGAACCGACCGCAGCGCGAGGCCGATTCCCGACGAGAGGCCGCCGCCGCCGACCGGGATCACGACCGTCCCCGCCTGCGGCACCTGCTCGGCGAGCTCGAGCCCGATCGTCGCCTGGCCGGCGATCACGCGCTCGTCCTCGTACGGATGGACGAAGGTGCCGTCGGTCTCTTCCGCGCGCTTGAGCGCGGCCGCGAGCGCATCCTCGAAGGTTGCGCCCACGAGCTCGACGTGCGCGCCGTAGTTCTTGGTCGGCTCGACCTTCGCCATCGGCGCGTCCTGCGGCACGAAGACGGTCGCCTTGACGCCCGCCTCGCGAGCTGCCCAGGCCACCGCCTGCCCGTGGTTGCCCGCGCTGGCCGCGATCACGCCGGAGCGCTTCTCGGACTCGGTGAGCGTCGCGATCTTGTTGACCGCGCCGCGGATCTTGAACGAGCCCGTGCGCTGCAGGTTCTCGGCCTTCAGCGCGACCTCCCGGCCGATGAGCTTCGAGAGCGTCTCGGTGCCGTAGACGGGGGTCACGCGCGCAATGCCCTCGAGCCGCGCCCGCGCCTCCTGGATCTCCTTAAGGCCTGGTGCCGTCTTCGTCTTCAAGCTTGAACACCTTCTCCATGATCTCTCGGACCGCGCTCAACGGGTCCAGCTTGCGGCTTTGCACCTCGTCGAGCAAGCGCTGCAGCTCCGCGATCGCCGGCGACCGCCCGCTGCAGGTGCGCCTTCGCGCGCGACGAGGCGACGGCGAACACCTCCCCCGCGAGGTTCTCCCGCCGGCGCTGCTCGAGCAGGCCCTCGGACTCGAGGTACGCACGATGCTCCTCGACCTTCTCCCACAGCTCCGGCACGTTTTCGCCGCGCATCGCCTCGGTCAGGACGATCGGCGGCTTCCACCCGCTCTCGGTGTCGAGCGCGAGCACCGAGCGCACCTCGTTCAGCATCGTCTTCGCCGCCGGGTGGTCGGACTTGTTGACCGCGATCACGTCGGGAATCTCCATGATTCCGGCCTTCAGCGCCTGGATCGAGTCTCCCGAGCCCGGCATCAGGACGAGCACGACCGTGTCGGCGATCCCGATCACCTCGACCTCGCCCTGGCCGGTGCCGACCGTCTCCAGGAAGACGAGCTCCTTGCCGGCGGCGTCCAGCACGAGCAGCGCCTGCAGCGTCGCCTCCGCAAGCCCGCCGAGGTGGCCGCGGCTGCCCATCGAGCGGATGAAGACCTCGGGGTCGAGGAAATGGTCGGCCAGGCGAATTCGGTCGCCAAGCAGCGCGCCCTGCGAGAAGGGGCTCGACGGGTCGACGGAGATCACTCCCACCGAGTGGTCCTGGCCGCGCACGTGCCGCACGAGCGCGCTGATCAGGCTCGACTTGCCGACGCCCGGCGGCCCGGTCACGCCGATCGCGTAGGCGCCGCCGGTCTCCGGATAGAGGTCGCGGACGACCTCGTAGGCAAGCGGGTCGCGGTTCTCGACGAGGGTGATCGCGCGGGCGAGCGCGCGCCGGTCGCCGGCGCGCACGCCGGCGGCGAGCGACTCTCGCGTGAAGTCGCGGCGCGCTGCCACGCCCCGATGCTAAAGGGACGCCTGCTGCCCCGGCTCGTTGCCGTGCGCGGTGACCGCGATCGGCTGGCCCTGCGCAGGGCTGGCGGCGCCCGCGGCCCGCGCGAGCAGGAACCCGACGACGGCGGAGACGGCGGAGATGATGGCAGCGGCGCCCCAGACCCAGCGCGGCCCGTAGACGTCGGTCAAGCGGCCGGCGACGAGGATCCCCAGGGTCAGCATCGCCACGTTCGAGCTCATCAGCACCGCGAACGCGCGGCCGCGCAGCGCGTCGGGCGCGCCGCGCTGGACGAGCAGCGCGTTGCAGACGACCGCTGCGCCGTTGCCGGCTCCGGAGATGACGACGCAGGCCGCTGCGATCCAGACGTTCGGCGAGGCGGCCGCGAGCCCGATGCCGATCGCCATCAGCATGAGCGAGATCCCGTAGACGTTGGCGAGGCCGCGCCGCTCGATCCACTGCCCGGCCAGGTAGGCGCCGAAGGCTAGGCCGATGCCGGCGCTGCCCATCATCAGCCCGAGGCCGAAGGTGCCGGCGTCGAAGGCGCGGAAGGCGAGCTGCGGCTCGGCCACATTCACCGCGGCGTTCGCGAACATCGCGACGTTCCAGGCGATCAGCACGGTCAGGAGCGGTTTCGAGCGGACCGTCAATGCGAAGCCGTCCTTGAGGTCGGCCCAGTGCCCGCGGCTCGCGGCGAGGCTCGCCTGCAGCAGCTGCTGCGGGATCCCGTAGAGGAAGACGGCCGAGATCAGGAACGTGCAGGCGTTGATCCAGTAGGCCGCGTCGACGCCCGAGGCGGCTACGAGCAGGCCGCCGGCGAGCGAGCCGAGCGCCCAGGTCAGGTTGTCCACGGTCTGCAGCAGCGAGTTGGCGTGCGTCAGGTCCTCGTCCTGGACGAGGTTCGGCAACCCGGCGTAGACGGCCGGGCGGAAGAAGCCTGTCGCGATTCCGGCGACGGCGGCCAGCGCGACCACCTGAGTTGCGCTCGTCGTGAACGGCAGTACGGCGAAGACGGCGAAGCGAACAAGGTCGGAGCCGACCATCAATCGGCGCCGGGAGAGCCGGTCGATCAGCGGCCCGACGAGGATCCCGATCGCGAAGGTCGGCAGCAGGTCGGCGATCAGCAGCGCGGCGACCCAGCTCGACGACTCGGTGCGCATCCAAACGTCGGCCTCGAGCGCGACGAGCGCCAGCCAGGTGCCCGCTCCGGAGCCGAGCGTGGCGAAAAACAGGCGTCGATAGGCGGGCTCGCGGCCCAGGAGCGAGAGCTGGGTGCCGGCTACATGGGGGCGGCCCATCGCCTCTCGTACGGTAACACCGGGGTCGGCACTCGAACGAGGGGTTTTTCGGCCTGGTCCCTAAGGATCAGGCCCGTGCGAGCACTCGCGTCAACGCACCGGCGAGCAGCTCCTGCTCCTCGGCCGTGCCGACCGTCACGCGCACCGCGCCGGGCGCTCCGAAGCCGTGTGTCGGCCGCACGATCACGCCCTCGCGGAGCAGCTGCTCGAAGAAGGGACGCGAGTCCTCGCCGACCTCGGCGAAGAGGAAGTTGGCGACCGCCGGGACCGACCGGGTCGAGGCCGTGCTCGCGCAGGATCCGCTCGAGCTCGACGCGACCCTGCGCGTTTTCGGCCCGGCGACGCTCCAGCTCGGCCGGCGAGTCGAGGCTTGCGAGCGCGGCCTCCTGCGCGGGCGTGGTGATGTCGAAGGCGCGCCGCACCTTGGCGATCCCGGTCACGATCTCTGCCGGCGCGAGCCCGTAGCCGACGCGCAGCCCGGCCAGGCCGTAGATCTTCGAGAAGGTGCGCAGGACGACGACGCGGCGGCCCTGCTTGAGGTGGTCCTCGACGCCGTCCGGGTAGTCGGGGTCGTCGATGTACTCGGCGTAGGCCTGATCGAGCACGGTGACGACGTGCTCCGGCACACGCTCGAACCAGTCGTCGAGCTCGGCCCGCGTGTTGGTCGTCCCGGTCGGATTGTTCGGCAGGCAGAGGTAGGCGATCTTCGTTCGCGGCCCGATCGCCTCCAGCAGGGCGTCGAGGTCGTAGCGCCCGTCGCGCAGCGGCACCGTCCGCGGCACCGCGCCGACCTTGCGCGCGTCGATCACGTAGCTCGGAAACGACGGCCAGCCGCAGACGATCTCGTCGCCGGGCTCGAGCGCGGCCTGCGTGAGGCAGTCGACGAGCCCGTCGGAGCCCGCGCCGATCGCCACCTCTTCGAAGCGCAGGTCGAAGCGCTCGGCGAGCGCCGCGCGGAGCCGGTAAGCGCCGCCGTCCGGGTAGCGGTTGAGCTCAGGAGTCGCGCGCTCGATCGCCTCGCGCGCCTCCGGGAACGGCCCGTACGGGCCTTCGTTGGACGCGAGCTTGACGACCCGCTCGAGCCCGAGTTCCCGCTGCACCTCTTCGACCGGCTTCCCCGGCTCGTAGGGCACGAGGTCGTTGACGGCGGGCCGGAAGAAGCTGTCGGCGATCTCCGCGAGGGACACGCGCTGATGCTACTCGGGCAGCCAGCCCGGGCGGTACGCGCAGCGCGTGCGGCGCGGGAAGCCCGCGTACGCCTCGTCCGGCTTCGTCGTTTCCTGCTCCACGCCGACCCCGTGCTCGAGCGCGAGCGGGTCGGCCGGGTAGACGATTCCGCTCCGCCCGCGGCCGCGGGCACCGACCGCGAGCACGAGTGCCGGACCGCTGCCGGCGCCGACGATCATGTGATTCGTCTCGGGCGGGCAGTGCACGAAGTCCCACGCGCGCAGCCGCCGCTTGTGGCCCTCGACGAGCAGCAGGCACTCGCCGGCGAGGACGAGGAAGTCCTCCTGCGCCTGTTCGCGGTGGTAGAGCCCGATCGCCTCGCCCGGCTCCAGCAGGTTCAGGTTCAACCCGAGCTGCTTGAAGCGGCGCTTGCCTTCGAAGTTGCAGTAGCGGCCAAAGGGGCCACTGTCGTTCCAACGGCTCTCGGCCGCGTTGATCACGAACCAGCCGTCGCCGTCGGCCACCAGGCCGTGCTTTGTCTCCCGCGACACGATCTCCGGGACGCCCATCGCCGGTGGAGGATATTCGCGGTCGTCCGACGCACTAGCATCCTCCCGGCATGCGGATCGGGGTCCCGAGAGAGACGGCTGCGGGCGAGCGGCGCGTGGCGCTCGTGCCGGAGATCGTCGGCAAGCTCGTTCCGGCCGGCTTCGAGGTGCTCGTGCAGCGTGGCGCGGGTGAGGCGGCCTCGTTCCCGGACGCCGCCTACGAGGAGGCGGGCGCCCGGCTCGTGGACGACTGGGCCGACGCCGAGGCCGTGGTGAAGGTGCAGAAGCCGAGCGACGAGGAGGCGGGCCGGCTGCGCGACCGCCAGGTGCTGATCGGCTTTCTGCAGCCGCTGACCGACTCCGAGGGGATCGAGCGGCTCGCGCAGCGCGGCGTGATCGCGTTCGCGATGGAGTCGATCCCGCGGATCACGCGCGCCCAGCCGATGGATGCGCTCTCCTCGCAGGCGACCGTCTCCGGCTACAAGTCTGTGCTGCTGGCCGCCGAGCGGCTGCCGAAGTTCTTTCCGATGCTGATGACCGCCGCCGGAACGGTCGCGCCCGCGAAGGTGCTCGTGCTCGGCGCGGGCGTCGCGGGCTTGCAGGCCGTGGCGACGGCTCGTCGCCTCGGCGCGGTCGTGACCGGCTTCGACGTCCGGCCGGCCGTGCGCGAGCAGATCGAGAGCCTCGGCGCCAACTGGCTCGATCTCGGCATCGTCGGCGAGGAGACGGCCGGCGGGTACGCCGCCGAGCTGACCGAGGAACAACAGCGGCAACAGCAAGAGGAGCTCGAGGCGCGCCTGCCGGAGTTCGACGTCGTGATCACGACGGCGCTGATCCCCGGCCGGCCGGCGCCGAAGCTGATCCCGGCGAGCGCCGTCGCGGCGATGCGCCTGGGTTCGGTCGTAGTCGACCTGGCCGCCGAGGCGGGCGGCAACTGTGAGCTGACCGAGCCCGGCGAGGAGGTCGTGCGCGAGGGCGTGACGATCGTCGGGCCGACGAACCTGCCGAGCACGATGCCGTTCCACGCGAGCCAGCTGTACGCGCGCAACGTCTTCGCATTGCTGCATCACCTCGCGCCGGAGGGGACGCTGGCGCTCGACTGGGAGGACGAGATCACCGCCGGTGCCTGCGTGACCCGCAAGCAGGAGGTACCGGCGTGAGTCACAACACGCTGCTCGTTTTCGAGCTGACCATCCTCGTGCTCGCGATCTTCCTCGGGTTCGAAGTGATCTCGAAGGTGCCGACGCTGCTGCACACGCCGCTGATGTCCGGCACGAACGCGATCCACGGCATCGTCGTCGTCGGGGCCATGGTTGTGCTCGGAGCGCCGAACAAGGACACCTTCGACTGGATCGTCGGCTTCCTCGCCGTCGTGCTCGGCTCCGCCAACGTCGTCGGCGGCTTCGTCGTCACGGACCGCATGCTCGAGATGTTCAAGCGGCGCGAGCCCGCGAAAGAGGCCGACGCCTTCCGCGACGGCCAGCACGGCGCATGAGCACGAACCTCGCGAACCTGCTCTACCTGATCCCGATCGTCTCGTTCATCCTCGCGCTGCGCTTTCTCTCCAACCCCGCGCACGCACGGCGCGGGAACCAGATCGGCGCGGTCGGGATGCTCGTCGCCGTCGTCGTCACCTGGATCAAGATCGGTACGACGAGCTGGTGGGCGATCGCGGTCGGGATGCTGATCGGCGGCGCCTTCGGAGCGGTCGCGGCGCGTCGCGTGAAGATGACCGCGATGCCGCAGATGGTGGCGCTGTTCAACGGCGTCGGCGGCGGAGCGGCCGCGCTGATCGCCCTCGCGGAGGTGCACCGAATCCTGCCCGAGCCCGGCGCGCCGAAGGTCGACATCTCGCTGGCGATCGTGCTCTCGGCGCTGATCGGCGCGATCTCGTTCTCCGGCTCGATGGTGGCGTTCGCGAAGCTGCAGGAGCTGATCGGCGGCCGCCCGATCACGTATCCGGGCCAGCAGTTCGTGAACGGCGTGGTCTTGCTGGTCGCGGCCGGCTCGGGGGTTGCGCTCGTCAGCGGCGTCCAGGACGAGTGGCTGCTCTGGACGCTCGTCGCCGCCGCGCTAGTGCTCGGAGTGCTCTTCGTGCTCCCGATCGGCGGCGCCGACATGCCGGTCGTGATCTCGCTGCTGAACGCCTTCACCGGGCTCGCGGTCGCGGCGAGCGGCTTCGAGCTCGAGAACAACGTCCTGATCGTGGCCGGCATGCTCGTCGGCGCCTCGGGGACGCTCCTGACTGTGTTGATGGGACGCGCGATGAACCGGTCGATCGCGAACGTCCTCTTCGGGGCGTTCGGACAGGTGACGGAGTCGGCGGCGGCGGTCGCCGCGGGGACCGACGGGGGCTCGGTGCGCTCCGCGAACGCCGAGGACGTGGCCGTGATGCTCGCCTACGCGCACAAGGTCGTCTTCGTGCCCGGCTACGGCCTGGCCGTCGCGCAGGCCCAGCACGACGTGCGCCAGCTCGCCGACCTGCTCGAGGGCAAGGGCGTCGAGGTCTCGTACGCAATCCATCCGGTCGCGGGTCGCATGCCCGGCCACATGAACGTGCTGCTCGCCGAGGCGAATGTGCCCTACCCGCAGCTGAAGGAGATGGACGAGGCGAACCCGGAGTTCGGTCGCACCGACGTCGTCCTCGTCGTCGGGGCAAACGACGTCGTCAACCCCGACGCGCGCAACAACGAGGGCAGCCCGATCTACGGGATGCCGATCCTGAACGTCGACCAGGCGCAGGCGGTGGTCGTGCTCAAGCGGAGCATGAACCCCGGCTTCGCCGGCATCGAGAACCCGCTCTTCTACAACCCGAAGACGGTGATGCTGTTCGGCGACGCGAAGGAGTCGATCGACAAGCTGATCGCGGACGTCAAGGAGCTCTAGTGGTTCCGTTCTTCTCGGGCCGCGACGTCGAGGCGGCCGTCCCGCCGCAGCGGGCGCTCGAAGCCGTGCGCGAGGCCTTCGTCGCGTACGCGCGGGGGGCGTGGACGATGCCGCCGAAGGTGTATGTGCCCGCCTATCCGGCCGGCGATTTCCGGGCGATGCCGGCGCTCGGCGGCGGGTTCGCGGCGTTGAAATGGGTGACGTCGTTCCCCGGCAACCCGGAGCGAGGGCTGCCGACGGTGACCGGGCTGGTGCTGCTTTCCGATGCCTCGGACGGCTCGCTCGTCGCGATCTTCGATGCAGGCGCGGTGACGGCTTTGCGGACCGGCGCTGCGGCCGTGCTCGCGGCGCAGACACTCGGGCGGCCAGGCACGGCGGCTGTGATCGGCGCGGGAGTGAACGGCCGCGCCGCGGCGCGCACCTTCGTCGCAGCGGGAGAGCCGGTGTTGATCTGGGACGTCGACGAGTCGCGCGCACGAGCCGCCGCCGACGAGCTCGGCGCGGCCGTCGCCGGCTCGCGCGAGGAAGCACTGGGAGCGGACGTCGTCGTCACGTTGACGCCCGGCCACGAGGTGCTGTTCGGCCCTGACTCACTGCGGCCGGGGCAGCACGTCAGCCTGATGGGCGCCGACGGGCCGGGCAAGGCTGAGATCGCGGTCGAGGAGCTCGTCCGCACGCACGTCTTCTGCGACGACTGGGAGCAGGCAAGCCACAACGGCGAGCTCGTCCACGCGGTCGAGGCAGGATCGCTTGCGCGCGACCATGTGACCGAGCTCGGCGACGTGCTCACCGGCGAGGCCGAAGGGCGGCGCTCCGGGGAGGAGATCACGACTTTCGACTCGACCGGGCTGGCGATCCAGGACCTCGCGATTGCACTGGCGGCGTTCGAGCGGCGCGCCGAGCTCGACCTACCGACGATCGAGCTGTAGGCGCCGGTTAGGCTGCCGCCAACGACCGAAGGAGGCGGAATGGACGGGCAGTTGGTGCATTTCGAGATCCCGGCGCAGGACGGCGCACGGGCGATGGAGTTCTGGAAGTCGCTCTTCGGCTGGAAGTTCCAGGCCTGGGAAGGGCCGGTCGAGTACCACATGCTCGAGGGGAACGAGCCCGGCGGCGCGATCTACCCCGATCCCGACACGGCCGGCTCGGGGCCGATCGTCTACTTCGGTACCTCCGACATCGACGCGTCGATCGCCAAGGCGCGCGAGCTCGGCGGGTCGGCGGAGGACAAGCAGCCGATCCCGACCATCGGCTGGTTCGCGCGCTGCGTGGACACCGAAGGCAACCGGTTCTCGCTCTTCCAGGCCGACGATTCGGTGCCCGCGCCCGGCGAGAGCTAGGGGCCGAGCAGGCGCGCCGGGTCGAACAGTTCGAGCTCCGGCGAGGGCGCGCCGAGGATCGCGCCAGCGACGAGCTCACCGCAGGCGAGGCCGAGCACGTTGCCGTGGCCGGAGTACCCGGCCGCGACCCAGACGCGGTCGTTCCCGGGTAGGCGCCCGACGAGCGGCAGGCGGTCGTCGGTGGTGCCGAAGACCCCGGCCCAGCGGTGGTCGATCCGCGGCTCCTCGCCGAGCAGCTCGGCGACGAACCGCTCCAGGTAGCCCTGGATCAGGGGCGTTGTGGCCTCCTCCGCGGTGTACTCGTGGTCGGCGGCCTTGTCTCGGACGCCGCCGGCCACGAGTCGACGATCCTCGGTCTGCTGCCAGTAGTCGTAGCCGTGCCTGGCGTAGTGCGGGCAGGGGAACAGACGCCGCTCGAGCGGCTCCGTCACGAGCACCTGGCCGCGGGTGGGCTTGATCGCGGCGTCGAGCTCCGGCACCAGCCCGTGCGTGTAGCCGTCGGTCGCGATCACGACCTGGTCGGCGTCGAGCTCTTCGAGGGATTCGACGCGCTCGTGCTCGCGGAGCTCGGCGCCCGCCTCGACTGCGAGCGCTGCCAGGCGCCGGACCCAGCGGGCAGGCTGAAGCGATCCATCGGGTGGATGGAAGATCGCGCCCTCGAACCGCTCGGCCAGAGGCTCCCCGAGCTCGTCGTGCCACTCGACGGCAAAGTCGTCTTCGCGCAGCGCCTCGTACTCGGCCTTGAGCTCCTCGCGTTCGGCGCCGTCCGCGGCCAGACGGAGGCTGCCGGCTCGCCGGAAGGCGTCGCCGGCCAGCTGCTCGAGCCGGTCGAGGTAGCGCTCGGTCAGCACCCAGAAGGCGCGCGCCCGTTCCGCGCCCAGCTCCTGCCGTGCGACGTCGTAGGCGGGAGCGCCGCCGCGCAGGGCGAAGCCGCCGTTGCGCCCGCTCGCCCCGCCGGCGACCTCGCGGGCCTCGAACAGGCGCACGCGCTTGCCCGCCTCCGCGAGCCTGAGCGCGCAGGCGCAGCCCGTCACGCCGCCTCCGACGACCGTCACGTCGACCGGTCCCGCCGACCGGTCGGTCGACGCCGCCAGGGGCGAGCGCGGCTCTGCAAGCCAGTACGAGCTCGTCTCGATGTCGGCGATCCTAGCCCTGCGGCCTCACCCCCCTGTAGAGACCGTCGGCTTCGGCAACGGCCCCGGCGAGCTCGAGTTCGGCCAGCGCCGTCGCCACGGCCGCGGCGTCCAGGCCCGTCTCGCGGCTGAGGCCGTCGATTCCGCTCGGCTCGCGAGCGAGCGCCTCCAACACCCGGGCAGGCGTCTCACCGAGCTCCGGCGCCGGCAGCGATACGGCGTCGACGCCCAGCGCTTCGAGCACGTCCGCCGGCGAGGTGAGCGGTGTCGCGCCCAGGCGCAGGAGCGCGTTCGTCCCCGCCGAGAGCGCCGAAGTGATCTCGCCGGGCACGGCGAAGACCTCGCGGCCGGCTTCGAGCGCGAAGTCGGCGGTGATCAGAGCGCCGCTGCGCTCGCGGGCCTCGACCACGACTGTGGCGTCCGCGAGCCCGGCGATGATCCGGTTGCGGGCCGGGAACCTCCAGGGCGCAGGCTCGACGCCCGGCGCGTACTCCGCGACTACGAGCCCGTTCTCGACGATCCGCGCCGCGAGCTGCGCGTGTGCGGCCGGGTAGTCGCGGTCGACGCCGCAGCCGAGCACCGCCACCGTTTGACCGCCGACCTCGAGCGCGCCACGGTGTGCCTCGCCGTCGATTCCGCGCGCGAGACCGCTGACGACCACCAGCCCGGCCGCTGCCAGCTCGCGCCCGAGCAGGCGCGCGACCTGCGACCCGTACGACGAGCAGGCCCGGGCGCCGACGACCGCGACTCCGCGTTGCCCGAGCAGCTCAGCCGCACGCGAGCCGCGCAGGAACAATCCCGGAGGAGGGTCGTGCAGCTCGCGCAGCAGCGGCGGGTACTCGGCCTCGCTCCGCCCGAGGAACCGCAGCCCACGCGCCGCCAGCGACGCGCGGAAGGCAGCCTCGTCGAACGCGCGGCGGAACCGCTCGAAACGCCGCTCGCGCGGCTCGTCGACGACGTGGCCGCCAGTCTCTGCCGCGAAGGCGGCCAGGACGAGATCGCTCACGGCGTCCCGAGCTCCGTCGGCGAGCGGTACGAGAGCGCTTCCGCCACCTGCGCGGTGCCGACCTCCTCAGCGCCGGCGAGCAGTGCGATCGTCCGAGCCACGCGCGCGACCCGGGCGCGGCCGCGAGCCGACAGCGGTAGCCGCTCGACGGCGCGGCTCAACAGCTCGTTTGCCTCGCGCGACCGCCGCAGCGGTTCCTCACGGGCGCGCTCGCGAGCGGACGTGACCCGCTCGCGCACCGCGTCCGAACTTTCGCCCGGCGCGCCGTCGAGCTCGCGGGCGCGCGGGCGCGGCACGGTAACCACCAAGTCGAACCGGTCGAGCAGCGCCCGCGAGAGCTTGTCGCGGTACGCGGCCAGCCGGGCCGCAGAGCACGAGCACTCGGCCGCGGGATCGCCGCGCGCGCCGCACGGACAGAGGTTCATCGTCGCCACGAGCTGGAACCGCGCCGGGAAGACGATCTTCCCGCCGACCCGCGCGATCGAGATCGCGCCGTCCTCCAACGGCTGGCGCAGCGCCTCGAGCGCGTTGCGCGGGAACTCGGCCAGCTCGTCGAGGAAGAGCACCCCGCGGTGTGCGAGGCTCGCCTCGCCGGGACGAGGCGACGAGCCGCCGCCGACGATCGAGGCCACCGACGCCGTATGGTGCGGCGCCCGAAACGGCGGCACGGACACGAGCGGGCGGCCCGGCGGCAGCAGCCCCGCGACGGAGTGGATCCGCGTCACCTCGAGCGCCTCGTCCGGCGGCAGCCGCGGCAAGATCCCGGGCAGCCGGCGCGCGAGCATCGTCTTGCCCGTGCCCGGCGGCCCGCCGAGCAGCAGGTTGTGGCCGCCCGCCGCCGCCAGCTCGAGCGCCCGCCGGGCGCGCTCCTGGCCGCGCACCTCGGCGAGATCCGGTCCGAGCGGTTCCGAGCCGTTCAGCGCCGACGGCGCGAGCTCGTCGGGCGGAGGCGGCTGCCACTCGCCGCGCAAGTAGGCCACCGCCTCCGCCAGGTGGTGCACCGGCACCGGCTCGATCCCGGCCAGCGCCGCCTCGGCCGCGCACTCCGCCGCACAGAGGAGTCGCGAGAGCCCTGCCTGCCGGGCGCCCTCGGCGGCCGCGAGTACGCCCCCGACCGGCCGCAGCCGCCCGTCGAGCGCGAGCTCACCGACCGCGGCGTGGCCGCCCAGCGCCTCGGGCGACACCTGCCGCGAGGCCGCCAGCACCGCCAGCGCGATCGGCAGGTCGAACCCCGAGCCCTCCTTGCGTAGCTCCGCGGGTGCGAGGTTGACCGTGATCCGACGTACCGGCCACTCGAGCTCGGCCGACGTGATCCCGGAGCGAACGCGTTCCTTCGCCTCCTGGCAGGCGCGGTCGGCGAGGCCGACGATCGCGAACGCCGGCACGCCGAGCTGCAGGTGCGCCTCGACCTCGACGCGACGGGCGTCGAGCCCTACGAGCGCATGCGTGACGGTGCGGGCGAGCACACGTCCAAGCTAGGCACGAACCCGTGCCGTGTCTGTGACGGCTCTGTGCCGAAAGTGAGGCGTCTAGGCCCGCGCCACGAGCACATCTTCGAAGAACTCGCCGGCTCGCCGCCCTGTGCGCCGGTTCACGTGCCGGCGGTAGCGCTCCTCGAGCCGCAGCCCCGCGCGTTCCAGGATCTCCGGGTAGAGCTCACGGCGGTCGTTGATCACGATCACCACTGGCGCGTCCGGTCGCAGCGCCCCACGCATGTTCGCCAGCACCGCCACCACGCCGTCGACGTACGCGGCCAGCGCCGCGCGGGACGACCCCTTGCCGAGCTCGAGCTCGCGGAACTCCTCCAGCCCGAGCAGCTCATACGCGTAGCGGTGCTGCTCGTGGTAGTCGATCAAACCCGGATACGGCGGTGAGGTGACGACGCCGTCGAAGCCGCTGCCGAAGTCGAGCTCACGCGCATCGCCGTGGAGCACGACCGCCTCGCGCCCGCGCCCACGCACGCGCGCGAACTCCTTCACCCGCGTGAGCGTGTCGAGTGCGTAGCGGCGCAGGAAGCGCCGAGCCTCGCCGACCGGCTTGCACTCTCGCCGGTGCTTGTGGCACCAGTACGGCGTCTTCTGCGGCTTCCGTGGGAAGTCGAGGTCGAAGTGGGTCGTCCGCCGCGCCGATCGCGCCGCGCGCGCCAGCACGACTTTCAGGACGTCGGCGTGCTCGTAGTCCTCGACGAGGGCGCGGAAGAAGAGCAGCTCCGCCGCCGCCTGCGGCGCGAACCAGTCACGGACGAAGGTCGAGACCTGGCCCTTCGGTCGCGCGAGCTCGAACCGGTCAAGCCGGGCGAGCGCGTCGCGCAGCTCGGACTCGAGCACGAACGGGTTGTACTCCCGCGTCTTCACGCGCATCAGCAGGCAGTTGAACGGCGCCACGTCCGCGCCGGTCGCGTCGTAGCCGGACTCGAGCGCCTGGACGAGCGTCGTGCCCGAGCCCGCGAACGGGTCGAGCACCCGACCGCCACCCGCAAGATGGCGCGAGAGCAGCGCCTCGACCAGCTGCGGGATGAACTTGCCGAGGTAAGGGTGCAGGCGGTTGACATGCTTCGTCCGCTCCCGCTCGGGGAGGTCGGACTCGGACCACGAGAGGTCGAGGTCGATGCGCCGGTAGAGCGCGTCCTGGGTCGAGGCCACCCGCCGCAGTTCGCCGGAGACGGAAACCTTCCTCGTGCCGCCCGCCGTTCGCGGTAGCGTTTTCGGCAATGGCCAAGCAGAACGTCGAGGAGATGTGGCGGCAGATGCTGACCGGCGACTACCCGGGTCTCCAGCGGATGCGCCGCATGTGGGGAGCTCTGCCCTCGGACCCGCGCTGCAAGCTCTGCAACGCGCCGTTCCGCGGTCCGGGCGGCGTGCTGACGCGAGTGCTGGCGTTCGGGCCCTCGCCGCTGAACCGGCGCCTCTGCAGATGGTGCATCCGCTCGATCCACAAGCATCCGGGCGGAGCCGAGATCGAGCTTTCAGTGCTCTTCGTCGACGTGCGCGGCTCGACCTCGATCGCGGAGGAGCTGCCGCCTGGCGAGTACTCGAAGCTGCTGGCCCGCTTCTACGGCGTGGCTGCGGAGGCAATCGACGACCACAACGGGATCGTCGACAAGTTCGTCGGCGACGGCGCGCTCGCGCTCTTCATCCCGGGCTTCGCCGGCAGCGAGCACGCGGCGGCCGCCATCGCCGCCGCTCGGGACCTGATGGATCGCACCGGGAATGACGGAGCCGACCCCTGGGCCCCGATCGGAGTCGGCATTCACAGCGGACCGTCGTTCGTCGGCAGCATCGGCGAGGGGGACGCGCTGGACTTCACGGCACTCGGCGACACGGTCAACGTCGCCTCGCGGCTGACTGGCCTCGCCGGCGCGGGCGAGACCCTCGTCAGCACCGAAGCTGCCGAGGCAGGGCACCTCGAGACGGCAATGCTCGAGCGCCGAACCTTGGAGCTCCGAGGACGCGAACGCACCCTTGACGCGTGGGTCGCAACCGCACGCGTCGGCGCGCCCTCCTAGAACGCGCCTGCCACCCGCTCGAGCCGGCCGCCCCGGACCGCGACGACGTCGAAGCGCGCCTCGAGCCCCGCGGCTTCGGGATGCGCAGCCAGCCACGCCTCGGCGGCGCGGCGCAGACGGCGCTGCTTCTCCTCGGTGACCATCTCCAACGGGTCGCCCCTCCCCGCTCCGCCCTTCGCCTTCACCTCGACGAACGCGAGCCGCCTCCCGCGCCGCACGACCAGGTCGAGCTCGTTGCCGCCCGTCCAGACGTTGCGGTCGAGGATCCGGTAGCCGCGCAGGCGATAGAACCACCACGCCCGCTGCTCGGCCGCCCGGCCTGCGGCCGACGTGCTGCGGGCCGTTGCGCCTGCTGCCAGCGGTTCGACCGGTCGGTTCAGACGGACCCGCGAGCGAAGCCCGCGCGTCCTGACGGCGGCATCGCAAGCGATGCCTTGGCGTAGCAGAGCGCGTTGAAGCTCCGCCGGTGGATCTCCGACGGGCCGATCTCACGCACGACCGCCGAGTGGCCCGGCGTGATGTAGCCGACGTGCGAGCGGAAGCCGTATGCCGGGTAGAGCGCGTCCATCCGCCGCATGATGCGGTCGCGCGTCACCTTGGCCACGATTGACGCCGCCGCGATCGCCGCGCTCTTCTCGTCACCGTCGACGACCGCGCGGTGCTCGGGCGCCAGCGGCCCGAGCCGGAAGCCGTCGACCAGGCACACCTCGGCCGGCGGTGTCAGCTCGGCCAGCACCGAGCGCAGGCCGGCGAGATTCGAGCGGTGGAGCCCCGCGCGGTCGATCTGCGTCGAGGGAACGGCGCGCACGACCACCCGCTCCGCGCAGCCGATCACGGCGCGGTAGAGCTCCTCGCGCTCCGACTCGCTGCACTGCTTCGAGTCGTTCAGGCAGGCGAGCGGGCGAACCTTGTGGTCGCGCAGCTTCGCGTAGTCGAGCAGTACGCCCGCCACGAGCAGCGGCCCGGCGAGCGGCCCTCGCCCGGCCTCGTCGGCGCCGGCCACGAAGCGCGCGCCGAGCTTGCGGTCGAACTGGAGGAGCTTGCGTCCGGTGCGGCGGCCCACGGGCGCGAGGATAGCGCCGCGCTCAGCCGGCGCCCAGCGCTCGTGACGCTTTCGTCACTCCTTGCCGGCGGGCTCGGTCTCTTCGGCCTCGGCCTCAGCCGGTTCTTCGACCGGCTCCGGCTCGGGGTCGACCGCGGACTCGGGCTCGGGGCCTGGCGCCTGCGCCTCCGGCTCCTCGGCGGCCGGCTCCTCGGCGGGTGCCTCCTCCACCTCGGCGGCCTCCGCGGCCTCGGCGACGAGCTCCTCGTCCACCTCTTCGCCCTCCGGCGGCATCGCGCCGGCGGTCGTCAGCAGCTCGGACTCCGGCAGCGTGATCCCGCGACGAGCACGCACGCGCGCCCGCTTGCCGACCTTGCCGCGCAGGTAGTAGAGCTTCGCGCGGTTGACGTCGCCGATCGCGGTCACCTCGATGCGCTCGATCTTCGGCGAGTGCACCGGGAACGTCCGCTCGACGCCGACGCCGAACGACTGCTTGCGCACCGTGAACGTCTCGCGTACGCCGGCGCCCTGGCGCTTGAGCACGATGCCCTCGAAGACCTGCACGCGGCGGCGCTGGCCCTCGATCACTTGGAAGTGCACGCGGACAGTGTCCCCGGCCTTGAACGGCGGCAGGTTCGTCCGCAGCTGCTGCTGCTCGAGGCTGTCGATCACTTTGCTCATAGAAAGAGGCCCGTCGGGCCGACGCGGAATGCTAGCGGAGCGAGATTCGGTTCGGAGGCCAGTAGGTCGCAAAGACCGGGCCGATCAGGTTCTTGCGCGGCACGGAGCCCCAGCGGCGGGAGTCGCACGAGTCGCCGCGGTTGTCGCCCATGAAGAAGTACTTCCCGAACGGCACGCGCCAGGTCTCCTCCCGGTTGGCCGTGTCGCGGTCGCGTCGCTTCTGCTGGATGTACGGCTCGTCCAGCTTCTTGTGGTTGATCAAGATGAAGCCCTTCTCGTCTTCCTGGACGAGCTCGCCCGGCAGGCCGATCAGCCGCTTGACGAAGACGCCGCCCTCCCCGCACTCCTCCTTCGCCGCGGGTGGGGTGTTGAAGACGACGATCTCGCCGCGGTGCGGGTCGCGGAAGCGGTAGATGAAGCGGTTGGCGAGCACGCGGTCGGAGAAGCGCGACTCGCAGCCGACGCCCGGCCGCGCGCAGTGGAGCGTCGGCTCCATCGATGCCGACGGGATCTTGTACGGGTTGACGACCCAGGTCTTGATCGCGAACACGAGCGCGATCGCGGCGGCGATCGTCACGACCCAGTCGATCGCGATCTGCCAGGACCTCGGCAGGCCCGCGGTCAGCCGGTCGACAGGGTTTCTCAGTGGAGCGCGATGCGGTTCGGCGGCCAGTACGTGGCGAACACCTTGCCGATCAGGTTCTTGCGCGGCACGGAGCCCCAGCGGCGGGAGTCGCACGACTCGCCGCGGTTGTCGCCCATGAAGAAGTAGCTCCCCTTGGGCACGCGCCAGGTGCCGGTGGTGGAATCGCGGGCGCGCCGATCGGGCTTGATGTAGGACTCGTTCAACCGCTTGCCGTTGATGTAGACGAAGCCGCCGTCACGCTCGGTGACGGTATCGCCGGGCAGGCCGATCAGGCGCTTGACGAACGTGCCGCTGGCACCGCACATCTCCTGCGCGGCGTGCGGCGTGTTGAAGACCACGATCTCGCCGCGATGCGGGTCGCGGAAGTGGTAGATGAAGCGGTTGGCGAGCACACGGTCGGAGAGGCGGGCCTCGCAACCCTGGCCCGGCCTCGCGCAATGCAGCGTCGGCTCCATCGAGGACGATGGGATCCGGTACGGGTTGACCACCCAGGCCTTGATCGCGAGCACGATCGCGATCGCGCCGGCGATCGTCACGATCCAGTCGATCGCGATCCGCCACGGCCGTGGCAGTCCCGCCGTCAGCCGGTCGATCGGGTTGCGCGAGTGGTGGTGCTGCTCCTGCTGGGAGGGCTGGAGCAGCGGCGGGTAGCTCGGCGGCGGGTACTGCGAGCGGTAGTCGTCGACCGGGCGGTCTTCGGTGGGGCGGTCGTCGCCGGTCAAGACGCGCTCCTCAGTCGGCTCTGTTCCTTCCGCCACTCGTCGATTCTCCTGTGGTCCCCCGACAGCAAGACATCCGGCACCCGCCAGCCTCGGAACTCGGACGGGCGCGTGTAGTGAGGGTACTCAAGACCGCCGTCGAGCTCGGCCGAGAAGCTTTCGACGAGGCCGGACTCCTCGCTGCCGAGCGCCCCCGGCAGCCGCCGCGCGATCGCGTCGAGCACGACCATCGCCGGCAGCTCGCCTCCCGAGAGCACGTACGGGCCGATCGAGATCGCATCCGAGGCGAGGTGGATCCCGACGCGCTCGTCGAAGCCCTCGAAGCGGGCCGAGAGCAGCGTCAGCCGTTCTTCCTGCGCGAGCTCCTCGACCACGTCCTGCGTCAGCTGGCGGCCCTGCGGCGTGAGCGCGACCACACGATGTCCCGGCGCGCCGCCGTAGACCGCCTCGAGCGCCGCCGCGACCACGTCCACGCGCAGCACCATCCCGGCGCCGCCGCCATAGGGCTCGTCGTCGACCTGGCCGTGGGCGAGCGGCGTGTAGTCGCGGTAGTTGAGCAGGCGCAGCTCGAGCTCTTCGCCGAGCACGGCAGCAACCGGACGCTGCTCCGTGAGCCAGGCGAACGCATGTGGAAGGAGAGTGAAGACGTCGAGCTGCACAGGACGGGCCGAGGAAGCAGGTTAGCTACGAAGGTCGGTGGAGGGGCAATTAGCGTGGATCCAAGGCAGTGCGTTGGACGGCCGCGCCGGCAAAGCGGACACGGCCTATTGGCGGCATCGCAAGCGACGCCTTAGTGGTCTGCGAAACCTCGCGCGATCTGGATTCGGCCTGCCTCCAGGTCCACCTGCTGCACGCACGCGCCGACGAGCGGGAGCAGCAGGCCAGAGTCGAGCTCGAGCGCGTCGTTCGCCGGGCCGGGATGGATAGCGGTGACGCGGCCGAGCGGCCGGCCCTCCTCCTCGACGATCAGGCCGAGCAGCTGGAACTCGTAGTACTCGTCCTCGCCGGGCTGCGGCAGCTCGTCACGCGGCACCGCGAGCTCGGCGCCCCGCGGCGGTTCGCGGTCGAGCCGGATCACAGGGCGGCCGCGGGAGCGCTTCGAGGCGACGACCTTGGCGGGCTCGCCGTCCACGTGCAGCGTTGCGCCCTTGGCGAAGCGCGCCTCGTCCTCGCTCGCGTGCTCGACGAAGAACGACCCGTCGAGCCCGTGCGGCTTGCCGACGCGGCCGACCTTGACCAGGTCCGTCATC
Organism: uncultured Actinomycetes bacterium; assembly: GCA_963717725.1. Lineage (GTDB taxonomy): Bacteria > Actinomycetota > Thermoleophilia > Gaiellales > Gaiellaceae > AC-32. Next base: position 210,925 of record CAVQWS010000027.1, read on the forward strand.
CGCCGAAGAGGGCGAGCGCCTCGGCTCGCGGGGCAGAGACCAGGATGTTCTCGGCCGCGATCTCCTCGGCCCGCGGGTGTCCGGACGCACGCACGAGCTCCGCCGCGCGCTCGAGGTCGTATTCGGTGTGCCGCAGCTCGACGCCCTCGTCAAGAATCGCCCAGTAGGCGCCGGGCTGGCCTTCGTAGGGCCACCCGATGCTGCCTGCGTTGACGAACAGCTTGTCGCCCACGCAGCGCTCGAGCTGCATGTGCGTGTGCCCGGCGATCACGCGGCGCTGCTCGACCTCGCGCAGCAGGGCCTCGAGCTTCTCGTCCGTCGTCAGCTCGGTGACGATCGTCCGGTCGTCGTCCGGCGCAGCGTGGACGTAGAGGGTGTCGTCGAGCACGGCCGAGAACGGCAGGCCGGCCAGCCAGCTCGCCTGCTCCTCGTCGAGCCGCTCGAGCAACCAGTCAAGCCCGTCGTCGCCGGTGTACTCGTCGGCGAAGAGGCGGTCGGCATTGCCGCGGATGCAATGGGCGTTCGGCAGGGAACGAAGCAGCTCGACGACCTCCCGCGGCTGCGGCGGCCCGGCGGCGATGTCACCGCCGACCACGATCGCGTCCACGCCCTCGCGCTCGACCTCGGCGAGCACGGCTTCGAGCGCCGGCAGGTTCCCGTGGATGTCGTAGAGCGCGGCGACGCGCAGAGCGCTACTCCACGATCTCGAGCAGCGTCCGGCCGCTGCGACGCGCGGCCGAGGCGCGAACGACGGTGCGCAGCGCCCGGGCGATCCGGCCCTGGCGGCCGATCACCTTGCCCACGTCGTCCTTGGCGACGTAGAGCTCGATCACCAGATCGCCCTCGCGCTCGAGCTCCTCGACCCGGACCTCGTCCGGCTCGTCCACCAGCCGACGGGCCAGGTACTCGACGAGCTCAGCCGAGCTGGACACCCTTGGCCTTCAACAGGCGCTGAACAGTCGACGAGGGCTGTGCGCCCTTCGAGATCCAGTCCTTGATCCGCTCCTCGTCGAGCTCGATCGTCGACGGGTCGGTCTGGGGGTTGTAGCGGCCCACGATCTCCAGGAACTTGCCGTCGCGCGGCGAGCGCGAGTCCGCCGCGACGATGCGGTAGACGGGGTTCTTCTTCGACCCGACTCGGGTCAGCCTCAGCTTGACTGCCAAACGGTTACCTCCGTGATCTCGACTTCTTGCGCTTGCTCTTCTTCTTCTTCGTCGCCGAGCGCGTCTGGCCATTCTGACCCTGCGGCGCGCCGGGCAGCGCGGGCATCTTGCCCTTTCCGAGCTGCTTCATCATCTTCGCCATCTGCTTGCGGGCCTCGAGCAGCTGGTTGACCTGCTCGACGGACGTGCCGCTGCCGGCCGCGATCCGCTTGCGCCGCGAGCCGTCGATCACGTGCGGGATGCGCCGCTCCTGCGGCGTCATCGAGAGCACGATCCCCTCGACCCGCGCGAGCTGGCGCTCGTCCACGTCGTCCAGGCCCTCGAGCTGCTTGCCCATCCCAGGAATCATCTTCAGCACGCCCTGCAGCGGGCCCATCCGGCGGAGCATCTTGTAGCTGCGCAAGAAGTCGTCGAAGGTGAACTCGCCCTGCATCATGCGGCGCTCCATCTCGGCGCGCTCGTCGTCCTCGACCGCGGCCTCGGCCTTCTCGATCAGGCTGAGAACGTCGCCCATGCCGAGGATCCGCTGGGCCATCCGGTCGGGGTGGAAGTACTCGAGCTGGTCGAGCCGCTCGCCGACCGAGACAAGCTTGATCGGCTTGCCGGTGACCGCCTTGACGGAAAGTGCCGCACCGCCGCGGGCATCGCCGTCGAGCTTCGTCAGCACGACGCCGTCGAAGGCGACTCGCTCGGCGAAGGCCTCGGCCACGCGGACGGCGTCCTGGCCGGTCATCGAGTCGAGCACGAGCAGCACGTTCGTCGGCCGCGTCGCGTCGCGCACGGCTGCGAGCTCCTCCATCAGCGCCTCGTCCACGTGGAGGCGGCCGGCGGTGTCGAGGATCACCGTGTCGAGGCCTTCGGCGCCGGCCTGCTCGAGTCCCTGCTGCACGGCCTTGACCGGGTCGGAGCGTTCCTCGCTGAAGACGGGCACCTGAATCTGGCGGCCGAGCTGTTCGAGCTGGTCGATCGCGGCGGGACGCTGCAGGTCGGCCGCGACGAGCCCAGGCTTGCGGCCTTCCTTGCGCAACAGCAGAGCGAGCTTGGCGGCGGCGGTGGTTTTGCCCGAGCCCTGCAGGCCGGCGAGCAGGATCACGGTCGGCGGCCTGCCGGCGAACGCGAGCCTGGAATCGCCCGAGCCCATCAGCGCCGTCAGCTCTTCCTGGACGATCTTCACGACCTGCTGGCCTGGCGTCAGGCTCTTGGCCACGTCCGCGCCGAGCGCCCGCTCGCGCACGCGGGCAACGAAGTCCTTCACGACCTCGAAGTTGACGTCGGCCTCGAGCAGCGCGAGCCGGACCTCGCGCATCGCGCGCGAGATCGACTCCTCATCCAGGCGTCCCTGCTTGCGCAGGTCGCCGAGGGCGCTCTGGAGGCGGTCTGAGAGGGTGTCGAACACGGCCTGGCAGTCTAGCCGCGCGGGTTTTTGGGTAGGCGGAGCTCGTGGCCGCGGATGCGAAGGGAAGGCAGCAAGGGCTGCTGCACATGCTCGGCATTGGGGCGGTAAACGACCGAAAGGAGCGACATGGCAGACATCGCAAAGGTGATCACGGTGATCGGCTCGTCCCCGGAGAGCTTCGCGAAGGCCGCTGATGCGGCCGTTCGGGAGGCGTCGAAGACGTTGCGCGGGATCTCGGGCGCGGACGTGATCTCGATGAGCGCCGTCGTCGAGGGCGACCGCATCAGCGAGTACCGCACCACGGTGAACATCGCCTTCGCGGTCGAGCGCTAAGACGGTTCCGCGGAGGCGTATAGCGCCTCGAGCGCGCGGGCGTTGCCGACCGCGTCGGCGCGGCCGAGCAACGGCTCGGCCTCGCCGCGGATTGCCTCACTCAGATTCTCGAGCTCGAGCTGGTAGGAGTTCACCCGCTCGGTCTCGACGCGCTCGACGGCGCCGTCGTGCCGGATCTCGATCAGCGGCGCGTGGGCGTGCCAGGGATCGTCCAGGAAGAGCGAGCCCTCCTCGCCGATCACCTCGAGCTCGTCGCGCGACGGCAGCACGAAGCCGCAGTCGAAGTGCGCCATCACGCCGTTGTCCTGGAGCATCACGCCGGCGAACACGACGTCGACACCGTCTCCACCGAGCACCTGGACGCCCGCGGCGTGCCGCGGCTCACCGCCGAGCAGCCGCGCCGCGCTGACGCAGTAGCAGCCGACGTCCATCAGGGCTCCACCGTCTAGGCCGGAGAGCAGCCGCACGTTGTCCGGGTCGTCCTCGATCGTGAAGCTGAAGGACGAGCGGATCACGCGCGGCGCCCCAACCGCGCCGGCGTCGACCAACTCGGTCAGTTTTTGGGTTTGCGGGTTGTGGCGCCACATGAACGCCTCTGACAGCAGGCGCCCCGACCGGTCGGCAGCGTCGAAGGCGGCCTCGACCTCCGCGGCCCGTCGCGACAGCGGCTTCTCGCAGAGCACGTGCTTCCCCGCCTCGACCGCGCGGATCGACCACTCGCAGTGCATCGAGTTCGGCAGGGAGATGTAGACCGCGTCGACGTCGGGATCGTCGAGCAGCGCCTCGTAGCTGCCGTAGGAGCGCTCGATGCCCCACTCGCGTGCGTACGTCTCCGCGCGGGCGGCGTCACGGCTCGCGACCGCGATCAGGTCGCACTTATCCGAGGCCTGGGCCGGCGGGATCACGAGCCGGTTGATGTGCGCCGTGGAGACGATTCCCCACTTGACGGGCCTCATCCCCACGACGACTCCGTCACCGGCCGGAGGGCCGTCTCGAGGATGCGATGCGTCCGAGGCCGCGTCAGGGCGAAGAGGACGACCTCCGCCACGTCCTCCGGACTCATCATTCCCGCGAGCTCCGGCATCTCGGGAGTTCGTCCGCGGCCCATCGCGAAGTCGGTCGCGACACCGCCCGGGCAGATGTTCGTGCACCGCACTCCCCGTTCGCGAAGCTCGTGGTCCATCGCGCGAGTGAAGCCAACCTGCGCGAACTTCGACGCGCAGTAGACCGCCTCGAACGGGAGACCGCGCCGCCCCGCCTCGGAGGCGATCGTGATGAGGTCGGCCTCGCCACTCTCGAGCAGGTGCGGCAGCGCGGCGCGCACCGCGTACAGCGTTCCCTTGACGTTCACGTCGATCATCTCCTCGAGGTGTTCGGGCGAAAGCTCGAGGAACGGCCCGTAGGCACCGACCCCGGCGTTGGCGACGAGGATGTCGAGGCGCCCGAAACGGTCGACCGTCTCGCCGACGATCTGCTCGAGGTCGGCCGGGTTGCGCACGTCGCACGGACGCGCGACCACGTCTTCGAGCCCGAGGTCGTCGCCGCTGCGGGACGCCAACCCGAGGCCGACGCCGGCGGCCGCCAGCATCTGCGCGACCGCGCGGCCGATCCCGCGGCTCGCCCCGGTGACCAGCGCGGCCTTCCCATCCAGTGTCATCGCTCCTCCAGGTGTTCGAGGGACGGATACAACGCGCGGAAGCGAGGGTAACCGGCCTCGTACGCGCGCATCCAGCCTGCGTCGGGCTCGAACCGCTCGCGGGGCCGGACACATTCCTCGACCGCCTCGTGGACGTCCGAGAACGCACCCGCGGCAACCGCGCCGAGCAGGGCCGCGCCGAACGCGGCTCCTTCCTCGGCGGCCGTGAGCTCCAGCGGGATTCCAAGGGTTGAGGCGACGACTTGCAGCCAGAGCCGGCTGCGGGCGCCGCCGCCCGAGACGCGCCCACTCTCCGGGCGGACGCCCAGCTGCCGCAGAAGCTCGAGCGAGTCGCGCAGGCCGTAGGCGACGCCCTCGAGGACGGCACGGGTGAGGGCCGGGCGGCCGTGCTCGAGCCCAAGGCCGATGAACGCGGCGCGTGCGTGCGGGTCCGCGTGCGGCGTCCGCTCGCCGGAGAGATACGGGAGGAACAGCACCCCGTCGGCACCCGGCTCGACGTCCTCGGCCTCCGCGAGAAGCTCGTCGTACGCGACGTCCGGGGCGAATGTGTCCCGGAACCAACGGAGCGAGCCGGCGGCGGAGAGCATCACGCCCATTGCGTGCCAGGTCCCGGGAACGGCGTGGCAGAAGACGTGGAGGCGCGCCTGCGGCTCGGGCGCGTACGCGGGCAGCGCCGCGAAGACGACTCCGGAGGTGCCGAGGACCACCGAGAGCGGCCCCGGCCCGGCAACGCCGACCCCCAGCGCGCCTGCCGCCTGGTCCCCCGCTCCGGCGGCAACCGGTGTCCCATTCGGTGTTCGGCCGGAGACCTCGGGCGACTCCAGGGCCTTCGGCAGCCACTCGGTCGGGAGCTCGAGCGCCTCGAGCACCTCGCCGCTCCAGCGCCGCTCGGCGACGTCGAACAGGAGCGTCCCCGAGGCATCGGCCACGTCGGTCGCGCGCTCACCCGTAAGGCGGAGGCGCACATAGTCCTTCGGGAGGAGGACGTGGCGAATCCGGGCGTAGGCCTCCGGCTCATGTGCGCGGAGCCAGACCAGCTTCGGCGCGGTGAAGCCGGTGAGCGCCCGGTTCCCCGTCAGGCGAATCAGCCGCTCGACGCCGATTCGCCGCTCGATCGCCTCGCACTCGGCCGAGGTGCGCTGGTCGTTCCAGAGGATCGCGGGCCGGATCACCCGGTCGGTCTCGTCGAGGGCCACGAGCCCGTGCATCTGGCCGGAGAGGCCGATTCCTGCCGCGTGCTCGGCGTCCACTGCGGCCAGCGCAGCCTCGCTCGCGCGCCACCAGTCCTCGGGATCCTGCTCGGCCCAACCGGGCGCGGGCGTGGCCAGCGGATACTCCCGCTCCGCCCGCGCGACAACCTCGCCGTTCGGAGAGACGGCGATCGCCTTGACGCCGGTCGTGCCGACGTCGAGGCCGACGAACGTGCTACCGCGCGCCAAGCGCCGCGTAGACGAGCTCGTAGGCGGCCACGGCGTCCTTGCGCATCTGCGCCTCACGCAGCGCGTCGCCGTCGAGCCGTTCGGCCACGCCGTCGATGAACTCCCAGTGCAGGACGCTCCGCCGCACTGCCTCGACCGCGTCCTCCGTGTACGGGTACAGGTCGAAGCCGAGCCGCTCGCCGTGGTCGCCGTAGCCCGCACGCCGCAGCTCGACGGCCAGCTCGAGCGTCTCCATGAACGCGGTCGCACCGACCATGTTGTCGTCGTCGAACGTGCCCCAGCCCGAGTTGGCGTGCTGGTGGCCGAGCAGGCCCTCGGAGGCGAGCAGCGCTGCGTACTCGGCCAGGTTCTCGCCGTTCATGATCAGGTGCTGCCAGTCCATGTTGACCTGGACGTTGTCTAGCCCCTGGCGCCGGAGGGTGTGGATCACGTGGAGCGTCATCCCGACGTTGCGCATCAGGATCTTCATCGCGGGCTCCGAGTTCTTGTGCTCGAGGAAGAGCGTGATCCCGCGATCGCGACAACGCTGCGCAGCCTGGCCGATCCCGTCGAGGAACCAGGCCCAGGTCTCCGTGTACGGCGTCTGGAACGGGTAGTTGTAGCCCTCGATCCCCGGCCAGATGATGAAGTTCGCCTGGAGCTCGCCGGCGAAGTCGATCGCGTCGAGCGTCCGCTTCACGGCCTCGTTGCGCGTCGCCTCGTCGGGCGAGACGAGGCCTCCCTTGCCGAAGCGCGCGTCCAGGTGGAGACCCGTTGCCAGGCAATAGATGTCATGGCCGTCGAGGGCGTCGCGCACCTCGTCGAGGTTGTCCGCCGAGAGCTCCTGCGGGTAGTGGAACTCGTAGCCGTCGATGAGGTCGCCGAGGCCTTCCACCGCCTCGCGGACGCGCTCCACGGTCGTCTGGCCCGCGAGCTCGGGCTTGTAGCCGCCCGGCACGAAGCGCGTGGCCATCGGCCCGAAAGCCCAGATCCCGAGGCTCGTCTTGAGGCGCTCGCTCATCGTCGGGCCAACTCGATCAGATTTCCCGCGGTCGCGCTCGCCCGTACTCGTCGAGATAGTCGCTCCACGAGCGGCTCGGCGAGTAGCCGAGCATGCGCTCCGCCCTGGCGCACGAGATCCCGGACGCATCCTCGCGCGCGAGGGGTCGGATCTCGATCTGGTCGCCGTAGTACCGGCGGACGAGCTCGGCGAACGGGCGGCCGCCGACGTTGTCGGGAGACGCGATGTAGAAGACCTCGTGCCCCGCGAGGTCGGACTCGACCGCGAGCACGATCGCATCGGCGAGGTCGTACGCGTCCGAATAGCTCCAGAGGTTCGGGCTCAGCTCCGCGGGATCGCGCACCTGCGGGCCGAGGTTGCGCTCGTAGTTGTCATCGTTCTGCACCCAGCTCGGGCGAAGGGAGATGCAGCGGAGGTCCGAGCGCGCCACGGCCGCGTCCATCAGCAGCTCACCGAACCACTTCGAGAGGGCGTACGGGTCCTGCGGCCTGACCGGGTGCTCCTCGTCGACAGGCACGTACTCGGGGAGGAACTCGCGCTCCGGGAAGAAGAACCCGGGGATCGTCTCGCTCGAGATGTAGACGAACCGCCCTACGCCGAAGCGGACCGCCGCCTCGAGGACGTTGAACGTCGCCATCAGGTTGTTCCCGAAGACGACGTGTGGAGGGTTCTTGGTCGGGTCCGGGATCGCGCCTGCGTGGACGACGGCGTCGACGCCGCGGACGATCGCGAACGCGTCGCCCGCCTCGGTCAGGTCGGCCTGGACGTACTCGTCGGGCTCGCCGGGAAGCGTCCGCTCGAACACGCCGCGGGCAAGATCGGAGGCCCGCACGTCGTGGCCGGCCGCGAGCAGCGCGGAGACGGCGGCGGAGCCGACCTTGCCCTTCGCGCCCGTGACGAGAACGCGGATGCCTTCACCCCCCGCGGGCGGCTCAGCCGGTGGCGGGCTGCCCGGCCTGCCGGTACTCGCGCACGACGAGCTCGGTCAGCTCCGTCCACCGAGGTCTCCTTCGTCGGCTTGTCGAGCGTGATCTCGCCGTGCTGGAGCAGGTTCACGCGGTCGCAGACCTCGAACACGTGCGCGTAGTTGTGCAGGATCAGGATCATCGAGACCTCGCCTCGCTCCCGGAGCTTCCGGATCAGGTCGAGGATGAGCGCCCCCTCCTTTACGCCCATCGCGGCCAGCGGCTCGTCCAGCAGGATGATCTTCGCGTCCGAGTAGACCGACCGCGCGACCGCGATCGACTGGCGCTGGCCTCCCGAGAGCTGGGCCACCTCCGCATCGACGTCGGGGATCCGGACGCCCATCTCGTCGAGGTACTTGCGGGCCCGCTTCCGCATCTCGCCGTTGTTCAGCAGCGGCAGCTCGACGCCGCCGAGCTTTCCGAGCAGCTCCCGCTTGAGGAACATGTTGTGGTAGACGGACATGCCCGGCACGAGCGCCAGGTCCTGGTAGACCGTGTCGATCCCGAGCGAGCGGGCGTACGCGACCGAGCGGAGCGACACCTCCTCCCCGTTGACGAAGATCGTGCCGCTGTCCGGCTTCTGGAAGCCGCTGATGATCTTCACCAGCGTCGACTTGCCGGCCCCGTTGTCGCCGATCAGTCCGAGCACCTCGCCGCGCCCCAGGTGCATGGAGACGTCCTCGAGGGCGCGCACTGCGCCGAACCGCTTCGAGATGTGCTCGACGCGGATCGCCTCGTCGGCCTCTCGGCCGTTGCCCGGGTCGCTCATCTGCCCCTCCCTAGCACACCGAGGTTCTTCAGCCGCTGGATCTGCACGTTCAGGATCATCGCACCCAGGATCGCGATCCCGATGATCAGGTCGAAGTTGAACGCGCTGACGCCGAGGATCGTGAAACCGATGTTCAGGATGGCGAGCACGCAGACGCCGAGGAAGCCGCCGATGATCGTGCCCGACCCGCCCATCAGCGACGTGCCGCCGATGACCGCAGCCGCGACGGCGAGGAACATGATGTCCGTGCCGCCCTGGAGCGGCAGGATCGAGGTGATCCGGGTCGAGTCCAGGATCCCTGCGAAGCCGCCGAGCACGCTGCAGAGCACGAAGTTGCCGATCTTGATCCACCGGACGTTGACGCCGCTCTCTCTCGCGCCGATCGCGTTGCCGCCCGTCGCGACCGTGTGGACGCCCCATCTGGTCCGCACGAGCACGATCTGCAGGAGCACGACGGCTATCAGCGCCCACCAGAACTCCGAGTTGAACCAGAGCGGATAGCCGCCGAAGATCTGCCTGAACGTATGGCCGCCCGGCGTCTCCACCTGGAAGCCGTGCAAGGCCCGCAGGTTGATTCCGTTCAGGAAGAACAACATCCCGAGCGTCGTGATGAACGAGGGCACGCCGAGGTAGGTCGTGATCAGCCCGTTCGTGAGACCGACGGCGGCGGCGGCCAGGAGACCGAAGATCACCCCCAGCCAGATCGGCAGCCCGAGCCCGTCGGGCTCGGGGGCCGTCGTCAGATACATGATGATCGGCGTGAGCGCGAAGACCCGCCCTACAGACAGGTCGATCTCGCCGCAGATCAGGAGCATCACCTCGCCGCAGGTGATCAGCGCGATCGGCCCGACGTACTCGGCGATGTTCTTGATCGTCGGGCTCGAGTAGAACGCGGACGACCGCAGCGAGAAGTAGACGATCAGCCCGATCGCGACGACGAGGATGCTCGCCTCGCGCCGGTTCGCGAACGCCCCGAGCGCGCGCCAGCCCAGGCCACGCGCTCGTTCGCGGCGTCCGGATTGTGACCCGGCTTCCGCCATCCCCGACTTACCTCAGGCGGCTAGGTCGACTTCACGTATTGCTGGGAGCTGGAGCTTCCCTCGTAGCGAGTCTTCGTGGTCAGGTATGGCTTGACGTTGTCCTTCGTGACGAACAGGAGACCCGTGTTCGTGTCGGAAGGTGCCATCAGGCCGCCCGAGATCTTGTACAGGAACAGCTGGACTGCAGGGTAGGCCCCCTGGAGATAGGGCTGCTGGTCGATCGTGAAGTCCAGGAAGCCCTTGTTGATCAGGTTCAGGGTCGTCGGCAGGAGGTCGTACCCGCCGCCGTGGATCCCCTTCGCCGGCAGGTTGTACTTCTGCATCACCTGCGCAACGCCCTGCGTGCTTCCCGCGTCGACCGCGAACATGCCCTTCAGGTCCTTGTGGCCCTGGTAGTAGGCGTCGATCTTCGAGAGCTCGCCGGCCGTGTCGGCGCCGGTCGCGATCTGCGTGAAGTTGATGGGCTTGCCCGAGTCCTTGATCGCCTGCTTCGCGCCGTCGATGCGCGGCTGGATGTTCAGCGAACCCGGCGTCGCGATGAAGCCGGCGACGTCGCCGCTCGGGATCAGCTCGACGATCTTCTCGCCCATCTTCTGACCCGACACGAACAGATCCTGGCCGATGTACGCGAGTCGTTCGTTCCCGCTGCCGGGCGGCACGTCCGCGTTGTAGGCGATGACCGGGATCCCGGCGTCGAGCGCCTTCTTGGTCGGCTCGTTGAACGCCTTGGCGTCGATCAGGCAGACGCAGATTCCGTCGGCGCCCGCGGAGATCGCGGTGTTCATCGCGGAAACCATCTGCCCGACATCGCTGGTCTCCGAGCCTGTCCACTGGTGGGTCGTGTTGAAGATCGCGTTCATGTCCTCGATCCCGTACTGCGTCGGGACGAAGAATGGGTTCGTCGTGACGTGGTTGACGAAGACCCACTTCCACTTGGGCGTCTCCGGGAAGTTGCCGACGCCGCTGCTGGAGCTGTTGCTGCTGCCGCCACAGGCGGCAAGCAATGCTGGGAGCGAAAGTGCGGCACCGCCCGCCCCGATGATGGTGAGCAGTTTCTTGCGGTCCATCCCGGCCGGGACTTCCGACTCGGGGAGATCCTCGACCAGCGACGCGAACTCGTCGAGCTGCGACTCCAGATACTTCTTCCGGTCCACCCGGCACCTCCTTTGGGACCCCGTCAAACGTGAGCGGCGACCATAACACCATGAGCCCAAGCCCTTCCAGCCGCGCCGTCATCGCGCCGGCCCGCGTCAACCTGATCGGCGAGCACACCGACTACTCGGGCGGGCTCGTCCTGCCCGTCGCCGTGGATCTCGGGACAACGGTTACGTGGGCCCCGGCGGCAGATGCGACGATCCACCTGCGGTCGGTGGCCTTCGGCGATTCGGTCGAGCTACCGGCGCACACAGCGCCTCCGATCCCGCCCGAGGGCTGGGGCCGCTACGTCGCCGCGGTGGTACGGCTGCTCCGCGAGCACGGCGTCCCGATCGCCGGGCTGGACGGCGAGATCGTCTCCACGGTCCCGATCGGGGCAGGAATGTCCTCGTCGGCAGCACTGACCGTGTCGGTCGGCCTCGCGCTCACGATCGCTGCCTCGCACGAGCTGCCGCGCATCGAGCTGGCCCGGATCGCGCAGGCGGCCGAGCGACTCGCGGTCGGCGTTCCTGTGGGGCTGATGGACCCGGCGAGCTCGCTGCTCGGCCGCAAGGGGCACGCGCTGCTGCTCGACTGCGGGACCGAGGAGCACCGGCTCGTCCCGCTGCCACGCGGCATCGCGCTCGTCGTCTTCGACTCCGGGGTGCGGCACGCGCTCGAGGCCAGCGGCTACGGCGACCGGCGGTTCGAGCTCGAGCGGGCGCTGTTGGCGATCGGCACGGACCGCCCGTCGTCGCTGAGCGCCGCCGAGGCGGAGGCGCAGGCAGACGCCGCGGGCGTCGACGAGGTCGCGCGGCGCAGGCTACGCCACGTCGTCACCGAGAACGAGCGGGTGCGCGAGGTCGTGGCCGCGCTGGAGGATCCGGTCGGAGCCGACCTTCCGGCGCTCGGAACGCTGTTCCGCGAGGGTCACGAGAGCCTACGGGACGACCTCGAGGTCTCGATCCCGGAGCTCGACCTGCTCGTCGACCTCGCCTACGAGCACGGTGCGATCGCGGCCCGGATGATCGGCGGCGGCTTCGGCGGCTCGGTGCTCGCCCTGGCGCGCGAGAAGGAGGCTGGGCGCCTCGCCGACGCGGTCACGCGCGCCTACGCCGATCGTGCCGGGCGCGAGGCGACGCCGTACGTCTGCGCCTCGGTCGACGGCGCGCACGAGCTCGCGCCTGGATAACGGTTACCAGCGCTGGTGCACGAGCGGGGCGACCTGCCGGCAGTAGATCTCCGCGATCCGCTCCATCGTCTCGGGCGGCGGCGCGGGCAGGTCGGCGGCAGCGGCGTTCGCACGGGCCTGCTCCGGCGTCTTCGCCCCGGGGATGACCGTCGTAACGGCGTCGAACGTGAGAATCCAGCGCAGCGCGAGCTGGGCCAGCGTCGCACCCGGAGGCACGAGCGGCTTCAGTTCCTCCACCACGTCGAGCCCGACCTCGTAGTCGACCCCGGAGAAGGTCTCGCCGACGTCGAACTGCTCCCCGTGGCGGTTGAATTCGCGATGGTCGTCCGCCGCGAACGTCGTGTTGCGGTCGAACTTCCCGGTCAGCAGTCCCGAGGCGAGCGGGACGCGAACGATCACCCCGACGTCGCGGCGCTGGGCCTGGTCGAAGAAGAGCTCCGCGGGGCGCTGCCTGAGCATGTTGAAGATCAGCTGGATCGTGGCGACCCCGTCGAACTCGATCGCCTTCAGCGCGTCTTCGACCTTCTCGACGCTGACGCCGTACGCCCGGACCAGGCCCTCCTGCACGAGCCTGTCGCAGGCCTCGTGCACCTCGGGCAGGTAGTACGTCTCCCGGGGCGGGCAGTGCAGCTGCACGAGGTCGACGGCCTCGACGCCGAGGTTCTCGCGGGAGCGCTCGAGCCAGGCGCGAAGGTTCTCGTAGGTGTAGAGGGCCGGATCCAGCTCCACCCGCCGTCCGAACTTGGTCGCGACCACGAGCCGCTCCTCGCGCTCCTGCAACAGGCGCGCGATCAGGCGCTCCGAGCGCCCGTCCCCGTAGACGTCTGCCGTGTCGAAGAACGTCACGCCGGCGTCGACCGCGGCGTGCATCGCCGCCAGGGACTCCCCCTCGTCGGTCTCGCCCCAGCTGCCGCCGATCGCCCATGCGCCGAAGCCGATCTCCGAGACGTCCCAGCCGGTCTTCCCTAGGCGTCGCGACTGCATGCACGAATCCAATCAGTCGCGCGCGGCTCTGTCAGGATCACCCTCGATGGCGACCGGGAAAGCGCTCGGAGCGCATGAGGTCTGGTTCTTGACCGGGAGCCAGGATCTCTACGGAGAGGAGGCGCTCCGTCAGGTGGACGACCATGCGCGGGAGATCGCCGGCTCGCTCGACGCCGACGCAACGATCCCGGTCCGGGTGGTGCACAAGCCCGTCGTGAAGAGCCCGGAGTCGATCCGGCAGATCTGCCTCGAGGCGAACGCGGCGGAGAATTGCGTCGGCGTGGTCGCGTGGATGCACACGTTCTCGCCCGCGAAGATGTGGATCGACGGCCTGGGGTCGCTGCAGAAGCCGCTCCTGCATCTGCACACGCAGTTCAACCGCGACCTCCCCTGGTCCGAGATCGACATGGACTTCATGAACCTGAACCAGTCGGCCCACGGCGATCGCGAGTTCGGGTTCATGGCGACGCGGATGGGCCTGAGGCGCAAGACCGTCGTCGGTCACTGGAGCGATCCCGTGGTCGTCGCGAGGATCGGCACGTGGACGCGCGCCGCGTGCGGATGGAACGAGGCCCGGAGGCTCGAGGTAGCGCGTTTCGGCGACAACATGCGCCGCGTCGCCGTGACCGAGGGCGACAAGGTCGAGGCGCAGCTTCGGCTCGGCGTCTCGGTGAACGGCTACGGGGTCGGTGAGCTCGTCGAGTCCGTCCGAGCCGTTCCCGATGCGGCCGTGCACGAGCTCGTGGACGCGTACGCGGAGGAGTACGACCTCGCGCCGGAGCTGCGGGCAGACGGCGAGCGGCACGAGTCCCTGCGCGACGCCGCCCGGATCGAGGCGGGCCTGCGCTCGTTCCTGGAGGCCGGCGGCTTCATGGCCTTCACGGACACGTTCGAAGACCTCGGCGAGCTTCCCCAGCTGCCGGGGATCGCGGTTCAGCGCCTGCTGGCGGACGGCTACGGCTTCGGCGCCGAGGGCGACTGGAAGACCGCTGCCCTCGTCCGCGTCGCCAAGGTGATGAGCACGGGCCTCGAGGGCGGCACCTCGTTCATGGAGGACTACACCTACCATCTGGCGCCCGAGGGACCGAAAGTGCTCGGCGCCCACATGCTCGAGGTCTGCCCGTCGATCGCGGGCGGGAAGCCGCGGTGCGAGATCCATCCGCTGTCGATCGGCGGGAAGGAGGATCCCGTGCGCCTCGTCTTCACCGCCGGTCCCGGGCCGGCGGTCGTCGTGGGCCTGCTCGACCTCGGCGACCGGTTCCGCCTCGTCCTGAACGAGGTCGACGTGGTCGAGCCGGCCGAGGATCTCCCGCGGCTGCCCGTGGCGCGCGCGCTCTGGGAGCCGCGGCCCGACCTGGCGACCGCCGCGGAGGCGTGGCTCGTCGCAGGAGGCCCTCACCACACGGCGTTCTGCCGCGCGATCGGACGCCAGGCCTTCGCGGACCTCGCCGAGATCGCGGGCATCGAACTGCTCGTGATCGACGAGCAGACGCGCATGGACGACTTCGCCAAGGAAGTCCGCTGGAACCAGGCGTACTTCCAGACCGTTCGGGGCGCCTGATGGCGCTCGACGAGCTACGCGAGCGGGTCTTCGAGGCGAACCGGCAGATCGTCGAGGCGGGCCTGGTCGTCCTCACCTTCGGCAACGCCAGCGCCGTCGACCGCGCGGCCGGGGTGATGGCGATCAAGCCGAGCGGCGTCCCCTACGCCGTGCTCGGGCCGGACTCGATGGTCGTCGTCGACCTCGAGAGCGGCGAGGTGCGCGAGGGGTCCGCGCGGCCCTCCTCGGACACGCCGACGCACCTCGTGCTCTACCGCGCCTTCGAGGAGATCGGCGGGATCGTCCACACGCATTCCCCGTTCGCGACGGCGTGGGCCCAGGCCCGACGGGAAATCCCGTGCTTCGGCACGACGCACGCCGATCACTTCCGCGGGCCTGTGCCGGTGACCCGCGGGCTCACTCGCGAGGAGATCGGTGGCGACTACGAGCGCAGCACCGGCGACGTGATCGTCGAGACGGTCACCGGTCTGGGGCTAGGCGCGCTCGAGCGGCCGGCGGTGCTCGTCGCCTCCCACGGGCCGTTCGCGTGGGGACCGGACGCCGGGACGGCGGTCGAGAACGCGATCGCCCTCGAGGTCGTGGCCGAGAGCGCGGTCCTGACCGAAGCGCTGCAGCCAGGCGCAGCGCCGATCCAGGCCGAGCTGCTCGACCGGCACTTCCTGCGCAAGCACGGGCCCGGCGCGTATTACGGCCAACTCCCGTGAAGGCTCTTCGCCTCCACGGCACCGGCGATCTCAGGCTCCATGACGAGCCGGCGCCGGAGCCGCGCGACGGCGAAGTTCTCGTGCGCGTGACGGCCGTCGGCCTGTGCGGGTCCGACCGGCACTGGTTCCTCGAAGGGGGGATCGGCGATGCCACCCTCGACCGGCCGCTCGTCCTCGGGCACGAGTTCGTAGGGACGATCGAGTCCGGCGCCCGCGCCGGCGAGCGCGTGGCGCTCGACCCTGCCGTGCCGTGCGGCCGCTGCAGGGTCTGCAGGGACGGGAATCCGCACCTCTGCCCCGACCTTCGCTTCGCCGGGCACGGCTCGGCGGACGGCGCACTGCGCACGAGCCTGGCCTGGCCCGAACGGCTCGCGCACGCGCTCCCTGACGATCTCTCCGACACGGAGGGCTCGCTGCTCGAGCCGCTGGGCGTCGCGCTGCACGCCCTCGACCTCGCGAAGGCGCGGCCCGGGTCGACCGCAGGCGTGTTCGGCTGCGGGCCGCTCGGGCTGCTGCTCGTCCAGGCCCTGCGAGCCGCCGGGGTGAAGACGATCGTGGCGAGCGACCCGCTCCCGCACCGCGCCAACGCGGCTGCGTCCCTGGGTGCGACGCTCGACGACCGCGAGGTCGACGTGGCGTTCGAGGCAGCGGGCGACGACGCGGCCCTCGCGGATGCCATGGCTGCCGTTCGCGCCGGAGGCCGTGTGGTCCTCGTCGGCATACCCGACGGCGACCGGACGAGCTTCACAGCCTCGACCGCGCGGCGGAAGGGCCTGACCCTGGCTCTCTGCCGGCGCATGAAGCCCGCCGACCTTCCGCGCGCAATCCGGCTCGCGGAGGCCGGCGAAGTCGAGCTCGGCAGGCTCGTCAGTGGCCGCTACGCGCTGTCGGAGTGGCGCGAGGCCTTCGCCGAGTTGGTGGATCGACGCGGCCTGAAGGTCGTCGTCGAGCCGCAGCGGGCAGGAGACGCGCCGTGAGCGGCCGCTACGCGCTCGGGATCGACTTCGGCACCGAGTCCGGACGGGCCGTCCTGGTCGACTGTGCAGAAGGGCGGGAGCTCGGCGCGGCCGTCTATCCATACCGGCACGGCGTGATCGACGAGCGGCTGCCTGCTCCCCACGACGGCGTCGAGCTCGAGCCCGACTGGGCGCTCCAGGACCCCGAGGACTACGTCCGCACGCTCCAGGACGCGGTTCCCGCGCTCCTCGCCGAGACGGGCGTCGACCAGGCCGAAGTGATCGGAATCGGCATCGACTTCACCGCGTGCACGATGCTCCCGACGCTGGCCGACGGCACCCCGTTGTGCCTGCTCGAGGACCTGCGGAGCAACCCGCACGCCTGGGTGAAGCTGTGGAAGCACCACGCGGCCCAGCCTGAGGCGGACCGCATCAACCAGGTCGCCGCCGAGCGGGGCGAGGCCTGGCTCCCGCGCTACGGCGGCAAGATCTCGTCCGAGTGGTTCTTCGCCAAGGCGCTCCAGATCCTGGACGAGGCACCCGAGATCTACGCCCGCGCGGACCGGCTGATCGAGGCCGCCGACTGGATCGTCTGGCAGCTCACGGGCACCGAGACGCGCAACAGCTGCACTGCCGGCTACAAGGCGATCTGGTCGAAGAGCGAGGGGTTTCCGAGCGATGCCTACTTCGACGCGCTCGACCCGAGGTTCGAGCGCGTCGTCGACGAGAAGATGTCGCGGACGATCTCGCCGCTCGGAACCCGCGCCGGCGGGCTGAGCGAGCAGGCCGCAGCCTGGACGGGCCTGCGCCCGGGAACGGCGGTCGCAGTGGCGAACGTGGACGCCCATGTCGCCGCGCCCGCGGCGACGGTCACGGAGCCCGGGACGATGGTGCTGATCATGGGGACGAGCATCTGCCACATCCTCCTGGGCGCCGAGCCCGCCCTCGTCGAGGGGATGTGCGGCGTCGTCGAGGACGGGGTGGTGCCCGGCCTGTTCGGCTTCGAGGCCGGCCAGACCGCGGTCGGCGACATCTTCGCCTGGTTCGCCGACGAGGCCGTGCCTCCCGAGTACCACGAGGCGGCGGCCCGGCAAGGCACCGACGTCCACGGCGTCCTCGAAGCGGAGGCGGCGAAACTGCGTCCCGGGGAGAGCGGGCTACTGGCCCTCGACTGGTGGAACGGCAATCGCTCGATCCTGGTCGACGCCGAGCTGAGCGGGCTCCTGGTCGGCCTATCGCTCGCGACGAAGGCACCGGAGATCTACCGCGCGCTGCTCGAGGCGACGGCCTTCGGGACGAGGGTGATCGTCGACGCATTCCTCGAGGCCGGCGTTGCGGTGGACGGGATGGTCGCGTGCGGCGGGCTGCCTGAGAAGAACCGGCTGCTGATGCAGATCTTCGCGGACGTCACGGGCCGCGAGTTCGCCGTCGCCGCGTCGCAGCAGACCCCGGCCCTGGGGTCG
Organism: uncultured Actinomycetes bacterium; assembly: GCA_963717725.1. Lineage (GTDB taxonomy): Bacteria > Actinomycetota > Thermoleophilia > Gaiellales > Gaiellaceae > AC-32. The sequence goes on from CAVQWS010000027.1 coordinate 228,682, forward strand.
GCGATGTTCGGAGCGGTTGCGGCCGGCGCGAAGCTTGGAGGATTCGACTCGATCGAGGACGCCTCGAGCCAGATGGCCCGGCTCGGCAATGAGCGGTACGTCCCAAACTCCGCCAACAAGGCGGTCTACGACGAACTCTACGCCGAGTACGTTCGCCTTCACGACGTCTTCGGGCGAGGCGGAAACCAGGCGATGAAGCGCCTACGCGCCATTCAGCGAGCGATGATTGAAAGCGACGCGGTCGGGTAGGCGAACCTTGGGCACAAGAGGGAGCTGGCGTCTCTCTCAACTGCTTCCTGCGGCAGTCAGTGCAACCGACTGAAGGAGGAGCAGAAAATGGTCAGACTGCTTCGCAGCATCGCAATCGGCGGCGCGCTGGTGGTTCTCGTGTTCGCGGTGGTTGGTCTCACCGGCGCAGTCGCGTCGAGCAAGCATCACGGCCACCACGGCAACCCCAGCATCACGAGCGAACCGTTCGGCTCGGCTCCGGGCGGAATCGCCGTCGAGCGCTACACCCTCGACAACGGCAAGGGGATGGTGGTCAAGATCCTCACGTACGGCGGCATCGTTCAGGAGCTCTGGGTGCCAGACCGGCGGGGCCACGCGGCCAACGTCGTTCTCGGGTTCCCGACCCTCGCCGACTACGTCGCCAAGAACAGCCCGTTCCCGGCCGGCGGCCCGTACTTCGGCTCGATCATCGGCCGGTACGGGAACCGGATCGCGAAGGGGACGTTCACCCTCGACGGGGTGACGTACCACCTGCCGATCAACAACCCGCCGAACTCGCTTCACGGCGGCATCGAAGGGTTCGACAACAAGGTATGGACGGCGACGGTGATCCCGCCGAGCCACGGCAGTGTCGGCCTGAAGCTGCACTACACGAGCCCGGACGGCGAGGAGGGCTATCCCGGCACGCTGAGCGTCGACGTGACGTACACGCTCACGAAGCACAACGAGCTGAGGATCGACTACCACGCCACGACGAACAAGGCGACGGTGCTCAACCTGACGAACCACAGCTACTGGAACCTCTCCGGTGAGGGCACGGGCGATATCTACGACCACGTGCTCTGGTTGAACGCCGACCACTACACGCCCGTGGACTCGACCCTGATCCCGACGGGCGCGATCGACCCGGTGGCCGGAACGCCGTTCGACTTCACGAGACCGGAGGCGATCGGCGCCCGGATCCGTGACGCCAGCAACCAGCAGATCACGTTCGGCCGCGGGTACGACCACAACTTCGTGCTCAACCGGCCGAACTCGACGGCGCTCGTTCCCGCCGCCAAGGTCTTCGACCCGGCGAGCGGGCGCAAGCTCGAGGTCGACACGACCGAGCCCGGCATCCAGTTCTACTCGGGGAACTTCCTCGACGGGACGCTTGCAGGGACGAGTGGCAAGTTCTACCGGCAGAGCGACGGGTTCGCGCTCGAGACGCAGCACTACCCGGACTCGCCGAACCATGCGAACTTCCCGTCGACCGTGCTCCGGCCCGGTCAGACGTTCGCGTCGACCACGATCTTCCGCCTGTCGACGTTCCACCACCACCACTGATCAACCGCGCGACCCCGCTCGCCGCACCGTCGCGGCGGGCGGGTCGCGTCAATCGAGCTGCTCGACGATCGTCGTCAACACGTCCGGGTCGGCGAGCGAGTCGAAGACGGCATCGGCCTCGAGCTCGACGCCTTCGACCGACGGCACACCAAGCACGTAAAGGCCGGCCGCCCGCGCGGCGGCGACGCCGGGGGGCGAGTCTTCGAGAGCCACCGAGCCCGTGGGGGTCACCCCGAGGAGCTCGCACGCTCGCAGGTAGAGATCGGGCGCGGGCTTCGGATCGGCGACCTCCTCGACGCCGAGCACGGCGTCGAAACGATCGGCGAGGCCGGTGCGGGTCAGGCCCGCCAGCAGGTGGCTCCTCGGCGAGTTCGAGGCGACGGCCACCGGCCAGCGTCCGTCGAGCGCGTCGAGCAGCTCCACCGCACCCGGCCTGGGCGCGGCGCCGGCTGCGATCTCCTCCAGGGCGAGCGCGTACAGCTCCGCGCCCAGCTCCTCGCCGCGCCCGGGAAGCTCCAGCAGCCGCTCGAGGACACGCGCCGCGGTCTCGGGCGCCGTGCCGACAAGCGCGCGCTTCGCCTCCAGGTCGAACTCGTGACCGTGACGCTCGAAGACCGCGACTTCGGCGCGGGTCCAGCACGGTTCGGTGTCGAGCAGCAACCCGTCGTTGTCAAACACGATTCCTGTGCGAGGAGCCATGGCGGTCAAGCCTCGCCGACGAGTGCGCGGGCGAACTCCTCCGGATCGAACGGCCGCAGGTCGTCCAGGCCCTCGCCGATGCCGATCAGCTTCACCGGCAGCCCGAGCTCGTGGGCGATCGCGATCGCGATGCCGCCCTTGGCCGAGCCGTCGAGCTTCGTCAGCGCGATCCCGCTCACCTCGACCGCCTGCCCGAAGAGGCGCGCCTGCTGCAGGCCGTTCTGGCCGGTGGTCGCGTCGACGACGAGCAGCGTCTCGTGCGGCGCTCCCTCGAGCCGCTGGCCGATCACGCGCCGGACCTTGGCGAGCTCCTCCATCAGGTTGGCCTGGGTGTGCAGCCGGCCGGCCGTGTCGACCACGACGACGTCGCGTCCGCGCGACTCCGCTGCAGCGATCGCGTCGAAGGCGACCGCTGCGGGGTCGCCGCCTCGCTCGGAGCCGACGAAGTCCGCGTCCGCCCGCTGCGCCCAGATCTCGAGCTGCTCCTCGGCCGCGGCGCGGAACGTGTCGGCGGCCGCGACGAGCACCGAGCGTCCGTGCTCGGAGAGCTTGGCCGCGAGCTTGCCGATCGTGGTCGTCTTGCCGGTGCCGTTGACGCCGACGACGAGGATCACGCTCGGACGAGGCTGGACGTTCAGCTGCGCGGGCTCGCCGAGCATGCGCGCGATCTCCTCGGTGAGCGCCTCGGTCAGGCCGGCGCCGGCATCGGGCCGCGCCTCGAGCCGCTGCACCAGCTCGGCGGTCGCGGGAACACCGACGTCTGCGGCAATCAGCGCCTCCTCGAGCCGCTCCCACGACGCCTCGTCACCCGCGTCGAAGGTCGCCGCGCCGATCTGCTCGGTCAGTGCCCTGCGACTGCGCCCGAGCGAGTCGCGCAGCCGCGCGAACATCCCGCCGCCGCCCTCCTCGGCTCCGGCCGCGCATCCTCCTCGCCGAGCAGCTCTCCCCACGACCGTGCCATCCGCAGGAGGTTAGTCCCAGCCGTCGAGCACCGGGAAGCGCGGATCGGCGTCGAGGCACGCCGCTGCGAAGAGGGCGACACCGACACCGCCCGTGAACAGCGAGTACCGGCCGGGCGCTGCCTCTACCTGCGCGAGGGCGTGGACGGCGAAGCTGCGCGCCCGCTCCAGCCAGCGCTCGTCTCCAGTGCGCTCGAAGGTCTTCAAGAGGGCGTATCCGTTCCCGGAAGTGCCGTGGCAGAGACCCGCGCCCTTCTCCTCGCTGTGCGCGCCCGCGCGCCACGTCAACTCGGCGCCGGCGAGCAGGAGCTCCTCGTCGAGGTACGGCGCCGCGGTGGCGACCATCCCGGGCGCACCGTGGCACCACTGAAGGCGGATCCCGCTCCCGCTGGCGGGAGCGAGCGGCCCACCCTCCGTCGCCGGCCACGTCGCCAGCCCGTCCTCGACGATCGCCTCGCGGGCGAGGATCTCCGCCGTCTCGCGCCGGAGCGAGTCGTTCCACTCGCTCTCGAGCTCGCAGCGCATGCACGATTCCGACCAGACCGTGCGCCGGGCCAAGGAGGCGCTGGGTCCTGCCGTAGAGCCGCTGCGTCCAGAGCCCGTCGGGGTCACGGCGGGCCATGAGAGCCTCGGCACTCTCGCGACACGCTTCGAGCCAGCGCTCCTCGCCGGTCGATTCGTGCATCGCCCGCGCTGCAAGCAGCGTCCCGGGCGAGCCCCACAGCAGCTCCTCGAACTCGTTGTCGCGGTTCGCACGGACCCGCTGGAGGAGCCTGTCGGCGAGATCGCCGCGGGGCGCGAGACGCCAGTTGACGAGCAGGAGACCCGCCTCCCCGCACAGGAGAGACGACTCGCGGGCCGAAGGCAGCTCGATCTCGGCGGCGGCGAGGTCCGGCGCTTCACGCCAGAGCTCGAGTGTCCGCTCGGCCGCCGCGGCGAGGTCGATCCCCGTCTCGACGTACCCGCGGCGGGCCAGCGCGTCGAGCGCCCAGATCACGCCTCCCGCACCGCAGTAGAGGTCCTTCAGCGGCGGGGTCGAGCCCCAGGCGTCCCACTCGTTCGCCGGCCAGAGCCCGACAGGGTCGAAAGCGGCGTCCGCGTCTGCGACGATCGTCCGGATAGCCGCGCGCACCCGCTCGTCGTCCCAGGGCTCTTCCGTGAGCGGCTCGAACCCGGCCGCGTCGAAGAGCACTAGGCGGCCGAAGCCGCGGCCTCGTCTCGCGGCAGCCGCCGCGAGACAATCTGCGAGACGCCGTCGCCGGCCATCGTCACGCCGTAGAGCACGTCGGCTGCCTCCATCGTCTTCTTCTGGTGCGTGACGACGATGAACTGCGCGCGCTCGGAGTAGCGGCGGAGCAGCTCGACGAACCGGCCGATGTTGGCGTCGTCGAGCGCGGCCTCGACTTCGTCGAGCAGGTAGAACGGGCACGGCCGGGCGAGGAAGAGCGCGAACAGGAACGAGATCGCGCCCAGCGCCTTCTCGCCGCCCGAGAGCAGCGTGAGCCTGGTGACGCGCTTGCCTCGAGGCCGGAGCTCGACCTCGACGCCCGGCTCCTCACCCTCCTCCTCGGGCTCGGTCAGCCGCAGCCGGCCCTCGCCGCCCGGAAACAGCGTCGAGGCGACCTCGGCGAAGTGCTCGCTGACGGCGGTGAACGTCTCGTCGAAGCGGCGCTCGACCGTCTCGGCGAGCTCGGCGCGCAGCTGCTCGAGCTCCTTCAGGCTCGCCTCGAGGTCGGCTCGCTGCTCGGCCAGCTCGGTCAGGCGCTCCTTCTCGCGGTCGTACTCCTCCTTGGCCAGCGGGTTGACCTGCCCGAGCGTCTCGCGGCGGCGATCGAGTCGCTCGATCCGCGCGGCGATCTCCTCGCGATCGTCGCCCTCGGCGGGCGCCGCTCCGGCGTCCTCGAGCCGCCGTCTCGCCTCGTCGGCCTCGGCCTCGAGGCGCGCACGCTCGACATCGATTCCGCCTGCGCGCTCGCCGGCCTCCGCGGCGACGCGCCGGACCTCGGCCTCCTGGCCCCCGAGCCTGCGCAGCTCCGCGGCCAGCTCGCCGGCACGCGTAGCGCCAGCATCGACCCGCGCCCGCAGCGGCGCCTCGAAGTGCGCGGCCGCGCTCGCCGCCCCCTGCAGGACGGACGCCAGATGCTCGCCGCGGTCGACCAGCGGGCCGGTTGGCACGGGCGGCGCCTCGGCGGGCAGCTCCTCGGCGCGGCGCTCGAGCTCGTCGGCCTCGGCGGCCAGCGCGCGGCGGCGCGCGTCGAGCTGCAGCAGCACCGCCTCCGCGGTCTCGCCGGCGAACCAGAGCTCGCCGCGGTCGGCGTCGAAGCAATGACCTTCGCGCGTGACGAGCACCCCGCTCTCGGCCCGTTCGAGCTCGGCTGGCTCGGCGAGCCAGACGTCGGCCAGCAGCTCGGCGACACGCTCGCCGCCGGACCTCGCGCGCACGTGGCTCGAGAGCGGCTCCGCGCCGACGAGCGGCGGCCGCGACGGCCGCTGCTCCCCGCGCGGCGGCACGAGCACCGCAAGATCGCCGAGCCCGGCCTTGCGCGCCCGCTCGACGAGACCCAGCGCGGCGCCCGGCGTCGGCAGCGACGAGCGCTGCGGCCCGCCTGGCCAGCGCGGCGGCCACCGCCCGCTCGTAACCGGCGTCGACCTCGAGCAGCGACAGCGCCAGCCGCTCGCCTTCCTCGGCGAGCGCTCGCGCCGCCGGCGGGAGACCCTCGCGCTCGGCGAGCGAGTGCTCCAGCGCGGCCAGCCGCTCGCGGGTGAGTCGGGCCTGTTCCTGCAGAGCCTCGCGCTCGGGGTTCGCGCGTGAGCGCGGCAGCAGCGGCTCGGCGCGCAGCCGGTCGCAGAGCTCGCGCGCGGCGTCGCGCCGCAGCTCGAGCCGCTCGACGGCGCTGCGTAGCCGGTAGAGCGCCGAGGTCGCCCCGTCCCCGCGGCCCGCTGCGGCCGCGAGCTCCTCCTCGACGCGGTTGCGCTCGGCGAGCAGCGCCTCCAGCCGCTCGCCGGTGTGCTTGCGCTCGAGGCCGGCTGCCGCGCGCCGCTCCTCGACCTCCGCCAGCCGCTCGTCGATCCCGGCCAGGTCGAGCTCGGCGAGGCGCGCCCGTAGGCCCGCGATCTCGCCGCGCAGCTTCTCGGCCCGATCGGCCGCGGTCGCCTGCAGCGCGAGCGGCCGCAGCCGCGCCTTCACCTCGGCCTCGAGGTCGCGCGCACGCTCGACCTGGATCCCGACCCGCGCGAGCTTCAGCTCGGCGCGGTGACGGCGACGCTTGAACTTGCCGAGCCCGGCCGCGTCCTCGATCAGCGCGCGCCGCTCCTCGGGCTTCGAGGCGAGTATCTCCTCGACCTTGCCCTGGCTGATCACGGAGCCGTGGCTGCCGCCGAGACCGACGTCGGCGAGCAGCTCGACGAGGTCGGTGCGCCTGACCGCCGCGCGGTTGATCAGGTACTGGCCCTCACCGCCGCGGTGCAGCCGGCGCGTGACCGAGACCTCGCTGAAGTCGAGCTCCGGCAGCGCGCCGTCTTCGTTGTCGAACAGCAGCTCGACTTCGCAGAAATCGGCCGGCGCGTGGCCGGGCGAACCGGCGAAGAGGACATCATCGGGCTTCTCCGCGCGCAGCTCGTGCGGGCTCAACGAGCCGGAGGCCCAGAGCAGCGCGTCGGCCACGTTCGACTTGCCGGACCCGTTCGGACCGACGACGACGGCGACGCCCGGCTCGAGGCGAACCTCGACCGCTTCGGGGAACGACTTGAAGCCGCGCAGCTTGATCGCTCGCAGGTGCACGCGCGCGGGAGGTTACGGGGCGCGGCGGATGCCGCCGCGCCCCGCGCGTTCACTCGGTCTGGGCCATCCCCAGGATCTGGTCACGCGACATCGTTCCGACCAGGTCGGGGTGGTTGTCCTGGATGTGCGTCTCGACGTTCGAGACCAGCTCGTCGTCGCTCTCGCCACGGACGGTCTCGCCGCACGGGCAATCGACTTTCTGGGCCATCGGTCCTCCTCGTCGCGGTCCGGCTGGATCCTACGCGGCGGAGAGACGATCGAGCGCCTGCTTGGCAGCGGCCTGCTCGGCGGCCTTTTTCGAGCGACCTGTGCCGACCCCGACCTCGTCGCCGTCGATCACGGCCGCGCACCGGAACGTGCGGTCGTGCGGCGGCCCCTGGACGTCGAGCACGTTGTAGACGACCTGCCGGCCCCGGCGTGCGAGCTCCTCCTGGAGCTCCGTCTTGTGGTCGACATGGGTCGTCAGCGCGTAGGTGATGCGGCCATCGAAGGCGGCAACGACGGCGTCGCGAATCGGCTCGAACCCGTGCTGGAGGTAGAGCGCCGCCAGCGAGGCCTCGAGCAGCGCGGCGAGCACGTTGCGGTTACGCGAAAGGCGCTCCAGCTCGTCCGCCGGCGCCACTTCCTCCCCACGCTCGGCGAGCCGGCGGCCCAGGCCCAGCTCCCGCGACACGACCGCGCAGCTCGCCCGCGAGACGACATGCGAACGGATCTTCGCCATCCGCCCCTCGGAGAAGTCCGGATAGCGCTCGTAGAGCGCACGGGCGATCGCCAGCTCGAGCACGCTGTCGCCGAGGAACTCGAGGCGTTCGTAGGAGGACGCCCGGTCGGGCGCCCAGGAGCTGTGCGTGAAGACCGTCTCCAGCAGCGCTCCCGGCAGATCGTCGATGAGCTCCACGAGCTCCTCGGGACGGCCGCCGGGGGCTCGGCTACTGGTGCGTGGAGACGTAGTCGACGGCTTGCCCGACGGTCTGGATCTTCTGGGCGTCCTCGTCCGAGATCTTGATCCCGAACTGGTCTTCCAGCTCCATGATCAGCTCCACGAGATCGAGGGAGTCGGCATCGAGATCCTCCTGGAAGGAAGCTTCCTCGGTGATCTCGTTCTCTTCGACGCCGAGCTGCTCCGTCAGGACTTCCTTGACCCGCTCGAATACTTCCTCTCGCGATGCTGCCATCTCACCTCACTTGCCGGGGGCTTCAGAGCGCGCGGATGCTAACACTCTTTCCGGCAGTCGCTGCGCAAGGCTGCCGACGACGTCGTGCTCGACACCCCGCGCCGCCAGGCGGATCGCGTTGGCGATCGCGCGTCGCGAGGAGTTTCCGTGGGCGATCACGGCGAGGCCGCGCAGCCCGAGCAGGTACGCGCCGCCGTAGGTGTCGGGGTCGAGGCGGCTGCGCATCCCGCGCGCGGCGGGGCGGATCAGCAGGCCGCCGACCTTGCCGCGGCGGCTCGCGGTGATCTCCTCCCGCAGAGCTTCGAGGACGGTCGAGATCGTGCCCTCGAGCAGCTTCAGCACCACGTTGCCGGTGAACCCGTCGCAGACGACGACGTCGGCGGCGCCGGCCAGCAGGTCGCGGCTCTCGGTGTTGCCGCGAAAGTTGAGGTCCTCGGCGCTCGCGAGCAGCGCGTGCGCGTCGAGCGTCAGCTGGTTGCCCTTCTCCGGCTCCTCCCCGATCGAGAGCAGGCGCACCTCGGGCTCGGGAACGTCGAGCACCTCCTGCGCGAAGACGGAGCCCATGTGCGCGAACTGGAGCATGTGCTCCGGCCGTGCATCCGCGTTCGCGCCCGCATCGATCAGCACCGTCGGCCCCTTCTTCGACGGGATCACGACCGCGATCGCCGGCCGGGCGACCGTCGGCAGCCGCCGCAGCTCGAGGAAGCAGGCGGCGAGCATCGCTCCCGTGTTCCCGGCCGACACGACCGCGTCCGCCTCGCCCTCGCCGACCGCGCGGCAGGCGGCTACGAGCGAGCTGTCCGGCTTGGAGCGAACGGCCTCGGCCGGCTTCTCGTCCATGGCGATCACCTGCGTCGTCTCGACGAGCGGCAAGTCACTAGTGTCGAGGCCCTTGGGCCCGTAGAGGATCGGCTCGATCCCGTCGGCAGCAGCCTCGATCGCGCCCGCGACCACCTCCTCCGGCGCCCGGTCCCCGCCCATCGCGTCGACGGCGACGCTAGTCACTGTTCTAAGGGGCCGGCGTGCGGAGCGGTTCGATCTCGCGCCCGTTGTACGTCTTGCAGTTCGGGCACATCCGGTGCGGCTGCTTCGGCCGTCCGCACTGCGGGCACGTGTTGACGCGCGGCGACTCGAGCCGGTGCGTCGCGCGCCGTTTGTCCCGGCGTGACTTGGAGGTTTTCTTCTTGGGGACGGCCATCGGGCGGCGAGTATAGCCACAGCCGTTTTGCCAAGGCTTAACCGAAGCCTTCCGCGCTCTTTCCCCAGGGTTGCCCGCCCCGAACCGGCCGGCGGCGAGCCTGTCGAGGCGACAACGAGCGGAGGAGGAACGGATGTACAAGATCGCAGCAATCATCGGAGGCGTCCTGCTGATGGCCGGCGTGGCGCTCGCGGGAACCGTGTCGAGCCTCGGCTCGCCGAGCAGCCCGACGATCGGCCAGACGATTCCGACGGCCGGCACGACCGTGCGGCAGGAAGACCGCGCCGCCGAAGCGGAGGCCCGCGGGCGCGCGAACGAGGCCGGCGAAGACGTGAGCGGCCCGTGCGACGAGGCCGAGCACGCCACCGACCCCCGCTGCACCGGCGCGGCGCCGGCCCCCGCCGCCGCTGACGACGACGACCGCGGCGACAACAACAGCGGCCCCGGCTCGTCCAGCTCCGGCCGCGACGGCGGCGAGGACGGCAGCGGCCATTCAGGCCACGGCCACGGCAGCGACGACTGAGCGAGCCGCCCCCCACGGCGCGAGGCGGTCCACTCTCTCTCCCGGGCCGCCTCGTCGTCGTCACACTTCCGGCGTGAGCAGGCCAAAGCGCACCATCCTCCTCGTCGAGGACGAGACTTCGATCCGCGAGCCACTGGCGGAGGTGCTCCGCAGCGAGGGCTTCGAGACGCTGGTCGCCGGCACGGTCGCCCAGGCGCTCGAGCAGGCGCGGCGCGAGCCCGACCTGGTGCTGCTGGACGTGATGCTCCCCGACGGCTCCGGCTTCGACGTCTGCCGGGAGCTGCGTCGCGACTCCCAGGTGCCGATCATCATGCTCACGGCCCGCGGCGAGGAGGCCGACCGGGTGGTCGGGCTCGAGCTCGGCGCCGACGACTACGTGGTCAAGCCGTTCAGCGGCCGCGAGGTGGTCGCGAGGATCCGCGCCGTCCTGCGGCGCGCGGACGCGCCCGAGACCGTTGACGACGACCGGCCGCTCGAGGTGGCGGACCTGCGGCTCGACCCGGCGAAGCGCGAGGTGACGCTGCGCGGCGAGACGCTCGAGCTGAGCCGCAAGGAGTTCGAGCTCTTGCAGCTGCTGATGCGCAATGCCGGCTCGGTCGTGACGCGCGAGCGGCTGATCGACGAGGTCTGGGACCCGAACTGGTTCGGCTCGACGAAGACGCTCGATGTCCACGTCAGCGGCATCCGGCGCAAGCTCGGCGACGACCCGAGCGAGCCGCGCTACCTGCACACGGTGCGGGGCGTCGGCTTCCGCTTCTCGTCGCCCGACGAGGTCGAATGAGCCTTCGCCTCCAGCTGCTCGCCGCGTTCGCGTACGTGCTGCTCCTGATCATCGTCGCGCTCGAGGTGCCGCTCGCGCTCAACCTCGCCCGGCGGATCGACGCCGAGGTGAAGAACGAGGCCGCGGGGCAGGCGTTCGTCGTCGCGGCGAGCGCCTCGGGCCGGATGAAGCAGCCGAAACAGCTGGCGCAGGTCGTGCGCACCGCCGGGAACGACCTCGGCGGCCGCGTGATCGTCGTGGACGCCCCGCGCGGGCGCCTGTTGGCGGACTCGACCGTCGGCGTCACGCAGCCGCTTCCGTACGCCACGGCCGCACGGCCGGAGCTGCGCACGGCGCTCCGCGGCGTCCGCGCCCAGGGCGAGCGGCACAGCGACACGCTCGGCCAGGACCTGCTCTACACGGCGGTGCCGGTGACGAACAACGGCCAGGTCGTCGGCGCGGTCCGCGTCACGCAGGACCTGGCCGCGGTCCACCACCGGGTTCGCCGCGCAATCCTGGCGTTGATCGCGATCGGCGCCTTCGCGCTCGTCCTCGGCCTCACCCTCGCCTGGTTCCTCGCCGGCTCGCTGTCTCGGCCGCTGCGCAAGCTCGCGGCCACGGCGCGGCGTGTTGAGGCCGGCGACCTCGAGGCGCGGGCGGAGGTGACGGGCGCCACGGAGCAGCGTGAGGTCTCGGCGGCGTTCAACGACATGACCGAGAGGCTTGGAACCGTGCTCGCAGCACAGCGCGAGTTCGTCGCCAACGCCTCGCACCAGCTGCGCACACCGCTGACCGGGTTGCGGCTGCGGCTCGAGTCGGCGCGGGCGAAGGCCGGTCGCGACGCCGAGCCGGAGCTCGAGGCGGCCGAGCTCGAGGTCGAACGGCTCGCGCGGCTGCTCACCTCGCTGCTGACCCTCGCGCGCGAGGGCGACAAGCCATCGTCGGCCCGGCCTGTATCGCTGGCGCATTCGGCCGAGCTGGCCCACGAGCGCTGGGCCGCAGCGGCGGAGCAGGATGGCCGTGAGCTCGAGCTGGCCGGCAGCGGCGACGCGACGATCATGGCCTCGGAAGAAGACCTGGCGATCCTGCTCGACAACCTGATCGAGAACGCACTTCGCTACTCGCCCACGCGCGTCACGGTCGACTGGGGCCGCAACGGCGACGAGGCCTGGCTCGCGGTCCTCGACGAAGGGCCGGGGCTCGCACCCGGCGAGGAGACGAGCCTGTTCGACCGCTTCGCCCGCGGCAGCGCGGGCAGCTCGCGCCCCGGGACCGGCCTCGGGCTCGCGATCGTCCAGACGCTGGCCCAACGCTGGCGCGGCAGTGCCTCGCTGGCCAACCGGATCGAGGGCGGCACGCGCGCCGAGGTGCGCTTTCCGGTCGCGGCTACAGTGGCCGAGGAGTCATGGGTCGAAGCCTCGTCGTAGCCGTTCTCGCCCTCGTCGGCCTGCTCTGCGCGGCCGGCCTGGGCTACGCGGCGTACGTCGTCTCGCGCGACTCGGTCGCGGTGCCGGTGACGAAGCTCCAGCCCGTGCCGAAGGAGCTGACCCCGGCCCGCGTGAAGCCGCGCGCACGGACTCGAACGCGGCCGGTCGAGACGACGACGACCACGACACGCACCGGCACGACGACCGTCGACGACCACGGCGGCCGTGGGGGCTCAGGCAACAGCGGCCACGACGGCGGCGGCCACGGCGGAGACGACTAGAGCTTTTCCTTGAGCTCGGCCAGCGCGGCCCAGCGCGAGTCCGGCTCGGGCTCGCCGTGCTCGTGCGGCTCGTCGTTCAGGTTCTTGCCGCAGACCCCGCAGAGGCCGGCGCACTCGGGCTTGCAGAGGATCTTGTCCGGCAGCTCGAGCGCGATGGTGTCGCGCGCCCACGCCGAGAGGTCGAGCTTGTCGTTGTCGAGGTAGATCGTGCGCAGTTCCTCGTCGTCGCCGGGGCTCGCCGCCTGGTACTCGCGGGCCGAGACGGGCACGTCGAGCACGGCGTCCTCGAGGCAGCGGAAGCACGGACCGTGGAGCCGCGCGTCGAAGCGCAGCTCGAAGACGGTCCCCGTCGAGGCGCGCGTGACGGTGAGCTCGGCCGGCACCGTGCCCGGCACCGGCAGGTAGCGCTGCCCGCCGAGCTCGAACGGCTCGAGCTCGATCTTCTCCTCGCCGCGGTACTGGTCGCCGGAGCGGAGCTTGAGCCTGCGAAGGTCGAGCGTGGTCATCTCGACCACGGTAGCAACCTCTAAATGCGCCGAATCAGCTCGTCCAGCGGCCTGCGGTTCGCCTCCGCGCTCCACTCCTCGGCGCTCTTCGATTCCGGGTCGAGCGGGCGCCTCGGGTAGCCGAAGCTCGGGATGTTCACCGGCAGCCAGCCCTCGTCGAGGCCGAGCACGCCGGCGGCGGCCTCCGGATCCTTGATCCCGTTCGGGCACGAGACGACGCCTTCGTTCCAGGCGACGAGGAACATGTTCTGCAGCGCGCGCCCGACGTCGAGCGAGTAGCGGCCGCCTTCGGTCGCGATCACGACGGCGAAGGCGCACGACTCGACATTGGCGGCGGCATAGACGACTTCCCCGACCCGCTGCTTGGCCTCGTCGCTCTCGACGACCACGAACTGCCACGGCTGGACGTTCTGCGAGCTCCCGCTCACGCGGCCGCCGTCGAGAATCCGGCGCTGAACGTCTTCGGGCACCGGGCGGTCGGAGTAGCTGCGCCAGTCGCGCTTGCTCGCGACGGCCAGGTACGTGTCCACCTGGCGACCCTTAGTGAGGGAAGTCGTCGTTCGTGCTCTCGACGCCGGCCGCTACGCCGGCGACGACGGACTCCTGCGAGCGCTCGTGCAACCGCTCGCGGCCGCGCCTGACGGCGACCAGGAACTTGTCGAGATTGACCTCGAGCGTCGAGAGGATCGAGTCGGCCCAGTCCTCCATCTCCAGCCGCGTCTCGCGGGCCTGGCGCCGGGCGTCGTCGACGATGTCGCCGGCCTGCCGCTCCGCGAGCTTGACGATCTCGGTCTGCGACGCCTCCCGCACAGCCTGCTCGCGGGCCTCGCCGAGGATCCGGTCGCACTCCCGCTTCGCCTCGGCCAGCATCTCCTGCCGCTCCTTGACGATCCAGCGGGCCTGCTTGATCTCCTCGGGGATCGTCGCGCGCATCTGGTCGAGAATGTCGTAGATCTCCTCGCGGTCGATCCGCACCTGGTCGGTGAGGGGAACGGCCTTCGCGTTGTGCACCAGGTCGTCGAGCTTGTCGATCAGAACGAGTACGTCCATCGGTTCTGCAGAGTTTACAGGGGGCTATCGGCCGAACAGCCGGCCAAGCCATCCGCGCTCTTCGGGTTCCGGTTCCGGCTCGGGCTCCGGCGGCGCAGCGCGCGGCGGGTCATGCGCGCGCGGCTCGTCGTCGCCGAACACCCAGCGGCGACCACTAGCGCGCAGCTCCTCGAGCAGCTCGGCGGCGTCGCCGGGGACGAGCTCGACCTCGTCGGACTTGGCCAGCTGCGCCTCGATCCGGTCCGCCGCGTCGCTCGTCCCGCCCCGTGCGCGCAGCTTCTGCAGCACGTCCTGAGCCTCGCGGCGCTGAAGCCGCACGTGATCCCCGCTCGCGAGCCTCGCCTCCAGCTGGTCGAACTCGCTCATTCCTGCGGGTTCTCCGGCGTGCCGGGCCGGCCGTTCGGGAACAGCTCCTTGAACCGGCGCGCGACGGGCTCGGGGACGAGCTCGTCCACCTTGCCGCCGAAGCTGGCGATCTCCTTGACGCCGCTCGAGGAGACGAAGCTGACCTGCGGGCTCGCCATCACGTAGACGGTCTCGACGTCCGGCGCGAGCGTGCGGTTGAGCTGGTTCATCTGGAACTCCCACTCGAAGTCCGAGATCACGCGCAGGCCCTTGACGATCACCTTCGCATCCCACTTGTGCGCGAAGTCGACGACGAGCTCGGAGAAGACGTCCACCTCGACGTTGTCGATCCCCCCGATGGTTTCGCGCAGGAAGCCGACTCGCTCGTCGAGCGTGAACATCGGCTCCTTGTGCTGCGGCTTGCCGACGACGCCGACGACGACTCGATCGAAGATCTCGGCGGCGCGCGTGATCACGTCGACGTGGCCGTTCGTGACCGGGTCGTAGGTGCCTGGGTAGATGGCGGTGATCACTCGGCGTCGAAGAGGGTCAGGCGGGCTGCGCCGTAGCGGCGGGTCGTCCGCTTCGGCAGCGGCAGCTCGGGTTCCTCGTCGGCGCCGGTCTCGACCAGCAGCGTGCCGCCGGGCGCGAGGATCTCTGGCAGGTGAGAAATCATGGCGTTTTGCAGGGAAGAAAACCGTCTGTAGGGCGGGTCGAGCAGCACGAGATCGTAGCGGGTGCCGGCCCGCGCGTCGGCGCGAAGGGCGGTCAGGGCGTCCTGGCAGAGGACAGTGGCGTTGTCGAGGCCGAGCTTGTCGAGGTTGCGATTGATGGTGCGGCAGGCCTCGCGGTCGTTCTCGACGAAGGTCGCGTGGGCGGCGCCGCGCGAAAGCGCCTCGAGCCCCATCGCACCCGAGCCGGCGAACAGGTCGAGCACCGTGGCGTCCTCCGCGGCGCCGGGGCCGAGCAGGTTGAAGGCAGCCTCGCGCACGCGGTCGGCGGTCGGCCGCGTGTCGATTCCTTTGGGAGCGAAGATCCGCGCACCCTTCCGCGAGCCGGCGATGATTCGCAACGCTAGACCCGGTCCGGGAGGGGCGGATGATCCTCGCCGTTCAGACAGCGAAGCGCCCATCCCGCCTCCTGCCGGATCGTCCACCAACCCTCCAGGAGAGTGTCGTCGGCGAGCAGCCGCTCCAGCCTCGGACGCGATTCCTGCAGCTCCAGCGCCCCAGCGGCGAAGGCACACCAGAAGCGCACCTCGGGCTCCGGGTCCGTGAGCGAGGCCACGATCGCGCTTCGGTTCTCGGCGAGCACCGGTTGGAACTGGAGCAGGTGCCCGAGTGCTTCGGCGGCGTGCGCCCTTACCGAGGGACACTCGTCGTCGTCGGAGAGCCGACGCGCAAGCACTCCCGCGACCTCGGTCTCGCCGCTGAAGCCGAGCACATAGGCCGCCGCGACCCGGCCCCGCTCGTGCCCCTTGCCTTCGAGCACGCGCTCGATGCGCTTGACCGTCCGCTCATCGCTGCACTGCGCGAGCTCGGAAGCGGCCGACCAGCGCTTCGCGTCGTCGCGCGCCGAAAGGCGACGCACCAGCCGGCGCCGTCGCAGGAGGCTCATGCCGCGACCTCGCGCTCGCCGAAGACTCGCTCGACCTCCTCGGCCAGCGGGCCCTCGTAGTCGACCAGGCCCTCGGCGGCGGAACGCGCGCGCTCGAGCAGCGGGCGGTCGGCGCGCCAGTGGACGAAGTGCAGGTCGGAGACGCCGGCCTGCCGCGTGCCGAGCAGCTGGCCCTCGCCGCGCAGCTCGAGGTCCTTCTCGGCCAGCTCGAAGCCGTCGCTCGAGTCGACCAGCGCCTGCAGCCGCTCCTGCGCGTTGTCGGTCAGCTCCTCGCGCTGGCGCGAGATCAGCAGGCAGTACGACTGCTCGGCGCCACGGCCCACACGGCCGCGGAGCTGGTGCAGCTGCGCGAGCCCGAAGCGGTCGGCCTCCTGCACGATCATGATCGTCGCGTTCGGAACGTCGACGCCGACCTCGATCACGGTCGTCGCCACCAGCACGTCGAGCTCGCGCGCCTTGAACTGCGCCATCAGCTCGCGCCGCTCGGCCGGCCGCAGCCGACCGTGTAGGAGGCCCACGCGGTAGTCGCGCAGCTCGGCCCGCCGCAGCCGCTCGGCCTCGGCTTCGGCCGCGCGCGACTGCGATGTCTCGGACTCCTCGATCAGCGGGCAGACGACGTACGCCTGCCGGCCCGCGTCGAGGTGCGCGCGCAGACGCTTGTAGGCGTCGGACGAGCGCTCGGCCGTCACCCACGCCGTGACGATCGGCTTGCGCGAGGCCGGTGGCTTCGCGATCTCGGTGACGGACAGGTCGCCGTAGAGGGTCAGCGCGAGCGTCCGCGGGATCGGCGTCGCGGTCATGTGCAGGACGTGCGGCGCGCGGCCCTCCGTCAGTGCCCGCCGCTGCTCGACCCCGAAGCGGTGCTGCTCGTCCACGACGGCAACCGCGAGCTCGGGCAGGTCGACTCCCTCCTGGATCAGGGCGTGGGTGCCGACCACGATCTGCGCCCCGGCGAGCTCGGACTTGACCGAGCCTGTGAGCAGCGCGACGCGCACGCCGAGCTGCGTGCAGAGCGGCTCGATCGTCAGAAAGTGCTGCTCAGCAAGGGTTTCCGTCGGTGCCATCAACGCGCCCAGCCGTCCGGCATCGACCGCGCGCAGCAGCGCGTAGAGCGCGACCACCGTCTTCCCTGAGCCGACGTCGCCCTGCAGCAGCCGCTGCATCGGCACCTCGCGCGCCAGGTCCCGGTCGATCTCGGCGATGGCCGAGTCCTGGTCGGCGGTCAGCTCGAACGGGAGCAGCTCGCGGTAGCGGGTCACGAGCTCACCCGGCTCGCCGAGCGCCGGCGCAACCGCCGCTTCACGGCCGGCGCGGGCGCGGGCGAGGCCCACCTGGAGCACAAGCAGTTCGTCGAAGGCGAGCCGCTTCCGCCCCGTCTCGCCCTCCTCGAGCGAGCGGGGCCGGTGCAGCGCCCAGAGCGCGTCGGCCCTGAGCGGCAGGCCCTCGGCCGCCTTCAGCTCGGCCGGCAACGGGTCGGGCAGGTCGCGCGCCGCAGGCAAGGCCCGCTCCACGAGCCCGCGCAGCCGCGGCGGCGTCACCTCCTCGCTGGCCGGATAGACCGGGGCGAAGTCCGCCGTCGCGGCGACGCCGTTCAGGTCGTACGAGCGAACCTGGAAGCCGTTGCGCTTCAGCTGGCCGCGCAGCCGGACCTGCGTCCCGGGCCGCAGCTTCTCCTCGAGCCAGGCCTGGTTGAACCAGACGGCAACGATCTCGCCGCTCTCGTCGCCGACCCGCGCGTTGACGATCGCCAGGTTGCGCCGCGGCCGGCGGACCGAGACCGAGCGGACCTCTCCGGCGATCGCAGCCTCCTCCTCGGCGAGCAGGTCGGCGATTCGCCGCTCGGGAACCGCCGCCTCATAGCGGTGCGGCCGGTGCTCGAGCAAGTCGCGGACGGTGCGAAGGCGAAGCTTGGCGAGCTTCTTCTCGAGCGCCGGCCCGACGCCCTGGAGCGTCGAGACGGCCTGCTCCGCGCGCTCCGGCCGCGGGGTCCCGCGCAGGCGCGGCCAGGCCGCGGGCGGCTCCACACCGGCAAAGCCTCTCGCCACGCTGGCCAGTCTAGGAACCACCGCAGACATCCGGCCGCCCGGGCCTGCTAACCGAACCCGAACCCCGACCTGCCGAAGCTTAACGCGGGCTTGGCCCGGGCTTGGACGACGTGCTCGTACGGTGAGAGTCGACTCCCCAGGAGGAACCACATGGCCCGCAAACACGCATTCCTCATCGCCATCTTCCTCGGCCTCGCAGCCGCCATCGGCGCCGTCGCCGCGATCAACACGGCGCGGCTCGGCGGACCGCAGGCGAAGGCCGTGAGCGCGCAGTCACAGTCGGCGCAGCTGCAGCGGCGGAGCCACTTGTTGAACAGCCAGGCGGCGTCCCTCCGGCGCGCGCTTGCGAAGCGCCCGCCGAAGCTCCCGAAGGTCCCGGCGTTCAGTACGGCGGGGACGCCCGCGTCGACACCGACCTCGGCGCCTGCGCCACGGGTGCAGTACGTCCGCCCCGCCCCGGTGATCATCGTCAAGCACCGCTCACACGAAGGCGACGACCACGAGGGCGGAGACGACGGTGGAGGCAGCGATGACTAACCACGTCGTCCGCCTGTACGCCTTCGCAGGCGCGCTGCTCGTCCTCTTCCTGACCTGGGCGGCGGTCGCCGCCCATCCGTGGGCGCCGCAGGCCGGCTCGAAGGCCGACCCCCGCTGGGCGGCGCTGGTCGCCCGAGAGCAGAGGCTCCGCCACGAGTCCGTCGTCGTACAGCGCGTGGTGGCACGGCGCTGGCGCGTCTACCGCGTCCGCCTGGCTGCCCGTCGGCAAGCGATCTCCGCGGCCGTCAGCCGTCACCAACGGCAACTGGCGGCCGCTCGGGCGTCGGCGAGCCTCGCCTCGTCGTACTCGACGCCCGCCTCCGGGTACTCAGCCGCCCCCTCGGTGCGCGTCGTCACCCTGCCACCTGTGACGATCACGAGGACCTCGTGATCCAGCGCCGCAGCTTCCGCGCGATGGGCACCGATGTCGCCCTCTTCCTCGCCGCCGAGCCCGGGCCCGCGGCCGAGGCGGCGCTCGAATCCGCCGAGCGCGAGTTCGAGCGGGTCGAGGCGCTGCTCTCGCGCTTTCGTCCCGAATCCGAGCTTTCGGCGCTCAACCGCGCAGGATGCCTCGAGGCCGGCGACGACCTGCTCGCCGTGGTCGACCTCGCGCTCGACGCGCGGACGAGGACCGAAGGACGGTTCGACCCGACGGTCCACGACGCGCTCGTCGCAGCCGGCTACGACCGGACGTTCGAGGAGGTCGCGCCCGACGGAGCATCGGAGCACGCCGTCGGCCGCTGCGGGGGCGCCGTCCGCATCGCTGGGCGGACGATCGAGCTCGAGCCTGGCACGCACCTCGACCTCGGTGGGATCGGCAAGGGCTACACCGTCGACCGCGCGGCGGCGATCCTCTCCGCGGCCGGCCCTGCGCTCGTCGACGCCGGCGGCGACATCGCGGCGCGGGGCCGGCCGGACGCGCTCGGCTGGCGCGTCGGGATCGAGACTCCCGGCGACTCGCTGACGCTAGCCCTCGAGGACGCCGCGATCGCCACCTCCGGCCGGGACCGGCGCCGCTGGCGCCGCGACGGAGAGGAGCGCCACCATCTGATCGACCCCACCACCGGCCGCTCCGCCGACCGTGACCTACTCCGCGTGACCGTCGTCGCGCCGACCGCCGTCGAGGCGGAGGTGCTCGCGAAGTCGCTCTTCCTCGCGGGCGAGCAACTCGCAGCGGCCGAGGGCGTCCCCGCAGTCCTCGTCACGACCGACGGCCGGACCGTGATCGTCGGAGGCCTCGCGTGAAAGATCCGACGTTCTGGATCCTCGCCCGCGCGTCCGGGCTGACCGCCTACGTGCTGCTGACGCTCTCGGTGCTCGCGGGCCTGGTCGTCAAGTCGAAGCCGTTCGGGAAGGCCGTCCGCCAGCCCACGGTCACCGACCTGCACCGGTTCCTCGCGCTGCTGGGCCTCGGAGCGGTCGCGCTCCACGGCATCACGCTCGTGCTCGACACGACGGTGAAGATCACGCCGACGGCACTTTTCGTGCCGGGCCTCGTCCCGTACCGGCCGCTCTGGACGGCGCTGGGCGTGCTCGGCGGCGAACTGATGGTCCTGATCTACGCCTCCTTCGGCCTGCGCAAGCGGATCGGCGTCAAGAATTGGCGGCGCCTGCACTACGCGACCTACCTCGTCTTCGCGCTGGCGACCGTCCACGGGCTCGCCGCCGGCACCGACTCGGCGCGGCCGTGGGCGATCTGGCTCTACGTCGGAGCGGTCGGCGCGGTCAGCGCCGCAACGGCGTGGCGCGTGCTGACCGCCGCGGCCGCCCGGCCCGCACCGTCGCCCGCTCCCCGGCCTTCACGGGTCCCCGTCACCGACTCGCCAACTGGAGGTACTCAGAGATGACCACCTATCGAATCACGATCGACCGCAGCCTCTGCAGCGGCTTCGGATCCTGCGTCGAGCTCGCGCCTGAGGCCTACGAGCTCGGGCCAGACGGCATCGCCAACGCCCTCGTTCACGAGACCGACGACCCGGATGTGGTCGAAGCCGCGGGCACCTGCCCGATGGGCGCGATCACGGTCGAGGCCGTCGAAGACGAGGCGGCGGCGTGAGCATTCCCGGGCGCGTGCTGATCGTCGGCGCAGGGCTCGCCGGCGCCCGCTGCGCGGAGACGCTGCGCGCCAACGGCTTCGACGGCGAGCTCCGGCTCGTGGGCGCCGAGGACGTTCCTCCGTACGAGCGGCCGGCGCTCTCGAAGGAGCACCTCGCGGGCTCGCGCGATGCCGCGTCGCTCGAGCTGCGGCCGCGGTCGTTCTGGGACGAGCGCGAAATCGAGCTGTCGCTCGGCCGGCGCGTCGTCAGCGTCGATCCCGAGCGCCGCACGGCCTTGACCGACCGCGGCGAGGAGCTCCTCTGGGATGCGCTCGTGCTCGCCACCGGCGCCACCCCACGAATACTCCCGGGCTGGAGCGGCTCCGGCGTGCATGCGCTGCGAACGCTCGCGGACGCGGCCGCCCTGCGCGACGAGCTGCTCCCGGGCACGCGCGTGGCGATCGTCGGCGCCGGCTTCGTCGGCACAGAGGTGGCCTCCACCGCCCTCTCGCTCGGCGCGTCGGTGACGCTCGTCGATCTGGCGCAGGCACCGCTCGAGCGCGTGCTCGGCGCCGAGGTCGGCTCGCTGCTGGCAGGGCGCTACGCCGAGGCCGGCGTCGAGCTGCGCCTCGGCACTCCCGTCGAACGCAGCGAGCTCGACGCCGACGTGGTCGTCGTGGCGGTCGGAGTCGCGCCCGAGACCGTTGCAGCCGCCGGGTCCAACGGGGTCCAGACCGACGCCTACGGCCGCACTGCGATCCCGGGCATCTTCGCCGCGGGCGACGTCGCCGAGGCCTGGCATCCGCTGCTCGGCCGGCGGCTGCGCGTCGAGCACTGGACGAGCGCCGCCAACCAGGGTGCAGCGGTCGCGTACGCAATCCTCGGCGAGGAGCGCCCGCACGCTGCGCTGCCGTACTTCTGGTCGGACCAGTTCGGCCTTCGGCTCCAGTACGTCGGCCACGCCGAGTCGTGGGCGACCGTGGAGCTCGAGGGCGAGCCCGGCTCGTTCGTCGCGCGCTACCGGGACGAGCACGGCGTGAGCGTCGCTGCGCTAGCCGTCAACCGGCCCGCCGCGGTCGGCGCGTTGCGCACCGAGCTGACCGCGGTGCTCGCGGCTGAGCAACTCGCCGCCTAGACGTCGTCGTACCAGAAGAACCCGATCGTTCCCGGGCCGGCGTGAGCGCCGACGACCGGGCCGAGGGTCGTGACGAGCTCGATCTCGGCCGAAGGGCGCTTGTCTCGCACCAGCTTCCGCAATGCCTCGGCGCGATCCGGCGCCTCGGCGTGGGCGATGGCGACACGCAGGCCCGGCCGGTCGACCGTGACCGCCTCGAACGCCGACGCAAACTCGAGGAATGCCTTGCGGTTGCCGCGCACGCGCTTGACCGGCAGCACCTCGCCGTCCTCGATCGAGAGGATCGGCTTGATGTTCAGCAGCTCGCCCGCCCACGCGCGGGCCCGGCCGATCCGGCCTCCGCGCGCGAGGTACTCGAGGGTGTCGACGGTGAAGAGCAGGCCGGCCTCGCGGCGGTAGCGCTCGACGAGGGCGTCGACCTCCTCGTCGGTCGTGCCGCGCTCGAGCCGCCGCTGGATCGCGAGCCCGAGCATCGCGATCGCCGCCGAGGCGCTCTCCGAGTCGATCGTCCGCACGCGCTCGCCGCCGAGCTCGCGGGCCGCGGCGCGCGCGCTCTCGATCGTCCCCGAGAGCTTGCCCGCGATGTGAATCGAGAGGACCCGCTCGTAGCCCGCGAGCTCCTCGTAGACCGCGAGGAAGTCGCCCGGGGTCGGCTGCGAGGTCGAGGGCGTCTCCTTGGAGGTGCGCAGCCGCGCGTAGAACTGCTCGGGCGAGAGCTCGACGTAGTCGCGGAAGCTCTCGTCGCCGAAGCGCACGTACAGCGGCACGACCCGCCAGTTCGGGAACCGCTCGGGCGCCTCTGGGAAGTCGGCCGTCGAGTCGACGACGATCGCGGTGTTCTCGGCGGTCAGCTCCATCTCACGCCGCCTGTGGCTGAGCGGCCTCGCGGATCGCGGCGACGATCGCGTCGAGGCCCTCGTCCTTGCTCAGGCAGCCGACCGCGCCGGCCTCGACCAGCGCGTCGCGCTCGCGCAGGTTGGCGGAGGCGGTCAGGCAGACGACCGCCGCCTCCGGGTAGGCCGCCTTGACCGCGCGCGTCGCCTGGACGCCGTCGAGGCCCGGCAGCCGGTAGTCCATCAGCACGACATCCGGCTTCACCCGCGCGGCCACCTCGGCGGCGTCGCTCCCGTCCTGGACCGAGGCAACGACCTCTATGTCGGAGCGCAGCCCGAGCAGCAGCTCGAGCGCCTCGCGGAACACCTTGTTGTCCTCGACGAGGACGACCCGGATCGGCTCGCTCATTGCGCGAGACTACTCGGCAGAAAGCAGCAGCGGGTAGTGCGGCTGGCCGCCCTCGTGCACGTCCAGCTCCAGCTCCGGGTGCTGTGCGGCGAGCTCGTCGAGCAGGCCGTTCAGCGACGGTGCGCCCTCCCCGCGGAGGAGCGTGAGCACGTCGCGCGGCTCGGCCAGCAGGCGCTCGATCAGCCCGCGCGCCACCTCGTCGAATACTGCGCCCGCGGCGATCGCGTCGCCGTCCAGCAGCGCGAGGAACTCGCCCTCGCGCACCGGCACGCCGTCGGCCGAGGCGTCGCGCGAGGCGATCGCGATCTCGCCGGTGACGAGCCCGGCCAGCGCCTCGCGCATGGCCGCCGCGTTCTCCTCGGCCGAGCGCTCGCCGAGGAAGGCGACGAGCGCCGCAAGGCCGGCGGGGATCGACTCGGTGGGCACGACCTGCACCGGCTTGCCGGCCACGCGCGCCGCCTGCTCGGCGGCCATCACGACGTTCGCGTTGTTCGGCAGCAGCACGACCTCGTCCGCGGCAGTCGCGTCGATCGCTTCGAGCAGGACGGCCGTGGACGGGTTCATCGTCTGGCCGCCCTCGACGATCCGCTCCGCGCCGAGATCCTCGAACAGCCGCCGGTTGCCCTCGCCGGCGACCACGGCGACGACGGCCGAGCGCGACGCGCCGCCGGGCAGCGCCGCGAGCAGCCGCTCCTCGCGCTCTTCGGTCTGACGGCGCATGTCGGCGATCTCGACGCCCTCGATCGTGCCGGCGCGCGTGCCGAGCGAGAGCGCCGCGCCGGGGTCGTCGGTGTGGACGTGCACCTTCAGCGCGGACGCATCGCCGACGACGAGCAGCGAGTCGCCGAGCCGGTCGAGCTCGGGCTCCAGCGCCGCCGCGTCGAGGCCCTCGCCCTCGACAACGAACGTCGTGCAGTAGCGGTAGCGCGAGGGCTCCTGGTGCACGGCCTCGAGCGAGAGCCTGGGCGGCGGCGCGATCCGGGCAACAGGCTCCTCGCCGGCAGCCGCGGCCGCGAGACCGCGGACGAGCTCGACCAGGCCGGCTCCGCCCGCGTCCACGACGCCTGCCTCGCGCAGCACGTCGAGCTGCTCCTGCGTCCGCGCGACGGCCTCCTCTCCGCGCTCGACCAGCAGCGCGAGCAGCTCGGCGGGCTCGAGCGCCGGTGCCGCCTCCGCCGCCTCGGCGAGCGAGCGGATCACGGTCAGCATCGTCCCCTCGACCGGCTTGCGCACCGCCGCATACGCCTCGTCGCTCGCGGCGCGGAACGCGCGGGCGAGATCGTCGGAATCGGCCAGTGAGTCGGCGGCGCCGCGGACGATCTGCGACAGGATCACTCCCGAATTGCCGCGGGCCGACATCAGCGCGGCCCGCGTCGCCTCGCGCGCGAGCCCCTGCCGGTCGGGCGCGGTCGAGGCGTCGAGCGCCTCCACCACCCCGCGCGCGGTCAGCGTCAGGTTCGTTCCCGTGTCGCCGTCCGGAACGGGATAGACGTTCAGGTCGTCGATCCGCTCCCGGCTCTGCTCGAGCGCCTCGAGCGCCCCGTGGGCCAGGCCGCGAACGGCCTCGAGCTCGCTCATGCCGTCCGCTTCACGTTCTGGATGTGCACGTCGACCGACGCGACCCGCAGGCCGGTCAGCCGCTCGACCTCGTAGCCGACCTGCGAGCGCACCGTCGCCGCCACCTCGGCCAGGTTCAGCCCGTAGGCGACCACGACGTAGAGCTCGAGCGCGACCGCGCCGTCGACGTTGCGGACGACGATCCCGCGCGCCGGCTTGCCCTTCGGCAGAAGCCGCGTGACGCGCTCGCGCGCAGGCAGCGGCGCGCGCAGCGACATCCCGACGACGCCGTAGCACTCGGCGGCCACGCGGCCGACGATCTGCGCGATCGCCTCGGGCGCGATCGTGATCCGCCCGAGCTCGGATGGGATGGTCAGCGCCGTCTCGGCCATCGGGTCGTTAGACCTCCCTCGGCGCGCCGAGGGTTGCGACTAGACGGCCTTCTGAACCTTGTTGCCCTTGAGGCAGCGCGTGCAGACGTATGCGCGCGTCGCCTTGCCGTCGAGCAAGACGCGGACGCGCTGGAGGTTGGGGTTGAAGCGCCGCTTCGTGGCCACCATCGAATGGCTCCGGTTGTTGCCGAAGCCGGGCTTCTTCCCGCAGATTGCGCAGACCTTGGACATCGGCCGCGGAGTGTAGCTACTGCTGTGTGGCTCCGGCCGCGGCCCGGAGCTGCGAGAAGACGTCCGCCATCTCGAGCGCCGTGCGGACAGCCTCGGACGCCTTGTCCAGGCGCGCCTTGGCCTGTTCTTCGTTCTCGGTCGTGAGCACGCCGAAGGCGACGGGCACGCCGGTCTCGAGCCCGGCCAGCTGCAGCCCGCTCGCCGCCTCGCTCGCGACGTATTCGAAGTGCGGCGTCTCACCGCGGATGATCGCGCCGAGGGCGACGATGCAGGAGTAGCGGCGCGTCTTCGCCAGCGCCATCGCCGCGAGCGGCAGCTCGAACGCGCCGGGGACCGGGATCACCGTCACCGCTTCACGGCCGACGCCGAGGCGCTCGAGCTCGTCGAGCGCGCGGCGCAGCAGCTCGCCGGTCAGCTCGCCGTTGAAGCGCGCGACCACGATCCCGACCGCGCGCCGGTTGCCGGTCGGCTCACCCTCGATCACGCCGTAGCCGTCGGGGATCTGCAGGTCGCCGGCCGCGTGCTCCGGCGAGCGCAGACGCGGGAGCTCGTCCTCCTCGGCCGGGACATCGTCCTCCTCCGGCTCGGGCTCGGGCGCCGCTTCGGCCTCCGGCTCGTCGTCGGCCTCGGGCTCGGGCTCTGCCTCCGGCTCGGCGTCCGTGTCCTCCCAGACGTCCTCACGCCGCTCCTCCTCCGGCTCCTCGTTCAGGCCGAGCCGCGACTGGTCGAGGCCGTCGCTCACGAGCCCTCCGGGTCGAAGCGGAGATCCTGGTGGTGGAGCCGGTGCCCGAGCTTGTCGCGCTTAGCGGCGAGGTAGCGGCGGTTCTCGGAGTTCGGCGGCACCTCGATCGGCACCTGTTCGACCACCGTCAGCCCGTAGCCCTCGAGCCCGCTGATCTTCTTCGGGTTGTTCGTCAGGATCCGGATCGTCGAGAGGCCGAGGTCGGCGAGGATCTGGTTGCCGATCCCCCACTCGCGCGCGTCGGCCGCGAAGCCGAGCTCGAGGTTCGCCTCGACCGTGTCGAGCCCCTGCTCCTGCAGCTCGTAGGCGCGCAGCTTGTTGAGCAGGCCGATCCCGCGACCCTCCTGGGCCATGTAGAGCAGCACGCCGCGGTCCTCGCTCGCGATCTGCCGCAGCGCGTGGTCGAGCTGCTCGCCGCAGTCACAGCGCAGCGAGTGGAAGACGTCGCCGGTCAGGCACTCGGAGTGGACGCGGACGAGCACGTCGGCCATTCCGTCGACCTCGCCCTTGACCAGCGCGAGGTGGTCCTTGCCGGTCAGCTTCTCGCGGAAGGCGACGGCGGTGAACTCACCGTACGCCGTCGGCAGCCGCACCGCGGTCGTCCGTTCGACGAGCTTCTCGTGGCGGCGGCGGTACTCGATCAGGTCGGCGACGGTGACGAGCTTCAGCCCGTGCTCCTCGCAATACGGAATCAGGTCGGACACGCGGGCCATCGTCCCGTCGTCGTTCATCACCTCGCAGACCACGCCCGCCGGGTTCAGCCCCGCGAGCCGGGCAAGGTCGACCGCGGCCTCGGTCTGACCGCCGCGGCGCAGCACACCGCCCGCGCGGGCCCGCAGCGGGAAGACGTGCCCGGGCTGGACGAGGTCGCCGGGGCCCTTGCTCGGGTCGATCGCGACCTGGATCGTGCGCGAGCGGTCCTGCGCGGAGATGCCGGTCGAGATCCCGTCGCGCGCCTCGATCGAGACCGTGAAGGCGGTGCCGAAGGGCGTCTCGTTGCGCTCGGTCATCGGCTGCAGCCGAAGGTCGTCGCAGCGTTCCTCGGTCAGGCAGAGGCAGATCAGCCCGCGGCCGTGCGTGGCCATGAAGTTGATCGCCTCGGGCGTCGCGAACTGGGCCGCGATCGTCAGGTCGCCCTCGTTCTCGCGGTCGGCGGCGTCGACGACGACCACGAACCTGCCGTGGCGGATGTCCTCGATCGCCTCCTCGACGGTGGCGAAGGCGGTGGAGCGGTCGGTCGTGTCCATCTCGCGGTGGATCGTAACCCTCAGGCGGAGGCGAGCCGCTCGGCGTACTTCGCGAGCAGGTCGACCTCGACGTTGACCTCGGCGCCGGGGCCGAGCGCGCCGAGGGTCGTGTGCTCGAGCGTGAACGGGACGAGCGCGACCTCGACGCCGTCGTCGTCGAGGGCGGCGATCGTCAGCGAGACGCCGTCGACCGCGAGCGAGCCCTTCTCGACGCAGTAGCGGTGTAGCTCGGCGGGCAGCTGTAGGCGCAGGCGCGCGCCTTGGCCGTCCGGGTCGAGGCCGGTGACCCGCGCGCGGCCGTCGACGTGGCCCTGGACGAAGTGCCCGCCGAGCGGCTCGCCTGCACGGAGCGCCGGCTCCAGATTCACCTCGGCGCCGGGCTCAAGCGCGCCGAGTGTCGTGCGCGCGATCGTCTCCGGGACGGCATCGAACTCGAGCGCCTCGCCGTCGACCCTGGTGACGGTCAGGCAGCAGCCGCTGACCGAGATCGAGTCGCCGGGAGCCGCCTGCGCGGTCTCGTCGGCGGCGATCCGCAGGTGCACGCCGGCGCCGTTCCGATCGGCGGAGACGACGCGGCCGCGCTCGCGGACGATTCCGGTGAACACGAGCCGAAGCCTAGCCACGTGCCTGTGGACACCTCTTCACGCTCTCGGCACGAAGCGTCACAGACACGTGCGCCGTTCCTGGATACGCTCGCCTTGGGGAGGAGGCCGGGCGAACCGTAGTACGGAGCCGCCGAGGGTCATGGCTCGTGGACGTACGCCGTGAGGAGCACGTCGTCGCCCACGGGCTGGGACGTCAGCCGGGTCAGTGCGAGCGACTCCGGGAGCGCCGCGACCGGCCCAGCGCCTTCGCCGGCGAGCGTCGGCGCGACGAATACGAGCAGCTTGTCCACCAGGTCGGCCGCGAGAAAGGAGGCCGCGAGCGTCGGGCCGCCTTCGAGCAACAGCGAGCGCACACCATCCGCGGCAAGCGTGCGCAGCTCTTCCTCGAGCGGACCGCTGCGCAGTTCGAGCTCCGACCCTTCGGGCAGCGGCCCGCGGCCGAACGCGAGCCGGCGCGGCTGCGAGACGGCGCCGACGTCACGTGCCGTCAGCGCGGGTTCGTCGGCCCGCACGGTGCCCATCCCGACAGCGACGGCGTCCACCGAGGCCCGCAGCTCGTGCACGCGACGGCGGCTCGCCTCGCCCGAGACCCAGCGCGAGCCGGACACGGTCACGCGACCGTCGAGCGTCATCGCCACCTTGTAGGTCACGAAGGGCCGCCCGCGTGCGATCCAGACGCGCCAAACCTCGTTCTGCACGCGTGCCTCCCAGAGATCGGCGACCTCGACCTCCACCCCCGCCCCGCGGAGACGCTCGAAGCCGCGCCCGTCGACCCTCGGGTTCGGGTCGCCGACTGCGGCCACCACGCGCACCACTCCCGCGTCCACGACCGCCTCAGCGCACGGCGGTGTGCTCCCGTGATGCGAGCACGGCTCGAGCGAAACGAAGAGCGTCGCCCCGCGCGCACGGTCACCCGCCGTCGCCAGAGCCGCGACCTCGGCGTGCGGCGAGCCTCGCCCCGCGTACCAGCCCTCGCCGACGACCTCGCCCTCGCTCACCAGCACCGCGCCGACCAGTGGATGCGTCGGCTCGACCGACCCGCGCCCCCGCTCCGCGAGCTCGAGCGCCCGCTCCAGGCTCACGCCAGTGCCTGGAGCAATCGACGATACGCGCGCGGCAGGTCCTCGCGGCCGAAGATCGCCGCCCCGGCGATGAACAGCGTCGCCCCCGCATCGCCCAGCGCGCGGATGTTCTCCGGCCCGACCCCACCGTCGACCTGCACGTGTACCGACCGAGGCAGCAGCGAGCGCAGCTTCGCGACGCGCTCGACCGACTCGGGGATGAACGCCTGCCCCGAGTAGCCCGGATGGACGCTCATGCAGAGGGCGATGTCGACCGCCGCCTCGCGTGCCGCGTGCGCCGCCTCGTCCACGTCCGTCTCCGGATTGAACGCCATCCCGACCTGCAGTCCGTGCTCCCGCGCCAAGGCGACGACATCCGGCAGGTTCGGACACGCCTCGAAGTGGACGGTGACGCTGTCGGCGCCGGCCTCGGCGAACTGCGGGATATGCCGCTCCGGCCCCTCGACCATCAGGTGGACATCGAGTACGCCGCCCTCGCGGTGGACGAGCGGCGCGATCCACTTGAGCACGATCGGGCCGATCGTCACAGGCGGGATGAAGTGGCCATCGCCGACGTCGAAGTGGAAGACCCGGCACTCGGCGCGCAGCAGCACCTCGACCTGCTCGCCGAGCCGCGAGAAGTCGGCCGCGTAGAGCGACGGCTCGACCTCGACCGTGCGGACCCAGTCGTCCCAGCTCATCCGGCGGATGATCGCAGCCGGGCGATGAAGAACCCGGAGGTGTGGTCGCGGTGCGGCAGCGTGAGCAGGAACTCGGGCCGAGCGGCGTGCGCGAATTGCGGCCACTCCTCGCCGAGCGGGTCGGGCTCGAGGCCGCTCTCGTCGACGACCGCCTCGTTCTCGTCCGCGTTGATTGTGCAGACCGAGTAGACGACCGCGCCCCCCGGCCGCACACGCTCGGCCGCGACGCGGAGCAAGTCCCGTTGCAGCTCGGGCAGCGGGTGGCCGCGCCAGCGCAGGTCCGGCCGCGCCGCGAGCACGCCCAGGCCGGAGCACGGCGCGTCCACGAGCACGCGGTCGAACCCGCTCAGGCCATCGGGGAGGGACAGCGCGTCGGCATTGAGGACGCGCACGTTGCTCGCGCCGAGACGTTTGCAGTTCGCCTCCAGCTCGCGGGCGCGGCCCGGGTGCTTCTCGATCGCGACGACCTCCTCGGCGCTCTCGGCGAGCTGCGTCGCCTTCCCGCCGGGCGCGGCGCAGAGGTCGAGCACGCGCTCGCCGGGCTGCGCGGCGACGGCCAGCCCGGCCAGCTGCGAGCCGCGGCTCTGCGGCCAGACGAAGCCGGCTGCGAGATTGCAGTCCTCGATCCGCTCGACCCGCAGCGCGCCGGGGATCTCGGGATCGAGCTCGCCGCCACCGACCGGCCCGCGCCGGCGGGCGTTCAGCCGCACGGCCCGCTCGGGCGGTTCGTTCTGCGCTCGCATCAGCTCGCGAGCCTGGTCGGCGCCGAGATCGCGCCACCAGACGTCGGCGACCCAGTCCGGATACGAATGGCGCAACGCCGCCTGCTCGGGCGTCGCCTCCGGCAGAACCTCGACGAGCTCGCGCAGGCCGAGCGCCAGCCGGCGCATTACCGCGTTGGCGAACTTGACCGCGCGCTCGAGCCCCGCGGTGCGGACGAGCTCAACGGTCTCGTTCACGGCCGCGTGCACAGCGACCTCCGAGTAGGCGAGCTGGTACGCGCCAAGCCGCAGCGCCGCCTGCACCGGATGGTCGAGCCTGTCGACCGGCCGCCCGCCCAGCTGCTCGATCCCGTGGTCGAGCGTGCGGACGCGCTGGATCGTCCCGTAGGCGAGCCGCTGCGCCAGCGCCCGCTCGCGTGGGTCGACGCCCTCGACCGAGCCACGAAAGGCGCGGTCGGCGTAGGCATCGTCCTCGAAGACGCGGCGAATCGTCTCGAACGCCGCCCGGCGCGCCGGCGAGACGCTCAGCGGACGCCCCGGAGGAACGCGTCGTAGTCCATGCGCCTCCCGCCGTCCGGCTGCACCTCGACCGGCACGAGCTCGTCGCCCTCGACGCGAGCCCGCCAGATCGTCACCGGCCGGCCGTGCAGCTCGCCGCGCGCGCCGATGTGCGGCGAGAGCGCGCGGATCCGGTTCAGCAGCTCCTGCGGCGGGCGGCTCCAGTCGAGCTCGCGGTCTTCGGGGCGGATCTTCTCCGCGTAGGTGACGCCCTCCGCGGGCTGGGGCCGCAGCGTCGGCTCGGGCAGCGCCTCCTCGAGCAGCTCAGCGGCCAGCTCGCCTGCCCGCGCCGAGACGGTGCCGAAGTCGTCCTCCGGCGTGAGTGGAAACGCCCGCTGCGCGGCGATCGGCCCGGCGTCGAGCTCCGGCACGAGCTCGATGATCGTCACGCCGGTCTGCTCGTCGCCGGCCATCAGCGCGCGCTCGATCGGTGCGGCGCCTCGCCAGCGCGGGAGCAGCGACGGATGAACGTTGAGCCAGAGCGCCCGGTCGAGCACCGTCTCCGGGATCAGCACGCCGTAGGCGGCCACGACCACCGTGTCGACCTCGGGGTCGAAGCCGTCGAGCCGCTCCGGCTGACGCACCTCGATCCCGAGCCGCTCGGCCGTCTCCTTCGCCGGCGGCGGCGCGACCCTGCGCCCCCGTCCCTGCCGCCGGTCGGGCCGCGTGAGCAGGTACGCGATCTCGTGCTTCGCCGCGAGCCGCTCGAGGACGTCGGCGCCGAGCGGGGCGGTCGCCGCGACGGCGAGGCGCACTAGCGAACCAGGATCGGCTGCGGGCGCAGCAGGCCGAGTGCCTCGCGCCGGGCCTCGGGCGTCGTCCGGTCGAGGATCAGCACGCCGTCCAGATGGTCGAGCTCGTGCTGCGCGATCCGCGCCGGCAGGCCCTCGAGCTCGAGCCGCAGGTCGTTGCCCTCCACGTCCTGGCCCTCGAGCGTGAGTGAGACGTGCCGCTCGACGGGAATCACGACGCCCTGCAGCGAGAGGCAGCCTTCGGTGTCGCTCTCGCGCTCCTCGGAGGTGGCGGTGAAGGTCGGGTTGACGACGATCACGGGCTCCTGCTCGATGTCCGGCAGAAAGGCGAAGACGCGGCGGAGGACGCCGATCTGCGTGGCCGCGAGGCCGAGCCCGTTGGCGTCCTTGAGCAGGTGGCTCAGCCGCTCGGCGAGCCTGCCGACATCGGCGTCGGCGTCCTCGACCTCGCGCGCCCGCATCCGCAAAACCGGGTCCGGATACTGCCGGACCTGCGCCAGCGCAAGCTGCCGCCGCGCCTCGGCTTCGGGGTCGAGCTTCTGGTTCCGGACCTCGCCGGATTCTTCGTCCGCCACGGCTCGGATTGTATGGAGCGTCAGAGGCTCTGGGGGTCGACGTCGACGACCGCAGTGACGCCGGCCTTCGACATCGCGGGCGCGGCCGCCGCGAGCAGCTGCGCGACCCGCGCGGCGACCCGCCGCGGCTCGTCCGTCTTCGAGACGAGCTGCGCCCGGTGCTTGCCGCGCAGGCGCAGGAGCGGCGCCGGGCCGAGCGCATCGGCACCGAGGCCGGCCTTCAGCTCCTCCAGCAACGCCGCAGGCCCGGGCTCGTCCGGCCCGGTCGCGACCACGCGCACGAGGTGGCGGAAGGGCGGGTAGCCGAGCTCGCGCCGCCGCGCCAGCTCGTCGGCCAGGAAGCGCGGCACGTCGTGGTTGGCGGCGAGCGCGAGCGGCCGGGCGTCCGGCTGGAAGGTCTGTACGAGCACGCGGCCCGGTGCGTCGCGCCCACTCCGCCCCGCCAGCTGCGTGACGAGCTGGAACGTCCGCTCCTCGGCGCGGAAGTCGGGCAGGCCGAGACCGGTGTCGGCGTCCACGACGGCGGCCAGCTCGACCCCGGCGAAGTGGTGTCCCTTGGCGACCATCTGCGTCCCGAGCAGCACGGCACGGTCGGTCTCGCGGAAGCGCCGCAGCGCAGCGGCGAGCTCCTCGGGATTCGCCGCCGTGTCCGCATCGAGGCGAATCAGCTCGAGCTCGGGAACCTTGGCGGCGAGCTCTCGCTCCAGCCGTTGTGTGCCCGCGCCGATCCGGGCGATCTCGGTCGAGCGGCAGACCGGGCACTCCGCCGGCTCGGGCTCGACGTGGCCGCAGTGATGGCAGTGCAGGCGCTCGTCGCGATGCAGCACGAGCGCGACGTCGCAGAGTGGGCAACGGAACGTCGTCCCGCAGGCGCGGCAGTGCAGTGCCGGCGCGATCCCGCGGCGGTTGAGCAAGAGGATCGCCTTGCCGCCGCTCTCCGCGATCCGCCCGAGCTCGGCGAGCAGAGGCCCCGAGAGCGGGTAGCCGGCCTCGCGGCGCAGGTCGACGACACGGACCGGCGGCAGCTTGGCGCCGAGCCGCTCGTGCAGCTCCAGTCGCTCGAGCCGCTCCCAGCTCTCCGGCCGCGGCGTCGCGCTGCCGTAGAGCGCCACAGCCCCTTCGAGCGCAGCCCGCTTGGCCGCGACGGTGCGCGCGTCGTAGCGCGGATCGGACTCCTGCTTGTACGACGGGTCGTGCTCCTCGTCGACGCAGATCAGGCCGACGCCGTGCATCGGAGCGAAGATCGCCGAGCGCGCGCCGACCACGACACGCGCCTCGCCGGTCGCGATCCGTTCGCGCTCGTCGCGGCGCTCTGCGTCGGTCAACCCCGAGTGCAGGATCGCGACCGAGTCGCCGAAACGCGCGCGGAAGCGGCCGACGGTCTGCGGCGCCAGGGCGATCTCGGGGACGAGCACGATCGTCCCGAGCCGGCGCTCGAGCGCGGCCGCCGCGGCCTGGAGGTACACCTCGGTCTTGCCGCTGCCGGTCGGGCCGTAGAGCAGGTAGTGGCCGCCGCCGGCGTCGAGTGCGGCGACAACCGACGCCACCGCCGCGACCTGGTCGTCGCTCAGCCGCTCCGGCTCGGCCTCGCCCTCGAGCGACTGCCGCTCGCCCGGCGGCGCCTGCTCCTTGCGCCTGGCCGGCCGCACCGGCGCGACGAGCTCGAGCGCCCGCGCCGGTGTCGAGCCGTAGTACTCGGCGAGCCAGAGCGCGAGATCCACCAGCGCCGGCGGCAGTTCGTGCACGACCTTTTCGACCGGCCGCGCGTCGACACCGTCCGGCGGCGCCTCGACAACGTCCACCACCACCCCGCGCGTGCGGCCACGCCCGAACGGCACCGAGACGACCGCGCCCTTGCCCGCGCCGTCTGGCAGCTCGTAGGTGAACTCGCGCCCGCCGAGCGCGCGCGTGGTGAGGAGCGGGACTACGGTGCCGAAGCTCAGGCCGTCGAGACTAGACGCCGGCCGCGACGAGCACGAAGTCCGTCGCGAACCCGAGCGTCAGGCCGAGCAGCAGGCCCCACGCCGTGATCGTCTTCGTCGAGAAGAGCCGGCAGACGTTCAACAGCTCCATCACGACGTAGAGGATCGAGCCCGCGGCGAGCGACAGGAACAGGACCGAGACCGCCGTCGACGTCCAAGCCTGTCCGACGAGCGTGCCGAAGAAGGTCGGGAAGCCGCCGATCACGCCGAGCAGGGCCAGGAAGCGCCAGCTCGGCGGCTCGGCGTCGCCCGTCAGCGGCGCGGTGATGCCGAAGCCTTCGGTCGCGTTGTGCAGGCCGAAGCCGATCACGAGCACGTAGGCGAGGCTGAGCTGGTCGAGCGCAGCCGCCTGCCCGATCGCGAGGCCTTCGGAGAAGTTGTGCAGGCCGATCCCGGTGGCGATGAAGAGCGCGAGCCAGCGCGCCGGGGTGAGCCCCGTGAAGTGCGAGCGCTCGAGCTCGGTCGCCGAGGCGGCGCCTGGGCCGAGGAAGCTCTTGCGGCGGCGCGCCTTCATCCACGAGTCGTAGTAGACGAGGCTGAGCAGGCCGACCGCGAAGCCGCCGAAGGCGAGCGCCGAATAGCCGCTGAACGTGCCCCAGTCGCGAGCATTCAGCGCCGACTCGATCGGCTCGACGGACGCGCTGAGCACGTCCCAGAGCAAGAAGAGCAGGATCCCGGTGGCCGTCGCGCTGAGGAAAGCCTTGAAGCTCTGGCCGACATCGTGCAGCCGGCCCATCGGCAGGCCGATGAAGATCGTCGCGCCGGCGAGCAGGCCGAGCAGCAGGATGTGTCCGGTGGACATTCGCTCGCACCGTAGCACGTCGTGTAAGGGTGGCCTTACAACATCCGGCGAGTAGAGTTTCGGCGTGGCTCAAGGGCATTCGGTCGACGAGTACCTGGAGACGATCTACTTCCTCGCCTTCCCGATCGGCGAGTACCGGCCGCAGACGCAGGGAGCGCCGACGCTCGCCTCCCGCGTGGCCGAGATGCTCGGCGTCTCGCGCGCCTCGGCCGGGGAGATGCTGAAGCGGCTCGAGGCCGAGGGGCTCGTCGAGCGCGGCGAGCACAAGGAGGCGATCCTCACTCCGGCCGGCCGCGAGCGGGCCGAGCAGGTCGTGCGCAAGCACCGGATCGTCGAGCGTCTGCTGACCGACTTCATGGGCTACACGCCCGCCGAGGCGCACGTCCACGCCGACGAGATCGGCGAGAGCTTCAGCGACGAGATGATCGAGCGCGTCAGCGAGAAGCTCGGCAATCCCGACCGGTGCCCGCACGGCTGGCCGGTCGATACGGACTTCGAGCAGGCCGAGAACCGCGAGCTCGCGCCGCTCGCCGACCTCATGCCGGGCACGCGGGCCGAGATCGTTCGCCTGGCAGAGCACGACGGCGACCTGCTGCACTGGTTCTACGACCAGGGCTTCGTGCCGGGAGCGTCGGTCGAGGTGCGCGAGACGCAGCCGGCGGCCGAGCAGCTCACCGTGCGCCTGAACGGCGACGAGCAGACGATCGCCGAGAAGGCCGCCGCCGGCCTGTTCGTCCGGCCCGCCTAGGCCGTCGCGGAAGCGGTGTTGCCCGCGGCCTGCCGGAGCGCGTCGGCCTTGTCGGTGCGCTCCCACGTGAAGTCATGGTCGTCGCGGCCGAAGTGGCCGTACGCGGCGGTCTTCGCGTAAATCGGGCGCCGCAGGTCGAGATCGCGCAGGATCGCGGCCGGACGCAGGTCGAAGTGCTCCTGGATCAGCTCCTCGATCCGCGCGGACGGGACCCGCTCGGTGCCGAACGTCTGCACCCCGACGGAGACTGGAGCGGCGACGCCGATCGCGTAGGCGACGTTCACCTCGCAGCGGTCGGCGAGCTCGGCGGCGACGAGATTCTTGGCCACGTAGCGCGCGGCGTAGGCGGCCGAGCGGTCGACTTTGGTCGGATCCTTGCCCGAGAAGGCACCGCCGCCGTGGCGCGCCGCGCCGCCGTAGGTGTCAACGATGATCTTGCGCCCGGTCAGGCCGGTGTCGCCCATCGGCCCGCCGATCACGAACTTGCCGGTCGGGTTGACGTAGACGAAGTCGCGGTCGCCGAGGCGCTTCTCCTCGTAGAGCTCGCGGGGCAGGATCGGGTGCAGAACGCGCTCGACCAGATCGGGCTTGATCAACGTCTGCGCATCGCAGCCGTCGGCGTGCTGCGTCGAGATCAGGATCCGCTCGATCTCGACCGGCCGCTGCCGTCCGGCGTCGTCGACCTCGTAGCGAACCGTCACCTGCGCCTTGCCGTCAGGCCGCAGGTAGGGCAGCTCGCCGACCTTGCGCACTTCGGCAAGGCGCTTGGCGATCTTGTGCGCGAGCATGATCGGCAGCGGCATCAGCTCGGGCGTCTCGTTGGACGCGTAGCCGAACATCATCCCCTGGTCGCCCGCGCCGACGAGGTCGAGCGGGTCGTCGTCGGCCGGGTCGTGCTGGGTTTCGTACGAAGCGTCGACGCCCTGCGCGATGTCGGGCGACTGCTCGTCGAGCGCGACCACGACGCCGCAGGTGTGCGCGTCGAAGCCCCACTCGGAGTGCGTGTAGCCGATCTCGGCGATCTTCTTGCGCACGAGCGCGGGGATGTCGACGTAGGTCTCGGTCGTGATCTCGCCGGCGACGACGACGAGGCCGGTGGTGATCAGCGTCTCGCACGCGACCCGGCCGGTCGGGTCGTCCGAGAGCACGGCGTCGAGCACCGTGTCCGAGACCTGATCCGCGACCTTGTCCGGGTGGCCCTCGGTGACCGACTCCGAGGTGAAGAGGAATTCGCGTGCCGCCATAGCGGCGAATCAGGCTACTTGATCTCGAGGAAGGCGTCGAAGGTTCGCGTCTCGCCCTCTACGTTCGTCCAGGCGAGGAAGGAACGCAGCGGCCTGAGGTTCTCGGTCGTCGAGCTCGGCAGGCTCTGGCCGGCGAGGCCGGCGAAGCCCTCGAGCAACGGCAGGGCGTCCTTCAGGTCGATGTAGATCACTCCGCCGGTCGAATCGGGCATCCCCGCCGCGTCCTGGGCCTGCTTGAAGTCCTCGCTGTCGGGGAGGTGGTCGCCCTCGCCGTAGTCGGCGATCCCGCTGACACCGCTCGTGATCAGCACCTTGCCGTCGACGGTGCCGTAGTGGATCGCGAACTGGCCGAGGTTGACCGTCTTGACCGGGTGGCCGCCCTGGGTGCCGGGGTCGACCTGGCCGCCGGATTCGGCGGCGATCTTGGCGGCGAGCTTGTCCAGCGTCGCCAGCGCCGCGCTCTGGTCCTTCGGGTCGAGCGCGAGCGTCAGCTCCGGAATCACGGCGCCCGGCCGCGCGTAGAACGCGACCTCGCCGCTCAGCAGCGCGAGCAGCTGGTCGAGCGTCACGCCGTACTCCTGCTCGAAGTGAGCGATCGCCGCGGCGGCCTGCGGATTCGACTTGAGCTTGCCGAGCTGATCGGTCGTGCCCTGCCCGTCGAAGTCGAGGAAGGCGAAGGCATCGCCGGGCACGTCGCCGATCAGCGCCGAGGCGAAGTCACCGCCACCCGGGCCGCCGCTCGTCGACGCCGTGGACGCGCACACCGTCGTCCTCCGCGCTCGCCGAGACGGCGATGTACTTCAGCTTGTCGAGCCCGAGCGCAGCGGCACCCGAGGCCGACGACTGCGGCACGATCGCGTTCAGCTGCTGTCCGTCGAGGTAGACCTTCGCGAGCGCGTCGCCCGGAAGCTTGTCCATCGCTTCCTTGAAGTCGGCGTCCTCCGCGAGCGGCGCGTTGCCCTCGAGCGCCCGGCTGATCGAGGCCTGGCTGTCAGAGAGCGCGTACCAGCCGTCCACCTCG
Source organism: uncultured Actinomycetes bacterium (assembly GCA_963717725.1). GTDB lineage: Bacteria > Actinomycetota > Thermoleophilia > Gaiellales > Gaiellaceae > AC-32. The sequence goes on from CAVQWS010000027.1 coordinate 266,492, forward strand.
CGGTAGACCGCTCTGTCTCCGGACGAATCCTTCGCGTTCAGCTTCGCGACGAGCGCTTTGAACTTGGCAGGGTCGTCGGGCTTCGTCAGCGCGACGGCCTTCGTCGACGACTCGTTACCGGCGCTCACGACCGCGACGTCGAGCTCGGGGCCGAGCGCCGGCTTCACGTCCGTGTCGTAGTCGACGCCCTGGTCGGTGAGCTGCTGCTTCAGCTTCGCGACGGCCTGGTCGCGGCCCGGGAACTTCTGCGCCAGCTCGTCGAGCTGCTTCCACTGGCTCGAGCCCGTGTCGCTGTCGACTGCGACGAACGCGACCACGCCGGACCGGACGACGCTTGCGCCCGCGGGAATGGAGCCGCCGCGGCTGCTGGTCTTCGACGCGCTGCCGCAGCCCGCGAGGAGCGCGGCGAGGGCGAGAAACGGCAGAAGTCGGCGCATGGTCACTCCCGGGTTGGCTGGCGGCCCATCAACCTTGCAGCTAACTCGTTCAAATCCTGCCCGTCAAGAACGTGGCAGACGCCCTCGGTGATCGGGAGCTCGATGCCCACTCGGTGCGAGAGCGCGCGCAGCACCGGCGCTGTCGTCAACCCCTCGACGGTGCCGATCTGCGCCGCGGCCTCCTCCGGCGAGGCACCCTGGGCGATCAGCTCGCCGGCGCGGCGGTTGCGGCCCTGGCGACTCCAGCAGGTGACCATCAGGTCGCCCATCCCTGCGAGCCCGGAGAACGTCTCGGTGCGGCCGCCGCAGGCCTCGCCGAGCCGGGCCATCTCGGCCAGCCCGCGCGCGATCAGCGCCGCCTTCGCGTTGTCGCCCAGGCTGAGACCGTCGACGCCGCCGGCCGCGAGCGCGATCACGTTCTTCGCGGCCGCGCACAGCTCGACACCGACGAGGTCGTCGTTCACATAGACACGGAAGGCCATCGAATTGACCGCCTGCTGCAGCTCTTCGGCGAGCTTCGCGTCCTTGCTCGCGATCACGGCCGCCGCGGGCAGGCCCTCGGCGATCTCCTCCGCGAGGTTCGGGCCCGAGAGCACCGCGACCGCACGGCGCTCGACGCGCTCGGAGAGGCGGCCGCCGCTCTCGGGGTCGAGGCCCTTGGTCAGGCTGAGCACCGGCGCCGCGCCCGGCAGCGCGCGCACCACCTCGGCGAAGGCGTTGCTCGGCACCGCGACCACGTGCAGGTCGGCGCCCGCGAGCGACGGGTCGTCGACGGTCGTCGCGGCGATCCCCTCGAGGTCGAGGTCCGGCAGGTAGCGCGGGTTGCGACCGGTCTCCTCGATCGCCCGCGCCTGCTCCGGGTCGCGAGCCGCGAGCGTGACGTCGTGCCCGCGCGAGGCGAGCACCCGCGCGAACGCCGTCCCCCACGCCCCGGCGCCGACGACGACGGCTCTCATGTGCGCCTCACGAAGTCGATCGAGACCGGGACTCCCTGCAGTTCGAACCGGTCACGCAGCTGGTTCTCGACCCAGTAGCCGTAATCGCGGGTGATCAAGCCGGGATCGTTGACGAAGAAGCGGAAGCGCGGCGGGCGCACCTGCACCTGCGTGCCGTAGAGCAGGTTCAGCCGCCTGCCGTTCCGCGACGGCGGCTCGCGCGCCTCGCGCAGCTCGGCGAGGAAGCGGTTCAGCTCGCCGGTGCCGATCCGGGCAGCGTGCTTCTCGTAGAGCTGCTCGACCCGGTCGAGCAGGCGCGAGATCCCGCGGCCGGTCTTGGCGCTGAGCGTGACGAGCGGCGGCCGCTGGCGCAGGCGCGATTCGAGCCGCGGGCGGATGTCCTCGAGCTCTGTCTCGGTGATGTCCCACTTCGAGAGCACGACCAACGTCGAGTCTTGCGCCTTGCGCGCGATGTCGGCGACGGTCAGGTCCTGGTCGACGAGCCCCTCGCTCGCGTCGATGAGCACGAGGGCCACGTCCGCGCGCTCGGCAGCCGCCAGTGCCCGCAGCTCCGAGTAGTACTCGATCCCCTGGCGCTGCTTGCGCTTGCGCCGGATCCCGGCGGTGTCGACGAGCACGAAGGTGCGGTCACCGCGCTGGAGGACGGTGTCGATCGCGTCCCGCGTCGTGCCCGGCACCTCGGAGACGATCACCCGCTCCTCGCCGAGCAGCGCGTTCAAGAGGCTCGACTTGCCGACGTTCGGCCGGCCGAGGATCGCCACGCGGATCGCCTCCTCGCCCACCTCCTGGGGGCCGCTGCCGGGGAGCATCGTCACAACCGCGTCGAGCAGGTCGCCCGTGCCGTGGCCGTGCTGGGCCGAGAGGGGCACCGGGTCGCCGAGCCCGAGGCGGTGGAACTCGAACGCGAGCGCGTCCTGGGCCGGGTCGTCGATCTTGTTCGCCAGCAGCAGCACCGGCTTGTGGGCGCGCCTGCAGGATCGCCGCCAGCTCCTCGTCGCCGGGCGTGATCCCGGCGCGCGCGTCGACGACGAACAGGATCAGGTCCGCCTCCGCGATCGCGGCGTGCGCCTGCTCGGCGATCGAGCGCGTGATCGGCGTCTGGTCGGCGATGTCCACGCCGCCGGTGTCGATCAGCCGGAAGCGCCGACCGTTCCAGTCGGCGACGACTTCCTTGCGGTCTCGCGTGACACCAGGCGTCTCGTGCACGACGGCCGCCCGCGACTCGCTCAGCCGGTTGACGAGCGTCGACTTGCCCACATTCGGGAAACCGACCACCGCGACCGTGCCGATCAGCGGCTCGGCCTGCTCATCGTCCAGCGGTGGGCGTTCGCTCGTTGAGTCCATGCCTGCTGGATGCAATCATGCGTCCTATGGGTCTTCTCGATCGGTTGAAGCGCTGGTGGGCGCCGGGAGAGTACGACGACGAGCGCGGCGAGTCGGACGGCGAAGGGTTCGCGCTCCCAGGGGAGTACAGCCGGGACAAGGGTGCGACCGAGCTTGTCCACGGACGCGTGACAACCGGCCCCTCGCGCCCGCCCTCAGAAGACCCCTAGGCCGGCTGGCGGGCCCTCACCAGCTCTTCGATCTGCGCGACCACGTCCTCGACGTCGAGGTCGGTGGTGTCGATCTGGTGCGCGTCCTCTGCGGGCCGCATCCGGGCCGCGTCGCTCTCGTCGCGCAGGCGCAGGTCGGTGGCGAGCACGTCGGCGCCGATCTCGGGCCGCTCGGCCAGTCGGCGGTTGGCGCGCACCGAGCGGTCGGCGTTCAAGTAGACCTTCACCGCGGCCTGCGGGGCGACGACGGTGCCGATGTCGCGGCCCTCGATCACGACGTTGCCGTCGTCGGCGAGCTCCTGCTGGCGGCCACGCATCACCTTGCGCACGGCCGGGTGGCGCGCGACGACCGGAACGAGGCTGTCGATGTCGGCCTTGCGGATCGAGGAAGTGACGTCCGTGTCCGCGATCCAGACGCGGCCCTGCTCGTCGAAGCTGACCGGATGCTCGGCCGCAAGCTCGCCGAGCTGGTCGCCGTACCCCAGCGGCACACCGCGCTGGCGTGCGAGCCAGGTCAGCGCCCGGTACATCGCGCCGGTGTCGAGATAGCGAAAGCCCAGCCGCTCGGCCAGGCGCCGGGCGACCGTGCTCTTGCCGGCCCCCGCCGGCCCGTCGATGGCGACGATCATCGTTGTGTAACCGAGTCCAGCAGCTCGAAGAATCCGGGAAAGCTTACAGCGACCGCCTGCGCGTCCTGGAGCTCGACTCCCTCGCGTGAAGAAAGGCCGGCGACCGCGCCAAGCATCGCAATTCGATGATCACCGTGAGAGCTCATGCCCCCACCCTTAGGGCGGGAAGGCACCCCTCTCACCCCGAGGCCATCGTCGCTCGCCGTGACGCGGATGCCAAGGCCTCGAAGCGAAGTCGTCACGGTTTCGATGCGGTCCGTTTCCTTGACGCGCAGCTCCTGTGCGCCTTCGACGCGGCTCTCGCCGTGCGCGCTGCCCGCCGCAAGCGCGAACAGCGGCAGCTCGTCGACCATCCGCGGCACCTCCTCGGCGGTGACGGTGGTCGCGGTCAGCTCGGCCGAGCGGACATCGAGGTCGCCGACCGGCTCGCCGGCGCTCTTGTGCCGGTTGAAGACGGTGATGCGGGCACCCATGCGCGCGAGCACGTCGAGCAGACCGGTGCGGCGAGGGTTGACGCCGACGTCGTGGATCGTCAGCTCTGAGCCGGGCAGCAGCGTCGCCGCGACGATGAACGGCGCCGCCGCGGAGAAGTCGCCCGGCACGTCGACCTCGCCGAGCCGCAGGTGCTCGGCCGGGCCGATGGAGATGCGGCGTTGCTTGCTGGTCACCCGCACGCCGGCCGCCTCGAGCATCAGCTCGGTGTGGTCGCGCGTCGGCAGCGGCTCGACGACGGTCGTCCGGCCGGCCGCGTACAGGCCTGCGAGCAGCACACATGACTTGACCTGGGCGCTCGCCACCGGCAGCTCGTAGCGGATCCCGCGCAGCTCGCCGCCCTCGATCGCGAGGGGCGGCGTACCGTCAGCACTCTCGACCGTCGCGCCCATCTCGGCCAGCGGCGCGGCGATCCGGTCGACCGGGCGGCGGCGCAGCGACTCGTCGCCCGTCAGCTCGAAGCGGCCCTGCTGGCCCGCGAGGATCCCGGCCAGCAGCCGCAGTGTCGTGCCCGAGTTGCCGCAGTCGATCGGCGACTCGGGCTCGCGCAACCCGCGCAGGCCGACGCCGTGGATGCGGAGCGAGTCGACGTCCTCCTCGTCCACGGTCACACCGAGCGCGCGCACGGCAGCGATCGTCGCCTCGGTGTCGCCCGAGCGGCCGAAGCCGCGCACCGTCGGTCTCGCCGTCGCCGATCGCCCCGAACAGCACCGCCCGGTGCGAGATCGACTTGTCGCCGGGAACCGCGATGTGGCCGCGCAGGGCGGCGGCCGGTTCGATCTTCATTCCGCCAGCACCGGCGAGACGACGACGCCGTAGCCCTGGGACTCGAGCACCTTCGCCGCGCGTTCCGCCTCGCCCTCGCCGGTGACGAGCAGCGTGAGCGTGCCGCCGCGCTCGGGCGAGACGTGGTGGAGCTCGAAGTCCTCGATGTTGATCCGCTGCGCGCCGAGCGCCTGCGTGATGCCGGCGAGCACGCCCGGGCGGTCGGGCACGTGGACGCGCAGCTGGTGCAGGTCGCCGGGGTCGGGGAAGGCGCCTTCGAGCATGCGCCGGCGGTTGTCGGCGGCCTCGCCGATCCAGCGCGCGAGGAAGCCGCCGTCGCCCGCCTCGAGAGCCACTTCGAGCTGCTCGATCCTGCGCCGGTGCTCGGCCAGCGACTCGCGGATCGCGCCGCTGTTCTCGAGAAAGATGTCGATCCAGATGCGCGGGTTCGCACCGGCGACGCGGGTCATGTCCCGCAAGGAGCCGCCGGCCGCCGCGAGCGGCTCGTGACCCTCGACGCGGGTCGCGCCCGCCTGGTTGACGAGCAGGTTCGCAAGCGCGTGCGGCAGATGGCTCGTGAGCGCGACGAGGCGGTCGTGCGCCTGCGGGTCGATCGCGACCGGGGTCGCGCCGAGCGCCGAGACGAAGCCGTGCACGAGCCGGTAACGCTGCGGCTCGGTCGCACTCGACGGCGTCAGGAACCAGGTCGCGCCGTCGAACAGGTCGGCGGTCGCGTGCGCGGGACCGTGCGCCTCCGAGCCGGTGACCGGGTGGCCGCCGACGAAGCGCGGGTCGCCGAGCGCGCCGGAAACGTTGGACTTCGTCGAGCCGACGTCGGTGACGGTCGCCTTCGCGCCGCCGTCGAGCAGGTCGCGGACGACGGCGTGGAGAGCAGTCACGGGCACCGCGACGACGATCAGGTCAGCGTCGCCGAGCTCGCCCGGGGCGCCGCGCGCCTCGTCGATCGCTCCGCGCTCGCGCGCGACCTGCAGCATCTCGTCGGAGAAGTCGAACCCCGCCACGCGCGCGACGCCGGCTCGCTTCGCAGCCAGCCCGACGGAGGCGCCGATCAACCCCGTGCCGACGATGCCGAGCCGCTCGACCTCCACGCGCTCAGCCGATGCGCTTGCCGAGCAGCTCGACCACCGACCGCACCTCGCGGGCGAACTCTCCGAACTCCGCGGTCGGGATCTGCTGCGGGCCGTCGCAGAGCGCCTCTTCAGGCGAGGGATGCGACTCGACGATGATCCCATCCGCGCCCACCGCGGCAGCCGCCCGCGCCAGCGGCAGCACCAGGTCGCGCCGCCCAGCCGCGTGCGACGGGTCGACGATCACCGGCAGATGCGTCTCGTGCTTCAAAACCGCGACCGAGCCGAGGTCGAGCGTGTACCGCGTCGTCCGCTCGAAGGTCTTGATCCCGCGCTCGCAGAGGACGATCCGCTCGTTTCCCTCGCGCGCGACGTACTCGGCCGCCATCAGCAGCTCCTCGACCGACGCCGACGGCCCGCGCTTCAGCAGGATCGGCTTGTCCGCCCGCCCCACCTCGGCCAGCAGCATGAAGTTCTGCATGTTCCGCGCGCCGATCTGGATCACATCCGCGGCGTCCAGCACCGCCTCCACGTGCCGCGGGTCCATCAGCTCGGTCACGACCGGCAGCCCGGTCTCTTCGCGCGCCTCGCGCAGGATCACGAGCGCGTCCTCGCCGAGCCCCTGGAACGTGTACGGCGAGGTCCGCGGCTTGAACGCGCCGCCGCGCAGCCACGTCGCGCCGGCCTCGTTCACGGCGCGCGCCGTCTCGAGCGTCTGCTCGCGGTACTCGACGGTGCACGGCCCCGCGATCAGGCCGAAGAACTCGTCCCCGATCTTCCGGCCGTCGACGTCGATCACCGTCGGGTCGGGCGAGACCTCACGCGAGACGAGCTTGTACGGCTTCAGGATCGGCAGCACCTGCTCGACGCCGGGATAGCCCTCGAGCGGCAGGGTCGCCAGCAGCTCGCGCTCCCCGATCGCGCCGATCACGGTCGACTCTCGCCCGCGCGTAACGCGCGCGTCCACCCCCGCCTCCTGCAGCCGCGCCAGCACGTGCTCGGTCTGGTCGGGCGTCGCGCTCGCGCCCATCACGATCAACAGCTCGGGGGATCCGTTCGCCGACATAGAGGAGGTAAAGGTAGTTGCGATACTGAGCGCCATGCGGATTTTCAGCGGGATCAGAGCCTCCGGCGCGAAGACCCTCGGCAACTACTCGGGCGGCTTCCGTCAGTACGCGGCGACCCAGGAGCAGGGCGAAGCGTTCTTCTGCATCGTCGACCTGCACTCGATCACGACGCCGTTCGAGCCGGGCGAGCTGCGAGAGGCGACGCTCGACCTCGCCGCGCTGCTGTTCGCGACCGGCCTTGACCCCGACCGCTCCACCGTCTTCGTGCAGAGCCACGTCACCGCCCACCCCGAGGCCGCCTGGCTGCTGGGCTCGGTCACGAGCTTCGGTGAGTTGCGCCGGATGACCCAGTTCAAGGACCGGGCGGCCGAGCAGGATTTCGTCTCGGCAGGCCTCTTCACCTACCCCGTGCTGATGGCCGGCGACATCCTGCTCTACCAGACCGATCTCGTCCCGGTCGGCGACGACCAGCGCCAGCACGTCGAGCTGACGCGCGACATCGCGGAGCGCTTCAACCAGCGCTTCGGCCAGACATTCGTCGTGCCCGAGGTCTCGATCCCCGAGGACGGCGCGCGGATCAAGAACCTGCAAGAGCCCGAGCGCTTGATGTCGACCACGCGCGGGGCGCCGCAGGGCGTCGTCCGGCTCGTCGACCCACCTGAGACGGTCCGCAAGAAGTTCAAGACCGCCGTGACCGACTCCGGCAGCGACGTCCGCCACGACCCCGCCGAGAAGGCCGGCATCTCGAACCTGATCGAGATCATGGCCGTCGCCACGGGCGACTCGATCCCCGAGATCGAGGCTCTCTACGACGGCCAGGGCTACGGCCAGTTCAAGCAAGACGTGGCCGAGGCGGTCGTCGAGCTGCTGACCCCGATCCAGCAGCGCTACGAGGAGCTGCGCGCGGACGAGCCGCAGCTCAAGGTGATGCTCGCCCGCGGCGCCGACAAGGCCCGTGCGGCCTCCGCCCCCACGCTCGAGCAGATGTACGAGCGGATGGGCTTCGTCAGGCCATAGAGACGACGCGACCCCTCCGGAGAGGGGCCGCGTCACAACAATCCCGCGCCTAGTGCGCGTCGAAGACGTTCGCGAGGCTGTTCATCGCAGCGTCGCGGGAGCTCAGCGGAGCGAGTCCGTAGCGCTGCTCGATCGTCGACAGCACCGTGGTCGTGTCGTACTCGGTGTGGTCGACTACGAACGGGCCCTTGAGGTGCGGACCGAGTACGAGCGCGGGGATACGCGTCCCCGGGCCCCACTGGTCGTGCGGGCCGTTGTCGTTGCCCTGGCCCGGCGGCGACACGTGATCCCACTGGCCGCCGAACTCGTCGTAGGTGACGAGCACGAGCGTGTTCTCCTTGCACTTGCTGTTCTCGATCGACTGCAGCAGGTCGACGAGGTGGTCGCTCCCGTCAGGCTCGCTCGCGTAGCCGGGGTGCTCGTTCTCCTCGCCGATCGGCTTGATGAAGCTGACCGGCTTCAGGTTGCAGTGGCTCGTCGAGCCGTCCGCGTCCTGGATGAACTCCTGCTCGTCGCGAAGGTGCGCGGCGCGGTTCGCGAGCCCGGCCGGCGTCTGCGTCGAGAAGGCCGCGTAGTAGTTGAACGGCTGGTGGTGGTACTGGAACAGGTTGTCCGGACACTCCGGCCAGGCTGCGACCGTCGGGTCGACGTTCAGGTCGGAGCAGCCGGTCGGCGTGGGCGCCGCAGCAGTGCCGTTCGTCCAGCCGGGGGCGCCGACGTCGCCGTTCGCGTTCGACCAGCCGCCCGAATACCAGGCCCAGTCGACGCCGGCACCGTTCAGCCGGTCACCGATCGTCGGGTTCGTCTGCGCCGGGAGCCTCGGTGCGAAGTTCGACGTCGGCTGGAAGGCCGGCGTCTGCGTGTTGACGGAGTAGTCACCGCAGGCGAAGCCGGCGATCGTCGTCGGCAGGCCGCACGACTGCGTCAGCACGCCGTTGACCAGGCCGCTGTCCGGCGAGGTGTAGAGCGCGCCCATCCCGGGCGGGCGGTTCGACGCCGGCGGCGAGGTCGCAACGGGGAAGCCGTTGCGGTCGAGCACCGAGTGGAAGGCGAGGGCCGGGCAGCCGTTCGCTGCGCTGCACACCGGCGACGCCGCTGCGATCAGCCACTGGTGGTTCAGGTACGAGCCGCCGAACGCGGCCTGGAAGAAGTTGTCCAGGATCGCGTACTTCGGATGGCCCGGCTGGTGCAGGTAGCGGTAGACCGGGAGCCTGGTCGTGTCGTAGGTGCCCATCACCAGGCCGGCGGCGTCGCTGCCGAGCACGTACCGATTCTGCTGCCCGCCGTTCAGCTGGAAGATCTCGTGGTAGAAGCGGTGCACGATGTCGCGCGTGCAGCCGCCGGAGCGGGCGCCGGGAACGACCTGCCCGTTGGCCGGGTTGATGCCGCCCTTGCGCAGCCCGTTCGGGAAGCTGAAGGCCGACAGCACCGGTGGGCACGTGACGTCGTCCGGGCTGATGTAGTCGTCGATCGAGAAGGGCGCGTTCGCGAAGTGGCTCGGGAACGACCCTCCGGTCGTGTTGTCGCAGGTGTCGCTCAGCGGCGCGGACGGGTTCGCCGCCGACTGGGCCTGCAGGTTCGCGTCGTCCTGATAGAGGCACTCGTACGGTGCGAACGAGCCGGGCCCGGTCTGGCCGAGCTGCGTCGTGTGGGCCGCGTCGGCGTCGGCGAGGCCGCGGACGCCCTCCCAGCCGCCGTACAGGTTGTCGAAGCTGTGGTTCTCCTCGTAGATCACGACGATGTGCTTGATCTCGCGCAGCTTGTTCGCGTCCCCCTGTCCGGACGGCTTGGCGGCCGCGCCGGCGGAGACGGCAAGCAGCGATATCGCTCCCGCGATCAATACGAAGAGCGCCGTGAGGCGCCGATGCATGAAAACCTCCTCGGTTGGTGACTCCCCGGGCGGGACCCTTTCAAGGGTCACCACAGCGTGTCAAACGAGGAGCGGTGTTCCGAGGCGGTGACAGCGATTGGACGGCGGCACCCAGGTCGTTTAGGTTCGCCTCACCACCAAGGGAGAGGGAGGAATCGATGATGGGGAAACCACGCTTGCTTGCAGTCGCGCTCGTCGTGGCTGCAGTGGCCGCGGCCGCGGCGCTCGGTCTGTCGTCGCAGACGGCCGGCGCCGAGCCCAAGGCCGAGGCGGCGAGCGGCTGCACGTTCGCCAACGGCATCAAGCACGTGATCCAGATCCAGTTCGACAACACGCACTTTCTACGGGACCGCGGCAACGTCCCGTCCGACCTCGAGCAGATGCCGCACCTGCTCAACTTCATCCGCGGCAACGGCACGCTGCTCACCAACGACCACACCGTCCTGATCTCGCACACCGCGACCGGGATCCTCTCGACGCTGACCGGCGTCTACCCCGATCGCATGGGCCAGCCGGTGTCGAACAGCTTCCGTTACTTCAAACCGGACGGCACGACCCGCACCGGTGTCTCGTTCGCGTACTGGACAGCGCCACTGTTACGACCCGGCGGGGGTACCGGTCGGCGCCAGACGGACTCACGCCCGAGATGATCAACGAGAACGGCAAGATCGCTCCGGCTCCGTGGGTTCCGTTCACGCGCGCCGGCTGTGACGTCGGCGTGATCGGCACGGCGAACACGGTGCTCGAGAACACCGCGATCGACATCCCGACCGTCTTCGGTCCTGGCTCGGACGAGGCGGCCGAGGTCGCGTCGAATCCCGGGCAAGCGTTCGCGGACTTCGTCGGCCTCGGCGTCCACTGTGCCCAGGGATCGTCCGTCTGCGGAGCCTCGACGCACGCGAAGCCCGATCTGCTCCCGGACGAGCCGGGCGGATACTCCGGTTACAGCGGGCTCTTCGGGGCGAAGTACGTCAACCCGGTGATCCATCCAGGCACCCCGATGACGAACCTCGACGGGCAGCCGATCCAGGACTCCACTGGCCACTTCGGCTTCCCCGGCTTCGACGGGATGTTCCCGACGAACTCGCTCTCCTGGGTCGCGCAGATGCAGGAGTCCGGGATTCCGGTCACGTACGCCTACATCTCGGACGCCCACGACGGGCACGGCAACTCGGGGAGCATCCACTTCGCGTACGCCCCCGGCGAAGCGGGCTACGTCCAGCAGCTGCACGACTACGACGTGGCCTTCGGGAAGTTCTTCGATCGCCTGGCTGCCGACGGGATCAACAAGTCGAACACGCTGTTCCTGTTCACGGTGGACGAGGGCGATCACTTCGCGGGCTCGCAGCCGAACAACCCGAGCTGTGACGGCGTCACCGTCCCCTGCGACTACGGCACCAACCCCGTCGGCGAGATCAACGGCGACCTGCGCCGGATGATCCTGACGCAGTACGGAGACGCGACGAACTTCACCGTCCACTCCGACGACGCGCCCAACGTCTACATCACGGGCAACCCGTCCCGGACCGACGCGGTGACGCGGAACCTCGAGCGGGAGATGGCCCAGCTGCACTGGCTGAACCCGTACACGGGGGTCGACCAGCACAACATCATGGTCGCGCTCGCCGACCCGGTCGAGATGAAGACGCTGCACATGGTGACCGCCGATCCGGCGCGAACCCCGACCTTCACGCCGTTCGCCGATCCTGACTGGTTCTTCTTCGCCACCGGCGGCGCAGCCTGTGCGACACAGGCAGCCTGCGCCTCGATCCCCGCGCGGACGAACCAGAGCTTCGCGTGGAACCACGGCGACATCCAGGACGAGATCGCCAGCACCTGGGCCGGCTACGTCGGGCCGGGGGTCAAGAACCTCGGCGACGACCACAGCGTCTGGACCGACCACACCGACCACCGGCCCACCCTGCTGACCCTGCTCGGCCTGAGGGACGACTATCAGACCGATGGTCGCGCAGTCACCCAGATCGCCGACGAGAACGCGCTGCCCGTCAGCCTGCGGGTGCACCATCCGAGCATCGAGAAGCTCGCCGACTCGTACAAGCAGCTGATGGCGTCGTTCGGCCTGTTCTCGATGTACACGCTGACCGCCTCGACGCACGCACTGTCGAGCAACTCGGCCGGCGACACGACCTACAACAACATCGAAAACCAGCTGGTAACGCTCACCAACCAGCGCAACGCACTGGCCGCCGACATCCGGGCGGGGCTCAACTCGGCGCAGTTCGACGGCGTCAAGCTGAGCGAGAACCAGATCAAGGCGTGGACGCAGGCCGCTGACGACCTGATCGCTCAGGCGCAGGCCCTGGCCGCCTCGTCCTAAGCCGTTCCACTTCGGAGGGCTCGAGCTCGCGCCACTGGCCGGGCTCGAGCCCTTCGAGCGTCAGCCCCGCATAGCGGCTGCGATGCAGGCGCGTGACCGGGTGCCCGACCGCCGCGAGCATCCGCTTGACCTGGTGCTTGCGGCCTTCGTGGATGCTGAGCTCGACTACGCCGGGGCCGAGCCGGCGGGCCTGCGCCGGGCTGGTCGGGCCGTCGTCGAGCTCGATGCCGTTGCGCGAGCTGCTCGAGCGCATCGTCGTCCGGGTCGCCCTCGACCTCGGCCTCGTAGACCTTCTCGACCTCGTAGCGCGGATGCGCGAGCCGGTGTGCGAGCTCGCCGTCGTTGGTGAGCAGGAGCGCGCCGGTCGTGTCGGCGTCGAGGCGGCCGACGGGGACGACCCTGGGCGGAGTGGTCGACGAGCTCGACGACGGTGCGCCTGCCCTGCGGGTCGCGCGCGGTCGTCACGGCGCCGGCCGGCTTGTGCAGCAGCACGTAGGTCAGCGGCTGCAGCTCGACGCGCTCGCCGTCCAGCTCGACCCGGTCGCGGCTCTGGACGAAGGTGTTGAGCTGCCCCGGCTCGCCGTTGACGGTCACGCGGCCGGCCTTGATCAGCTCGTCGGCGCCGCGCCGCGAGGCGACACCGGCGCGTGCGAGGTAGGCGTTCAGCCGCATGGACAGGACCGTAGCTCGGCCATACGATCGGCAGATGGCGATCGACGGACGGCGGGTGTTCGACTGGGACGACGGAGCCGTCGACCGCCGGTTCGCGTTGCGGCCGGTCGCGTTCGGCGTCGCGGCGGGCGGCCCGTCCTTTCGGGAGACCGTCGCCCTGCTCGAGCTGCCGGCCAAGAGCGTCCTCGCCGGGAGCATGGCCGCGCTGCTCTACGGGGCGCCGGTGCTGTTCGCGGTGAAGATCTTCGCCGGCTTCGGGGCGCGGGTGTTCGCCGCGCTGCTCGGGACGGCCGCGCTCGTTTTCTCGTTGGCGAGCTGGGCGACGACGGCCTGGGAGCTGAGGCACTGGGAACGCGAACGCGAGCGGCTGTCCGACCACGCCGACCCGCCGTACTGGAAGTAGTGCCGCACTACGTCTCGCTGATGCGCTGGACGTCGAAGGGCGTTGCCGGCCTGCCCGCCTGGCGGGAGCGCGTCGAGGAGGGCGAGCGCATCGTCGAAGAGGCCGGCGGCTCGCTCGTCGGTGTCTACGTCACGCTCGGCCGCTACGACGTGGTCGAGATCTTCGAGGCGCCCGACGACGACACCGCCGCCGAGATCCTGATGAAGCTCCAGCGCCACGGTGCGGAGCACACGGAAACGCTGCGCGCCTTCACGCGCGACGAGGCCGAAGCGATCGTCAAGCGGCTCTAGGCGCCGCGGCGCTCGGCGACCGATTCGAGCCGCTCGCGGATCTCGTCCGTGCTCTCGCCGAGGTCATCCAGGCGCGGGAGGGCCGAGAGCGAGTCGAGCCCGAAGACGCGCTCGAACAGCGGCGTCGCCCGGTAGCGCACCGCGCCGCCGACGCCTTCCTCGCGGCCGGACTCTGCGATCAGCCCGCGCTCGACCAGCCCGGCGACGACCGAATCGGCCGCGACGCCGCGAATACGCGCGATCTCCGGCCGGCTGACCGGTCCGAGGTAGGCGACGATCGCCAGCGTCTCCAAGGCCGCAGCCGAGAGCCCGCGCTCGACCGGCCGCTCGAACATACGCCCGCACGCCTCGGCCGCCTCGCGCGAGGCGCGAAAGGCCCAGCCGCCGGCGACGTGCTCGAGCACGATCCCGCTGCGGCCTTCGGCGTAGCGCTCGCCGAGCAGGCCCAAAGCAGTCTCGATGCGCTCCGAGTCATCGTTCGCGACTTCGCTCAGCTCCTCGACCGACAGCGGCTGCGAGGCGACAACCAGGAGCGCCTCGACGGTCCGCGCCAGCCGGTCGACCGGGCTCGTGGTGATCAGGCGGAGCGGGCGGTCCATTCCTCTCTCCTCTCCTCGGCGGAACGACGGACGCGAATCGGGGCGAACGGCGCGGCCTGCTCCAGCGCAACCTCTCCCCCGCGCCGTAGCTCCAGCAGCGCGAGGAAAGCGACGGCCTGCTCGATCCTCGACATCCCCTCCACTTCCGCGTCGAGGTCGAAGACCCTGCGGCGGCGCAGCACGGCGCGGAAGCGCTCCAGGAACTGCGTCACCGGCGGGAAGCGCAGCTCGAGGTGCGCCAAAGAGACCGCCGGCGGCTCCTCGGCGAGCGCCCGCAGCGCAACGACCAGCGCCTCCGGCTGCTGCGGCGCCAGGCGGCGCTCGACACGCGGCGCCAGCGGAGCAGGGCCCAGGCGGAAATAGCGGTCGCTCTCGGCCTCCAGCCGCTCGGCCAGCCAGGCCGCGGCCTCCTTCGCGCGCCGGTACTCGGCGAGCCGGCGCGCCAGCTCCTCGGCCGCCTCCTCGGGCTCAAGCTCCGACAGCTCGGCCTCCTCGTCCGGGAAGAGCCCGCGCGCCTTCAGCTCCAGCAGCGCGGCCACGAGCACGAGGAACTCGCCGCACGCCTCCAGGTCGAGCTCGCCGCGCTCGGCGAGGCGCTCGACGAAGGCGAGCACGATCCCCGCCACGTCCACCTCGGCGAGGTCGAGCTCCTCCTTCAGCACCAGCGTCAGGAGCAGGTCGAAAGGGCCCTCGAAGGCGTCGAGGTCCAGCTCGAGCTCGCGCACGACCACGCGCGGAACCTAGCGGGAGGGCCGGACGCGGCCCTTGGGGATCGCCATCGCCGGCCCCTCGGGCTCCCGCTGCTTCTCGCGCCGGCGGCCGATCCGCCGCGGGCCGGCCGCCTCGCCGCCGCGGATGAACTGCCACCAGATGAAGAACGCGGTCGAGAGCAGGAAGACGACGATCGAGACCCAGGCGTTCAGGCGCAGCCCCGCGTAGTGATGCGACGGGTCGATCCGCAGCAGCTCCTCCACGAAGCGCCCGGCCGTGTAGTACGAGACGTAGAGCGCGAACAGCGCCGGCGGCTTGAAGCGGAAGCGTCGGTCGAGCAGCAGCAGGATCCCGACGCCGGCGAGGTCGTAGACCAGCTCGTAGAGGAAGGTCGGATGGAAGGTCGCGAAGTTCTCGTAGCCGGCGACGCGGTGCTCGAAGTTGATCTTCAGTCCCCACGGCAGGTCGGTCGGCTTGCCGTACAGCTCCTGATTCCACCAGTTGCCGAGGCGGCCGATGCCCTGTGCAAGCAGCAAGCCCGGCGCGACCGCGTCCATGAACTTGAACACGGAGACGCCCTCGCGGTGGACGATGTAGGCGCCGACGAGGCAGCCGAGCAGGATCCCGCCCCAGACTCCGAGGCCGCCCTCCCAGACGGCGAAGACGCCCTTCCACTTCGGGCTCGAGACCTCGCTCCAGCTCGTGATGTCGTGGTAGGCGCGGGCGCCGACGATCCCGGCCGCGACCCCCCAGACGGCGACCTTGAGCACGAGATCCCAGTCGCCGCCGCGCCGCACCCAGCGCACGCCGGTCAGCCAGATGCAGGCCGCGATCGCGAGCAGCAGCATCAGCCCGTACATGTGGATCGTCAGCGGGCCGAGCTCGATCGTGCCGCTGTGCGGCGAGGGGATGAAGGCGAGGCTCACGCGGGCCACATTCTGCCCGGGCGTCCTGACGCCTGCGTCAGGCCTCCGCTAGATCAGGATGTCGAGCGCCGTCTCGTACGGGCAGCCCTGCTCGATCAGCTCGACCGCGAAGTGCAGGTCGATGTCGTGCCTGGCCGCCAGCGCCACCGCGTCGCTCGGGTCGAAACCCGCGCGGATCAGCTCCTCGGCGCGCCAGTGTTCGACGCGCTCGATCTCCGTATCCGATTCGACGTGTACCTCGGCCGCAGTCATGTATCTCGTATTCGGTGCTGAGCGGCTCGCGGATCTCCCCCTGAGGGGGGATCTGATCAGCCGATTCGTCGAGCGAGGCGCAGCGCCTGCGCCTTCGAGATCCGGCCTTCGAGCCGCACGGTGACCGGGCCGTGCGTCCAGAGCAGGACGTTGCCGTGGATCTTCACCGTCCGCTGGCGGAATTCGCCGCCGGCGCTGAAGTAGGTGAGCGTGTGCGGCGGGCCCTCGACCCACAGGCCTGGCTCACCGGCGACGCGAACCGGTTCGACGACGGTCTTGTCGCCGACCGACTTCTTCAGCAGGGCGTAGTCCCTGGCGGCGTACTCCGAGAGGAGCACCGGGCGGCCGTCGACGCGCAGGATCACGGTCGCCAGCACGCCGTCGAGCAGGTAGGCCGACGGCTCGGCCGCGAGCGGCGGTAGCAGCAGGCGGAAGCCGAGGAACCGCTCGGCCTCCCGCACCGAGACGCGCCGGCCGAGCCCGCCCGCGCTCGACCGCTCCTGCGCCGGCGGCAGCGTCTCGACCCGCTCGACCGTCGCGCCCTGGATATGGAAGAAGCGCAGGATCGACGTGCGGGCCGAGGGCACGGCGAACGCCGCGGCCAGCGCTATGACCGCGGCCGCGAGCGCGACCCACCGCCACGGGAAGGGCCTCGCCGCCGAGCGCGAGCTCACTACCAGATCGGGCTCCGGCGGGAAGGCCAGCTCCCGCCCGAGCGCCTGCAGCCGCTGCTCGAGCGAGCTCACGTGTCCTCCTCCAGGTCCTCGCGCAGGCGGGCGAGGGCGCGCGCGAGGCGCGACTTGACCGTGCCGCGGCGGACGCCGAGCGCGGCCGCGGTCTCCTCCTCGGAGAGCTCGAGGAAGTAGCGGCAGGCGATCGCGTCGCGGTGGCCGTCGGGAAGCTGCTCGACCGCCGCGAGCAGCCGCTCCTGGTCCTCGCGCGCGACGAGGGCCGCCTCGGGGGACGGGACCGCGCCCCCCGGGCGGCTCTCGGCGGCCGCGCGCAGGACGAGCCGCTCCCGGCGGCCCGCCGAGCGGCGACGGTTGCGAGCCTCGTTGGCGACGATCCGCAGCAGCCACGGCCGCAGCGGCGCGCCGCGGCGGAAGCGTCCGAGCGCGCGCTGCGCGTTGACGAAGCCGTCCTGTGCGGCCTCCTCGGCGTCGGCGGCGTTGCCCGCCAGCACGTACGCGGTGCGAAAGGCGATGCCCTGATATGCGCGCACGATCGTCTCCCAGGCCTCGAGGTCGCCGCGCCGGGCCCGCTCGACGAGCTCGGCTTCGTCCAGTGGCCGGTCCACCACTGCCGCTCTTACACCGCCGAGATCGTTAGGGTTCCGAACCATGCTGGCACGTGTTGCACGTTACGAAGTCCGGTCGGAACAGATCGACGCAGCGGTTCAGGCGTTTGGCGAGGCGGCGAAGCAGGTCGAGCAGCTCGACGGCTTCGCCGGTGGGTACGTCCTCGTCGACCCGGAGGATGGACGCACGATGACGGTCACTCTCTGGGACAACGCCGGCACGCTCGAGAACAGCGAGCGCGTCGCCGGGAAGGCACGGCGCGAGGCGGCGGAAGCCGTCGACGGGTCGGTGCTTTCGGTCGAGAAGTTCGAGGTTGCGCGCGAGCTCTCGAGCTCGTCCAGCAACTAACACTCCGGCTGGGGGGAACCTAGAGCGCCGAGGCGGTGTATCCACGGCACACGCCGAAAGGAGCACGGACCATGACCCGCCTCACGCTCGCCGCCGCGACCCTCGCGGTGCTTGTCCTGCCCACCGCGGCCTCGGCGAAGGGGCCCACGGAGGGATCGATCTCCGGCCCGGGATTCTCGAAGGTCGTCAAGGTGCTCTACGACGGCGGCGGGGGCTCCGCCGGTGACAATCTGACGCAAGAGAGCGGCTTCTTCCCGGCCGCGTTCGGCCAGTCACCCGACCCGATGCTGCACCGCAAGCCGGCAGGTCCGCTCGGGCCGCGCTACACGGTCGCCTGGAAGGTGCCGGGCGGCGGCAGCGCGATGTTCCGTATCCGGCAGGACCTCTACCCGTACGCGCGCGGCGGCGCGGTCACGTACACGAAGCCGGGGCAGCCGATCTTCGACATGAGCACTCGCGGCGGCTGGTACCGAAATCCCGACTTGAAGCGCACGCTCGTCTCACTCGGGCTACCGGCGAGCGCCCCGAGCAAGGGCTCGGGCCTCAACTACTCGCTCGGTTTCGGACTCGTCGCAGCGGGCCTGCTCGGAGCGGCAGCACTGCTGTTCGTGCGGCGTCAACGGGGCCAGAGGTCGCCTTCGACAAGCTCGACCGAGTTGCCCGCGGGGTCGCGGACGTAGAGCGAGCGGGCGCCGCCCCGCTGCCAGTCATGGTCCTGCTCGAGCTGGACGCCGTGCTCGGCCAGCCGCTCGCGCCAGGCCTCGAGCTCGCCCTCGCCGACCGAGAACGCGACGTGCACCGCGCCCGTCGGGCCGTGCGACGGCACCACGCGTCCCGGCTGCGAGGAGAGCGTCGGGTCGAAGAGCAGCAGCACGCCGTCGTCGTCGAGCCTGAAGACGCCGTCCTCGACCTCGCGCAGCCCGAGCGCGTCGCGATAGAAGGCGCGCGTGGCCTCGAGGTCGGTCGCGTAGACGACGGTCTCGTAGACCCGCCGCGGCCTCACGCCACGGCGGCCTCGCCGAGGAGGGCCTTCACCTCGGCGAAGAAGTCCGGCTCCGGCTTCACGCGGTAGTCGCTGCCGAACTGGAGGGTGCGCGGGCCCTCCGAGGTCTCCAGGTCGACGACGACCGGCGCCTCGCCGGGGAAGTCGCGCACGACCGCGGCCAGCTCGCGGATGATCCCGGCTCGCGCCTGGCGGGCGTCGAGCTTCAGCCGCACCTCGCGCCGCTCCGGCGTTGCCTCGAAGGCCGTCACCTCGAGCGCGATCAGCTTCGTCTCGCCCTCCTTGTGGTCGACGCGAGCCTTGACGACCAGCACCGCGTCGGGGACGAGCAGCTCGCGCGAGGCCGCGTAGACCGAGTTGAAGACGACCACCTCGGCGCTGCCGACGACGTCGTCGAGGCGCAGGAAGACCATCGGGTCGCCCTTCTTCGTCGTCAGCTGCTTCATCGCCGAGACGATCCCGGCAACGGTCACGATCTCGCCGTCGCGCCGGCGCTCGAGCTCGGCGAGCGTGGCGTCGGTCTTGCGCCGCAGCTGCGCGCGGATCGCCTCCAGCGGATGCTCGGAGACGTACAGGCCGAGCGCCTCCTTCTCCTGGCGGAGCAGCTCGTTCTTCTCGTACTCCTCGCTGCCGATCGGCGGGTGCTCGAGCTTCTCCTCGACCTCGGCGAAGAGCGAGCTCTGGCCGCGCAGCCGCTCGTCCGAGGCGCGCTGGCCGTGCGAGAGCGCGTGCTCGAGCGCCTCGAGCATCCCCCGGCGCGAGGCGCCGGTCGAGTCGAGCGCGCCGCACTTGACCAGCGACTCGAGCGCGCGCTTGTTCACGACCTGCGGGTCGACGCGCTCGGTGAAGTCCCAGAGCGAGGCGAACGAGCCGCCGTCGGCGCGCGCTGCCACGATCGCGCGGGCGGCCGAGTCGCCGACGTTCTTGACCGCGTTCAGACCGAAGCGGATCTTCCCCTCGACGACCGCGAAGTCGCACTCGGAGCCGTTCACGTCCGGCGGCAGGACCTCGATCTCGATCTCGCGGCACGCGTTCACGTAGAAGGGCACGCGGTCCTTCGTGTTCATCACGGACGAGATCAGCGCCGCCATGTACTCCTTCGGGTGGTGCGCCTTCAGCCAGGCGGTGCGGTAGGCGATCAGCGCGTAGCAGGCGGCATGCGACTTGTTGAAGGAGTAGTCCTGCGACTGCTCCATGTCCTTCCAGAGCTGATTCGCAACAGATGGCGTCGTCCCGCTCTGCGCGCAGCCCTCGAGGAACTTCTCCTTCAGCGAGGCCATCAGCTCGTGGATCTTCTTGCCGATCGCCTTGCGCAGATCGTCGGCCTCGGCCGGCGTGAACCCCGCGATCTGTTTCGCGATCTCGAGGTACTGCTCCTGGTAGATGCAGATCCCGTGAGTGACGCCCGTGATCTGCTCGAGCCGCGGATCGATGAACGTCACCGCCTCCTGGCCGTTCTTGCGCTTCGCGTAGCCGGGGATGTAGCCCATCGGGCCGGGCCGGTAGAGGGCGACGAGCGCGATCAGATCCTCGAACTCGGTCGGCTTGACCGACCGCAGCGCCTCGCGCATGCCCGACGACTCGAACTGGAAGACGCCGATCGCGTCGCCGCGCTGCAGCATCGCGTAGGTGGCAGGGTCGTCGAGCGGGAGCTTGGAGATGTCGACGCTGCCGACCAGCTCGACCGCCTTGTCGATCACGTCGAGGTTGCGCAGGCCGAGGAAGTCCATCTTCAGCAGGCCGAGCGCCTCGACGTCCCACATCCCGAACTGCGTCACGACCTCCTGGTCGTTGCCCTTCTGCTGCAGCGGGACGATGTCGGTCAACGGCCGGTCGGAGATCACGACCCCGGCCGCGTGGATCGAGTCCTGGCGGATCAGCCCCTCGAGCGGCTTCGCGAGGTCGACGATCTCCCGCACGAGCGGGTCGGCGTCGTAGGCCTGCTTCAGCTCGGATCCCGGCTTGAGGCACTCGTCGAGGTAGACCTTCGGGCCTTCCGGGATCATCTTCGCGACCTTGTCGACGGAACCGTAGGGGACCTCGAGCACGCGACCGGCGTCGCGCACGGCGGCGCGGGCCATCATCGTCCCGAAGGTGATGATCTGGGCCACGCGGTCGCGCCCGTACTTCTCCGCGACGTAGTTGATGACCCGGTCGCGCCCCGCGACGGCGAAGTCGATGTCCATGTCCGGCATCGACTTGCGGCCCGGGTTGAGGAAGCGCTCGAAGAGGAGGTCGTAGCGGATCGGGTCGACGTCGGTGATCTCGAGGCAGTAGGCGGCGAGCGACCCTGCCGCCGAACCGCGGCCCGGCCCTACCGAGACCCCGTCCCGCCTGGCGAAGGCGATGAAGTCCCAGACGATCAGGAAGTAGTCGGCGAAGCCCATCTCCTTGATCGTCTTGAGCTCGAAGCGGAGGCGCTCCTGTAGCTCCGGCGTGGCCCGGTCGTAGCGCTTTTGCAGGCCTTTCTCGCACAGCTCGACCAGATACTCGAACGCGTCCTTGCCGTCCGGCAGCGGGAACTTCGGCAGCAGGATGTTCCCGAGCTCGAGCGTCACGTTGCAGCGCTCCGCGATCTCGAGCGTGCGCCGCATTGCCTCGTCGTGGCCTGGGAAATCGAGCGCCATCTCGGCCGGCGTCTTGAAGAAGAACTGGTCCGTGTCGAACTTCCAGTGGTTCGGGTTCTTGAGCGAGTCGCCCGACTGGATGCAGAGCAGCGCCTCGTGCGCCCTCGCGTCCTCGTGGCGGAGGTAGTGGACGTCGCCGGTCGCGACCAGCGGCAGCCCGGCCTCGCCGGCGAGCTTCGCCAGCGACGGGTTGATCCGCTGCTGGATGTCGAGGCCGGCGTTCTGCATCTCGACGTAGGTCGAGTCGCGGCCGAAGACCTGGGCCAGGCGGTCGAGGTCGGCGCGCGCGTCGTCGGGCCGGTTCTCCTCGAGCGCCTTGCAGACACGGCCGGAGAGGCAGCCGGAAAGCGCGACGAGACCCTGCGAGTGCCGCTCGAGCAGCTCCCAGTCGACCCGGGGCTTGTAGTAGTAGCCCTCGAGGTAGCCGGCCGAGGCGAGCTTGATCAGGTTCGCGTAGCCCGTGTTGTCCTCGGCGAGCAGCGTCAGGTGCGCGTAGCCCTTCCGCTGCGCCCGGCGGTCCTCGGCGACGTAGAGCTCGCAGCCGATCAGCGGCTTGACGCCGACCTTGCCCGTCTCGCGCACGAGCTCGACCGCGCCCGCGAGCGAGCCGTGGTCGGTGAGAGCCACCGCCGGCATCTCGAGCTCGGCCGCGCGGGCTGCCAGCGCGGGGACGCGACACGCTCCGTCGAGGATCGAGTACTCGGAGTGGACGTGCAGATGAACGAAGCCGGCCTCAGCCACGGATGGTCGAGTGTAGTCCGGCGGTCAGACGCGTTCGAGCGCGGCGTCCTCTGCGTCGGCCACGGCCACGTGACAGGCCACGAGGCGCCCAGGGCCGATACGCCGGAGCGGTGGCGTCACAGCTTCGCAGTCCGCGATCGCGTAGGGGCAGCGGGCGCGGAATCGGCACCCCGGCTGAGGATCGATCACCTTCGGCGGCTCCCCCACGTCGGCCGCGTCGGAGACCCCGAGCTCGGCCCGCGGGTCGGGAACGGCGGAGAGGAGCAGCTGCGTGTACGGATGCTTCGGGCGCTGGATCACGTCCTCGATCGGCCCCTCCTCGACGAGGTGGCCGGCGTACAGCACGAGCACCCGGTCGGCGACGTAGCGGGCGCTCGCGATGTCGTGCGTGACGTAAAGGAACGAGACGCCCTCTCGCTCGCGCAGCTCGCTCATCAGGTTGAGCACGCCGATCCGAATCGAGACGTCCAGCATCGAGACCGGCTCGTCCGCGACGATCAGCTTGGGCTTGACGGCGAGCGCAGCCGCGAAGCCCACGCGCTGGCGCTGGCCGCCGCTGAGCTCGTGCGGGAACTTCCCCGCCACCCGCCCGGCCGGGACCAGGCCGACCTCGCCGAGCGCCCGGACGACCTCCTCGCCCCGCCGGCGCCGGGCGAGCTCGCGGCGGTGGAGGACGATCCCACGCTCGATCGGGTGCGTGACACGGTAGGCGGGGTTGATCGAGCTGTAGGGATCCTGAAAGACCATCGCCACGTCGCTCGAGTACGCCAGCCGCTGCCGTCGCGTCCGGAGGCTGCTCACAGGCCGGCCCTCGAAGTAGATCTCGCCTGCGGTCGGCTTGTAGACGCGTGCGAGCAGACGGGCGATCGTGCTCTTGCCGCTTCCGCTCTCGCCGACGAGGGCGACGATCTCGCCGCGGCCGATCTCGAAGCTCACGTCGTCCACGGCGTGGAGGCGCTGGCGCGAGAGCAGCTTCCCGACCGAGAAGTGGCGCGTCAGGCCCTCGGTCCGCAGCAGCGGCTCGCTCATGCGACACCTTCCTTCCGCGCCTCGACCGGCTCGGCCGCGTGCTCGTGCAGGAAGCAGCGCACCAGCTCGCCATCGACCTCGAGCAAGCGCGGCTGCCGGCCGTGGCAGGGCGCAAACGCATGCGGGCAACGAGGAGCGAAGCGGCAGCCGGCCGGCGGGTGGAGCAGGTCCGGCGGCGAGCCCGGGATCCCAAGCAGGTGCTCCTTCGCGCCGTGGATCGACGGGTACGCCTCCAGGAGGCCCTGCGTGTAGGGATGGAGCGGCTTGCCGAACAGCTGCCGGGTCCGCCCCAGCTCGGCCACCTGGGCCGCGTACATCACGAGCAGCCGGTCGGAGAAGTGGCGTACGAGCGACATGTCGTGCGTAACGAAGATGACCGCGAAACCGAGCTGCTCCTGCAGCTCCTTGATCTGCACCATCAGCGAGCGCTGGCCGACGACGTCGAGCGCCGACGTCGGCTCGTCCATGATGATCAGCTCCGGCGTGAAGAGCAGCGCCATCGCGATCATCGCCCGCTGCCGCATGCCGCCCGAGAGCTGGTGCGGGTAGCTCAGGAGGTGCACCGGGTCGATCGAGACCAGGCGCAGAACCTCCTTCGAGCGGCCCTCGATCTGCCGCTTCGACATCATCGAGTGCGCCTCACACGCATCGCGCATCTGGGCGGCGATCGTCAGCACCGGGTTGAGCGCGTTCATCGCGCTCTGCATCACGACCGAGTAGTCGCGCCAGCGGATGTGCCGCAGCTGCTTGTCCGAGAGCGTGACCATGTCCTGGCCCTTGAAGAGGACCTGGCCGTTCGTGATCTCGCCGGCAAGCGGCGCGCCCAGCAGCCGGGCGATCGCGTAGACGAGCGTCGACTTGCCGCAGGCCGACTCGCCGACGACGCCGAGGAACTCGCCTTTGGCAAGCTCGAAGCTCACGTCGTCGACCGCGACCACGGGCCCGTGCTCCGAAGCGTACGCGACCGAGAGGTTCCGCACTTCGAGGATGTTCTTCGGGTCCTGCGGCCGCGCGGGCACGACCTCCGCGCCTTCCGCGTCGACGCCCTGCCGCTCGAGCTTGCGCAGCCGCAGCGCGGGGCTCGAGACCTCGTCGAACGCGTAGTTGAGCAGCGCGAACGCCGCGCCGAGCAGGGCGATGCAGACGCCGGGCATGATCGCCCAGTAGGGCATCCCGGCACCGAGCGCCTCGTTGTTCTCGGCCCAGTAGAGCATGGTCCCCCAGCTCTGGCTGTTCGGGTCGCCGAGGCCGATGAACTGCAAGCCTGCCGCGAAGAGGACGGCATAGAGCGCGGCGCCGAGGAAGCTCGCCAGGATCAGCGAGGTCATCGTCGGCAGGATCTCGTGGACGATCACGTAGGACTTGCGCTCGCCGCGGACGCGCGCCGCCTCCAGGAAGTCGCGCCTGCGCAAGGAGAGCGTCTGCGAGCGCAGCTGCCGCGCGCCGTACGACCAGCCGAGCACGCCGAGCACCACCACCAGCGTGAAGAGGCCGGAGTTCCGCTCGTAGGCGGCGATCACGATGATCAGCGGGAAGATCGGGATCACGAGGATCACGTCGGTGATCAGCGAGAGGATCCCGTCGGTCGTGCCGCCGAGGTAGCCCGCCGAGACGCCGACGAGCACGGCGATCAGCGTCGCGAGCCCGCCGACGGCGAAGGCGATCAGGATCGACTGGCGCGTCCCGAAGACGAGCTGCGAGAAGACGTCCTCGCCGTATGAAGTCGTGCCGAACAGGTGGTGAAGCGAAGGCCCGAGCCCCGGCGGGTAGACCTTCGCCCGCGGGTCGTCGGGCGCGATTTGCCCCGGGATCGCGGCCAGCACGAGGAAGAACAGCAGCAGCGCGAGGCCGACCAGCGCCTTGCGGTTGTGCGCGACCGCGCGCCAGAGGTCGGCGCCGACGCTCCGCCGGGTCGCCTCCTCCGGCGGCCCGGAGCCGACGGTCGCGCCGGCCGGCTCGACCGAGTCCGCGACCGACGGGAGCGTCACCCGCGCTCCCGCGTGCGCGGGTCCAGGATCGCCGTCGCCACGTCGGCGGCGAGGATCGCCAGCAGCACCGTTACGGTGATCATCAGGAACAGCGCCTGCATGAGGGCGTAGTCCTGGTTCTCGACCGACTGCAGGAACATCCAGCCGACGCCCGGGTAGTTGAAGACGAACTCAACGAGGATCGCGCCGCCGACCACGAAGCCGAGCGACATGGCGAAGCCGACCAGGTTCGGCAGGATCGCGTTCCGCCCGGCGTAGGTCCACATGATCCGCCACGGCTTGAGGCCCTTGGCCCGGGCCATCCGCACGTAGTCCTCGGTCAGGACCGTGATCATGTTGTTGCGCATCGTCAGGATCCAGCCGCCGATTGCGGTGACGATGATCGTCAGCGCCGGCAGGATCGAGTGGTTGACGGCGTCGGTCACGAACGTCCAGTTCCAGCCGACGGTGGTCGTCACTTCGTAGCCGCCGCTCTCCGGGAACCACCCGAGCTTGATCGAGAAGAGCCAGATCGCGAGCAGCGCGAGCCAGAAGTACGGGAACGCGGACGTGATCACGAACAGGGGCGGCAGCGCGCCGTCGAGCGCGCCTCCGCGCCGCCACCCGGAGACGAGCCCGATCACGGTCCCGAGAATGAAGGCGAACACCGTCGTCACGCCGACGAGCGCCAGCGTCCACGGCAGCGCCTGCAGCACCTGGTGCGTGACCGTGTCGGGGAAGAACGTCAGCGAGATGCCGAAGTCCCCCCGCACGATGTTCCCGAGGTAGGTGAAGTAGGCGCTGACGAGGCTTTGGTGCGCGTTCACGCCGAAGGCGACCTCGAGCGCGTGCAGCGCCTGTGGGTTTACGTGGCCCTTGTAGCGGCCCATCATCGCGATGGCCGCGTTGCCGGGCATGAGGCGCGGAATCAGGAAGTTCAGCGTGACCGCGGCCCAAAGGGTCACGACGAAAAACCCCAGCCTGCGGAGAATGAACCTCATGTTCCGCACCTCATACCAACCTCGCTAGCTCTGCTTCGGCTTGAGGTGGAGGAGCATCACGCCCCAGTCCGGGTTCTCGTACGCGGCCGGCCGCGCGAACGGGTCTCCCTTCAGCACCCAGCCTGCCAGGTCCTTGGTGTTGTACTGGTACCAGTCGACGCCTTCGGTCACCGGGATCACGGGGATCTCGTTCACCATCACGGCCTCGAGCTGCTTGACGATTTGGTGCTGCTTCGCCGAGTCGGTGGTCGCCGCGTACTGCTCGATCAGGGCGTCCACCTGCGGGTTCTCGTACCGCTCCCAGTTCGAGGCGGCGGGCTGGCCGATCGGCGCCGAGTTCTTCGAATAGAGCAGCTGGCGCAGCTCGTAGTACGGCGCCGGCCCGCCCGACTCGTTCCCGTCGTAGGCGAGCTGGTACTTGCCGTTGTAGACGTTGTTGTCGTAGGTCGTGCTGGAGAGGTTCTCAGGCGTGATCTTGATCCCGACCGCCTTCAGCTCGTCCTGGATCACCTGCACTGACGCGACCCAATCGGAGTAGCCGCCGATGTTCAGAATCCGGAACGAGAGCGGCTTGCCGTCGGGCGACTGGTAGACCCCGTTGACCTTCTTGAAGCCGGCCTGCTGCAGGATCGACTCGGCCTTCGCGGGGTCGTAGTTGACCTGCTTGGCGAGACCCTGATCGAGCCAGTCGCTGAACGTCGGCGTCACGATCCCGGTCTGGTTCGAGGGCGGCTCGTAGCCGTACTCGCCGATCTCCGAGACCTTCGAGCGATCGATTGCGTAGGCCATCGCCTTGCGCACGGCGACGTTCGACAGCACCGGGTCCTTCAGGTTGATGAAGATCGAGACGTTGACGAGCGGCGGGAACCAGTAATGGTTGTCCGGGCTCTTCTTCAGGTAGTACGAGTTGATGTTCGGGATGAACTGGCTGCCCCACTGGGCCTTGCCGCTCGCGAGCTGCTGGTTGGCCGGATCGTTCGAGGTGAAGGCCGGGTAGTAGACGGTCTCGATCGTCGGCTTGCCCGCCTGCCAGTAGCTCGGGTTCTTCTGGTACTTGATTACCTGCGGCGAGCACGAGCTCATGGTGAAGGGCCCCGAGCCGACGGGGTGGTCGTCCTTGTAGGTGACCGGGTCCTTGATCTTCGACCAGATGTGCTGCGGCACGATCGGGGTCTGCGCGCCGATGTAATAGAAGTACGGCACCGCCGGGCCCTTGAAGTTGAAGATGACCTTGTCGCCGTTCTGCGTGACGCTCTTCAGCACCGACCAGGCGGCGTTCAGGTCGAGGGCCGCGTGGCTCTTCAGCAGGTTGAACGTGAACAGCACGTCCGCCGCCGTGAGCGGCTTGCCGTCCGTCCACTTCAGGTTCGGCCGCATCGTGAACGTGAGCGTCTGGTTGTTGTTGCTCCACGCGTAGGACGAAGCCAGCCAGTTGGTGGTCGCCCCGCTCTTGAGCCCGTTCACGAAGGTGAGCTCCTCGTAGACCGTCCCGAACGAGAGGAAGTTCACGTTCGCGTTGAAGGGGTTGAACCCGCAGGTCCAGGTGGTCCCCTGCTCGTTCGAGATGGTGACGGAGGTGCTACCGCCCTTCGAGCTCGACTTCTTGTTGCTGCCGCACGCGGTCGCCGCGAGGCCGACCACCAGCGCCAGGACGAGCAGGCGTTTCATCTTCGACTCCTTCCAGGTCGCGCGCGACCGTCGGGGGATTGCGGGGTTTCAACGTTCGTGAAGACACGGCCGAGCTCGCGCCGCAGGCGCTCCTTCGCGCCTGCGGCGGCGGCGAGCTCGTCGAGGCCAAGGAGTGCTGCGCCGACGATCGGCGGCGAGCTCGTCACGTGGACGCTCGCAGCGGGCGCGACCCGGGCCAGACCGGCCTTCACCGCTCCGATCAGCCGTGGGTCGCCCGACTGCATGAGGCCGCCGCCGAGAGCGACAGGGATCGGCTCGTCCGTCAGCTCGAGGCGTTCGAGCGTGACGCGGATCATGGTCACGACCTCCTCGGCGAGACGGTCGACGATCGCCCGGGCCGTGGCGTCGTGCTCGGCCTCGGCGAAGACGACCGGCGCCAGCTCAACCACGCGGCGCTCGGCGATGCGGCCTGCGTGGACCGCCTCGGCGAGCTGCATCGGCGTCTCGAGCCCGAAATGCTCAGGAACCGCGCGCTCGAGGGTCGTCTTCTCGCTGCGCCCGTCCTCGCTCCGCGCCGCTGCGAGCGTCGCGGCAAGGCCGACGTCGTAGCCGCCGCCCCAATCTCCCGTCGTCCAGCCGAGCGCCGGGAAGCGAGCGTGGCGCCCGTCGGGCGTGACGCCGACGCAGTTGATCCCGGCGCCGCAGACGACCGCGACGCCCCAGCCGTCCTTCGTGCCGGCGCGCAGCACGGCGAGGGTGTCGTTGCCGACCGTGACGTTCACTGCGAAGCCGCGCGCCCCCGCCGCCTCCTGCATCTGCTCGACCTCTGACGGGAAATCGACGCCGGCGAGCAGCAGGTGCCCGACGTCGGCGGCCGGGCCGGCGCCGTTCTCGATGCCCGCCTCGGAGAGCGCCCGTGCAAGCAGGTCGTCGATCACCTCCAGCGCCCCATCGAGGCCGAGGTGGTGCGGCGAGCTCAACCCGCCGCGGACGAGCGAGAGCACTTCGCCGTCGCCGCGCACCAGCGCAAGGTCGGTCTTCGAGTTGCCTCCGTCGATCGCCAAGACGAGCGGGGCGCTCACGCGACCGCCTCCGGGGCGTCGAACTGCGGGAGGTGCTCGCGGTCGGCGGCGAGCAGTTGCTCGGTCAGCTCTTCGACCGGCGCCACCTGCCCGACGAGCGGGTGCGCGAGCAGCGCCTTGTAGACGAGCTCGCGGTCGCCGGCAATCGCGGCCGCCGCGGCGAGCCGCTCGTAGGCGGCGACGTGCTGGGCGAGCCCGAGGTACTCGGGTGCGAGCGGCGGCTGCTCGAGCGGCTCCGGGCCTCGCGCGGTGATCCGGGCCGGCACCTCGACGGCGTCGTCGTCGGCGAGGCCGGCAATCGTGCCGTTGTTGCGGACGTCGACGACCTGGACGTCGCCCGCGCCGCTCGCGAGGGAGGCGACGAGCTGCGTGGCGGCCTCGCTGTAGAAGGCACCACCGCGCCGCTCGAGTAGCTTCGGCTTCGTCGTCAGCGTCGGATCGCGGTACAGCTCGAGCAGCTCGCGCTCGATCTCGGCCACCTCGGCGGCGCGAGGCTTGCCGACGAGCTGGGAGGCCAGCTCCTCGTCGTGGAAGTAGAAGTAGCGGAGGTAGTACGACGGGATCACGCCGAGCCGCTCGAGCAGCGCGCGAGGCAAGTCGACGCTCGCGGCGAGCTCGTCGCCCCGGTCGGCGAGCAGGTCGGGCAGGACATCCTCGCCGTCGAGCAAGAGCGCCCGCACCCAGGTCAGGTGGTTGAGACCGACCTGGTCGACCAGGACGCGCTCGGGCTCGACGCCGAGCAGCGTCGCGGCGGAGCGCTGGATCCCGATCGCGACGTTGCAGAGACCGACCGCGCGGTGACCCGCGTCGAGCAGGCTGCGCGTCACGATCCCGACCGGGTTCGTGAAGTCGACGATCCAGGCGTCGTCGGCGGCGAGCTCGCGCACGCGGGCTGCGATCTCGAGCACGACCGGAACCGTGCGCAGCGCCTTCGCCAACCCGCCGGCGCCCGTCGTCTCCTGGCCGATGCAGCCGCAGGCGAGCGGGATCGTCTCGTCGGAAAGCCGGGCCTGCTGGCCGCCGACGCGAAGCTGGATCAGCACGAACGACGCGCCGTCGAGCGCCCGCTCGAGGTCGTCCGTGATTGCGAGCTTTCCTTCGTAGCCGGCCGCGTCCAGCATGCGCGTGGCGAGACCGCCGACGACCTCGCGGCGCTTGGGATCGATGTCGTGCAGGACGACCTCGGTCAGCTCGAGCCGCTCGCGCTCGCGCGCCAACCCCGCCACCAGCTCCGGGGTGTAGGTCGAGCCGCCGCCGACGACGGCGAGCTTCACCGCTGGACTCCGACCATCTGCAGCGCAGCAACCTCCTGGAGCTGGCGAATCGTGTTAGGAACCCAGACGAGGTGACCTTCTCACTCCCGCACGACGGAGTCAAGGCGTAGGAATCCTGCCCATCTTGGGTTAATGTCCTTGACCAGATGGCCGTCACCCGCCGGGCCACGCCGCCGCTGCTCCGGGCGCTGAACGAGCGGACCGTGCTCGAGGCGATCCGCGAAGGCGCACCGATCTCGCGCGCCGAGATCTCGCGCCGCTCGGGGATCTCCAAGCCGACGGTCTCCCTCGCGCTGCGTTCGCTGCTCGACGCCGGGCTCGTTCGCGAGGCCGCGCGCGGGCCGGACGGCCCGGGCTACGGAGCCGTCTACTTCGAGGCTGTGGCCGAGGCCGCGCTGGTGCTCGGGCTCGACCTCGGCGCACGCTTCGTCCGTGGTGCGCTCTGCGACCTCGAGGGCGCGATCCGCGCGCGCCAGGACCTCGAGCTGGCCAGCGCGGATGCCGCGGGAGCGACGGAGGCGATCGCGCGCCTTCGCGCGTCCATGCTGGACACGGCCGCGCTCGACCCTTCGCTCGTCGACTGCGTCGTCATCGGCGTTCCGGGCGTGGTCGCCGCCGACGGGACGCTGCAGGTGACCGAGAACGTCGCCGGCCTCGAGGGTCGCCGCTTCGGCGAGGAGCTCCAGGCGGCACTCGACGTCCCGGTCACGCTCGAGAACGACGTCAACCTCGCCGCGCTGGGCGAGCAGTGGCAAGGAGTCGCGCGAGGGGTCGCCGACTTCGTCTTCCTCTCTGTCGGGACCGGCATGGGCGCAGGGCTCGTGCTCGGAGGCGAGCTCCATCGCGGCCGCCACGGTGCGGCCGGCGAGCTCGACTTCGCCCTCGTCGGGTTCGGCGAGACGGTCGACCCGTCCGCGCCGCAGGTCGCCGAGCTCGCCCGCGCCCACGCCGAGCTCCGAGCCGAGCCGCGCGCCGTCTTCGGAGCCGCTCGCACCGGCGATCCCGCGGCCCGCGCCGTCGTCGACGAGATCGCACGACGGATCGCGCTGCACGTCGCGCCAGTCGCGGCAGTGGCCGACGTCGAGCTCGTCGTCCTCGGCGGCGGGATCGGCGCGAACGGCGACCTGCTCCTCGACCCGGTCGCCCGGCTTCTGTCCGAGTGGCTGCCCTTTGCCCCCCGGGTCGAGGTCTCGACGCTGGGTGAGGCCGCCGTGCTGACCGGAGCGATCGCGGTCGGCCTCGAAGCGGCGCTCGAGAACGTCTTCGCCAGGCGAGCGCCGGCCTGACGCGCCGGCGCTTCGACGCCCCTAGGTTGTCGGCCGGCTCAACGCATCTCGTTCACGAGCTTCGCGGACACATCGCTCGCCCTCTCGTCGTGTACACGCGAGCCAGGCCGAAGGGTTTCCCGACGCGGCCGAAACGGGGCGTCTTCGAGCCGCGGCGCCGGGTGCCCGTTCTCGGTCCGCAGCCGCTCGATCAGCTCCGACGCCTCGGCACGCGTCCGTGGATACGCCTCTCCTGCCCGCTCGCACAGCGCGCCGGCGAGTGCGTAGACCTGCCTCACCGTCGGGCGTCCGTCCCTCATGACTCCATTGAGCCAGAGAAGGTGTGACGTGTCCGTGCCGGCTCTGTGCCTACTTCGAGTCAGTCGCGGATGACGAGCTTTGCGCCGACGCGGAGAACCCGCGTCCAAGGGATCGCAGGATGGCCATGCACCTTCGCGTGGCTGGGACCCCCGGTGCCACCGGTGCCCACGCCGTAGCGCTCGAGGAAGCCCATAGGGCCGCACGCGAGCCCGGTCACCCGCAGGCGCCCGCTCCTCCCGAGCTCGCCTCGGATGTCGTGCACCTTGCCGTGCGACAGTCCGGACTCGGTCACCACCTCGCGCTTCAGCAGCTCCGAAAGACGCATCAGGAACCAGGCACCTTGCCGACGAGCCTCGACCAGCGCGGGTCCCCGCGATTGAGGCGCAGCTCCGAGGCCGGCCGCTTGAGCTTCACGACCGACGAGACCGACTCGACCTCAGCCCAGGGCACGTGCACTGCGTCGCCGGCGAGTTGTCCGGCGAGCCTCCCGAGCAGCCCGCGCTTCCGCCACGCATTGCCGCCGACGATGATCTCGACCACCTCGGGCGAGCCTGTGTCGAGCCCGGTCAGCTCGAGGTCGTCGACCTTGCCGCAGTTCACCCCGTCGGCGTCCACGAGCTGGTGGTCGAGGATCCCCAGTGCGATGTCGACTTCGACGGGCTTGCTCATCCCTGCCCGCCGTTCGTGATCAGCAGTAGTGGGATCGCCGCGAGCGCGATCGCGATGATCACGATGAAGTAGACGGCGCCCAGCACGTTTGCCAGCCGTCCGTTCGTCTTCGAGCCCATGTAGGAGCGATCGTTCGCAATCAGCAGGATCGGCAGGTAGGTCAGCGGCAGGGCCACCACCGAGAAGATGACCGAATACTCCGTCAGCTTCACCGGGTCATAGCCGGTCATCACCACGAGCGCGGCGAGCGCGAAGATCACGACCCACCAG
Source organism: uncultured Actinomycetes bacterium (assembly GCA_963717725.1). Taxonomy (GTDB): domain Bacteria; phylum Actinomycetota; class Thermoleophilia; order Gaiellales; family Gaiellaceae; genus AC-32. The sequence continues at coordinate 299,081 of CAVQWS010000027.1, forward strand.
AGCGTGAAGCGCGATGCGGCCGCAGGGCGCTCCTTCTTGCCCCAGCGCCAGCCGAAGAACTGTGCCGTGTTGTACGCGCCGGAGAACGAGGTCTCGATCGCCGCGCCACCGACTGCGAAGAGGATTCCGACGAGAGCGAGCAAGAGGCCCACTTTCCCGAAGGCATGCGCGGCCGCCAGCGCAGGCGTGCCCAGAAACTGCGGGTCGATGCTCTGCGGTAGGAACAGAGCGCCCGCGACGATCATCAGCGAGAACGACAGAAAGCCGCCGAGCCCGTAACCGATCATCGCGGTCACCTTGTTCAGGCCGAGCTCGCTCAGGCCCCAGCCGTCCTCGACCGCGCCAGACGAATAGAAGTAGACCTCGTACGGCGTCATCGCAGCGCCGAGCAGGCCAACGACGAAGTAGAGGTAGACCGACAGGCTGCCGCCGGTGTGATGGCCGGGGACGAACCCGTGGGCGACCATCCCCCAGTCCGGGTGCAGCTTGATCGCGGCGACGGCGAAGACGAGGAGACAGAGGCCCAGGTAGCCGAACACCCGCTCGATCCACTCGAACGGGAGCGCCCACGAGACCACGACCAGCCCGAGAAGGGCGAGGGCGATCAGCAGCCGGTAGGGCAGGCCCGAGAGGAGCTGGAGGCAGATCGCGACGCCGCCGATCTCGGCCGCGCAGGTCAGCAGGTTGACGACTCCGGACGCGATCAGCGTCCCGAGGCCCGCACCGAAACCGGCCCGCTCGCGGACGAGGTCGAACACCGGCCGCTTGGCGACGGCCGCGACGCGCCCGCACATCTCCGAGTAGACGATGATCCCGACCACTCCGACCACGACGACCCACAGCAGCTGATAGCCGAAGGTCGCCCCGGCCTGGGTGTTGAAGACGAGGTCGCCGATGTCGACAAAGCCCCCGATCGCCGAGAGGATGCCGAGCGCGACCGCCAGGACGTTCTTCAGGCTCACCCGAGCTCCTCGGCGGCCTTCGAGAGCTCCTCCGCGAGGCGGAGCTGCTCGCTCTTCGAGGCGTGCCCGAGTTGCTTCAGGTCGGCGCTGACCTCGCTCGCGAGGGACGCGACCCGCCGGAGCTTCGGCTCGAGCGCGGGCTCCGTCGTGGCCGTCTGCAGCGAGGCGGCGGCCTTCGAGGCTGCCTTGGCGAGCGCCTCGGAGTGCACGCGCGTGTAGATCGCGGTGGTCTTGCCCGCTGCCGAGTCACGGGCCAGGAGCGCGCCCTCGGCGGCGAGGGACTGCAGCGACGTGGACTGCGTCGTGATCGCCTTGGCACTCAGGGACCCGCCGCCGCCACAAGCGCAGGCGGACAGCGCGATTCCGACCACGAGGACGAGTGCGCCGCTACGGTGCCTCAGTGCCACAGCCCAAGCTCCTTGCCCACCGAGACGATCTACGGAACGTCGCCATCGTCGCGCACGTCGACCACGGCAAAACGACGCTCGTCGACGCACTGCTCTGGCAGTCCGGCTCGTTCCGCGACAACCAGGACGTCGCGGAGCGCGTGCTCGACTCGATGGATCTGGAGCGCGAGAAGGGCATCACGATCCTGGCCAAGAACACCGCCGTGCAGATCGGCGAGACCAAGGTGAACATCGTCGACACGCCGGGTCACGCCGACTTCGGCGGCGAGGTCGAGCGCGGCCTGACGATGGTCGACGGCGTCCTCCTCCTGGTCGACGCCTCCGAGGGCCCGCTCCCCCAGACGCGGTTCGTCCTGCGCAAGGCGCTCGAGGCACGCCTTCCGGTCGTCCTCGTCGTGAACAAGGTCGACCGGCCCGACGCGCGCACCGAGGCCGTCGTGAACGAGGTCTACGAGCTCTTCCTCGACCTCGACGCCGACGAGTCGCAGATCGAGTTCCCGATCGTCTACGCCAACGCGCGAGCCGGGCGCGCAGGCCTCGCACCCGACGAGCTCGCCGAGGATCTCGGCCCGCTGACCGAGACCTTGCTCGCGACCGTGCCGCCGCCCGCCTACGACCCCGAGCACCCGCTGCAGGCGCTCGTCACGAACCTCGACGCCTCGCCCTACGTCGGCCGCCTGGCTCTGCTGCGCGTCCTGCACGGGACGATCCGCAAGGGCGAGCAGGTCGCCTGGTGCCGCGCCGACGGGACGATCGAGCCCGCCCGCGTGACCGAGCTCTACGTGACCGAGGCGCTCGACCGCGTTCCCGCCGACGAGGCGGGCCCCGGCGAGATCGTGGCCCTCGCCGGCCTGCCCGACGTGACGATCGGCGAGACGATCGCAGACCTCGACAATCCGCGGCCGCTACCCGTCAGCGTCGTCGACGAGCCCTCGCTGGCGATGACGCTCGGAATCAACACCTCGCCGCTGGCCGGCACCGAGGGCGACAAGGTGACCGCGAGCGCCCTCATCGCGAGGCTCGAGCAGGAGCTCGTCGGCAACGTCTCGCTCCGGGTCCGCCCCACCTCCAAGCCGGAGGTCTGGGAGGTGCAAGGCCGCGGCGAGCTGCAGCTCGCGGTGCTGGTCGAGATCATGCGCCGCGAAGGCTTCGAGCTGACGGTTGGTAAGCCCGAGGTGCTGACGCGCGAGCTCGACGGCACGCGCCACGAGCCGGTCGAGCGGGTCGCGATCGACGTCCCGGAGGAGTACATCGGAGTCGTCACTCAGCTGCTCTCGCTGCGCAAGGGCCGGCTGCAGGAGATGGTCAACCACGGCACCGGCTGGGCGCGGATGGAGTACCTCGCGCCAGCGCGTGGGCTGATCGGCTTCCGCACCGAGTTCCTGACCGAGACCCGCGGGACCGGGATCATGCACCACGTCTTCGAGCGCTGGGAGCCGTGGCAGGGCGAGCTGCGCACCCGCCCGACCGGCAGCCTCGTCGCCGACCGCCGCGGCCAGGCGACGGCGTTCGCGATCGCCGGACTGCAAGAGCGCGGCTCGCTCTTCATCGCGCCGCGCGCCGAGCTCTACGAGGGGATGGTCGTCGGCGAGAACTCCCGCGAGAACGACCTCGACGTGAACGCGTCCAAGGAGAAGAAGCTCACGAACATGCGCTCGGCGACCGCCGACGAGCTGGTGCGACTGATCCCGCCGCGGCCGCTCTCGCTCGAGCAGGCGCTCGAGTTCATCCGCGAGAACGAGTGCGTCGAGGTGACGCCGAAGAGCATCCGCCTGCGCAAGGTCGAGCTCTCGGCGGGGAAGCGGCAGACGCTCGCGTCGCGCAGCAAGCGTGAGCGCGACGCCGCTCCGGCCTAGACCCAACAAGGGCTTCCTGATCGACCGGCTCTCGTTCGACTCGGACTTCTAGAGAAACCGCGTCTTAGCACTCAGCGCTGCGAGGCCCCGCGATGCGCGGGGCCTCGCAGCCACTTCTCAGCCCATCTCGGCCATCGCAGCCTTGCTGCGCTCGGCCATCTCCTCCTCGGAGAGGTCTTCCTTGTGCGTCGCCACAGACCACACCTGCCCGAACGGATCGGCCAGCGTCCCGAAGCGGTCGCCCCAGAACATGTCCTCGAGCTCCGAGACCACGGTCGCCCCGGCCTGTTGCGCCTGCTCGAAGGTCGCGTCGACGTCGTCGACATACATGAAGACCGAGGCAGTCGGCCCGCCCCGCTCCGTCGGCGGTCGCACGTTCGAATGCGGAAACGGATCTGAGAGCATCAGCTTCGAGTCTCCGATCTGCAGCTCCGCGTGCGCGACCGACCCGTCCGGGCCGGGCATGCGCACAACCTCCTCCGCTCCGAACGCCTCCTTGTAGAACTCGATCGCGCGCGAGGCGTCTTCCACGGCCAGGTACGGCGTCAGGCTGTGGTAGCCCTCCGGAATCGGGTTGGCGGCCATGATTCCCTCCTTCCGTAGCGGTCGCGCTCGATTCTAGGTTCCCGGAGTTGACTTCGGCGAGCCCGGGTGCGCTGAATCCGTGGATGAGCCGTCCCGCACAAGCGGCCGCCGCGCTCGGAGCGGTGATGCGCAACCGCGAGCTCCGGCTGGTCGAGCTCGCGTGGGGCGCCTCGATCGTCTCCGAGTGGGCCCACTTCGTCGCACTCGGTGTCTTCGCCTACAACGCCGGCGGGACAACGGCAGTCGGGATCGCCGGGCTCGCACGGATGCTTCCGGCTGCCGTCGTCGCGCCGCTCGCCAGCAGCCTCGGCGACCGCTACCGCCGCGAACGCGTCCTCGTGGCGACGGCGCTCGTCGGCGCCTGCGCGCTGGCGGGCTCGGCGGCCGCCTTCTTCGCGGGTGGGAATGCGCCGCTCGTCTACGCGCTCGCCGCCGTGATCGGGATCACCTCGACGCTCTTTCGCCCCGCGATGCAGGCCGTGCTCCCATCGCTCGCCCGGACGCCGGAAGAGCTGATCGCTGCCAACGGCGCGAGCTCGACGATCGAGAGCCTCGGCACGCTGGCCGGGCCGCTCCTCGCGGGCGTGCTCGTGTCGGTCACGAACCCTGGAGTCGTGTTTGCGGCGGCGGCAGGGACGCTGCTCGCCGGTGCCCTGCTGCTCGCGCCGCTGCATGTCGAGGGCGTGATTCAGCCGAGCGCCGCGAGCCGGGGCCCTCGCGAGCACGTACTCGACGGCGTTCGCGCCATCCGCGGGCCGGCACGGCTGATCCTCCTCCTGATGGCGGCGCAGGGCTTCGTGCGCGGTTGTCTGAACGTCCTGATCGTCGTGGTCGTCTTCCGCGTCCTCGACGCCGGCGACGGGGCTGTCGGCTACCTGACCGCCGGTCTCGGGCTCGGCGGCCTGGCGGGCGCGTTCGGAGCGATGACCCTCCGGGGACGCGGTCTGGCCGTCGCGCTCGGCGTGGCACTCGTCTTCTGGGGACTGCCGATCGCGCTGATCGCGCCGCGCCCCTCCCTCGAGGCGGCGATCCTGCTGCTCGCGGTCGTGGGCGCCGCGAACAGCGTCGAGGACGTCGCCGGCTTCACGCTCCTCCAGCGGATCGTCCCTGACGAGTTGCTCGGCCGCGCGCTCGGGCTGGTCTGGGGCGCGGTGATGGGCGCGGTGGCGCTTGGGTCGATCGCGGCGCCGGCTGTGGTCGCAGCGGTCGGGCCGCGGGCTGCTTTCGTCGTCGTCGGCGCGCTGCTGCCCGTGCTTACGCTGCTCTGCTGGAGCCGCCTGCGCGCGATCGACCGGGACGTGCTTGCCCCGGCCGTCGAGCTCGACGTCGTCTCCGCCGTGCCGCTGTTCCAGCCACTCTCGCTCGTGGCCAAGGAGCACCTCGCCGGGAAGCTAACGCGGTTCCACGCCGACCCGGGCGACGTGGTGGTGCGTGCCGGCGACGCGGGCGACCGTTTCTACATCGTCGACAGCGGCGAGCTCGAGATCGTGAACGGCGCCCACGCGAGCGCCCGCCACGGCGACTTCTTCGGCGAGATCGCGCTGCTGCGCGACGTACCGCGTACGGCGACGGTCCGCGCCGTCTCACCCTCGGAGCTGTTCGCGCTGGACCGGGACGACTTCCTGGCCGCGCTCACTCACTCCGCGGTGCGGGCGGCCGGTGAGTCGGTGGCGGAGGAGCGGCTGGCCGTCACTGCTCCTCAGTGAGCTCGGCCGCATAAAGCTCGTACGGCAGCCGGTCCAGCTCGCGCTGCCTCGGATCCGCAACGGTGAAGAAGCGCTGCAAGGCTTTCTGCTGGAGCCACGGGAGTCGCTCGACGACGCGCCGGGCAGCGGCACGATCACCGCCGAGGGCGACGTGCTCGATCCGGTCGCGGTACGGCTCGAGCACGCGCGCTGCGGTCTCGGCCGCGGCGTCGAGCAGCGCCCGCTCCTGCTCGTCGCGCCGGCGGCGGAAGCGGTTTGCCGAGGAGCCGCCCTTCTTGTGCCGGCCCTTGACGAACCGCGAGCCCACCTTCGAGGCGACGAGCCGCTCGCCCTCGAAGACGCCGACCGCGTAGCCGCCCAGGCGAACAAGGAGCGCGGCGACGACGTGGTCCTCGGCCAGCGCCTCTAGCAGCGGCCCTAGCTCGACCCTCTCGTACACGCGCGCGTACGCGAGGCCGAATGGCGGCCGGACGGTGATCGTCTCGGCCGCGGTCTCGATCCGGGCAGCGCCGTCCGCGTAGGTCGTTCGGCCGGGCAGGCCCGCCAGCGGCTCGAGCCTCTTGCGCACGTTCTCGCGTCCGACATAGCGCGCCACAAGCAGACACTAGGCTCCCGCGCGTGAGGCAGGGCGATACCCGGCGCGGCCGGCTCTTTGTCGCGCTCGCGGCGATCGCCTGGTCGACCGCCGGGCTCTTCCAGCGCGAGCTGACCGTCGGCCTCGGGACGCAGCTCGCCGGCCGCGCGCTGTTCGCGATGCTCGGGATCGGCGTCTTCGTCCTCGCGACCGAGCGCCGCCGCTCGCTCGCCGCTCTCCGCGCGATCGGCCGGCCCGGCCTCGCGATGGCCGCGCTGATGGCGGTTTCGTCGGGCTCGTTCATCGCCGCGCTGAACTACACCTCGGTCGCGAACGTGCTCTTCCTGCAGGGCCTCGCGCCGGTGCTCGCGGCCGTGATGGGCATGGCGATCGGCGAGCGGGTGGAGCGGCGCACGTGGATCGCGATGGCGGTCGCGGTGACCGGCGTCGCCGTGATGGTCGGCGGCCCCAGCCGCCCGAGCGCGGCCGGCTTCGCGCTCTCGCTGCTGATGTCGGTCTCGTTCGCGGCGACGATCGTGATCACCCGCCACCAGCGCCAGGTCTCGATGGCGCCGGCGACCTGGCTCTCACAGGCGCTCGTCTTCGTGTGCGCGGCGCCGTTCGCGTCGGCCTCGGAGGTCGGCTGGAAAGACCTGGCGCTGCTCGCCGGCCTCGGCGTGACCCAGATCGGCCTCGGCCTGATCTTCCTGACGATCGGTGCGCGCCTGATCCCGGCCGCCGAGGTGGCGCTGATCACCCTGCTCGAGATCGTGCTCGGCCCGCTGTGGGTCTGGATCGCCCTGGGCGAGCAACCGAGCGCGACAACGCTCGTCGGCGGCGGAATCGTCCTGGCCGCAGTCGTGATCCAGACGGTCGGCGAGCCGGACGAGCCGCCGGTGTGGCCGCCCTAGAGCCTCAAGCTCAGTGCGGAACGGCCGATCGAGCTGCCATGCCGGAGCCCAGGATCTGTGGCGCCTCGTGCCGCCACGACGAGCTCGATACAAGCGGCTGCGTGAACTGCAAGGGCTCACCGGATTTCCGAGGCTTCGTCGCTGACGGCGACGCGCAGACGTCGGCGTCACCGACGTCCAGGTTCTGAGTCTGCGCCCGCCGACTAGCCGGTAAAGCTGCTGCCGCGCTTCTTGGCCTTCTTCTCGGCGCGCTTCTCCTTGAGCGACTTCTGCGCGACCTTCTTGCCGAGCTTCTTGGGCTTCTCTTGTCCCTTCATGCGGCCAGCCTACCCCTCAAGCCCGACGGCAAAAAGAAAGGGCGGCCCGTCGGCCGCCCTGTAAGTTGCGCTTCCCGTCCGTCTCTGCGGCCCAGGCGGCCGGTCAAGCGCAGTCGCATATTGGGTCGAAGCGGCCTTTGCGTCCTCCCCATGAAGGGGGTTATCTCCAGACAACAAGAAACGAGGCCGCCGCCCGGCCCCGTTTCCAGTTCCCTCCAGAGAGGAAAGCCGCAGGTAAGTCGCAAGGCCTCGCCGCATTGAGGCCCATTGTGTCTCCGAGATCGCACCCGCCGCATGGGGCGCGCTCGGTTGATGGCCTCACTATCGGCGACGGGGAGCTGGTTGATCTATCACCCTTCTACGGTTGACTGCCTTAGTTCACTAACCGCAGATCAGCGTTCCCAGCGGTTAGCCCGCTGGTCCCTCCGTTGTCATGGCGCCAGGATCATCCAAAACCACAGATTGAAAGCGGAATCTGCGCCGACCTGAGTCATCGCTGCCAGAGCGTGACTTCGCCGCCCACCGAATATCCTCGCTCGGTGCACCCTGCCCCGGATCGAGTCGAGCGACTTCCTACGCAGTACTTTAGCTCGTTGCTCGCTCGGGTCTCGGCGCTCAGGCCCGCTGAGGATCAAGTCATCGACCTGGGTCGCGGGAATCCCGAGACAGGGCCGCCGAGGCGTGTGATCGAGACGCTCGCCGACAGGGCCCAACAGCAGGTAGCTCACGGCTACGCACCGTTTCGCGGTTTGCCAGAGCTACGAGTCGCGCTAGGCGAGCGCTATCGGATTGTGTACGGAGTCTCGCTCGATCCCAACGCCGAGATCGCGATCGTGCCCGGTACGAAGACGGCAATTGTCGAGCTTTCCCTCGCACTCGCCGAGGAGGGGCAGACGGTCGTCCTACCCGACCCGTACTACCCGGACTACCCGTCCGGGCCGGCGCTGGCTGGTGCTGACATCGCCTACGTCCCTCTCGACCCGGGGAACGGGTGGCCGCCCGACTTCTCGCAGGCTCCCGTCGAGAACGTCGCGGCCGTCTACCTCAACTACCCGTCCAACCCGGCTGCCGTTGCCGCGCCGCCGGGGGCGTTCGAGGAGGCGGTCGCCTACGCCCAGACCACCGGTGCCGCGATCGTGCACGACTTTGCCTACGGCGATCTCGTCTTCGACGGGCGCGAGCCCAAGAGCTTCCTTGCCACCCCGGGCGCGAAGGAGGTCGGGGTTGAGATGTTCTCGATGTCCAAGTCCTACGGCATGGCCGGCTGGCGGGTCGGGTTCGTCGTCGGCAACGCGGAGATCGTCGAGCGGGTCAACCTGTTCAACGACCATTGCCGCGTCGGGATCTTCCGGCCGATCCAGGAGGCCTGCATCGCAGCGCTGACGGGGCCGCAGGACTCCGTCGCCGAGCGGCGCGACACCTACCAGCGCCGCCGCGACCGCGTGCGCGAGGTGCTCGAGCCATCCCTCGGGCCGCTCACCTGCGAGGGCACCTTCTATATCTGGCTCCAGCTGCCCGAGGGCGTCACCTTCGAGACCCTGCTCACCGAGCACCGCGTCGTGCTCGCGCCGGGCGAAGGGTTCGGGCCGAGCGGTGTAGGCCGCGCACGGCTCAGCCTGGCGGTCGACGACGAGACGCTCGAGCTTGGGCTCGAGCGTCTCGTCACGGCGTTCGGCGCTGCGAGCTAGACCCGCGCGCGTGCGAGCTCGACGACCGTCGCCTCGTAGAGGTCGACGGACTCGATCGTCAGGCCAACCTGGTCGACCATCTTCCGGCGTCGGTCCTCGAGCGTTTCCTCGGCGGCATCGGCCGCGTCTCTGCTCTCCCAGAGGATGATTGCCTTCGCCTGCCGAGTGTCTTCGTCGTAGAGGGCGATGTACCCGGCGAACCCGTCGTAACCATGCAACATCGGGATCACCGTGCCGCGGATCATCTCGATCGCGGACTCGCGCTTCTCGGGATCGGCGCCCGAGAACGAGATCAGCCGTGCGTACATGGCTGCTCCTTCCGGTGGGGGTACGGCGATGCTACGCCTGTTCGAGAGCCGGCAACAGCCGAGTTAGGTCTCTTCGCGCCTACGTCCGGCCGCGAGCTCCTCGAGCGCCGACTCGCTCACAGCATCCCGAGGCACGACCACCGCCCGCACCGGCGTCGTCGCGAACACCGACGCGGTGCGCTTCCCGCCCTCGAGCAGCGCCATCTCCCCGATCAGCGCCCCTGGCCCGAGCTCGGCGACCTCCTCGCCGTCGATCTCGACGTCGACCACGCCGTCAAGGATCAGGAATAGGTCTTGCCCTTCCTCGCCCTGCTTGATCAGAGCCTCGCCCGCTTCCAGGGCGCGGCGCTCGAGCTTCGCGCCCTCGCGCATGATCGACGCCGACAGGTCTCGCTCGAGCTCCGACTCGACCGCTGCTGCGATCGCCGGCGAGTCCTCCCCGCCCCACGGCGTGTGCTTGCCGTGCGACTCGCGGTACCAGCGCTCGAAGTCGACCGACGCGGACTTCTCGACGAGCACGCCGTCGGCGTCGTAGACCCAGTGGCGCGGGAACGGGCTCGCGCCGGCCATCTTCCCCTCGGACGAGCCGTCGGCACGGATCACGAGCTCCAGCGTCGTCCACGCGGAGGCCGACTGGATGCGCAGGAACGGCTTGCCGCTCACGCGGCGCGGCGCGGGCAGGCCCATGTGGCCGCCGGCGGACTGGACGAAGCGCGCCTCGCCGTCGCGCACCTCGGGCTCGGCCTGGATCACCGGGTACTTGACCGCCGGGAAGGTGACCTCGCGGCGGCCGAGCTTCAGGCGCGTGACGCCGATGCGCCCGCCGCCCGAGTAGCCGCACTCGGTGATCGTGCCGTCGTCGTCGACCTCGATCCAGGCCTTCAGCTCGTTGGCCTCGCGGAAGAGGTCGTTCTCTTCCATCGCGTCGAGGTCGAGCAGCCGGTCAGCCGGCGGCTCGTCGTAGTGGTCGACGCCCCACTCGAACGGCAGCTTCGGCATGCCCTCGATCGCCTCGGACGGGATCCAGGAGATCGACGTGATCGACGACTCGATGCGCATCGCGGCGACGCTATTACAAAGCGTGAAAGGATCCGGCCGGCAGAGCCGGCGGCGACGTCGTGGTGATCGAGCCGGGGCACGACGCCTGGGTCGTGGGTGACGACACTTTCAAGGCGATCGACTTCGGCGGGTACGCGAAGTACGGACTGCCGAACGACTAGGTCTCGCTGTCGCGGTGCCGGCGCCAGAAGGTGAGAGCGCCGACCGTGCCGGCGATCGCCAGGGCCCAGAACGGCTTGTTCGGACGGCTGCCTTCAACCGAAGGGGCGGCGCTCTTCGCCTTGCGCTTGGCGATTCGCTTGCCGATCGTCCAGACGCTCCAGCCGAGGACGGCGTTCCTGCGGTTGACGATGCTCACAGCGCGGGTTTGTAGCAGCTAGGAGGGTTTGACGGGGCGCTGCACCCTCTCGGGGTGTGTTGGTCGTTCCGAGGCAAGGACGCAGGGAGTGCCGATAGCCGTAGCTATCGGTGCGACTGAGGACGCAGCCTCGGGGCGAGCAGCGCGGCCCGAGAGCCTCGTCAGTGTCTCGTCAGACCTCCTAGTGACCGGACTTGCCGTGCTCGCCGGTTGGGCCGCTAGGGCCTCGGTTGCCGTGTGCGCCGGTGGGGCCCTTGTTGACCGGCGGAGGCTTCTTCACGTGCGGCGGGGGTTTCTTCACGTGGGGAGGCTTCTTGACGTGCGTCGGCTTTAGGTCGTGGCCGCGTACGCGCGAGGGCGGGAGCACGCTGACCTCCTTGGGCTTGGGCTTCGCGTGCCCGAGCGCCAGGCCGCGGGCGACCTGCCGGCGCAGTTCGATGCGCGCCTTCACCGCCGGCCGACGGAACGGCTTGTCGTCGCGCGCCGGCTCCCGGACAGCCAGGATCACCGCAGCTGCGCCGGGGGGCGGATTCGTGGGCACGCGATGGGTCGTCGCTGCCACCGGGATCGCCGCGGCTCGATGGTGGAACGGAGGATGCTTGACTCCCTCGTAACTGACTCCCGTCGCGATCACGGCACCCCCGGCGAGGAGCGCTGCCTTGATCGCGACACCACCGCCGACCGTCGCCCCACTCCCGCCGAATAGACCGGCAAGCGACGAGGGCAGCGGGATCGCAGCCAGGGCCTTGAGCGCGCCGCGCTGGGCTCGCTGGCTGCGGGCGAAGGAGGCACACTCCTCGCACTCGCGCAGGTGCGCGCGCAGCGCGCCCTTCTCCTTGCGCGGCAGCCGCCCGTCGAGCTGGCGGGAGATCGCGAACTCGGCCTCGTGGCACGTGATCCCTTCCTCGAGCTGCTCGCGCAGCGCGCGGCGGGCGCGGAAGATCAGCGTCTCGACCGCGCTCAGGGTCACGCCGAGGATCTCGGCGATCTCCTGGTAGCTGCGACCCTCGAGCTCGCGCATCACGAGCGCCGAGCGCTGGTTGAAGGAGAGATGGCCGAGCGCGCGGCGGATGTCCTCGGCGCTGAGCGCGTCCTCCTCAACGATGGTCTCGGCGAGCTCGTCCTCGTAGACGACCTCGGTCGGCCGGCGCTGCGACTGCCGGAAACGCTGTCGGCAGACGTTGTGCGCGATCGCGATCAGCCAGTTCTCCGGGGAGCGCGGGCGCTCGCCCTTCTCCATCGCGCGATAGGCGTTCAGGAAGGTCGTCTGCGTGACGTCCTCGGCATCGGCCTGGTTGCGCAGGACGACGAGCGCGTAGCGGTAGACATCGCCCGCGTGCTTGCGGTAGAGCCGCTCAAACGAGCGGTCCGCGCCAAGATGCCTAGCGAGAACGGGTGCCATTACCTAAAAGATGCCGCAAATCCGCGGATCTTGCATCCCGCCAAAGGTTATTTGAGCGGCGGCAGCGGCGGCAGGGGTGGCAGCGGCGGGATCGGCACGGTGACCGGAGGAAGCTGCGGAAGCGGCGGCACCGGCGGCACCGGCGGAACGGCGACCGGAGGCGGCGGGAGCTTCGGCGTCGGCAACACCACCGGCGGCGGGGCGACCGGCACCGCGGGCTGGCTCGCTGGCGCGGTCTGCTGCTCCGGTGCTGGGAGCGATCCTGACGGGCCGCCGCTCGGGCGCGAAACGGCGCTCGTGCGCGCGGCGATGACGTGTCGCTTCGCGGGATGGCTCGTCCGCGCGGGGAACGCTTGCGCAGGCGCCGACGAGGCAGCGCGGTGCGGCTTCGACGCAGGCTTCGGCGCGACTGCGGCCGGACGCAGCGCTGCTTGCGGCGTGGTCATCGCCTGGACGCTCTTGAAACCGACGCCCACGGTCGCCGCGCCGAGGGCCACGACCGCGGCGGCCTTGAGCATGAGATCGGCGCCGACGGCCGCGCTGCCGGCGACAACGGCTCCTCCCCCGCCTCCGATGAAGGACGCGAGCGAGCCGGGCAGCGGCACGGTCGTGAGCACGCCGAGCGAACGGCGGCGGACCTGCAGGTTGCGGCGGGCGCGGAAGAGCAGCGCCTCGACGGCGCTCACCGAGAGGTCGAGCACGCCCGCGATCTCCTGGTAGCTGCGACCCTCGAGCTCGCGCATCACGATCGCCGCCCGCTGGTTGAACGAGAGCGCGGCGAGCGCGGTCAGCACCTCGTCGAGATCCGGCTGCTCTTCGTCGCGCGACGCGGGCTCGGGCGCCTCCTCGAGCGTGACCTCGCGCGGCCGGGAGCCAGCCGAGCGCCAGCGCATCCGGCAGACGTTGTGCGCGATCGTGATCAGCCAGTTGTGCGGCTTGTGCGGGCGCTCGCCCCGCTCGAACGCGCGGTAGGCGTTGAGGAACGTCGTCTGCGTGACGTCCTCAGCGTCGGCCGGGTTCGCGGTCAGCGCGAGCGCGTACTGGTAGACCTCGCGCGCGTGCTTGCGGTAGAGCTGCTCGAAGGCGCGCTCCGAAGGCCGCCTGAGGAGCGCCAGCTGTCGCAGAGACGTCCTGGCTCGCGGGTCAGCGGCCGCGCGGGATGCCTCCATGTTGCTCAAACGGCGAACGGCCGTTTGCGGATACGGCTACGCGTTGGTCGCGGCGCGCTTGCGATTCGGCATGTGAATCGCACGTCCGAGCGCCAGGAGCCCTGCTTCCTTGATCCCCTCGGAGAGCGTCGGGTGCGCGGTCATTCCATCCGCGACCGTCTCGACCGTCGCCTCCGCGTCGAGCGCGACCGTGCCGGCCTCGATCAGGTCGGTCACGTGCGGCCCGACCATCACCAGCCCGAGCAGCTCGCCGTAGCGGGTCTCGTGGATCGACTTGACCCAGCCGACGGTCTCGTTCTGCATCACCGCGCGGGCGTTGGCGACCCACGGGAAGACGCCGACCGCAACGTCGTCGCCGTGCTGCTCGCGCGCCTCGGCCTCGGTCAGGCCGACGCCGGCGATCTCGGGGTCGGTGTAGATCGGGCGCGGGACGCCGCGGTTGTCGACGACGGCCTCGTGGCCCATCGCGTTCTCGGCCGCGACCTCACCCTCGCGGAAGGCGGTGTGGGCGAGCTGCCAGTAGCCGGCGCAGTCGCCGACCGCGTAGATGTGCTGCACCGTCGTGCGGCGATGCTCGTCGGCGGCGATGCCCTTGCGCCTGTCGAACTCGACGCCGATCTCCTCGAGGCCGAGGTTCTCGACCAGCGGGCCGCGGCCGGTCGCGACGAGCATCAGGTCGCACTCGACGGTCTGGTCGCCGTTGTACTGGACGCGCAGGCCGCTGCCGGTGTCCTCGACGCGGTCGCAGCGGGAGTCGAGCTGGACGTCGATGCCGCGCTTGCCGAACTGCTTGAGGAGCTCCTTGGCAGCGTCGGCGTCCTCCTGAGGGATCAGGTTCGGGAGCAGCTCGATGATCGTCACCTCCGCGCCGAAGCGACTGAAGATCGAGGCGAACTCGCAGCCGATGATCCCGCCGCCGAGCACGACCAGGCGCTTCGGCACCTCGGTCTGGGCGAGCAGGCCGGTGGAATCGACGCAGCGCGCCGAGTCGATGCCCTCGATCGGCGGACGCAGCGGGAACGAGCCGGTCGCGACGATCGCCTGCTGGAACGAGACGTCCTCCCCGCCCTCGACCGCGATCGTCTTCGCATCCTTGAAGCGGCCGGTGCCCTTGACCCACTCGACGCCGTTCGTCTTGAAGAGGCTGGCGACGCCGGAGGTCATCTGCTTGGAGACGCCGTCCTTCCAGGCGTTCGCAGCGGCGAAGTCGAGGGTCGGCGCGCCGACCTGGACGCCGAACTTGGCGAAGCTCTCCTCGGCCTCCTTGATCGCGAAGGCCGTCTGCACCCAGGCCTTGGTCGGGACGCAGCCGACGCGCAGGCAGGTGCCGCCCAGCTCGGGCTCCTTCTCGATGCAGACCGTCTTGGCGCCCAGCTGGGCCGCGCGGATCGCTGCGGTGTAGCCACCAGGGCCGCCTCCGAGGACGGCGACGTCACATTCCATTGCTGCTCTCCTCGCCTCGCTTCGGGGGCGATCCTAGCGGGGGCGCTTGGGGTGCCGCGCCGCTCGGCCTGTGGACGCTTCGGCACGGTTCCGGCACGAAGCGGTCACACACGCGTGACGATTTCGGCACTAGTCTCGAAAGCGGGGGCTTGGGGCCGAAGGCCCCGGGGGAAAGTGTTTCTCGCGCGCGCGTGATGCGTCTGCGGCGGCGCGGTCAGGTCAGGTCGGCCTTCATCGTCACGCCGCCGTCGTCGTCGCCGACGCGGGCGAAGCCGTGCCGCTCGTACAGGCCGATCGCTGGGCTGTCGGCCTCGACGCTGAGGCTGATCGCGTCGTGCCCCTCCGAGCGCGCCTTCGCGAGCAGCGCATCAAGCAGCTCCGAGCCGAGACCGCTGCCGCGCCGGCTCGGGACGATCGCGATCGAAAGCTCAGGCGTCTCCTCGTCGACGAACCCGTAGCCGGGATTGTCAGCCGAGAACAGCCGATACCACGCGGCTCCGACGCGCTGGAAGTCCTGGATCGCGATCAGCGCCGTGTCGCCCGGCCGCCCCCAGCGCTCGACGTAACGGCGCACCGGCGGCTCACCCGACTCCGAGACGCGATCCACCCGCCAGTAGTACGCATGCCGGAGCATGTCGCGCATGAACGGCACGTCCTGCGGGCCGGCCGGCCGGATCACGACATCTCCTGGGCGAGCTGGAGCCGATTGCCGTCCGGGTCGAAGACGTCGACCAGCCGCATCGCCCCGTGCAGCTCGAGCACAGTGCCGACCTCGACGCCCGCTTCGGCCAGCCGCTCGCGCTCGGCCTTCACGTCGTCGACGTCGATCGTCGCGACCGGGCCTTCCTCCTCGGGCACCTCGGCGACCTCGCCGAGAGCGATCTCGGTCGCGCCGCGGTCGAGGCTCGCCCAGCGCTCCTGCTCGTCCACGAAGATCTCGGTGAACCCGAGCATGTCGCGGTAGAACGCCCGCGCGGCGTCGAGATCGCCGACGCGGTACCAAATTCTCACAACATCAGCGCAGGCTCTTCCAGCAGCTCCTTGACCGTCTGGAGGAACTCCGCTGCCGGTGCGCCGTCGACTGCGCGGTGGTCGAAGGTGCCGGTGATGGTCATCGTCGGCCGCACGACGACCTCGCCGTGGACCGCGACCGCGCGCTCCTCGGTCGCGCCGATCGCGACGATCGCGGCCTGCGGCGGGTTGAGCACGGCGGTGAAGCGCTCGACGCGGAACATGCCGAGGTTCGAGATCGTGAAGGTGCCGTTCTCGAGGTCGTCGCGGGTGAGCTTGCCTTCGCGTGCCCGCGAGACGATGTCCGCGCGAGCGGCGGCGATCTCGGTCAGGCGGAGCCGCTCGGCGCCGTGGATCACCGGGACGACGAGACCCTGCGGCGCGGCCACGGCGATGCCGATGTTGGCGGTCGGGAGGAGCAGGATCGCGTCGTCGGTGTACTGCGCGTTCACCTCGCGGTGACGCAGCAGGGCGGCGGCGCAGACCTTCGTCAGCACGTCGGTCACCGTCGCCTTCGGGCCGTCTTCGTGCTCGCGCAGGCGCGCGACCAGCTCGTTCGCGCGGGCCATGTCGACCGAGACCTGCAGCTGGAAGACCGGGATCTGCCAAGCCTCGGTCAGGCGGCGGGCGATCGTCTTGCGGATGCTTGTCAGCTCGCGCCGCTCGACCTCGCCGGGCGCGGCCGCGGGCGGTGCGGCGGGAGCGCTGCTCACGCCGGCCCGCTCGACGTCCTCGGCGACGATCCGGCCCTCGGGGCCGGTGCCGGTCAGCGCCGAGAGCTCGATCCCACGCTCGCGGGCGATCCGGCGAGCGAGCGGCGAGGCCTTGACCCTGCCGCCGTCCTGGGCCGGCCGCTGCCTTGCCTCGGCGATCTGCTCCGCGACTTCGCGGCCTTGCTCACGCTCCTGCTCCCGCGCGGGGCCCGGCGAGCCCTCCTCCTGCGGTTCCTCGTCGACCTTCTGCGCGGCGCTCGCGCCGTTGCCGCTCGGCTCGGGAGCCTGCTCACCCTCCTCGCCGATGAATGCGATCGTCTGGCCGACGGGCACCTCGCCCTCGGCCACCGCGATCCGCAGCAGCACGCCCGAGGCCTCGGCCTCGACCTCCTGGGTGACCTTGTCGGTGTCGAGCTCGTAGAGCGGCTCGCCCTTCTCGACCTTGTCGCCCTCGGACTTGAGCCACTTGACGATCGTGCCAGCCTCCATGCCCTGGCCGAGCCGCGGAAGCTTGACCTCGCTAGCCATGCGCGCTCCGACATAGGGACTGTCCCTGGGACGCGGCGGAAACCGACGCGGCCGAGTCTGCGCGCCGCTGCAACCAAGGGCTTTCGACACTTTCGCCATGGCCGCCTCGGCCATGACAGGGGGACAGTCCCTGGATCGGGACCAAAACGGACGCCTCAGGCGTCACGCGCCACCGTCCTCTTGATTGCCGCCAGCACGTCGGCCGAGTGCGGCACCACGTACTCCTCCATCACCGGCGCGAACGGCAGCGGCGCGAACTTCGCGCCGACGCGCTCGACCGGCGCGTCGAGCCAGTCGAAGGCCTGCTCGCCGACGACGGCCGCGATCTCCGCGCCGAAGCCCATCCGCGTGACCGCCTCGTGCGCGACGACGACGCGGTTCGTCTTCTTCACCGACGCAACCAGCGAGTCCACGTCCAGCGGCTGCAGCGTGCGCGGATCCCAGACCTCGACCGAGATGCCCTCCGACTCCGCGTCCTTCGCCGCCGCGAGCGCCTCGTGCACCAGCCGCCCGGTGGCGACCACCGTCACGTCGGAGCCCTCGCGGTGCACGCGGGCCTGCCCGATCGGGATCGGCTCGAGCTCGTCCGGCACCTCTTCCTTCAGCCCGTAGAGCGTGCGGTGCTCGAAGAAGATCACCGGGTTGTCGTCGTGGATCGCCGACCAGAGCAGCCCCCGCACGTCGGTCGGCGTCGAGGCGAAGACGACCTTCAGGCCGGGCACGTGCACGAACCACGCCTCGACCTGCTGGGCGTGCTGCGCGCCGGGCGACCAGCCCGCACCGCCCTGCGTCCGGATCGTCAGCGGCACCTTCAGCTGCCCGCCCGACATGTACCGGTGCTTGGCCGCCTGGTTGACGATCTGCTCCATCGAGACCGTCAGGAAGTCCTCGTACATCACCTCGACGACCGGCCGCATGCCCTGGATCGCCGCGCCGATCCCGGCGCCCACGATCGCGATCTCGGAGATCGGCGTGTTGCGGATCCGCTCGGGCCCGAACTCGTCGAGCATCCCGGCGGTGACGCCCATCGAGCCGCCCATCTCGGCGATGTCCTCGCCCATCACGAACACGCCCTCGTCGTCCCGCATCGCCTGCGAGAGCGCGTCGCGCACCGCCTCGCGGTAGGAGAGCTCAGGCATAGATGTTCTTCAGCGCGTCCTCGGGCTTGGGATCCGTGCCGGCCTTCGCGAACTCGACCGAGGCCTCGACGATCTCGTGCACCTCGCGGTCGTCGGCCTCGAATTCCTCGTCGCTGACGCCGAGCTTCTCGCGCAGAAGCGTGATCGGGTCACGCGTCTCCTGCAGCCGGTGCAGCTCCTCCTTGTCGCGGTAGACCTGCGGGTCGCCGATGTAGTGGCCGACGAGGCGCTCCGTCGAGACGTGGAGGAAGACCGGCCCCTTCCCGTCGCGCGCGTGCTTGAGCGCGCGCGAGGCGACCTTGTGCACCTCCTCGACGTCCTGGCCGTCGACCTTCATCACCTTCATCCCGAACGCCTTCGCGCGCTCGCTCAGGTCGCGGATCGGCGAGTGCTGCGACTCTGGTGTCGACTCCGCCCAGCGGTTGTCCTCGAGCACGAACACGGCCGGGACCTGCCAGAGCTGGGCGAGGTTGAGCGACTCGTGGAAGGTGCCGATGTTCGTCGCCCCGTCGCCGAAGAACGCCACCGCCACGCGAGCCTCGCCGCGCAGCTTGAACGCGAGCGCGGCGCCGGTGATCGCTGGCAGCCCGCCGCCGACAACCGCATTCGCGCCCAGGTTGCCGCGCTCGACGTCGTAGAGGTGCATCGAGCCGCCGTAGCCGTGCGAGCAGCCTTCGAGCTTTCCGTAGAGCTCCGCCATGACGGCGTTCGGGTGCGTGCCGCGCGCGAGCGTGTGCCCGTGCGCGCGGTGGGTCGAGGCGAAGACGTCGCCGTCGTCCATCGCCTGGCAAACGCCGACCGCGACCGCCTCCTGGCCGATCGCCACGTGCAGGAACCCAGGCAGGTCGCCGGCCCGAAACTGCTCTTCGACCTTCTCCTCGAAGCGCCTGATCAGGAGCATCTCGCGCAGGAACTCGCGCAGCCGCTCCTCGGACAGGCCTCGTTTCGTCTCGACCTTCGCCATTTGCATTGAGTTTATGCTCAGCCCCGTGGCACTCGTCGAACAGTGGAAGGTGATCAACGGCAACCTCGTAGAGGGCTGGACGAGCGTCCAGCTGCGGCTCACGGTGGAGGAGCAGCCGGAACGCGCCGCGGCGATGCTCGCGCCCGCGAGCGCCGGCCGGCACGGGAACGTCGTCACCTTCGGAGTCGGCCGCGGAGGCGTCGGCTCGTCGCCGGATTTGATCGCGCGACTGCTCGCGCGGCTGGACGCCGAGCGCATCCACGGCGTCCTGGCGCCGGTCAAGGTCGAGGAAGCAGCGGCGGCCGGGGCTCGCTCGCGCAGGGTTCCGCTCCGCGAGCAGTGGGAGCAGGCGCAGACGTCGCTGCCGGCGGACTGGAGCGACCTCTACGGCGAGATCGAGCTCGATTCCAGCGACTACCTCGAGCGCGGCGCGTTGCTGCTCGCCCCAGTCAATCCGGGGCGCGTGAAGGGGCAGCTCGCGTACCGGTTCCGCGCCGCGCGGCAGTTCGGCTACGGGGCATCGGCCGAGATGACGGAGCGCTGCCTCCAGCGCCTGGACGGCGAGGGAATCACCGGCAGCTTCCGCGTCCTCTGGGCGCTCTCCGACACCAAGCCGGTCTCCACGCAAGGCCCGGTCTGGTACGCCGGCGGCGGCCGGGCGGTCTAGTGGCCGACCCCGTCTCCTGGTACCTGATCGAGCAGGGCTGGGAGGTCGTCGGCAGCGACGGCGAGGCGATCGGCAAGGTCGAGGAGACCGTCGGCGACTCGACGCACGACATCTTCGACGGGCTCACGGTCGGCACTGGGCTGTTGAGCAGGCCGCGTTACGTTCCTGCCGAGCTCGTGGGCGAGATCGTCGAGGGGCAGATCGCGCTGACGATCGACAAGGAACGCTTCGAGCGGCTCGACGAGTACCAGAATCCGCCGACGACCGAAGAGATCGAAGCGCCTTAGCGCATAGCGGCGGCGAGCTCGCGGGCGACCTTCTTCGCGTCCGCGGGGCCGGCCGTGATCACCAGGCACGTGTCGTCGCCGGCGAGCGTGCCGACGATCTGCGGGTGCTCGAGCCGGTCGAGGGCGCGGGCGATCGCCGGCGCCGAGCCGAGCTCCGACTGGACGACGACGATGTTCTGCGCCGCACTGGCGCGCACGCCGAACTGCTCGAGCACCGCGTTAAGCGACTCGCGCGGGTCGCGCCGGGAGCCGCGCTCGGGCACGACGTAGCGCGGCCGGCCGAGCGCGTCGCTCGTCTTTTCCAGCCGCAGTTCGCGAATGTCGCGCGAGACGGTCGCCTGAGTCACCGAGCAACCCGCCTTCGCAAGTGCTTCCGCGAGCTCGAGCTGGCTTCCGATCCGCGTTCGCGAGACGACGCTGGCGATCAAGCGCTGCCGCTCCGACTTGCTCAGCGGCCGCCTCTCCACGCGAGTACAGTAACCCGAGGTTTGGCCGAGTCATCGTCAGGCAACGATCCCGGCATGCTGCGAAAGCTGCTGTGGACAGGTCTTTACGCGGGAATCGCCGCGGTCGCGACCATGGCCGCGAGGCGAGCCGCGTCCGGGCTCTGGCGCGTCGCCACGGGCGAGGCGCCGCCGGTGAAGAAGTGAACAAGGGCGACGTCCTGGTCGATCGCGGGGCTGACAGCTTGCAGCACCTTGCAGACCGCGCGGCCGCACGCGGCGACGGCGTCGGCGAGTGGCTCTCCGAGGAGCTCCGCAACGACGCGGCCTTCCTGCGCAAGCTGAAGCCGAGCCTCATCCAGGCTCGCGCCAAGGGCGATGCGCCGACCAACCCAGACCCGCCGCCGGCGCCCTCGGGCCCGCAGCTCGGCTCGCGGCCGAAGGCGAAGAAGAAGAAGCGCAAGGGCGGCAAGGGCCCAGCGCCGTTGATCATCGTCGGTGCAGCGCTCGTCGCCGGGATCGTGCTCGCCAAGGTCGTCGACTGGAGAGGCCATGCACACCCAAGAGACTGAGCACGAGACGCCCGGCCTCGGCGCGACCGTGAAGAGCGTCTCGGAGCGCGCCAGCTCGCTGGTGCGCCTCGAGCTCGAGCTCGCCGCGCTGGAGGTCAAGCGCAAGATCGCTTCGCTCGGTATCGGGATCGGCCTCGCGCTGGCGGCCGCCGTGCTGCTGGTGTTCGCGCTCGGCTTCGGCCTCGCCACGATCGCCGCGGGGATCGCGACCGCCGTTGCGTGGTGGCTCGCCCTCCTGATCGTGACGATCGGGATCGTCCTGGTCGCCGGCCTGCTCGGATGGCTGGGCATGCGCTCGATCCAGAAGGGGACGCCGCCGGTCCCGGAGCAGGCGATCGAGGAAGCCAAGCTCACGACCGAGGCACTAAAGGGCAATGGCCGGCACTAACGGGCGCACGCCGGAGCAAGTCCGCCGCGACATCGAGGCGGAGCGCGAGCGGCTCGCCGACGCGGTCGACGACCTGCGCTCGGAGATGGACGTCAACGCGAAGCTGCGGGGCAAGCTGCCGCTGGCCGCGGCCGCCGCCCTGGGGGCAGGCTTCGTGGTTTCAGGGGGGATCGGGGCGACGATGCGGCTCATGATGCGCCGCAGCCGGGAGGGCAAGACGAAGGCACGCTTCGGCCCGTTCTCCCTTGTCGACCGCGACTGAGAAAGGCCGCGCGCCCTCGAGCCCGCTCCAGCTCTCGTGGCGGGAGTGGCTCGCCGTGTTCAAGCGCACGGGCAAGCAGTTCATCGCCGACGACTGTATGGGCCTCGGCCAGCAGGTCGCCTTCAGCTCGCTGCTCGCGTTCCTGCCGACGGTGATCCTGTTGATCGGCCTGTTCGGATTGTTCGGCAACGGAGCCTTCGACTCGCTCGAGCACTTCGTTGGCTCGGTGGCGCCGCACGGCGTCCTCGACGTGATCGACCTGGCCAAGAAGGACGCTGTCCAGAACAAGAGCGGCTCCGCGATCGCGTTCGCACTCGGCATCGTTGCCGCCCTTTGGGCGGCCACCGGCGCGTCGAACGCGTTGATGAAGGCCGTCAACCGCGCCTACGATCGCATCGAGACGCGGCCCTTCTGGAAGCAGCGGCTGATCGCGCTGACGCTGGTGATCGCGACCGGGCTCGTGTTTGCCGGCGTCTTTCTGCTGATCGTCTTCGGCGGCGACCTCGGCGAAGCGATCGTGCGCCGCACCGGCCTCGGCGACAGCTTCAAGGTGTTCTGGAACATCGCCCGCTGGCCGATTGCCTTCGGCGCGGTGCTGCTCTTCAACGCGCTCCTCTACTACCTCGCGCCGAACCAACAGCCCCGCAGCTGGCGCTGGCTGACACCGGGCTCAATCGTGGCCGCGGTCGTCTGGCTCGCGCTCTCAGGCCTGTTCGCGCTCTACACCTCGTACTCGAGCTCGTACACGAGAACCTACGGCTCGATCGCCGGCGCGATCGTCCTGCTGCTGTGGCTCAACTACAGCGCCTGGGCGATCCTCTTCGGCGCGGAGCTGAACGCCGAGCTCGACCGCCAGGCCGACATCCACGCAGCCGGCGGCCCGAACGCGGGGCTGACGAGACCGGGACGGCGCTAGCCGACCGAGAACGTGCGCTTGAGCTTCTTGGTCGCGTCCGAGCGGAACGTGTACTTGCCCGACTTGAGCGCCAGTGTCCACGTCGCGCCGCCCTTGAACTTGACGCCGGTCTTCTTGTTCACGCCGGGGCCGGTCAGGTGGAAGTTGTCCGCCTTGGTCGCATCGGTGACGACGACCTTGTAGCGGCCCGCGACGAGCGTCTTGACCGCGGCTGTGCCCTTCTTCAGCGAGATCGTCTTCTTCGGCCCGACCTTGCCGGTCAGCTTGACGGGCGCGGGCGGCGGCGGGCCGACGTTGATGGAGCCCTTCATCTGCGTCGGATGCGCATCGCACTTCCACTTGTAGACGCCGTCCGCGAAGGTCAGGTTCCAGGTGACGGTGTTGTTGTCGAACGCCGAAGCCATGTCGACGCCGCTTCCGACGGGTCCGGTGATATGGAAGTTGTGCTCCTGCGCGAGGGAGAGGTTCTTGATCGTGAGCGCGTAGTCGCCCGGGTCGAGCTGAGTGACGCTGTGGCCGGTCGCGTCGGTGACCTTGATCGTGAAGCCTGGGCCAACCGTGACGTTCAGCGGGGTCGCGGTGGCAGCGGACTGGGCGGCGCCAGGCAGCAGCACGGCGGCCAGCACCAGCGGAAGCAACAGCAATGGACGAAACGATGGCACGAAGCGACCCTCCTCGAGAATGACCTTGGACACGGTAGCCCATACGGTTCGAAAGCCCGTTTCGGTTTCCTGAGCTTTACGAGACGCTTACACTCACCTCTGTGGCGCACAACCAAAAGGTCGAGCTGCTCAAGCGCGTACCGCTCTTCGCGGACTGCTCTCGTGGCGAGCTCCAGCAGATCGCGCAGATCGCCGACGAGATCGACCTCGCCGAGGGCAAGGATCTGACGCGCCTCGGCGACTCCGGCCGCGAGTTCTTCGTCCTGCTCGAGGGCGAGGCCGACGTCAGCCGGGACGGCGAGATCATCAACAAGCTCGGCCCGGGTGACTTCTTCGGCGAGATCGCGCTAGTCGAGGACACGCCTCGGACCGCCACCGTGACCGCGACCACGCCCGTGCGGGTGCTCGTGATCACCGACCGGTCCTTCAAGCGACTGCTCGAGAAACAGCCGGAGATCCAGCGCAAGGTACTCGTCGCGCTGGTCGAGCGCGTCAAGCCGGCTCTAGGCTCGTAGCTCGGCGCCGAAGCGCTGGTTCAGCGCGTTCACGATCCGCTCACGCAGCTTCGCCGCATCCTCGTCGGTGAGCGTCCGCTCGGCCGACTGGAAAGTGGCCGCGAAGGCGATCGACTTGCGGCCCTCCCCGACCTGCTCGCCGCGGTAGACGTCGAACGGCCGCAGCTCGCGCAGCTCCTCGCCCGCGGCCTCGCGCGCGGCGGCGACGAGCTCTGCGGCGCTCACTTCTTCCGCCACTGCGAAGGCGAGATCCTGGTGGACCGGCGGGAACGAGACGACGTCGGTGTAGCGCACCTCCTCGCGCGCGACCTCGTGCAGCTTCGCCAGGTCCAGCTCGAACGCGCCCCAGACGCCGTCCAGCAGAGCCGGGTGGAGCTCGCCGACCACACCGGCCGCGGTCGCCGCCGACTTGCCGGGGTGCAGCAGCTCGTGCTCGGCGCGCTCGAAGCTCGGCTCGGCCTTCAGCGCGGCGTAGAGCGTGTCGACGATTCCCTTCGCCCGTGACCAGCCGCCCTCGACGATCGCGACGATGTGCGTCTCCTCGTCGGGCAGGTTCTCTGCGGGGAGGTAGACGCGCGCGATCTCGAACAGCGCGACGTGGCCGGCGCCGAGCTCGACGTTGCGCCGGACCGCCTCGACCAGGCTCGGGAGCAGGCTCGTGCGCAGCACGGCGAGCTCGGCCGAGATCGGCTCGGGCAGGCGGAGAGCCTGCGGGTTCGCGTCGTCGGGCCGCAACGACGGCGTGTACGTCTCGGTCAGGCCGAGCCCGGTGAGCAGGTTCTCGATCTTCCGGCGCAGGCGCTGCTCGGCCGTGAGCGCGCCGAACATCGCGCGGCGGGCCGGCAGGGTGAACGGCACGTCATCGAGCCGCGCGCGTGCGACCTCCTCGACCACGTCCACCTCGCGCGTCACGTCCGGGGCCCGCCAGGTGGGAACGACGACGTCGTCCTTGCTGCTCTCGAAGCCGAGGCGCTCGAGCCAGCCGAGCTGCTCGGCGGCCGGGGTCTCGAGTCCGATCAGCTCGTCGGCGCGCTCGGGCCGGTAGCGGATCACCGGCCGCTCGGGCAGCCCCTCGTGCACGTCGGCGTCGCCCGCCCAGACCGCCCCTGCGGTGTCGGCCAGCAGCTGCGTGGCGAGATTCGCCGCCGGCTCCGCCAGGTACGGGTCGACGCCCTTCTCCCAGCGGTTCGAGCCCTCCGTGCGCAGCCGTAGACGCTCGGAGCTGCGGAAGATCCCGCTCGGCTCGAAGTTGGCCGCCTCGAGCAGAACCTCGGTCGTCTCGTCGGAGATCTCGGTCTCCTCGCCGCCCATGATCCCGGCCAGTGCGACCGAGCGGTCGGCGTCGGCGATCATCAGGTCCTCGGGCTCGAGCTTCCGGTCGACGCCGTCGAGCGTGCGGATCGTCTCGCCGGGCTTCGCGCGCCGGACGACGATGCGCCCGCCGGCGAGCTTCGCCAGGTCGAACGCGTGCAGCGGGTTCCCGAGCGCGAGCATCACGTAGTTGGTGACGTCGACGACGTTCGAGATCGGCCGCATGCCGGCGTTCGTCAGCCGTGCGCGCAGCCAGATCGGGGACTGTCCCAGGGACACGTCCCGAAAGACGCGGCCGATGTAGCGCGGGCAGCCTGCGAAGTCGTCGACCTGAACCTCGACCTGTCCGTCCGGGACCGGTCCTAGGGACTGTCCCCCTGGCATGGCCGAAAGGGACAGGTCGTAGAGCGCGGCTACCTCCCGCGCGAGACCGTAAATCGAGAGCAGGTCGGGCCGGTTGCCGGTCGACTCGACCAGCAACACCTCCTCGACGAGCGGCAGCACGTCGCCGAGCAGCGTCCCCGGCTCGATCTCGGGCAGCACCATGATCCCTGAGTGGTCCGAGCCGAGCTCGACCTCGTCCTCGGCCAGGATCATCCCGTCCGAGAGCTCGCCGCGAACCTTGCGCTGCTCGAGCTGCAGCCCGCCCGGGAGCCGGGCGCCGGGCAGCGCGACCGCCACGGTCGCACCCGCGCCGAAGTTCCAGGCGCCGCAGACGATCTGGCGCGCGTCGCCCTCCCCCACGTCCACGCGGCAGAGCTGGAGCCGGTCGGCGTTCGGGTGCTTCTCGGCCTCGAGCACGCGCCCGACCCGGAAGAGCCCGAGATTGCCGTCCTCGTCGGGCACGCCACGGCGCTCGATCCCCTCCACCTCCGCGGTCGAGATCGAGAGCCTCTCCGCCAGCTCGGGCAGCGGCATCTCCAGCGGGACGTACTCCCGCAGCCAGGAAACCGGAACACGCATCAGAACTGCGTCAGGACCCTCAGGTCCCCCTCCCACAACGCGCGGATGTCCGGGAAGTCGTACTTCAGCTGCGCGACGCGCTCGATCCCGCAGCCGAAGGCGAAGCCGCTCCACTCCTCCGGGTCGACGCCGACGTTCTCGAACACCCGCGGGTCGACTACCCCGGAGCCGCCCATCTCGATCCAGCCCGAGTAGCGGCACGTCCGGCAGCCCGAGCCGCCGCAGATCCCGCAGGAGACGTCCGGCTCCATCGAGGGCTCGGTGAACGGGAAGTAGTGCGTGCGGAAGCGGACGCGCCGGTCGGGCCCGAAGATCGCACGCATCACGTGCAGCAGCGTCCCCTTCAGGTCGGCGAGCGTCAGCCCGCGGTCGACGGCGAGGCCCTCGAACTGGTGGAAGATCGGGTAGTGGGTCGCGTCGATGTCGTCGCGCCGGTAGCAGCGGCCGATCGAGACCATGTAGATCGGCGGCTCGCGCTCCTCGAGCGCGTGGATCTGGCTCGGCGAGGTCTCCGTGCGCAGCAGCCGGTCGCTGTCGAAGAAGAACGTCGCGCGGTGCGAGCGCGCCGGGTGCCACGGGTCGAAGGCGAGCTTGTCGAAGTTGTACTCGACCGTCTCGACCTCGCGGTCGTCGCGGATCTCGTAGCCGAGGCCGAGGAAGGCGTCCTCGATCTGCCGCCGCGCCTGGGTGATCGGGTGCAGGTGCCCGAGCGGAAGCTCGTCGCCGGGCAGCGTGACATCGACGACGTCCTCGGTCAGCGAGCGGTCGAGCTCGGCGCGCTCGAGCTCCTCGCGCCGCGACGCCAGCGCGGCCTCGAGGCGGTCGCGCAGCGAGTTGAGCGTCATCCCCGTCTCGCGGTCGCGCACGGCGCGCAGGGCCTGCGCGAGCTCGCTCTTGCGGCCGAGGTAGCGGACGCGCGCCTCCTCGAGCTCGGCCGGCGTCGTCGCGCCCGAGATCGCGCTCTGCGCCTCGGTTTCCAGGGCCTGTGCGTCCATCGGGCGACTGTACCATCGGCTTTCGTGAGCGCCTGGGACGCCTTCGCGGTCGACTACGAGAAGTGGGCCGCCGAGATGACGGAGGACATTCCGTTCTATGTCGAGCTGGCGCGCCAGGCCGACGGCGCGCTCGTCGAGCTCGCAGTGGGCAACGGACGCGTGGCGATCCCGGTCGCGGAGGCAACGGGCAAGGCAGTGCTCGGGATCGACATCTCGCCGGCGATGCTCGCCCAGGCACGCGCCAACGCCGAGGAAGCCGGCGTCGAGCTCGAGCTGCGCGAGGGCGACATGCGGGAGCTCGCGCTGGACGAGCCGGCGGCGCTGATCTATTGCCCGGCCCGTGCGCTGATGCACCTGCCGACGTGGGTCGACCGCCGTCGCACCTTCGAGCGGATCGCGGCCGCCCTCGAGCCCGGCGGGCGCTTCGCGTGGAACGCGTTCGTCTTCAACCCGCACATCGCCGGCAAGCTCGATGGGCACTGGCAGGACGACGCCCCGGTCCGGCATCGCGTCGACTACGTCCCGGCCGACGCACGGATCGACCTGACGCTTGAAGACGGCTCGACGATCCCGCTCTACTGGTCGACGCGCGCCGAGTGGGAAGGCTTGCTCGAGGTGGCCGGCCTCGAGACCGAGGCGCTCTACGGCTGGTTCGACCGCCGCCCGTTCGACGAGAGCAGCGAGGAGTTCGTCTGGGTCGCGCGGCGCCCGGCGTGAGCCTCTACGACTCGATCGCCGAGCTCTACGACCCGTGGAGCGTGAGCGTCACCGAGGACGTCGGCTTCTACGTCGAGGAGGCCGGGCGCGCCGGCTCGCCGGTGGTCGAGCTCGCGGTCGGCACGGGCCGGATCGCGGTGCCCACCGCGGCGGCCGGCGTCCGCGTGATCGGGATCGACTCGTCGCCGGGGATGCTCGAGGTCTGCCGTCGCCGTGGCGAGCTGGCTGGGGTCGGCGAGCTACTCGACCTGCGGCTAGGCGAGCTCGAGGCGCCGCCGGTCGAGGAGCGGGTCGCGCTCGTCACCTGTCCGTTCCGCTCCTTCCTTCACCTGCTCGACGACGACTCGCGCCTGCGTGCGCTCGGTGCGGCGCGCGAGCTGCTGCTCCCGCGCGGGCGGCTCGTGTTCGACGTCTTCGCGCCGAGCGCGAGCGACATCGCTGACACGCACGGCCGCTGGCTCGAGCGCGAGCCGGGCATCTTCGAGCGCGCCGAGTGGGATTCGCAGGCGCGCACGCTGACACTGTCGGTTCGCGGCGAGGTCGGCGAGACGAGCTTCGTGCTCGCGTGGCTCTCGAACGAGGAGTGGCGCGCGCTGCTCGTACAGGGCGGCTTCCAGGTGGTCGGCTGCTACGGCTGGTTCGACCGCCGCCCGTACGCGGGTGGCGAGGACACCGTCTGGGTCGCGAGGAAGCCCGGCTAGACCAGCTCGACCGGGTCGCCGACGGCGACCTCGCCCGGTTCGATCACGCGCGCGAGCATTCCGCGCTTGCCCTGCAACTCGGCGCGCAGGCCCTCGCGGATGGCTTCCATCCGCTCGCAGGGGTCGCAGACCATGGTGATCTCGAAGATCGCCTCGTCGCCGACCTTCACGCGCTGGCCGATCGGCCATTGCTCGACATCGGTGCCCTCGACGGTCAGGTTCTCGCGGACGACGCCCGGCTCGACGCCGACGGACTCGAGGTGCTCAACGGAAACGAACAGCACCTCGCGCTTCGGCGGGTTGGCGTGGGCACAGCCCTCGAGCCCCTCGCCGGGAATCGCGCGCCGGCTCTCGTGCGGGACCGACCGGCCGGTGTTGCGGCCGGGCGACGTCCAGACACCTCTGATGGTCGCCATCGAAACCATCCTATTCCCGCCGCCAGTTGCCCCAACCGTCGTACGGCTTCACCGTGCCGTCCTGGACATTCCAGTACTCGCGCAGGTCGAAGCAGCGGCCGTCCGGCGCGAACTGGAGGAGCAGGCAGCCAGGCAGCGTGATCGTCCCGTCCTCGGCGTCGTCGAACGTCGCCCACCACTCGACCGCCACGACAGTGCCGTCGACCACCGGTTCGCCCATCCGTACCTCCACCCCGCTCTGGGTGCCGGCGCCGCGGCCCCAGTACGCGCGGATTCCGTCGTGCCCGAGGTTCGGCTCGCGGAACGGCGACGAGCGGTACGAGGCGTCCTCGGTGAAGAGCGTCACGAGCAGGTCGGCATCGTTCTGCTCCCACGCGCGGCGGTAGCCCTCGATCCAGTCAGCGAGCTTCAAGGCTTCGCCGCCAATCGTAGAGCGCAATCGTCCCGGCCATCGCGACGTTCAGTGACTCGGCCGGGCCGGCGAGCGGGATCGTCGCGCTCGCGGCGCAGGCGGCGACCACATCGTCCGGCAGCCCCTCTCGTTCGGAGCCGAGAACGAAGCGGGCGAGCGACGGATCGAGCTCGCTGAGCGGCGGCGCGTCGTGCGCGACGAGCGCGACCGCCCCCTGCGGGGCGAAGTCGGCCATCGGCACGCGGAAGATCGAGCCGGTCGAGGCCCGTAGGGCCTTCGGCCCGAACGGGTCGGCACAGCCCGGCGAGAGTGCGAGGTAGGCGCCGAACGAGTCGCAGGCCCGAGCGAGCGTGCCGACGTTGCCGGGGTCGCCGACGCGCCAGAGCTCTAGCCCGAGCTGCGGCAGCTTTCGCTCCGGCCGCGCCGTTCGGAAGACGCCGATCACCCGCGGCGCATGCCCGAGAGTCGAGACCTCCGCGAGCAGATGCGACGAGACCTGCTCCGCCCGCAGGGACAGCTCCGGCGGGCGCGCCGCGTCCACGAGCGCGAAGTCGAGCTCCCAGCCGCCCTCGAGCGCGGCCGCGACCAGGTCCTCGCCCTCGGCCACGAACTGGCCGAGCTTGTCCCGCTGCCGCCGCGTCTCCAGCTTGCGGACGAGCTTCAGCTTCGGGTT
The DNA here is from genome assembly GCA_963717725.1 of uncultured Actinomycetes bacterium. Classification (GTDB taxonomy): domain Bacteria; phylum Actinomycetota; class Thermoleophilia; order Gaiellales; family Gaiellaceae; genus AC-32. The sequence continues at coordinate 329,081 of CAVQWS010000027.1, forward strand.
GTCGCGCGAGGTGATCATGAGCGCCAGCGGATCCAGTTGCCGTGGAAGTCACAGCGGAGCAGAAAGCGCCGCTCGCCGCCCGGCCAGAGGCCGACCTCGAGTTCGTAGCTGTCGTGTCGGTCCTCCTCGAGCTCCTCGACTGCCCGGGTCGAGACCCAGCCGAGCGGGCCTTCGCGGCCGGCCTCCTCCAGCAGCGCGCGCAGCTCGGCGCGCTTCTCGCGGCCGATGTAGCCGGTCGAGGCGGTCTGGAAGACGACCGTCAGCGCCTCCTCGTCACGCTCGGCGAGCACGGTCGGGAGCAGCTCGACGTAGTCGCCGCGCGCGAGCGTCGGCGGCTCGCGGCGCAGGATCGCGATCGCGCGCCGCAGACGCTGCGCCCGCTCGACGCGGCCGGGCCAGATGAACGCGTGCAGCAGCCGCGCGCCGTGCTCGCTCGTCACGTCGACCGGATTGAGGTCGATCCCGAGCCGTCTTCTCACCGCGGGCCGCCGGGCGAGCACGTCATGCGGCACGGGCGCGTACTCGACGCCGCGCAGCAGCAGCTCGGACGAGCCCCAGCGCCCGGCGCGGTAGGCGTAGGCGTAGCGGTCCCAGAGCAGGTTCAAGCCGGCCGACGGGCCGAGCTCGACGAGATCGAGCGCCTCCGCTCCGGACTCGGCGGCGAGCACGAGGAACGCCGGCAGGAGCGCGAAGCAGCGCTGCACCTCGTTCGTCTGCACGGCCTGCTCGCGGACGAAGCGGGCGAGGAAGTCGCGCCGCGCCTCGAGCGCCGAGCGGAAGTCGTTCCAGTCGCCCGAGAGCGCGTACGGCTCGATCCCGGCGAGCTCGAGGTAGTGGACGCCGCCGAAGAGGCGCAGCGGCACATCCCAGCTCAGCTCGTCGACGAGCTCGTCCACCAGCGGCTCGCTCGCGCAGCGGCGCGCGAGACGCGCGTACACAGGCGAGCCGGAGGCCTCGAACTGCTCGGCCTGGCGGCGAAAGATCGCCGCGTGCTCGCTCAGGCCTCGAGCGCGGCTTTGGCCTGCGCCGCGATCTTGCCGAAGGCGTCCGGATCGCTGACCGCGAGGTCGGCGAGCACCTTGCGGTCGAGCGGGATCTCGGCCTTGCGCAGGCCCGAGACAAACTGGTTGTAGGAGAGGCCCTCGCGCCGCGCGGCCGCGTTGATGCGCATGATCCAGAGGCGCCGGAAGGTGCGCTTCTTGTTCTTGCGGTCGCGGTAGGCGTAGACCAGCGAGTGGTCGACCTGCTCCTTGGCGCGGCGGTAGCTGGAGTGCTTGAGGCCCCAGTAGCCGCGCGCCTGCTCGAGCACCTTGCGGCGCTTCTTGCGCCCGTGAACGGATCGCTTGACTCGCGGCACGGCCTACCTCCCCAGCAGCTTCTTGATCTCGCGTGTGTCTGAGGCTGCAACCGGCTGGTCGCGCCGGAAGGCACGCTTGCGCTTAGGCGATTTCTTCTCGAGCAGGTGGGCTTTCGGCGCTTTCCGCCGCAGGAGCTTGCCCGTTCCCGTCACCTTGAACCGCTTCTTCGTTGCGCTGTGTGTCTTCTGCTTTGGCATCTCTGTGTGTCGCTCCGGCGTTCTTCGTCGGGCCCAGCATCATCACCATGTTGCGGCCGTCCTGGAGAGGCGGGGACTCTATCTGCCCGATCTCCTTCACGTCCTCGGCCAGCCGCATCAACAGGTCACGCCCGCGCTCCGGATGGCTCTGCTCGCGGCCGCGGAACATGATCGTCACCTTGACCTTCGCGCGCTGGTTGAGGAAGCGCTCGACGTGGCCTTTCTTGGTGTTGTAGTCGTGGATCCCGATCTTGGGCCTGAGCTTGATCTCCTTGACGTTGACCGAAACCTGGTGCTTGCGAGCGAGCTTGGCCTTCTGCTCCTGCTCGTAGCGGTACTTGCCGTAGTCCATCACCTTTGCGACGGGCGGATCGGCCTGCGCGGCGACCTCGACCAGATCGAGGTTCTTGCCCCACGCGTACTCGCGCGCTTCGTCCGTGTCCTTGACACCGATCTGTGAGCCGTCGTCGTCCACCAGGCGCACCTTCGGCGCGCGGATCATCTCGTTGATGCGCGCCTGCGGTACCGGGGCGCGATCGGGCTCCACGTTTCGGCGTGGTCTCAAAGGCGTGTCACCAAGCTCTCGATTCCTCCTTCTCTACGACAAAAACCGCTGCAAGCAGCGGCCCGAAATCCTCGTCCTGCGACTCGGTTGAACCTCCGCGGAGCGCGTGCTCGGAAGGTGAGGGTGGGCCCCTGCTTGTGCAGAGTCACAGGGTAGCAAGGTGTGACAGCAATTCGTCCAGCGTCCGGGTCGACTGCTCCCCGCCCCGCTCGCGGACAGCGAGCGAATCGTCCGACTCCTTGTCGCCGTAGACGATCGTGACCGGGATCTTCTCGAGCTCGGTATCGCGGATCCGCTTGCCCACCGTCTCGTCGCGCTCGTCCACCTCGACGCGGAACTCGGCCAGCTTGTGCGCCAGCTCGTGGGCGGCGCCGCGGTGGCCCTCCCCGACCGGCAGGATGCGGATCTGGACCGGCGCGAGCCAGAACGGGAAGGCGCCGGCGTAGTGCTCGATCAGGATCCCGATGAAGCGCTCGAGCGAGCCGAACAACGCGCGGTGGACCACGTACGGCGTGTGCTCCTCGTTGTCGGAGCCCATGTAGGTGAGGCCGAAGCGGGCCGGCATCTGTGAGTCGAGCTGGATCGTCCCCATCTGCCAAGAGCGGCCGAGCACGTCGGTCATGTGCAAGTCGATCTTCGGGCCGTAGAAGGCGCCGTCGCCCGCGTTGATCGTGTACGGGATCCCGCGCCGGTCGAGCGCCGCCTGCAGCGCGCCTTCGGTGAAGTCCCACTCCTCGTCGGTGCCGAGCTTGTTGTCGGGCCGCGTCGAGAGCTCGAAGCGGGCTTCGACGCCGAAGAGCTCGTAGATGTACGCGGCGAAGTCGAGCGCGGCAAAGATCTCGTCCTCGATCTGCTCGGGCGTCACGAACAGGTGCGCGTCATCCTGCGTCACGTGCTGGACGCGCAGCAGGCCGTGCAGCGTCCCCCCGCGCTCGTTGCGGTGGAGGGTCGAGGCCTCCGCGTAGCGCAGCGGCAGGTCGCGGTAGCTGCGCAGTGTCGAGCCGAAGAGCAGCATGTGCCCGGGGCAGTTCATCGGCTTCAGGCCGAGCGTTCGGTCCTCGCCGTAGGGGACGAGGAACATCTCGTCCTTGAACTTCTCCCAGTGGCCCGACGTCTTCCAGGTCTCGACGTCGTACATCAGCGGCGTCTTCACCTCGACGTAGCCGCGCCGCGCGTTCTCGCGCCGCCGCAGGTCCTCGAGCGCGTTCCAGATCACCATCCCCTTCGGGTGCCAGAACGGCATCCCGGGCGCGTGGTCGGAGAGGTGGAAGAGGTCGAGCTGCGCGCCGAGCCGGCGGTGGTCGCGCGCCCGCGCCTGCTCGAGGTTCTCGAGATACGCGTCGAGGTCGGCCTGGTCGTAGAAAGCCGTCCCGTAGATCCGGGTGAGCTGCTTGTTGTGCTCGTTCCCGCGCCAGTAGGCGCCGGCGAGGCCGGTCAGCTTGACCGCTTTGATCGGCTTGGAGTCCTGGAGGTGCGGGCCCCGGCAGAGGTCGCGGAAATCGCTCTGCGTGTACATCGTGATCGGGCCCTCCGCGGTGTCGACGAGCTCGACCTTGTACTCCTCACCCTGCTCGGCGAAGTAACGCTTCGCCTCCTCGGCCTCGATCTCCTCGCGGTTCCAGGAGCGACCCTCGGCGAGCTCCTTGCGCATCTCCTCCTCGATCCGCTCGAGCGCCTCTTCGCCGATCGGCTCCGGGAAGTCGAAGTCGTAGTAGAAGCCGTTCTCGATCGGCGGCCCGATCGCGATCTTCGTGCCCGGGTACAGACGGCGGACGGCCTCGGCGAGCAGGTGCGCAGTCGAGTGCCGCAGCACGTAGAGCGCGTCGGGGTCGTCCTTGTCGCGTGTGGTCAGGATCTGGATCGGCTGGCCGTCCTCGAGCGGCGTGCGCAGGTCCTGGACGTTGCCGTTCGAGCGCACCAGAACCGCCTGTTCGGCCAGTTTCGGGCCGATCGCGCGGGCCGCGTCGAGCCCCGTCGCGCCGTCTGGAAGTTCGAGTTCCGAGTTGTCGGGAAGGACCACCTTCATGTCAGAGCAGGATACTTCGCACCCCCGGGAAGACGACCGCAACGACGAGCTCGACGAGTCGCCTGTACCTAACCCCGAAGAAGGCGACTCGACGGCCGACGACGATCCGGGCGCCGATTAGTTCAGTCGTCGCCCTCGACCGCGGCTTTGAGCTCGGCCGGGCACTTGAGCCAGTAGCTCTCGCGCAGCCATTCGAGGGCGGCCTCGAGTGACTCTTCGTCGGTCACGTTCGCGGTGATCCAGCCGTAGCGGCCGACGTGGCTCGCGATGCGGACGTACGGAAGCAGGTGCGCGATCTCGCGCTCCTCGAGCGTCAGCTTGACCGTCATGTCGACCGCCCCGTCCCGCGTCACGGCCCAGCCGAAGACCTTGTTCTGACCGACCTTGAAGACCGGGAAGTCGCCCCACGGCCGGTCCTCGTACGCCTCTGGGAACGAGAGCGCCAGCTCGGTGATCCTCCGCTCGATCGTCGCCGCTCGCACGTCCGCATTCTGTCCGTTTCGGCCCGTGTCGCGTGGGGAACTCGCATACGACTTGCAACCGAGAAAAGGAGGCTCCGGATGGGCAAGAGCATCCGAGACGTGATGAGCTCGAACCCGTGTGCGATCGACGCCGACAAGCCGGTCGCCCACGCCGCGAAGATGATGAAGCAGGAGGACGTCGGGCTAGCGCCGGTCGTCGAGGGCGACCGCCTCGTCGGGACGCTGACCGACCGCGACATCGTCCTCCGAGTCGTGGCCGAGGGCAAGGACCCGCAGACCGTGACCGCGCGCGAGGTCGCCTCCACCGACCTCGTAACGATCGATCCGCAGCAGGACCTCGAGGAGGCGCTGCGACTGATGGCGAGCAAGCAGGTCCGGCGCCTGCCGGTGGTCGAGGAGGGCCTTCTCGTCGGCGTCCTCGCCCAGGCCGACATCGCCCGTGCGGCCGAGGAGCAGCAGACCGGCCGGCTCGTCGAGGACATCTCTCAACCCTGAGGAGGCTGAGATGCCGAGCAAGAAGGCGAACGTCAAGAACGAGAAGCAGTACGAGGCCCTGAAGGACAAGGGCATGTCCAAGGAACGCGCGGCCAAGATCGCCAACTCGCCGGGCGCCTCGAGCCGCGGCGGCAAGAAGTCCGGCTCCGGCGGCGACTCCCGCCAGGGCGGCACTACGGCGCAGAAGAAGGCAGCCGGCCGCAAGGGCGGCAAGG
>CAVQWS010000028.1:0-18130 GCA_963717725.1 uncultured Actinomycetes bacterium
TCGCGTAGATCGCGATCCGCCAGAGAAGGAGGCCCCAGCCGACGAGCACGGCCGCCCGCAGCAGGTCGGTCGAGCTGAGGTTCATGAAGACGGCGTCACGCACGAGCTGGACGCACTGGTGCAGCGGGTTGAGCTCGCCGAGGATCTGCGCCCAGCGCGGCAGCGCGTCGAGCGGGAAGAAGGTCCCCGCGAGCAGGAAGAGCGGCGTCAGCACCGCGCTGACGACGTAGTTGAAGTTCTCGATCGACGACGCGAAGCCGGCGATCATGATCCCGAAGCAGCCCCAGCCGTAGCCGGCGAGCCAGCCGATGAAGGGCACGAGCAGCATTCCCCACGCCGGGTCGAGGCCGAAGAAGATCGCCACGATCATCGGCACGCAGCCGTAGACCCCCGCGCGGGTGGCGATCCACACGGCCTCGGCCGTGACGAGCTCCTCGGTGTCGACGGGAGCCGCGAGGATCGCGTCGTAGGTGCGCTGGAACTTGTACTTGACGAAGGTCCCGAACATCGCCGGGAAGGCAGCCGAGAACAGCACCGCCGTCGCCACGGTGCCGGTGCCGACGAACTGCACGTACGGGTAGCCGCCGACCGTGCTCACGATCGAGCCGAAGCCGAAGCCGAACGCGAGCAGGTAGATCGTCGGCTCGACCGTCGACGAGAACGTGCTCGCCTTCCAGTACGAGGAGTAGTTGACCAGCTCGCGCACGAGCACGCCCGTGAGCGCCGGGCGGTCGAGCCGGCCGATGCGTGCTGCGGGCGTGGTCGCCACGCCCGCAGCATGCCAATCGCTACTCGATCTCCTCGCCGGTCAGCAGCACGAAGACGTCCTCGAGGTTCGCCGGGCGGCGCTCGCCCTCGAACGAATGGCCGTCCCGGTCGACGCCGAGGATCGAGATGCTCGTCCCCGTCCGGCGCGTGCGCAGGCCCGCCTCGGCCGCCTCGGCCTGCACCTCGGCGAGCCGCGCCGGCGGGCCGTAGACCTCGATCACCTCGTGGCCCGCGTGCTGGAGCACGAGCTCGGCAGGCGGCCCGGAGGCGACGCCCTTGCCGTGGGACATGATCAGCACGGTGTCGGCGAGCCGCTGCGCCTCCTCGATGTAGTGCGTGGACATGAGGATCGTCGTGCCCTCGCTGCGCAGCGCGTCGATCAGCGCCCAGAGCTCCTGGCGAACCTGCGGGTCCAGGCCGACCGTCGGCTCGTCGAGCAGCACCAGCCGCGGCCGGTGGACGAGCGCACGGGCGATCAGCAGCCGCCGCCGCATCCCGCCGGAGAGCCTGTCGACCTTGTCGTGCCGCCGCGGGCCGAGGTTCGCCATCTGCACCGCCCGCTCGATCGCGTCGCGCCGCTCGGCGCGCGGGATCCGGTAGAGGTGCGAGAAGACGAGCAGGTTCTGCTCGACCGTCAGCGTCACGTCGAGGTTGTCGAGCTGCGGGACGACGCCGCACTCGGCGCGCGCGGCCTTCGAGTCTTCCGGCAGGCGGTGGCCGAGCACCTCGAGCTCGCCGCCGTCCGGGATCGCCTGCGCGGTCAGCAGGCGCATGGTGGTCGACTTCCCGGCGCCGTTCGGGCCGAGGAGGCCGACGCAGGTGCCGATCGGGACGTCGAGGTCGAGGCCGTCGACGGCCGTGATCGGGCCGTAGCGCTTGACGGCTCCGCGCAGGCGGATGGCGAGCTCCCCGTTCACGCCGGCAAGGATGCCAGCGCGCTCAGGGCGAGGGCATCGCCTCGTCCCAGAGGCGGAAGGCGCCGACGAAGGCGTTCTCGTTCGCGCCCAGCCGCGCGTTCGGCGGCAGCTCCTTCAGGTGTTTCGCGTTCCCGCCGCCGAGGACGACGTAGTCGGGCTCCAGCGCCTTGCTCAGCAGGTCGACGGTCTCGGCCACCGCCTTGCGCCACTCCTTCTTGCCGAGCTTCTCGCGGCCGCGCTCGCCGACGTAGTCCTCGAAGGTCGCCTTGCGATACGGCAGGTGCCCGAGCTCGAGCGGCTCCACGGCGCGGCCGTCCACGAGCGTGGAGCCGAGCCCGGTGCCCAGGCCGAGGAAGAGCATCTTGCCGCTCTCGTAGCTGCCGAGTGCCTGCATCACCGCGTCGTTGACGACCTTCGTGGGCTTGCCTAAGGCCTGCTCGAAGTCGAACCCGGCCCAACCCGTGCCGAGGTTGACCGGCTCGACCTCGACCCGGCCGTTGCGCACGGGCACCGGGATTCCGATCGAGATCACGTCGTAGTTCCAGTCGCTTGTCAGCTCCCGCAGGCCGTCGACCATCTGCTGCGCGGTCAGCTCCGGTCCGGAGTCGAACCGGCGTTCCTCGCCGCCCGTCGAGAGCTTCGCCTTCACGTGCGAGCCGCCCACGTCGACGCCCAGCACTGTCCGGTCCCCGCTCACGCGGGCAGCATCTCAGAGGATGGCGCGCGGGTATGTCTTCGCGGCCACGACGGCCGTGACGACCAGGAACGAGATCATCACGGCGAAGTCGAGCCAGAGCCAGCCGCCGGCCGAGATTCCGAGCAGCAGGTCGCGCATCCCGTGCACCTCGTAGCTGAGCGGATTCGCGTGCGCGAGGACCCGCAGCCAGGCAGGCATGATCGCCAGCGGGTAGAGCGCGCTGGAGGCGAAGAAGAGCGGCATCACCACGAGCTGACCGATGCCCATGAAGCGCTCGCGCGTCTTCACCAGCGAGGCGAGGATCATCGACAGGCAAGCAAAGGCGGCCGTGCCGAGCAGCAGCAGCGCGACCGCGCCGACGACGCCCTGCACGCTCCAGTGGATCGAGATGCGGGCGATCGCGATCACGACCAGCAGCACGATCGCCTGCGCGAGCGCGCGGATCGCGGCGCCGGTCGCCTTGCCGAGCACGATCCCGAGCCGCGGCAGCGGCGTCGCGAGCAGGCGCTGCAACTGCCCGACGTCGCGCTCCCAGATCACGCCCAGGCCGAAGAAGATCGCCACGAACAATGCAGCCTGGGCCATCACGCCCGGCGCGAGGTAGGCGCGGTAGTCGCCAGAGCCGCCCGAGAGGGCGTGGTTGTGTTGCAGCGCAGTGCCGAAGATGAACAGCCAGAGCAGCGGCTGCACCGAGCGCGTGAAGATGTCGAGGTGGTCGTGCCGGAGCTTGTGCAGCTCGGCCCAGCCCATCGCGACCGTGCCGTCGAGCAGGCGCGCCGCCCGGACGGGCAGCGAGCGCAGCGCGGACTCAACCGAGCCGGCGTGAACGTCTGCGGCTTGCGCGGACATCTCTGAAGCTGCCTCCTTCCTCGAGCCTGCCGCCGGTGACCTCGGTGAAGACGTCCTCGAGCGCGGCCACGCCGTGGCGGCTGCGCAGCTCCTGCGGCGTGCCTATCGTGGCGATCGCGCCGAGGTCCATGACCGCGATCCGGTCGCACTGGCGCTCGGCCTCCTCCATCTGATGGGTCGTCACGAGCACGGTGGTGCCGGCCTCCTCGCGCAGGAGCTCGAGGCGTTCCCAGACGAGCCGGCGCGCGGTCGGGTCGAGCCCGACGGTCGGCTCGTCGAGGAAGAGCACGACCGGCTGCTTGAGCAGCGCCGTCGCGATCTCGAGCCGCCGCAGCATCCCGCCCGAGAGCGTGCGGCCGAGCCGGTCGAGGAAGGACGCGAGCTGCATCGCCTCGACCGCCTCTTCGATCCGCTCGCGCCGCTCGCGGCGGGGCACGCCGGTTGCGCGCCCGTAGAACTCGAGATTCTCATAGGCCGTCAGCGCACCGTCGATCGAGATCGCCTGCGGCACGTAGCCGATCGACTGCCGCACGGCCAGGCCGTCCTTGACGACGTCGTGGCCCGCGACGAACGCCGAGCCCTCGTTCGGGCGCAGCAGGGTGGTGAGCACGCGGATCGTCGTCGTCTTGCCGGCCCCGTTCGGGCCGAGCAGGCCGAAGACCTCGCCGGCGCCGACCTCGAACGAGATCCCGGCCACGGCCTCGATCGCGCCGAAGCGGACGACGAGGCCTTCCACCTCGACGACCCGCTCGAGCTCCTCGACGCGCGCGAGCGCGGTCAACGCGTGACCAGCTCCTGGCTGCGGGTGCGGAGTGCGAGCGCCGCCTTCTCGGTCAGCCGCACGAGCTGGACACGCTCGTCGGGATCGAGCGAGCCGAGCACGTCGGCAAAGAACTGCTGCCGCTGAGCCGACACGCCCGCGACCAGCTCGCGGCCTTCGCCGGTCAGCCCGACCAGGATCGCGCGGCGGTCGCCCTCCTCGCTGTGGCGCTCGGCGAGACCGAGGTCCTCGAGCCGGTCGACGAGCCGCGTGGCGGTGGTGTCGTCCACGCCGACGCGGTCGGCCAGCTCGCCGACGCGCAGGCTCTCGTGCTGGGCCAGCACCTCGAGCGCCCGCAGCTTGCTCGGCGTCAGCTTCTTCCCCAGCTCGGGGTGCAGCGACGAGTGCAGGCGGCGGCTGGCGAGGATCGAGCCGAGCTCGCGCCAGCAGGCCGAGAGCTCGGCGGCGAGTTGTCGGAGGGAGGGTGAGCTCATACCTGCAAGCTACAACAATTGCCCAATGCACGGAATCCTTACAGGAGGCTTACCGAGCGGCGGCACCAGCACTGCGACAATCCCAAGCGTGAAGCTCGCGCTCGCGACACTCGCCGCTGCGCTGCTCGTGTCGAGCACGGCCTCGGCGTCGCCGTTCGTCAAGTTCGGCGTCGAGGACGACGCGTACCTCTCGCCCGGGCCGTCGCTCGAGCCGAACCTGCTGACGCTCGACCAGCTCGGCGTGGGGCTCGTGCGCTACTTCGTCAACTGGCGCCAGGTCGCGCCCACGAAGCCGCGTCGTCCCGCCAACCCGGGCGACAAGGCGTACGACTGGACGGCCGCCGATGCCACCCTCGGTGCGCTGCACGCGCGCGGGATCACGGTGCTCGCGACGCTCGTGCGCACGCCGGCCTGGGCCAACGGCGGCCTCGCCCAGAGCGCCGCGCCGACGAGCAAGTACGCGCTGGCCGCGTTCGCGGTCGCAGTCGCGAGGCGCTATCCGTGGCTGCGTCTGTGGGAGATCTGGAACGAGCCGAACCTCCAGTCGTTCCTGAAGCCGAACTCGCCACAGCTTTACGTGCAGCGCCTGCTCAACCCGGCCTACGTCGAGCTGCACGCGCTCGACCCGGCGAACCGCGTTGCCGGCGGGGCCACCTCGCCGCGCTCGACGAGCACCGGCCTCTCGCCGGTCACCTTCATGCGCGGAATGTCCGCAGCGCACGCCCGGCTCGACGCCTACTCACACCATCCGTACGCGGTCACGCGGGGCGAGACGCCGTTCGGCTTCGCGCGCGGCGTGTGCCGCTACTGCACCGGCGTGCTGACGATGGCGAACCTGGAGAAGCTGATCCGCGAAGTGAAGCGCGACTTCGGGCCCAAGCGGATCTGGCTGACCGAATACGGCTACGAGACGAACCCTCCGGACGAGAACGGCGTCTCGTGGGTCTCGCAGGCGCGGTTCGTCGCGGAGGCGGCGGAGCGGGCGGCCGCGGCCCCGTACGTGGACCTGCTCGTCCAGTTCATGCTCCAGGACGAAGGCCGGCCGAACGGCTGGCAGAGCGGGCTGATCTCCAGTGCCGGCCTGTTCAAGCCGGCGTTCAACTCGTTCATGCTCCCGATCACCGTGGCGGCCCGCACAGGAAGCCGCACGACGATCTGGGGCCAGGTCCGACCCGGCTTCGGGCCACGGGCCTATCAGCTGCAGCGCCTCACAGCGGCCGGCTGGAGCCCGATCGGCGTTCCCGCCCTCACCGACTTCAAAGGCTCGTACACGCGCGTCGTCTCCGCCCCGGTCGGGACGCGCTTCCGCGTCATCTCTCTTCAGACCGCGACTGCCAGCCGACCGATCGTCGTCCGCTAACGCCGCCGAAGGCGGCGTGCGCTGGCCGCGGTCTCGTTCACGCGCGCGCGGGGCGCTAGGCTCGGCCCGTGCTGGTGCAGAGCTTCAGCCACGGCGACAGCGCACTGCTGGCCGCGCTGCTTGCGACGGGGCTCTTGCTGCTCACGGTCTCCCAGTTCGTCCGCGTCCCGTACCCGATCGTGCTGGTGATCGGGGGTGCTCTGATCGGCTTCATCCCGGGCGTGCCCGACGTGCAGCTAAACCCCGACCTCGTGCTCGTGGCGGTGCTGCCGCCGCTGCTCTACGGCGGCGCCTTCTTCACCTCGCTGCGCGATCTGCGGGCGAACATGAAGGCGATCGGCTTCCTCGCCGTCGGCCTCGTGCTGGTGACGATGCTGGCCGTCGCGGCCGTCGCGCACGAGTTCATCGACGGGCTCGACTGGCCCGAGGCGTTCGTGCTCGGGGCGATCGTGTCGCCGACCGACCCGACCGCCTCGAGCGCGATCGCCGAGCGGCTCGGCCTGCCGACGCGCCTCGTCTCGCTGATCGAGGGCGAGAGCCTCGTCAACGACGGCACTGCGCTCGTCGCCTACCGCTTCGCCGTCGCCGCGGTCGTCACCGGAACGTTCTCGCTGCTGGACGCGAGCTGGCACTTCGTCTGGATCGTGCTGGGCGGGATCGGCGTCGGCCTCGTCGTCGGCTACCTGATCCGCCAGCTGCGCAGGCGGCTCGACAACCCGCCGGTCGAGATCGCGATCGCCCTGCTGAGCGGCTACCTGGGCTACCTGCCGGCGCAGGCGCTCGGCGTCTCGGGCGTGCTCGCCGCGGTGACGGTCGGGATCTACATGGGCTGGCACACGCCGGAGCTGACGACCGTGCAGACGCGCCTGCAGGGACAGGCCGTGTGGGAGATCGTCTTCCTGCTCCTGAACGGCCTCCTCTTCGCGGTGATCGGGCTGCAGCTGCCGTCGATCCTCGACGCGCTTTCCGGCCGCTCGACAGCGCAGCTGCTCGGCTGGGCCGCACTCGTCAGCGCCGTCGTGATCGGCGCGCGAATCGCCTGGCTCGCGGGCACCTACCTGCTCGCCAGGGTCAACCGCCGGATTCGCATGGACGACCCGGTGCCCTCGTGGCAGGCGAAGGCCGTGGTCGCCTGGTCGGGGATGCGCGGCGCGGTCTCGCTCGCCGCCGCGCTGGCGCTGCCACTGACGACGGATGCAGGTGAGAGCTTTCCCGACCGCCAGCTGATCATCTTCCTCACCTTCGGCGTCATCTTCACCACGCTCGTGCTGCAGGGCCTCACGCTCAGCCCGCTGATCCGCGCCCTCGACCTCGACGACGGCGGCGTCGCCGAGCACGAGGAGGCCAAGGCTCGGATCCGAGCAGCGGAGGCGGCGCTCGAGCGGCTCGACGAGCTGTCGCTGGAGGACTGGGTGCGTGAGGACACAGCGGAGCGGATGCGCGGGCTCTACGGCTTCCGACAGGAGCGCTACCGCTCGCGCTACGACCCCGACGGCGACGGCTCGGTCGAAGAGCGCTCGCAGAGCTACCAGCGCCTGCGGCGCGAGCTGCTCGACGCCGAGCGGATGGCCGTGACCGACCTGCGCCAGCAGGGTGTGATCGGCGACGACGTGATGCGCCGCGTCGTCCGTGACCTCGACCTCGAGGACGCCCGGCTCGATCTATGAAGACGCGGGTCGTCACGCCGGAGCAGGCCCGGCGGATCGCCGTGCGCGCGCAGCTGCTCGACGGCTCGGCGAAGGGCGTGCTCGACACGGTCCGACGCCTCGGGCATCTGCAGATGGACCCGATCGCCACCGTCGCGCGGCCGCAGGAGCTCGTCCTCTTCAGCAGGCTCGGCGCGTTCGACACCGCCGAGCTCGAGCGCCTGCTCTGGCAAGAGCGGAAGCTGTTCGAGTACGACGCATTCATCTACCCGCTCGAGGACCTGCCGCTCCAGCGGACACGCATGGCGAAACGCCGGCGCGGCGGGAAGCTGAAGCGCGACGAGTGGACGCGCGACTTCCTGCGCCAGAACGCCCGGCTGCGGCGCTACGTCCTCCGCGAGATCGAGCGCAACGGACCGCTGCTCTCGCGCGACCTGAAGTACGACACCCCTCCCGACGCCGAGCGCCACCGCTGGTGGGGGCGCGGCGAGCTGCGGCTGATGATGGACATGCTGGCGGGCCGCGGCGAGATCGCGGTCGCGGGGCGCGCCGGCACGCACCGGGTCTGGGATCTGCCCGAGCGCGTCTGGCCCGAGACCGAGACGCTCTCGTGGCGCGAGGCTGAGCGCGAGCTCGAGGCGCGCCGTCGCCGACGACACGGGGCCTGGCTGGAGGGCGGCGAGTGGCATGCACACCCGGACATCCCCGACGAGCCGGTCCCGGACCGCGTGACGGTGCTGTCGCCGTTCGACGGTCTCGTGAAGGACCGCGACCGCGCGGAGAACCTCTGGGGCTTCCGCTACCGGCTGGAGATGTACGTCCCGCAGGCGAAGCGGGAGTACGGCTACTACGTCCTGCCGCTTCTAGCCGGCGACGAGGTCGTCGGGCGCGCCGAGCCCCGCTTCGACCGCAAGACCGGCGCGCTCGAGCTGCTGGGCGCGTGGGGCGACACCTCACGCCTGGACGAGGCCCTGGCCGAGCTCAACCGGTGGCTCACGGCGTCAACGTGACCGGGATCCGCACCGAGTGCGGCGGCGTGCCGGTTCCGGCCGCGTCGTCGTCGTGCACGACGGTCGTGCCCGCCTGCTCCTGCGCGACCTTGTAGGTCACGTCCACGGAGTACGTGCCGCGGCAGCCGGTGCCGCAGCTGGCGGTGGTGAACGTCTTGCCGACCACCTTGCCGCTGGCGTCGAGCACCTCGACGGTCACGTTCGCCTCGAATACGTTCGCGCTCCCGGAGACGGTCACCGGGCTCGTGACGCGAGCGCCGGCCGCCGGCTTGTCGACCGTGATCGCCGGCAGCAGTGCGGCGTAGTCGCTGCGGCCGACCGGGTTCTTGAGCACGATGCCCTCGCTCGAGAAGACGTTGACCGGCTCGCCGTCGAGGCGGAAGCGCACCTTCTCCACGGTCGGGAACTGGGTGAGCGTGTAGACGACCTGGCCGAGCCGCGTCTGCATCGAGAGCGCGCCGCCGCCGGACTGGTACTCGGAGGTCAGGTCGACCGTCGCGAGACCGTCGTGGATCGCGATCCCGAGCAGCCGCGTCCCCGGGGGCACGGCGCTCGACAGGCCGGCCGAGCGCTCCGCTGCCGTGGGCCCCTCGAGCAACGCGTTCATCGCCGCGGTCGCGACGAGCTGCGTCGGCGCGTGTGCCCGCCGGACGGCGACGAGCCCGTTGTCGCGAGAGAACCAGACCTCGAGCGAGACGTTCGACTTCTGGGTGCCGGTCTGCTCGGGCGCGGTGGTGGTCGCCGCGCCCGAGCCGGGCTTGCCGAGGGAGACTGCCTTCTCCGACCCGCAACCTGCCAGCGCGAAGCCGAGCACGCCCAGCGCGAGCATCCCGGCGAATGCGAGCCGCGTCTTCACTGCTACTTCCCTTCGACGCGGGTGGACGAGTTTCCCGCCTTGATGTTGCGCAGGAAGGCGTCAGCCGTGCCGTTCGTATCGCCCGGGACGAAGTTCGGGGCGAAGGAGGAGAAGGCGAGCACCTGGTCGTCGCTGCTGAACGCGATCCCGCTCACCGCACTCGAGTCGCCGCCGTGCTGGCCCGCAGACCCGAGGCTGGCGATCATCGTGGTGCCGGCCCGCAGGTCGCGGACGAAGACGTCCAGGATGTCGTTGGTCTTGTCGTCGCTCGGAACGAGGTTCGTGGCCAGTGAGTTGAAGGCGACGTAGCGGCCGTCGGCGCTGAAGCTCGGTGCGCCGACGTTCTCTCCGTTCGCCTGCCGACCGGCGCTGCTGACGCTGATGCGCGTCGTCCGGCCGGTCTTGCGGTCGTGGACGAAGATGTCGAACGTCCGGTTGGTGTCGCCGGGCACCAGGTTCGAGTCGGCCGAGTGGAAGGCGACATAGCGGCCGTCGCCGCTGATCGACGGCGCGTTGCTGCCGTTGTTCGTGTGGTCGGCACCCGCCTGCTTGCCCTTGCTGGTGACGCTGACGCGCTCCGTGCGGCCGGTGCGCCGGTCGCGGACGAACACGTCGGCGAGCTTGTTCGTGTCTCCCCGGACGAGGTTCGTCGCCGAGGACTCGAACGCGACATAGCGTCCGTCGGTGCTGAGCGACGGCTGAGTGCTCTCACACCAGACCTTGCACCCGGCCTGGACGCCGCGGCTCGAGACGCTCATCCGCGAGGTCTTGCCGGTGGCGAGGTCGCGGACGAAGACGTCCACCTTGCGATTCGTGTCGCGGGCGACGAGGTTCGAGGCGGCGGACTCGAAGGCCACGTAGCGCCCGCTCGCGCTGATCGTGGCCGAGCCGCTGGCGCCGTTCGCCTGGCCGTGCGTGCCGACGCTGACCCGCTTGGTCACGCCGCTCGCGCGGTCGTGCAGAAAGATGTCTGCGGCACGGTTGGTGTCGCGGGAGACGAGGTTCGGCGCGTCCGACTGGAAGACGACGTAGCGCCCGTTCGCGCTGATGCCGCCGGCGATCGAGCCACCCCAGGGATCACGCGTCGCCTTGCCCTGGGCGCCGCCAGTCGAGACGCTGACCCGTTCGGTCTTGCCGTTCGAGCGGTCGTGCACGAAGACGTCCCAGCGCTCGTTCGTGTCGCCGGGGACGAGGTCGGTCGCCTGGGCGTTGATCAGGACGAGACGGCCGTTGGCGCTGAGGCCGACGGCGTAGGCGTCGCGGTCCGCCTGCACACCGGCGCTCGAGACGCTGACGCGCATCGTGGCTGTGGAGGGCCCGGCCGACGCGGAGCTCACGAGCAGCAGCGCGAACGAGGCGAGGATGATGAGCAAGCGGGACATTGCGGCTCCTTCTGGCGTTTCCATTGGCACCGCCATCCTCGACCCACGGAGCAACGTCCCTGTGACGGCGGCGTAACGGTTTCGCTACAGCCGGAGCGTGAAGCGCGTGCCCTGTCCAGGTTCGCTTGCGACCTCGAGCTCGCCGCCGAGCAGGATCGCGTTCTCCCGCGCGATCGCCAGGCCGAGGCCGGTGCCGCTGCCGCTGCGGGAGGCGTCCGCCTTGTAGAAGCGCTCGAAGACGTGCGGCAAATGCTCTTGTGGGATCCCCGGCCCGTCGTCGGCGACCTCGATCTCGTTCTCGCCGATCCGCACCGAGACCGACGAGCCGCCGTGCTCGAGCGCGTTGTCGACGAGGTTGGCCACGATCCGCTCGAGTCGCCGCGGGTCGCTGGTCACCCGCAGGCCGTCGCCTTCGAGCCGCACGCGGTCGTCCCAGCCGCGCGCCCGCACCGTCGCCCGCACGAGCGCCGCGAGGTCGACCTCCTCGGCGTGGACGCTCTCGGCGCCGGCGTCGAAGCGTGAGATCTCCATCAGGTCCTCGACGAGCTTGCGCAGGCGAGCCACGTCCGCGATCAGAAGCTCGGCCGGCCGGCGCGACTCCGGCGGCATCTGGTCGAGGTGGCCGGCCAGCAGCGAGGCCTCGCCCATCAGCGCGGTCAGCGGTGTGCGCAGCTCGTGGGCAACGTCTGCCGTGAAGCGCCGCTCGCGCGCCTGCGCGGCCTGCAGCTCGCCGATCTTCGCCTCGAGAGCGGCGGCCATCTCGTTGAACGACTGCGCCCAGGCGCCGAACTCGTCGCGGCCCTCGACCGGCAGCCGCGTCTCGAGCAGGCCCTCGGCCAGCGACTGCGCCGCGCTGCTGGCCCGCGCCACCGGCCGGAGCGCACTGCGCGCGAGCACGACTCCCGCGAGTGCCGCCAGCAGCACGAGGATCCCGACCCCGCCGAGCAGCACGTTGCGCAGCACCGACAGCTCGTGCCGCAGGCCGTTCTCGGGGAAGAAGAAGTAGAGCTTCCTCCCGTGCGCGGCGGGAGCGCCGGTGACGAGGAACCGGTCGCCCGCGACGGTCGTGCGCTCGTAGCCGAGCTCGCCGCGACCGACGACCGCTCGCAAGCCGGCGGGGACCGAGCGCAGCGAGACGCTCGCGCTGGAGAGGAACGTCTCGCCGCCGCGGGTAGCGACCGTAAGGAAGTCGCCTCGGCTCTTGTACGCGTCGACGAGCTTGCCCGTGTCGCGGTAGGCAGGCGCGACGGCGAGGTTCCGCCGCGTCTGCACAATGCTCGAGTCGACCGAGTCCGAGAGCAGGTTGTGCCGGACGAGGAAGTACGAGCCCGCCGCCAGCGCGATCCCCGACAAGCCCACCGCCAGCGCGAGCACGAGGGTGAGCCGGCGACGGAGGGTCACGAGCCGGCGTCGAAGCGGTAGCCGACCCCGCGGACGGTCTTGATCAGCGTCGGCTGCTTCGGATCGTCCTCGACCTTCGCCCGCAGCCGCTGCACGGCCGCGTCGACGAGGCGCGAGTCGCCGAGGTAGTCGTAGTTCCAGACCAGGTCGAGCAGGAGCTCGCGCGTGAAGACCTGCTTCGGCCGCCGCGCGAGCTCGAGCAGCAGCCGGAACTCGGTCGCCGTCAACTGCAACTCCTCCCCGCGCTTCCTGGCCGTGAACCCGTCGGGGTCGATCTCGAGCCCGGCGACGCTGAGCGTGCCTTCGTCGCCTGTCGGAGTCGCGCGCCGCAGCACCGCCTTCACGCGCGCCACGAGCTCGGGCAGCTCGAACGGCTTGGTCACGTAGTCGTCGGCGCCGAGCTCGAGCCCGACGACCACGTCATGGAGCTCGCTGCGCGCCGTCAGCATCACGATCGGCGCCTGGCTGTCGTGGCGGATCTCGCGCAGCACCTCGAAGCCGTCGAGCGAGGGCAGCATCACGTCGAGCACGACCAGGTCGACACCACCCTGGCGGAAGCGGTCGAGACCCTCGCGCCCGTCGCCGACCGCCGTCACCCGCAGCCCGGACTGCTCGAGCCCAAGCGTCGCCACCTCACGAATCGAGGGGTCATCCTCCACGAGCAGCACGTGCTCGTCCATGGATCAAGCCTACGACGCTAGGGAGTCAGTACAACCGAGATCAGCACCGTGTGGTCGCCGTTCTCATCGTGGACGGAGACCGCGCCCGGAATGAGCTTCTTGGTTGTGAAAGGCACCTCTACGGAGAAGCGGCCGTCACTGGGAGCCGTCTCCTCGCTGCCGAGCTGCTTGCCCGCGGAGTTCAGCACTTCGACCGTTAGCCTGGCCGGGATGCTCGAGGTGCCCTTCACCGAGATCGGGCTCCGCCACTGCGTCTCCGAGAGCGGCGTGGTGACCACGATCGGTGACTTGACCGGGCCGGTGGTCGTCGCGGTGCTCGTCGCAGACTGCTTCGAGGAAGAACAGGCCGTCACACAGAGGACGAGCAGCGCGGCGAAGGCTAGACGGGCCACGGCGCCTTCACCCGTGTGAAGTTTCGCGGCACGTCGCGGTAGGCCTGACGCGGGTCGTGGGTGCGACACCACTCCCTGCCTCCTCGGTTTGCTCGATCCTCGCCTCCGGAACGCCCACGAGGCGGAAGCCTAGCCCGGGGCGCGGCCGCGAAACCCGCACCCCGGGCGTGAAGGCTCTCTATTTGAACGTGAACAGCGCCGTGTGGAGCGTGCCGTCGACGAGTAGCACCTGCAGCTGGCGACAGGTTCCGCTCCAGCCCTTGGACGTCTTCCAGGCGTAGCTGTACTGGCCGTTGGCGAACGTCAGACCGTCGTCGGAGGCGGTGGGCTGAGCCGAGCCGATCGGCGCGCCCGTGACGCAGTCCACCTGAACCGAAGCCGGATAGCCGTCGGCCAGGATCGCGAGACCGCGGTCGCCGCCCAGGCTGAACTTCACAGGGACCGCGCTGCCGGCCTTCGCCGAGTTCACGCCGGCACCGATCGGAGAGAAGAAGCCGGCGAACGGCCACGTGATCGCGAAGTCGGCGTTGGAGACGTCGAAGAAGACGTTGCCGACCGCTTCGATCTTCACGCGTGCGTGCGTCGTGCCGACCATCGGCAGGACGACCGAGACGGAGCCTGTGTTCGGGGTCGAGGCCGCCAGCACGTACGGATACGTGTGGCCACTGTCGACCGAGAGAGTGATCCTGACGTCGCTCGTGCTGACCGGCGCGACGTCCGTGTTGGCGACGTCCCAGGTCACGGTCTGCGTCGAGCTGCCCGGCAGCGAGACGGCCGTGTTCGGCGAGGTGACACGGAACGGCCCTGCGGTGTTCGCGAGCAGGAGTGTCGTGTCCGCGAAGTTGCTGCCGCCCATGCCGTCACGCGCTGTGAAACGCATGTGCAGCGCGAGCGGGTCGGCGTTCACACCGGCCACGCCGACGTAGTCGCTCGTGGGCAGGAACTCCGAGTAGCACTCGGTGGAGGCCTGCGGCACGGGCTGGGCGATCGGCCCGGGCGGGCAGGAACCGGTGTCGGCGTTCGTGTTGTTGTCCAGGACCTGCTGGAGATCCGGGAACACCCGCGTCGGATCGTTGGTGAGATGGTTCTCGCCTGGCGAGTCGTACAGCAGCGTGTCGGAGTCGCTGATCTGTCCCGAATACGGGAACATCGCGAACAGCGGTCCGTTCGTCTTCGTGTTGTTCAGCAGCGATGTACCCGCGCCGTTCGGCGAGGCGCCGCGGTCGTTCTGCTCCCACGAGTACGTCAGCGGGTCGCCGTCCGCGTCGGTCGCGCTCCCCGTGAGGGCGAACGGCGTCCGCAGCGGGATCGTGTACTGCGCCGGAGCCGAGACGTCGGGGATGGAGTTCCCGTTCGGCACGAGCGTGCCCTGGTTGTCCACGGCGCCGCCCTTGTCGGTCTCTCCGATGAAGCCGGACGCAATCGCGCTGAAGCCGCCGAGCTGGAGCATGAACGGAACGTTCGTCTGCGCCAGCGTCCCGGTGAAGGTCACCTGGAAGCCGGTGTTGTTGAAGGCGCCGCCGCCGAAGCCGGCCACGGTGACTGTCCCGCCGGCCGGCAAAAGCGGTGTGATCGCGGCCGCGATGCCGGCCGCCGAGTAGTTCGTTCCGTTCACGATCGGCACCGACGTGTTGCCGTCGTACGAGATCGTGAACGAGTCGTTTGTGCCGCCGTGGTTCGTCTCCTCGACGGAGGAGAAGCACGAGCAGGCGAAGTTGACGAGCTGGACGTTCGGCACGTCGGCTCCCGCCGAGGCGCCCCCATAGGTGACCGTGAACCCGGTCGACGAGAGCCCGCTGACCGTGACCGTGCCTGAGAAGCCAGGGATCCCGTTGATCGCCGTCTCCACGTTCGCCGTCGTGTACGGCACCCCGCTGCCGCCGATCACGGCGGAGTCGTTGCCGCCGATGCGGATCTGGAACGGCGGCGTGAAGGTCGTCGTGCCGCCGCTCGAGTTGGCGAGCCCTGTAGTCGGGTTCGTGTACTGGTACGTCCGCGAGCTCGGCACGGCGGTGATCACGAAGGTGCCGTTGTAGCCGGCCGCTCCGACGCCGGCGATCGTGACGGTGTCGCCGACCGAGCGCCCGTGGGCGGCAGTCGTCCGAACAGTGACCGTGTTGCCCGACTCGCTCACAGCGACCGGCAGCGTGACCGTGCCGCCGCCGCTGACGCCGAGGCCGCTCGCCGGGTTCGTGTATTGAAACGAGCGGGTTGTCGGCACGGCCGTGACCGTCCAGGTTCCGTTGTAGTCGGCAACACCCACACCGGCGATCGTGACCGCGTCACCGACCTGCAACGTGTGCGGGTTGCCGGTCGCGATCGTGACCGTGTTGCCGCTTTCCTCCGCACCACCGCGAGAAGTCACACTCGGAGCGGCATTGATCGCCATGCTCGCCGCCCCGTTCGAAGCCACCCGCTGGAAGCCGGGACCGTAGGTGACCTGCTGGACCTCGTTGCCGCCGCCGAAGTGGACGAGCGACGCCGTCTGCACCTCGTTGATCGCGTTCTGGGCGGAGGTGGTGTACGTCGAGATCTCCTGCTGGCTGCGCTCCGAGAAATACGGGTCGCTGTGGCGCTGAAGGTCGTCGGTCAGGCAGATCCCCGCGTAGGCCATGATCGAGGAGCCGCTGCCCGGCTCGACCGAGTTGGGCGCGTTGCGGTTGCCGGCCGAGCAGTTCAGCTGGTTCCCGTTGAACGGGTGGTTCCCGCCGAACTGGTGACCCATCTCGTGGGCGACGTAGTCGATCGCGTAGAAGTCGCCCACCGGCGTCGGGATGCCGGTGCAGCCGCCCGCCTTGTTCGAGCGGCCAACGACCCCGAGGTTCGCCACGCCGCCGCCCGGCTGACCGAGGGCGAGGTGGCCGATGTCGTAGTTCGAGGCGCCGATGATCTGGCCGATCACGAAGCGCGCCCGGGTGGTGCTGGAACAGCCGGTGACCTGCGACTGCGTGAAACAAGCCGCGGTCCCGCAGGGGCCATTCGGCGCGGTCGCCGCGGCCCAGGTGTTCAGGTTGAGCAGGTCGTTGTTGCCGATCAGCTGCATTCGGATCGAGATGTCCTGCTGGTAGACCTGGTCGACCCGATTCATCAGCGCGACCTTGGCCGCAGTCACCTCGGCAGGGCCGCCGACGTAGTCGGAGTAGCCCGGGTCGGTGATCAGCGCTAGCCGGTAGGTGCGCAGCCCGTCACCTGTGGGCGCGAGCGGCGCGTCCGCGGACAGGGCTTTTACCTGGCCGAGCACGCCGTGCTCGCTGAACGGGAGCGACTCCTTCAGCTGCTGCCCGTGGTAGCTGACGTAGTAGCTGGGGTTCTTGCGGTAGTAGGGGTCGATGTACCACCCGCCGTTCGGAGAGCGAACGGACGCGTGGAAGCCGAACGGGCTCAGGTCGGCGGCGATCGCTGCGCCGGAGTCGTCGATCCCGCGCCCGCCGAAGGTGGCGATCTTGGGGTGCTTCCGCTGCAGAGCCGGCGCCATGATCGCCGTCCGCTCGAGCGCGAAGCGCTGGAAGCGTCCGTTCGGCGTCGGAAGCGAGACCACGACCGGATGCAGTCGCGCTGCGCGCGTCCGCTCCCACGGCGTGTTCGCCAGGACGCGGTGCAGCGAGCGCACGTCGAGCCGGAACGGCTTCACGCTCTTGCCGCGCAGCTTCAGAGTCGGCATCCCCGGCGACTTCGCGACCCGTTTGAGGGTCGTCCGCTGCCAGAACGCCTTTGTCCCGTGTACGTCTCTCAGCGCCCGCCGGTTGCTGCCGGCGCCGGCCGGCAGCGCGACCGTGATCGCCGTGGCGATTACGAACAGCCCGACCGCGGCAGCGGTCAGCCGCTTGTTGCGCAGGACCGGCCTGCGCTCGTCCCCCGATGCTCGCATCTCGTTCTCCCCTCCGAACCTGAATCCGCGGCCCCGATATCGGTTCCGCTCTGGGCGCCAATCCGACCAGCCTGCGGGTTCGAAGTCAAGGGGTCAGGCCGCTGGTGCTACCGTCCGGCTCCGTGAGCGCGAGCGCCGTTTCAGCCGCCGAGCCGCAGCGGCGCATCCGCCCGAGGCTGGTCTACGGCGTCGCCGCAGTCCTGCTGCTCGTGGCCGCAGCCCTCGCTCTCGGCGACGTGGGCGAGAAAGCCGGCAGGCTCTCCGACTGGCAGGCGTTCGTGCTGGGTGTGACGCAGGGCCTGACGGAGCTGCTTCCGATCTCCTCGTCGGGCCATCTGATCCTGGTGCCATGGATCGCGGACTGGCACTACCTCGAGGTGCACCCGGACTTCAACAAGACCTTTGACGTCGCGCTCCACCTCGGCACGCTGGTCTCCGTGATCGTCTACTTCTGGGCCGAGGTGACGCTGTACGTCGGCGCCTGGTTCCGTACGGTCAGGCGCCGCAAGATCGAGACGCTGGACGAGCGGGTCTCCTGGTGGATCTTCGCGGCGACTATCCCGGCCGCGATCGCCGGCGCGCTCGGGGAGAGCACGATCGAGAACCACCTGGGGCAGCCGTACCAGATCGCCATTTTCCTGGCCGTCTTCGGCGTGCTCCTCTGGATTGCCGATCGCTCGCCGCAGCAGCGGCAGATCGACCAGCTCGGCCTGCGGTCGGCGTTCTGGATCGGCACCTCGCAGATCCTGGCGCTGATGCCCGGCGTCTCCCGCTCGGGGATCGCGATCACCACCGGCCGCTTCATGCGCCTTGAGCGCGACGCGGCCGCGCGGTTCGCCTTCCTGCTGCTGATCCCGATCGTCTTCGGCGCCGTGGTCTACAAGGGCCTCAAGAACGTCGTCCTGACTCCGCTGCCGGCTGGCTCGGTCGGGCCGTTCGTCGTCGGGACGCTGGCGGCGGCCGCGGTCGGGCTGATCGCGATCGACCTGCTGCTCGGCTATGTGCGCAACCACAACTACACGATCTTCGTGATCTACCGACTGGTGCTCG